>DAITBB010000070.1:0-14875 GCA_036823975.1 Hyphomicrobium sp.
TTGCAAAATTGCACACACAAGACCGCGCGGAAGACCTCTCATGCCGCGGGATCACACACGGCGGACCGAGGCGCGCAGAAGCGCCCAGCGCCGGGTCGAACCGACCGCGACCGACACCGCCAAGGGCCTGCGCGCCATGCTCCACCCCCGCCGCGATTTGGCCGGGCGAACCTGTTATGATAGGCAGCGTAGGGAGCACGGGACGCGCGCCTGCGGGATCCATGGACCGCACGGAACCGCCCCGGCGAGATGGAATGCGGAGGACATGATGTCGAGACGCGAGCGCTTCGCGAGCGTAGCTATCGGCCTGGCCGTGTCCACGCCTGCCGCCGCGCTCGAATATTGCGTCACCTGCGAAGGCCCGCCGGCAATGTATCGCTGCGTCATCGCCGGCACGCCGGAAGGCCCCGGCAACGCCCCGTCGTCATCGCTCTTCTGCATCTCCGAGATGGCGGCGCGTGGACATCATGAGCGATGCGCCGTCTCGCGCGGCGCGCCCTTCCCCTGCCCCGGCCTCACCGCGGAGGTGGACGCGCCGGCCGGCGGCAAGATGGCCGAGCCGCCACCGGAGCACGCCCCTGACACGCCGCCCCAGCATGACGCTTCGCATGGGCCCCACGAGCCGCACGCGGCGCCGAAAGAGACCGCAACACCAGCCGCACCCCCCGGCCCCGCTCCGGTGCCGCGGACTGTGGAGGAGCTTGCCACGGAAACCGTGAAATCCTCCAAGGAGGGGATCAAGAAGGCCGGAGAGGCCATCGGCGGAACGGCGAAAAAGGCCGGCGAGCAGATCGGCAACGCCGGCAGCGCCATTGGCAGCGCCGCGTCCAAGACCTGGTCATGCCTCAGCTCGTTCTTCACCGACTGCACCGGCGAGAGCAGCAACGGAAGCAACCCCGCTCCCGAGACCGAGCCACCCGCCAAGGCCCCCGAGGCCGACTGAGTCACGCCGGCCACGGCCCGGAGAATATTGCCGGCCCATTGTCGCGCCGTCACACGAATCGACTACCGTCATTGGCGTGGGGGAACGATCTTGCCTCGCCGAATGTCCGTGGCTTAGGCCGCCCGGGCCTTCGAAAAGGGTGCATGCGTCAGAGCCTTGGGACCCGCGTCCTTGAGATCTCTGAGCCATTTCGACCGATCCGCTGGTCGCTCATCCGGCCGAACGCGTGGCAGTCCAGGACGGAGCTGCCAGAGGGAGCGTTCTCCGGCGCGCAATGCACCATTCCAAAAGTCCGTCCAGGACCGCCGTGTCCGCACTCCGAGCCCATCAGCACCGTCGTCGTTTCGCTTCGCCATCCCAGGCGAGGGGAAAGGTGTGTCGCGGCTGACCGGGTCCATTCCACGGAGCGCGCCAACGGCACCAACTCGAAGATGGAGTGCATGATGCTGAAGCACCTTCGTCAATGGTCCCTCGACGCATATCGACCAAGGAGCGCTGCTCATACCGATGAGTTTCCGCAGGAGCTCGATTGGAAATTCGTCCTCCTCTGGCGCATAAAACCTCCGCACTATCCTCCAAGTCGAAATTGACTGAGCCAAGCCGGCAGGGCGTGCGACCCGGGAGCCGGCCACGATAAAAAAGGGCCGGCCCCGCAAGGGCCGGCCTTTCTGTTTTCCGAAATCCTGCACGTGACGCACTGCCCTCGGCATACGAAGCGCGCGGCAGAAGACGCGCCTTTACATCGGCAGCCGCGCGATCTGCGCTCCGAAATAGTTCTCGACCGCCGTCATGATCGAATCCGTCACCTTGTCCCGCCACGCATCCGAGCGCAGCAGCGCCGCATCCTGCTTGTTGGTGACATAGGCGAGCTCGATCAGAACGGACGGGAACTTCGCCGTCTTGAGCACGCGGAACGCGGCCTGCTGATCGGGCTTGGCGCGCATTTCGGTGCTCGCCCCCATGTATTCGATGACCGAGCGCGTGAACACGTTGGTGCGCTCCTGGGTGACATCCACCTCGCGCCCGGCGAGGTCGGCCAGAATGTTGCGCACCGCGGAGAGATCGGCATCCGCGCTCGCGCTCTTCATGGTCTGGACCTCGTCCTTGGTCAGCACCGCGCTCTTGACCTCGCCCTTGGCCGAGCGCTGCAGCGCGTTGGCCACGGACTCGCGCAACGAATAGATGGTCGCGCCGCGGGCCTTGGAGTTGCCACCCGCATAGTCAGCGTGCACGGCGATGAAGAGGTTCGCGTTGTGCGCCTCGGCAAAGTCCACCCGCTTCGAAAGCTCGACGAACACGTCCTTGTCGCGCGTCATCAGCACCTTGTAGCGGCCCGTCTTCTCGAGCTTCTCGCGCAGCTTGAGGCTGAAGGCGAGCACGACGTCCTTCTCGACGGTGCCGTTCTTCATGGCCCCGGAATCGTGGCCGCCATGCCCGGGGTCGATGACGATGATGGGCTTGAAAGAGCGCGCCGCCGCTTCGTCCGGGCGCAGCGCCGGCCTCGGCAGCGGGGGCTGGACGACATCGCCCGCGCCGAGCGAGTACGGCGCCGCCGCGAGCTTGACTTGCTTCTTGCCCGCCTTGCCGGTGCGCACGGGCACGATGTCGAGCGCGAGGCGATGGCCGCCCTCGCCCGCCGCCGCCTGGATCGTGGCGCTGTCGACCACGACGGGCCGCGTCACCTCGATGACGACGCGCGATTTTCCGGGCGCCGAGCGGCCTGCATAGAACGACCGGACGAGACCGACGGCAATGTTCTCCTCGGGCTGAGGCGGAAGCCGCAGCGCGGTCTCGGCGATATCGACGATGACGCGGTTGGGATTGGAGAGCGAGAAGACCTGGAACTCGACCTGCTTCGGCAGACCGATCAGGAAACGGGTGTGCGTGACGTCGCCGCCGAGTGTCGCGGAAGGTGTCGGATCCGTCTTGGGCGGCTTGGCCTTTGCGGCGGCCTTGGAGATCGCTCCCTTGGCGGAGCCGGACGTGCCTTGCGCCTTGTCAGCACCAATCGCTCCCCCCGCCGCGCCCACGGTAAGCAGAGCAAGAATGGGCGCCAGGCGCACAAGGACAGGTTGCAGCGCCAAGCGCCGCAAAGTGCAGATCGTCATCGTTGTGTGACCCCCGTCTACGCAACACGGTCCATTGGCGGGACAGTCAAAGAGATATCCACAGATGATGGCCTTTTGCGGGACATCATCTGGCTTTGTTATGGAACAGGAAAGGTTAAGGAACCGCTAATGCGCCGCTCTGGACGGCGCGATAATTGAAATAATAGAAGCAATATCAGCGCATTATGCGTTAAGGCTTGCATTACATATACGGTTAGCGATCCGTATCCGCCGCGCCCCATCGAGCCATCGCCGCCCCGTCCGTCTCGCGGGCATCGACCCACCGTTCCGACCCGTCGTGGAACGATTCCTTTTTCCAGAACGGCGCCCGCGACTTCAGGTAGTCCATCAGGAATTCCGCAGCCGCAAAGGCCGCCGCCCGATGCGACGATGCCGTGACGACGAGAACGATCGGATCGCCCGGCTCGAGCCGCCCGTAGCGGTGCACGATGAGGGAGTCCGTGAGCGCGAACCGGGCCTGCGCCTCCGCCTCGATCCGGGCAAGCTCGCATTCGGTCATGCCGGGATAATGCTCGAGCGTGAGGCTCGCGAGAGCCCGGCCGTCCGCCTCCCCGCGCACGAGCCCCGTGAAGGTGACGATGCCGCCGACATCCGTACGCCCGGCCGCCATCGCCGCGACCTCGTGGGCGGCATCGAATGGCGCGCGCTGGACCCGTACGGCCACGACCGCCTACCCGCCCGTGACCGGCGGGAAGAAGGCGACCTCCTTCGCGCCGTCGAGCCGATGCGTCGGCTTGACGTGGACTTGATCGACCGCGGCGCGCACGACGCCCGGCACGGCGAACGCCGCCTCGTACTCGGGCCCTCGGCTCTTGAGCCAAGCCATGAGATCGCCGATCGTTTCCAGGTCCCGCGGCAGCGAAACCCGCTCCTCGGCATGCCCGATCTTCTCGCGCACCCAGGCGAAATAGCGCACGGTCAGCGTCGCGCCCGCGTTCTCGCCCACCGCCCGCTGTCCTTGTTCCACGCTGTCATTGATGGCCGGCATCATAGCCTCATCCTTCCATGGCATGGCGAACACCTGCCTTGAGATAGTCATAGCCGGTCCAAAGCGTAAGCACCGCCGCCAGCCACAAAAGCGCGGTTCCCGCCATCGAAACGCCGGGCACGAGCCGATCGCCGGCCGGGCCGGCGATCAGGCAGGCGAGCGCCACCATCTGCGCGGCCGTCTTCCACTTGGCCAGCGCCGTCACATGGACCTTGACGTTGAGCTCGGCCAGGAACTCGCGCAGCCCCGAGACCAGGATCTCGCGGCACAGGATCACGATCGCCGCCGAGACCGACCAGCCGTCGATTGTGCCGTCATGGACGAGCATGATCAGCGCCGCCCCGACGATGAGCTTGTCCGCGATCGGATCGAGCATGCGCCCCAGCGTCGACTGCTGCTCCCAAAGGCGGGCCAGATAGCCGTCGAGCCAGTCCGTGATGGCCGCGACGACGAACAGCCAGAACGCGGCCCAGCGCCCGGCCTCGCCCTCGATCAGCATCAGACAGGCGACGAGCGCAGGCACGGCGACGATCCGCGCGTACGTCAGCACGTTCGGAAGATTGACGGCGTTGGTGCGACGCGGGATCGAAGGGTCCATGGTCCCGTAGCTATCACCACCCCCGCACACGCCAGTCAATGGGGTACCGGGGCGAAGCTCACGCAACGTGGCAGGTTGCTCTCAGAGCCACGAGGGATTAATCAGGATCTTGACTTGTCCACAGCCCATTGCCGGGATGCGGGGCCAAAACCAGCGCATCGAGGCATGCCGTTGTCGGACTGTCATCGAGCCGGCCCATGTTCAGCGTCGACGGCCGGTCGTCAGCGTCTCTCGCGTTGCCGCGTAATCTGGCAGAGGGACGCCAATGGAAGCGGAGCAGGGGTGATCCACGCCTGCTTCGCTTTTTTCTTGCCCGCGAGGTCCGTTGGCGGCGGCCCCGCGCTGCGCCGGAGCGTCAGCCGCGGCGCTCGTGGAAGAAATCGTAGATCTTCTGCGCCATCTCCCCCGAGATCCCGGCCACGGTCGCAAGATCGTCCACGCCCGCCCGCGAGACGGCCTTGGCCGAGCCGAAATGCTTGAGAAGCGCGCGCTTGCGGGTCGGCCCGATGCCCGGAATTTCATCGAGCGGATTGGCGCCCAGCGCCTTGGCCCGCTTCGCCCGGTGCGTTCCGATCGCGAACCGATGCGCCTCGTCCCGCAGCCGCTGCACGAAATAGAGTACGGGATCGCGCGGCTCCAGCATGAAAGGCGCGCGCCCCGGCACGTGGAAGTGCTCACGGCCCGCATCCCGGTCCGGCCCTTTCGCGATCCCGACGACCGGAATCCCCGTAAGGCCGAGCTCCGCCATCACCGCGCCCGCCACCGCGAGCTGCCCCGCCCCGCCATCGACGAGCACGAGATCCGGCCGATCGGGAAGCGCCTCCGAGACAACCGTCTCGTCCGCCTCGTCCTCCGTCTCCGCCGCAGCCTCCCCACCAACGCCGAGCGCCGGCTCCGAGGGCACCGCAAGTGCCACAGGAGCCGCAGCCTCCGCCTCGGCGAGACGCCGGAACCGCCGTTCCAGCACCTCACGCATCATCGCGTAATCGTCACCCGGCGTCAGCGTCTCAGAGCGGATGTTGAACTTGCGGTATTGCCCCTTCGCGAAACCGTCCGGCCCAGCCACGATCATCGCGCCCACCGCGTTTGTGCCCATGATGTGACTGTTGTCGAACACCTCGACGCGACGCGGCGGCCGCGGCAACGCGAGGCGCACGCCGAGCGCATCCAGCAGCGTCCGCTGCGAGGAGCTTTCCGCAAGCTTGCGCCCCAGCGCCTCGCGCGCGTTCGTCAGCGCGTGCTCGACGAGGCCCGACTTCACGCCCCTCTGCGGCGTACGGATCTCGACCTTGCGGTCGGCCTTGATCGAGAGCGCCTCCTGCAGGAGTGCGTGGTTGGGGATCGCATGCGACAGCAGGATCAGCCGCGCCACCGGCTTGTCGTCGTAGAACTGCGCCACGAAGCTATCGAGCACCTCGGCCGCATCGAGCGAGCGGTCGGCCTTCGGATAATAGGCCCGGTTGCCCCAGTTCTGGCCGACGCGGAAGAAGAACACCTGCACGCACGTCTGCCCGCCTTCCTGGTAGGCCGCGAACACGTCCGCTTCCTCGACACCCTCCGGATTGATTGCCTGCTCGGACGTGACGTGCGCGAGCGCCCAGAGCCGGTTGCGGTAGCGGGCCGCACGCTCGAACTCGAGCTGCTCGGCCGCATCCTCCATGAGCCGCTGGTACATCTCCCGCACCGACTGGCTCTCGCCCTTGAGGAAACGCACCGCCTCGTCGACCAGCGCGCCGTAGTCCTCGAGGCTGATCTCGCCCGTGCACGGCGCCGCGCAACGCTTGATCTGGTGCAGCAGGCACGGCCGCGTGCGGCTTTCGTAAACGCTGTCCGAGCACGAGCGCAGGAGGAAGGCGCGTTCGAGCATGTTGATCGTGCGGTTGACCGCCCCGGCGGACGCGAACGGCCCGAAATATTCGCCCTTCACGGTGCGCGCGCCGCGATGCTTCAGGATCTGCGGCGCCGCCTGATCGCGCCGGATCAGAATGTAGGGAAACGACTTGTCGTCGCGCAGCGTCACATTGAAGCGCGGCCGGAAGCGCTTGATGAGGTTGGCTTCGAGCAGCAGCGCCTCTGCCTCGGTGCGCACCGTCACGAACTCCATCGCGGCGGTCGACTGGATCATGCGGATCGTGCGGTTGGCGAGGCCGGCCAGCCGCGTATAATTCTGCACGCGCGCCTTGAGGTTGCGCGCCTTGCCGACATAGATCACCTCCCCCGCCGCATCGAGCATGCGATAGACGCCCGGGCCGGTGGTTAACGTCTTGAGATAGGAGGCGATCACCTCCGTGCCCGTCTTCGGACGCGGCGCCGCGCGCTCGGCGTGCGCGGCAGGCGGCACAGGCGCGGAGCCGTCGCCAGGATTGTCCTCGGTGTGGGGCATGGGCGGAACATTGGCTCCCTGGCCCCGTCCGTCAAGCCGGATCGGCCGGGCCCTTTTTGCGCGCTTTGCCACAAATCCGCCTGGACCGTACGTCCCTTGGAGCGACTGACCGATAACAGTCCATCGAGATCACTCCGTTCGCCGGAGGCGTGCCCATGCGAGTTCTGACCGCCATCCTCACGGCCGCGCTTCTCGGCCTCGCCCCGGCCATGGCGCCCGCCGGCAACCCGGCAAAGGCCCCGCCCCCGCTCGAATTCCGCAAGTCCGAGCAGATCCTCAAATGGATCAACGACTACCGGCAGGCGCCGGACCCCGACCGGCTGCCGGACGTCGTGCGCGCCATGGGCGACCTCGGGCTCTTCCGCGAGCTCGATCAGGCCGGCGTCTACATCGGCTTCACGGCGGGCGTGCTGGGCTCCAACCCGGATAAGGCCGAGCGCCTGATCTCGCGCATGTTCCCGATGCCGCCCGAGGACCAGGTGGTGCTCATCCGCGCCATCGCCTACTCGGGCCTGCCGGAGTGGAAGGATCTGCTGCAGACGTTCGTCGAGCGCATGCCGGCGCGCCTCGTGCTGCTGCGCAAGTACCTCTACGGCGACGGCAAGACGCTCGCCGAGCTTACCGTCGATGCCTACGTGCTCGACACGCTCTGGGGCTATTACTTCGCCACCGGCTCCGCCGCCCCCGCCCGCCGCATCGTCGCCACGCTCGCCTGGTCGACCGATCAGAACGACGTCGAGAAGCTGACGGTCGGATCGATGGCGAAATGGACGCTCGCCACCAACGCCACTCGCGACAAGGACCTGCTCGACATCCTGGCGGACGAGATGAACACGCAGCCCGCCGAGGTGAGGAAGCCTCTGCGCGAGGTGATCGAGGCGGCCGAGACCTTCGAGACCGGCAAGATCCGCAAGGACGCGCTGGCCGCCGTGGAGGAGCTGAAGACAAAAGGCTCGCTCAATTCGCGCAACTACGCCTGGTGGGGCCAGGCCGGACAGACCGTGCTCGCCCTCGGCTGCGTCGGCGCTGCCGCCATGGGACAGGTGGCGCTCGGCATTCCGTGCGTCGTCGGCGGCGCGCTCTCGACCGCGGCCCTGAAATACCTCGCGCCCGCCCAGTAACCCCATCCGTGCACCCGCAGAAACGGGAGTTGTAGCCGCGTCTACAGATGCGGCGCGCAAGGCTGTCATTTCGCGATCCAATGGGCGACCGTGGGACAAACGAGTCGTTCGAATAGGGGATCGATTTGAAGCCGTTGTTCGCAAATCTCAGCCGTTCCGGCCGCATCATCGGCCTGATCGCAGCCGGGATCGCAGCCGCCGTCCTGGTCGGCGTCATGACGATATATTTGGCCGCATCGCCATCCGCGCCGCCGAAAAAGGTCGCAAAAGCCCCGCAGGCGCCGCCCACGGAAAGCCTGCCACCCTCGCTCGATTGTGCGTTCAACGCCTTCATGCACAACAGCACGGCCGTCTACTTCTATTTCGACGTTGCGCTTTCCGAAGGCGAGACGCCGCGTTTCTTCGAACGGGCAACCGTCTCGGGAGATGGCACCCGGACGAGCTTCGAAGGCAACGAGCGTCCGGTCTGGAGCTACGGCCTCGATGACGAGGGCCAATCGGTGATCACATCGTCGGATGGCAGCACGCGCATCGTGCTCTACGGACTAAAGCTCGGCTCTCCCGGCATCTGGCCCGTCGAAGCGGGCATCAGGAGCAACGTCTACCGCAACCTCGGCGGCAAATGCCGCCAGACCAATCTCCGCATCACCAGCCACTAGACTGACAGGGCTTAGCCGCCCGCTGGCGCCTACTCCGGACAGAGCGTCCGCGCATGCTTGAGCGCGGCGTCCTTCGATGGAAACACGCCGAGCGATTCCCCGCCCTGCGGACGCGCATCGAGAAAGCTCTTCGTCATGCTCGCCTCGAACCCGTCGAGCACCGAGAGCGCCACATAGTGCAGATCGGCGCCGACCGGCGTCTTGAGCAGCACCGTGGTATCGCCCGCGAACGTCGCCGTCTCGACGACGCAGCGGCCCGGCTTCACGCCGAGCCCCGACGGCGGCAGGAAACCGCCGATGGAGCGCGGTCCCCAAAAGGCGGTGGTCTCACCGGCTGCTGCCGACCGCCGCTCCGGCACGGTCGTGTCGGGCGGCCCCATCACGATGCCCGGCGGAGGTTCCGCCTTCGGCGCGGGCGCCGCCGTGGGCACCACGGGAGTGACTGCGTCCGCCACCGCTTCCTTTTGCGTCGGAGGCTCCTGCGTCGGCACACCAGGAATGCGCATCTCTGCGAGGAGAGCCAGTGGCGCGAACACCGCGAGCCCGGCCTCGGCCGTCTCCGCCGATTCCACGCCAGACGCCTCGCCAGCCGCCGCCGCGGCCACCTCAGCCTGCGCAGGCGTCTCGCCCTCCGGATGCGCCACCGCAGGCGGCCCCGCGACAGCCGCCACCGGCGGAACACCAGCCGATGCCGTTGCAGACGGCGTCTTCCGCATCGGAGCCGGCAGACCGCCCGTCGTGTCTGCGCGCGCGCCATCCTTGCTCCAGACCGTCCGCACGCCGCTCGCGCTCTCGCTCTTTGCGGCGGCAGGCGCCGCATCCGAGTGCCGTTGCCACGGGAGAATCTCAACTTCCTGACGCCGGCCGCCAGCCGGGCAGAACTCGTTGCGGAATTTCTGCGCCACCCATTCGATCGAGCTGCCGTATTTCGGATCGACGGCCCACCGCCGCGCGAGATCGGAGAAGCGCACCGGCCGGTTCAGCTCGCGCGATTTGGCGAGGATATGCTCCTGCTTGAGCTGCGTGCGCTGCGCGACCGGGTTGGCAACCGCCTCGCCCGAGTAGGCCACGAGGTGCTGGATCTGACCGAGCACGCCTGTCGAGACGTCCGGAAAGCTGTCGCCCGGCACGCCGCCGCCCGTCGTTCCGATGCCGGCGAAATTGTTCTGCTTGGGATCGACATCACCCATGCGCCCGTCCGGGCGGCGATAGGTCAGGAAGTTGGTCTCGATCGCCATCTGGAAGAACGCATAGTCCCATCGCACGCCCCAGCGCTCGCCGTGGGTCTTGTAGTGGCGCGCGATGTCGCGGAAGCGCGGCGAGAGCGTTGCGTTGCGGCGCTTGAGGAATGCCATCAGCCGGTCGGGTGTGGTGCAGGCGGGGACGACATTGGTGGAGGAGAGCCGGATCTCCGGCAGCTCCGCGGCCGAGGGCGCGACAGAGCCCACGAGCAGGCCGAGGAGCACACCCGCGAGGCCGAGCACGGCGCGCGGGAAAAACGGGATCTGAGCACGGCCCGACGAGATTGCACGCATGAGACGCCCTACGCTACGCACCAGACTTCGCGAGGCCCGCATTCCGCTCAGCCCTCGGGGCAGAGCTCGAACGCCTTATCCAACGCCTGCGACTGGCTCTGAAATTCGCCGACCGACTGCCCGCCCTTCGCATAGGCGTTGATGTAGGCGTCGGCTTCACGCTTCTCCGCGCCCTCGTTCACGTCGAGCACGGTGTAATTCGTCGTGCCGTCCACGACAGCCTTGATGATGATGGCCTTGCTGCCACCGTAGCTCGCCGTCCAGACGCGGCAGCGGCTTGCGACCGAGGGTTTCTGCTCGGCCTTGCCCGCACCCGCCATGGCACCGGGCAGCGCCGCGACTTCCATCTTCTTCCCGCTCCCCGCCGCGCCCTCGCTCTTGGACGCTGCGCTGGCGGATGCCTCCGACGCCGACGCGTCGTCGGAGGGCGGCGCGCCATTGAGCAGCGTGACCGACGGCGTCGCGGCCGCGTCCTGCGCAGCCGGCTTGGCCTCGGCAGAAGCCTTGATGGGGCTTTCCGTCTTGGACGGAGCCGCACCGAGGGACGCCCGGATGGACCCGCCGCCCTCGGCCTTCGCCGCCTCGATGGCGCGCCGCTGGGCCTCCAGCCCGGGGCTCGCCGCACCCGCCGCGGACCCCGTGACCATCGCCGCCGCCGTCGCGGATCCCGTCTCGCGCGGCGCGCTCTCGCCCCGCACCGCGGCCACGAGTTCCGGCTGCGGATCGGGCTGGCGGCAAAGGCCGTCGAAGAACCGGTCGGCGATGGCCGTGATGTCGCTCGCGTAGCGCCGGCTGCCCGGTGCCCACTTGCGCGCCATCTGGCTGAAGGTGATGGGGCCGGAAATGCTCTTCTGCCAGGAGGTCAGAACACCCCAGTCCTGGATGTTGCGCGTCCGCTCCGCGACCGGGCTCTCGACGTGCTCGCCGGTATACATGAGGAGATGCTCGAGGTGCGCCCGCACGCCCGTCGAGATGTCCTTGAAGCTTTCGCCGCGTGCCCCGCGCCCTGTGGCGCCGAGACCCGCGAAATTGTTCTGCGCGGGCCGCACATCACCTTTGTACGTGAGATAGCCCGTCTCGAGCAGCATCTGGAAGAAGGCGTAGTCCCAGCGCACGTGCAGCGCCTCGCCGTGGCGCATGTAGTCGCTCGCGAGCGTGTCGTAGCGCGCGTCGAGCTTGGCGTTGCGCTCGCGCACGTAGGCCGTGAGCCGCCCGGGCGTCGCGCATTCGGGAACGCGGTTCGTTTCGCTGGCCTTGATCGGCGGCAGCCCGGCCGCGACGGCGGGAGTGGAAAGAAGGACGACAGCAAGCGCGACGCCGGAATGAAGAGACCTCGATCGGCAGGCCATGGGACACCCCAATTTTGACGCAGCGCCAGGAGCGGCGCCCGACAATCCGAGCATTGGTTCGTAAGCCCTTAATCTTAAGGGCGGGTTTACGGATGAATCGAAGGGCGACAGAGCGAGCTACCCGTGACGCATGTTTAGGGCACCAGTGGGGGCGCGACGGGGTGGAATTGTGGCAGGCGCCGCCGCATTTTGCCGGACTGCAGTCCGCATGCGCCCTAAAGCGCGGGTGAAGGGCACCCATGCGGCTCCCGCCCCTCAGACTCCCGTCTCCGACCAGGTGAGATGCTGGCCGCCGTCGAGCGCGATCATCTGGCCCGTGAGCGAGGGCGAGGCGAGGATGAACCGCACGGCCGCCGCGATCTCCTCCGGCGCCGGCCCGCGCTTCAAGAGCGTGGCATGGGCCTCGCGCGCGAAATCGATCTCCGTCTGATGGATGCTCTTGAGCACAGGCCCCGGCCCCACGGCGTTGACGCGCACCCGCGGCGCCAGCGCCTGCGCCAGCGTCCGCGTCGCCGTCCAGAGCCCGGCTTTCGAGATCGTGTAGGAGAAGAAGTCCGGCGTGAGCTTCCAGACCCGCTGGTCGATGATGTTGATGACGTTCCCCGCAGCCCCTTCCGGCAGGTTCAGGAACAGGGACTGGGCGAGGAACACGGGCGCCTTGAGGTTGATGTCGAGGTGAGTGTCCCAGGTCTGCGGCGTGGTGGTGGCGACGGTATCGACCAGGAACTCCGAGGCGTTGTTGATCAGGCAGACCGGCGCGCCGAGCGCGTCCCGGCAGCGCGGGATCAGCGTCTCGACCTCGTCCTGGCGCGCGAGATCGGCCGGGAGCGCGATGGCAGCGCCCCCCGCCGCCACGATCTCCCGCACCACGGCCGACGCCTCCTCGCTCGAGCGCCGGTAATGCACGCACACGCGCCAGCCGCACCGCGCCATGTCGAGCGCGATGGCCCGCCCGATGCGCCGCGCGCTGCCGGTGATGATCACGGTCGGCGGTATTTCTTCGGCGCGCATCGCAAGCTCCTCTCAACCCGCTCTCGCTTAGAGCATTCCGGGCCTGCCGACGAGAGCGTGACGACAACCTCTCGGAAGGTGGCTCTTTGCAAACACGACCCACGTGATTCCAAGGGTGCGCCCGCCATAGCCCAAGACTTGGGCAACGCGGGCCCAAATTTTACGCATCCGGTCTGAAGGGCTGCCCATCGGATGGGCTGCTATTGACCAAGAAATCACCAAATCCATCGCAACGTTGCGCGACAGAAACACATGATCTCCAAGGATTTTACGCGATCGTCATTCACCTTGTGCGGACGCGTCCTTTCAGACCTCTATGAGCCTACGCGGCGCGGCCCGGCGGGACTTGGCGGGCGTGAGCGCAGGCATCAGCAGAGCTTCAGGCCTGGGGCATTCGGGGGGTTAGAGAGACGATGACGATGAAATCAACTCTTGCGGGATCGGTCGGCGCAGCGACCCTCGCTCTTTTGGCATCCGCCGGCGCGGTCTCGGCGGCGGACAGCTTCGAGTGGTCGGTCAACGCCGCCGGCACGAGCGATTACGTCTTCCGCGGCATTTCCCAGTCGGATGAGGACCCGGCCTTCCAGGCTGGCTTCGACGCGTCCTACGGCATGTTCTACGTCGGCACCTGGGGCAGCACGGTCGACTCGGCCTTCGTCGGCGGCTCGAGCGCGGAAATCGACTTCTACGCCGGCATCAAGCCGACGTGGGGCCCCGCGACGTTCGATTTCGGCGTGCTTTACTACTGGTATCCGGGCTCCTCGAGCGCCGGCCCCGGCGATCCGGACGTGATCGAGCTCAAGGCCGGCGTCAGCGGCGAGCTGTTCAAGAACCTCTCGGCCGGCGCCGTCCTCTACTGGAGCGACGAGGGCGCCTACAACAGCGGAGAGTACTTCGTCTACGAAGGCACCCTCGCCTATGCGCTGCCGAAGGTCATGATCTTCGAGCCCAGCATCAGCGGCACCGTCGGCCATGTCGACAATCAGGATTTCGACGCCGACTACACCTACTGGAACGCGGGCCTCTCGCTCGTCGTCGAGAAGTTCACCTTCGACTTCCGCTACTGGGATACCGACACCACGGTGATCGGCCCGACCGGCAAGGATCTCGCCGACGAGCGATTCGCCTTCACGGCCAAGATCGCCCTGCCCTGAGCTGGTGCGAAAAGCCTCGATACTGGAAATACGGAGGGGTTTTGAGGCCCGAAACGGCCTCGAAACCTTTCATATTCCTGACTGACGTGATCTTCGCGCCACAGATCCCATGAAAGCGCGGGGCAAAAAAAGCAAAAGGCTTGTCTCAGCCTGACACCCAAGTTGTCCTAGTCGTCATACGGGAGACGGGCTCGCGATTCGCGAGACGCTAGACAGGGGATTTCTAATGTTTTCAAAGGGAACTGTGGCGAAAGGACTCGCCGCCGGCGTTGTCACTCTCGTTGCCGCCGTCATGCCGGCCGCGGCCGAGGAAGTCCGCAAGTTCGAATGGTCGGTCACCGCAACCGGCACCAGCGATTACATCTTCCGCGGCGTCTCGCTCTCCGGCGAGGATCCGGTCTTTCAGGCATCCGTGGATGGCTCCTACGGCATCTGGTATTTCGGCATCTGGGGATCGGACCTGGCCGAGCAGGGCCAGGCCGAGCTTGATTTCTACACGGGCATTAAGCCGAAGCTTGGCCCTGTGACCTTCGACCTCGGCGTCGTCTACTACACCTACTTCTGGGACAACCCCGGCAGCTCCAACTACGTCGAGTTCAAGGCCGGCGCGGAATTCTCGCCCATCAAGAACCTGACGCTCACGCCGGTGTTCTGGTACACGCCCGACCAGGACAACTACAACGACACCTGGACGATCGAAGGCACGGCCGCCTATGAGCTGCCGGCCGTCGGCATCTTCACGCCGACGATAAGCGGTCTCGTCGGCTACACCGAGGACCTCGGCGACGGCACCTCGCTGGGCGTGCCGGACTACACCTACTGGAACGCCGGTCTCTCGCTCGCCGTCGAGAAGTTCACCTTCGACTTCCGCTACTGGGACACGAACATCGCGAACGACGGCACCGCCGACGAGCGCTTCGTCTTCACGGCGTCGATCACGCTGCCCTGATCTAGAGTGCTTCCGGAAAAGTGGGAACCGGTCATGGCGGAGCCATGCGCGGGAAG
>DAITBB010000071.1:0-13979 GCA_036823975.1 Hyphomicrobium sp.
CGAGCGCGAGGATGGCGTCCTTGCCGCCGATGAACACGCCCGTGCGCACGCCGTAGTCCGGCGGCCGCGAGAAGATGGCGTCCTGCACGAGGGCGGTCGTCTCGTCGAGGGTGACGTTGATGTAAGGCACGATCACCTTGTAGCCCGCATCGGCAGCCATGTTCACATCGAACGGGCTCATGTGCTTTTGCGGCGAGAACATATGCAGAATAGGCGTCGCGTCACTCATCTTCGGCGGTCTCCCGTTCGTGAAAGGCGTTTCCGAGTTTTTGTCTCGCGGAGGGGCGATCACCCCGTCGCAACGGTCGCGCCGGTATTCCGTCCGCGCACGATTGCGATCTCGAGGCCCTTCGCTTTAGCGTCTCCGACTAAAGAATGATAGAGACTGTCTGCCACATCCTGGTCCGGCACGAAGCCGAATCCGGTCGGCCCCCAGGATGTCTGCCCGATGCCGGTCGCGCCGAGCTCTCGCGCCCGCTCGAGCAGTGCGCCGACGGCCGGCGAGGTCCAGGGATGCCCGCCTTGCGCTGCGGAGAAGTGGCCTCCGACAATGGCTTGGATCTCCGAAAGCGCCGCGCCGAATGCGCTGAGATCCTCCTCCTTGAGCCCGGGGACGAGCTGCATCAGAACGAGCCGGCACAGCCGGTTGGCCAGCGGCTCGGGGAAGGGCGGGAGCGTCGCGAAGGCGCGCGTTTCGCGGTCGCCGTGCGCGCCTTGGTCGCTGGGGTCGCAGACGAGCAGGCAGCGCCACGCCTCGGGAAACGAGGTCTGGATCAGCACCGGAGGGGGTTGATCGCGCGTCCCCCGTCCGCCATCGACGATGAAGCCGCCGGTTTCGAACGCCGCCATGCCGATCGCCGAGCGCGCCCCGCGCCCGGCGAGGTCGCCGATCTGCTGCGGGGAGAAGGCGAGGCCTTCGAGCCGCGTCAGGGCGAGACCGATCGAGAGCGCGAGCTGCGTGCCGGAGCCGAGCCCCGCGTGCGCCGGGATCGCCCGCTTGACCGTGACATGGTAGGGGCCGGGGAGGCCGAGCGCCTCGCAACAGCGGCGCAGCACGGTGAGCACGCGCTCGTGCTCAGGCCCTGCCGCTCCTTCCGTCGTGGCGCGCCGCACGTCGATCTCGGTCGCCGGCGCATCGAGCGCGAGCCCGATCGAGCCGTAGCGGCGCCCCAGGCTGCCGTTGAGATCGAGAAAACCCAGGTGCAGGCGTGCGGGCGCCGAGACGCTGCAGCCATGGACCGGGAGACTATCTTGCATCTGTCGGTGTGCCCTTCGGAATGGGAGTGAAGCGTTCTCGGTGCTGCGGGGGCGCGGCACGGGGTGGGGTCCGGGATGAGGCGGGCTGCGCAGGCGGAGAGGGAGAGAGAGCTTAGATCACATCTGCCGCGCTGGCCTCGTTCCAAAACCGCAAGACCTGCCTAGAATTTTGTTCTGTCGCGTTTTCTTTACGACGAACCAGCCTCCACTTTGTCCGAAAATGCTCTACGCTGGCGGCCGATGAGGCCGTGTCGCCGTATTTGTCTACGAAAGCCGAGGAGAGAGCAATATGAGCAGCCCCCGCGAGACCCCACTTTCCGAAGCCGAGGTGACGGCCTGGCTGGCGGAGAATCTGCCGCAGTGGCGTCTCGAGGACGGCTGGATTCGCCGCACATACAAGACGGCGAGCTGGAAGGGCACGCTGATGGTGATCAACACGATCGGCCATCTCGCCGAGGCCGCCTGGCATCATCCGGACATCACCGCCTCCTATGCGTGGGTGGAGGTGCGCCTCGTCACGCATTCCGCCAAGGGCATCACGCAGAAAGACCTCAATCTCGCAAAGAAGATCGAGGACGTCGTGCATTGGCAGCCGGGCACCGAGGGCGTCTTCGAAGGCACCCCCACCGATCAGCGCTTCGCCTACATCAAGTATGACTGACCGCGCATGACCGACACGGCTCGGACGGCCTCCCTTCTGTCCGGGGAGGCGAGGGTATGAGCGAGGCAGGGGAGGCAGAGGAGGGCGCGGCGCCCGCCTTCGATGCGCTGATCGGCCTCGGCTCGAACATCGGCGACAAGGCCGCCAACATCGCCCGCGCGATCGCGCTGCTGACGGCGGACGGCCAGATCCGTCTGGTGCGCGCCTCGCGCCTCTATCGTACGGCGCCATGGGGCGGTGTCGATCAGGACTGGTTCGTGAACGCCTGCATTGCGGTGGCGACCGAGCTGTCGCCGCAGGCCTTGCTGGCGCGTTGCCTCGGCATCGAGCAGGAGATGAAGCGCGTGCGGAAAGAGCGCTGGGGCCCGCGCATCATCGATGTGGATCTCCTGACGTATCACGATGTCGTGCTCGACGCACCCGACCTCGTCCTGCCTCATCCGCGCATCACGGAGCGCGCCTTCGTGCTCGTGCCGCTGGCCGAGATCGCCCCCGACGTCTCGATCTCGGGGCGGCCGGTCGCAGCGTGGCTCACGGCGATCGATGCGCGCGACGTCGTGCCGCTCGCCCTCGAATGACAACGCCGCGAACCCTGAGGGGGTCCGCGGCGTTGCGAAAGTCACGGGGACGTTGAGGTCCGCGCCTATTCCTTGCACTCCGACTTGATGAAGGCGAGCAGGTTGAGGCGGTCCTCCTCGTTCTTGATGCCGGCCGGGAAGATCATCTTGTTGCCCTTGATGACGGCGTCGTCCTTCTCGAACCACTTGAGAAGATGCTCGTCGTCCCAGGTGATGCCCGAGTTCTTCACGGCCTCCGAGTAGCTGAAGCCCTCGTGATGGCCAGCCGCCTTACCGGCGACGCACTGAAGGGACGGACCGAGGCCATTCTTCGCCGCGGGGCCGATCTGGTGACAGGCCGAGCATTTCTTGAATACTGCCTTGCCGGCTTCCGCGTCCTGCGCGGACGCGCCAACAGGCACGACCACGAGTGCCGCAGCCGCCACAACCCACTTGAGCATCTTCCGAATCCTCCGAGTTTTCTTACGATCTGCCGGCCGGCCTCCCGCCGATGCTGGCAATCGTCGCATAGTGACAAGTTTCGCCTGAACCCGGGCTGAACAAAGTGCCGCACCCCGGTCCAGTTATAACCTGTACTGCGCGGCTCGGTTCCGCTCAAGACGCGTTATGCGTTTCCTTTTTCTTTGTCGCACCACCCACGCGCCGATAGGTGAATTCAGGCACGTTCGGATTGTGGCTTTCGACCTCGGCCACCGCCTGCCACTGGGCGTGCATGGGCGAGAGCGAGCAGGCCGGATCCGTATTGGCGGCGTCGCCCGTGAGCGCGAAGGCCTGGCAGCGGCAGCCGCCGTAGTCGATCTCCTTGCGCGGGCAACTCCGGCAAGGCTCCTTCATCCAGCTCGTACCACGATATTTCTGGAATGCCTCGCCGTTGAGCCAGATGTCGGCCAGGGGGCGGTCCTTGATGTTGTCGAAGGGCAGGCCCTTGATCGATTCCGCCGCATGGCACGGCAGCACGCGGCCCGACGGCGTGATGTTGACGATGCCGCGCGCCCAGCCGCCCATGCAGGGCTTCGGGAACTTGGCGTAGTAGTCGGGCACGATGGCGTCGATGACGATGACGCCCTTGTACTTCTCGCGGGCTTCCTCGACCTGCTTGGCGGCGATCATGAAGGCTTCGCGCGTCGGCATGAGGGCGGCGCGGTTGACGAGCGCCCAGGCGTAATACTGCACGTGCGCGATCTCGACGCGCCCCGCGCCCATCTCGACCGCGAAATCGATCATCCGCGGCACGTTGTGGATGTTCTGGCGATGGATCGGGCAGTTGATGGTGAGGGGAAGGCCGGCTTCCTTCACCCAGCGGGCCACCTGGATCTTCTTCGCCATGCCGCCCTTGTAGGCGGCGATGCGGTCGGCGTTCTCGGCATCGACGTCCTGCACCGAGAGCTGGACGTGATCGAGCCCCATCTCGACGAGCTTCGCCAGGCGCTCCTGCGTGAGCGTGACGCCGGCCGTGATCAGGTTGGTGTAGAGGCCGACCTCGGCCGCGACTTGGACGATCTCCTCGAGATCCTTGCGCGCGGTCGGCTCGCCGCCCGAGAGATGGATCTGCAGCACGCCGAGGGCGGCAGCCTGGCGCATCGTGTCCTGCCACTCCGCCGTCGTCAGCTCGACGTTGACGCGCTCGAGCTCGACCGGGTTCGAGCAGTACGGACACTGCAGCGGGCAGCGGTGCGTCAGCTCGCACAGCATGCCGATCGGCGCACGGGCGCAGAGCGCCGGATCCGGGCCGGGATCGGGCACTGGCGCGCCGTCCGCCATCCGGGCGCAGACGGGCATGCCCGTCTCGGTGATGTGGGTCGGTGCGATCTCGTTCATGGCCGCCATCCTTTCCAAACCCTGCTCACCCCGCTGCCGCCTCGGGGATCCAAAAGGGTCGTGGGCCTATTGCGCTTTGATCAGGACACCCTTGTCGGTGAGGTCCTGAAGCATTTCCAAGATATCGTTCAACACAACTTCAAGTGGGGCCTGGTACTCCTGAGACAAGGCTTCCGCGATCTCGCTCACGGAGCGTTGTCCGTCGCAGAGCTTCAGCACCTCCACCGCCGTCTCGTCCGGATTGAACACCCGCTCGGGCGCCAGAATGATCCAGCGCCCGCGCCCCGCGTCGTGGCGGAGCTTGATGTGCCGCGGCATGGCAAGCGCAAGCTCGCCCGTCACGATCAGCCGGGCGGGTGCGGTCTTCGGTGCGGAACCGGACGTCTCAGACATTCAGCGTCTCCGGATTGAACGCGCCCGGCGGGATCCACGCCGGCGCGACGTAGGCATGATGCAGGGCATCGAGCTGAGCCCACAGCACGTTGCATTTGAAGCGCACGGCCTCGACGCAGGCTTCCTGCTCCTCGCGGGTGCGCGCGTGCGTCTTGATGTAGTTCAGCGCGAAGTCCGCATCGAAGGGCGCCTGCACCAGCCGCTTCTTGAAGTAGGCCATCACCCGGTCCTCGATGAAATCGTAGTTCTCGAGCATACCGGAAATGCGCTCTTTGTGGATCTTGGGCGCGAACAGCTCGGTGAGCGAGGAGGCGACGGCGACCGTCAGCGGCTGCTCGTAGACGAAGCGGACGTAGGCTTCGACGGCGAACCGCGTGGCCGGCAGCGCGCCCTGCATGCTTTCGACGTAATCGCGGTCGAGGCCGAGGCCATCGGTCAGCACGAGCCAGCGCTCGATGCCGCCCGGATCCTCGCCGTGGCCGTCGTGCTCGAGCACGCGGTGGATCCAATCGCGGCGGAGCTGCCGGTCGAGGACGCGGCTGACGAGGGCGGCGTCCTTGCGCGGCACGGCCGACTGGTAGCAATAGCGGTTGAGCGCCCAGGCCGCGACCTGCCCTTTGTTGAGCTTGCCGCCGTGCAGCATGTGGTGAAACGGATGCTTGTCGTGATAGCGCTCCGCACCCACGGCGCGGATGGCCGCCTCGAATTCCTCCGGGGTCCAGAGCTGGCCCGCATCTCCCGTACGACGATCACTCATAGCCGGATCTCCATTCCGTCATAGCCGACCTCCCAGCCGGCAGCTTCCGTTGCGCGGCGCTCGGGCGAGGACTCGTCCAGCACCGGATTCGAATTGTTGATATGCACGTAGATCCTGCGTGCGACGCCGAGCGGCTCGAACGCGGCGATTGAGCCCGAGGGCCCCGAAATGCTCATGTGCCCCATGCGGGCGCCGGTCTTCGGCATGAGGCCCATGCGGACCATCTCGTCGTCGGTGTAGAGCGTGCCGTCGAAGAACACGAGCGCGGCGCCGGCGAGGCGGGCTCTGAGATCGGCATCCACCTCCGCGCAGCCCGGCACATAGAAGAACGATCGCCCCGATGCGGTGTCCGTGATCTTGAGGCCGATGGCGTCGCCTTCCCGGCTGCCGTAGTTCCCCTCCGCCGCGCCGCTCTCGAGATAGAGGGCGATCTTGCCCGGCACGGCGAACGCTTCGACCTCGAGACCGGTGCCGGCGATCTCCGTCGTCGTCCCGAGCGCCAGTTCCCGCCGCGCCACGACGTCGGGATTGAGAACGTTGAAGATCGAGTTGGCCGCGAGCGTCGCCAGCACGCGCGCCGATCCATAGACGGCGAACGGCTGAAGCTCGCGCAGGTTGAGCAGGCCGGCGATGAAATCGACGTCGCCGCCGGTCAGTACGGCCGCCTTGATGGGGCTGTTGCGCAGCCCGCCGTCCGCCTGGGCGCCGAGCGCGGGCGTGTCGTTGATCTGTTGGCGCAGATCGGGCGCGGTGTTGAGCAACACCCAGTCCGAGCCGTTCGCAGACACCGCGAGCGAGCACTGGGTCCGGGCCCTGAAGCCCGGCTTCCCCTGTCTCACATCGGCGCAGTTGCGACAATTGCAGTTCCATTGAGGAAAGCCGCCGCCAGCAGCCGCCCCCAGGACCCTGATGTGCATGAGCCTGTTCGCTTTGAAGCGGCGCGCTTCGCCGAAAGCACCGCCGCGGTCGTGGAAAAGACGCAAGAGCCTGAGGGCCCGGCAGGGCCGTCAGGTGAGCAGAAACAACGACGGCGGCCGAAAGCTTCGACCGCCGCGTCAAAACTGCATTACGCTTCGCGAGCGGATCGAGTTAGATGATGTCGATCTCGGCCGGCAGGTAGCTCGTGACCTCAAGGCCAACTTCCTGCTCGCGGACTGCGGGCTTCATCCAGGTCTTCATAGGTTCCTCCTTGGTTCGGCAAGCTGCTTCTGAGTGATGGAACCCCGCCAGGCTCCTGTCACCGACGTTGCCGGTCATTTTTGGCTGACTGGCTCAGTCTGCGGATCGTGCCGAGCTTGTCAAGCCGTCCGCCTTGAAGAGACCTAACCACATGCCAGCCCGGGAGGAAAGTAACGGTGCGTCACGACTTCGTGTGCCGTTTCAGGGAGAAAGGCCCGGGGGCGCGCGGCGTTTCGAACGGCCGCAGAGCCCGTTGAGGGTGCGGGCCTTGGACGTTCGGACGAGGGGCCGCCTTTTTCGCGCGTGCGGATGGTGCAAATTGGCAGATACGTGGAAGTGCATGCCAATTTCAGCAATCAAAATGGGACCATATTGCGATTTATTGGGCGCGACCCTGACGATATAGAAAATTATTCTATATTGGTGTAAGTCCGGGCTGAGGCGACCGCGCTGCGGGTGCGGTCGTCCGAGGATCCGACGCGGGTAAGCCCGGCCGATGTGCCGGGTGTGGCCCAGAGACGACGAGGAGGAGCGGTTGGCCGCTGTCCCATTTCTGCCGAAGAATGCGCCGTTCACGGCGGAGGAAATCAACGTTCTGAATCAGCTCGTGCAGAGCTCGACCCCGCTGCAGCGGAGCTGGCTGTCCGGCTTCCTGGCCGGCCTCGACGCGGCCCAGGGAGGCCACGCGGCCGGTGCGGTGGCTCCGGTCGCGCCGCCGCGTGCGCGCCAGCCGCTCACCATCCTGTTCGGAAGCGAATCCGGCAACGCCGAGGCGCTGGCGCTCAAGGCGAAGAAGCTCGCCGCCAAGCAGAGCTTCGACGCCAAGGTCGTCGACATGGCGGATGCGGACCTCGCGACGCTGGCCAAGTCCAAGAACCTGATCGTCTACATCTCCACGTGGGGCGAGGGAGATCCGCCGCAGCGCGCGGCGGATTTCTACAAGGCCCTCATGGCGGAGGACGCCCCGCGCCTCGATGGCGTGCGCTTTGCCGTCCTCGCGCTCGGCGATACCGCCTACGTGAACTTCTGCCAGACCGGCAAGCAGATCGACGCCCGCCTCGAGGCGCTGGGCGGCGTGCGCGCGGCCGACCGGCAGGATCTCGACCTCGACTTCCAGAAAGCCGCCGCGGCCTGGACCGAGACCACGCTCGGAACGATTGCTCCGGCCGAGCCCGCGGGCGCGACGACGGTCGTGCATGTCGACTTCAAGTCTCCGGCCCTGGCCGAGGATGACGACGAGCCGCGCTATACGGCGGAGAACCCGGCGGAAGCCGAGATCACCGCACTCGTCAATCTCAATGGCACCGGCTCCACGCGCGAGACCTGGCATGTGGAGTTCGCGGTCGAGGATCCCGCATTCACCTATCAGCCCGGCGACGCCATCGGTCTGCTTCCCGAGAACGATCCGGATCTCGCGGCCGACCTTCTCAAGGCTGTCGGCCTCGAGGGCGATGCGGGGCTCGTGAAGAAGCTCGTGACCGGCTTCGACATCACCACGCTCTCGCGTCCGCTGGTCGATGGCTATGCGAAGCTCACGGGGCGGACCGATGTCGCCAAGCTGCTCGAGGAGGGCGAGCTTCAGCGCTTCGCCGCCGACCGCCAACTCGTCGATTTCTTCGAGACCTATCCCGAGACGCTGACGGGCGACCAGCTTCAGAAGCTGCTGCGCCCGCTGCCGGGCCGGCTCTATTCCGTTGCGGCGAGCCAGAAGGCGCATCCGGGGGAGACGCATCTCCTGGTTGGCGCCGTCCGCTGGGAGTCGCATGGCCGCGTGCGCAAGGGCGTCACCTCGACCTATCTCGCCGACCGCTCGAAGGTCGGCTCCACGGCGCGCCTCTATGTGAAGCCGAACCGGCACTTCGGTCTGCCGGCCGACGGCAGCCGCCCGATCATCATGATCGGCGCAGGGACGGGTGTCGCGCCCTACCGCGGCTTCATCGAGGAGCGGGCGGAGACGGGCGCCCAGGGCAAGAGCTGGCTCTTCTTCGGCGAGCGCAACTTCACCAACGACTTCCTCTATCAGCTCGAATGGCAGGATCATCTGGCCTCGGGCACGCTGTCGCGCATCGACGTAGCCTTCTCGCGGGATCAGCCGGAGAAGATCTACGTGCAGACGCGCCTGTGGGAGCGCCGCCAGGAGCTTGCCGCGTGGCTCGACGAGGGCGCGCACATCTACGTCTGCGGTGACGAGAAGGGCATGGCGAAGGACGTCGATGTCACGCTCGCGCGGATCCTGGCCGAGGCGGCCAAGGGGGACGAGGAGGCCGGCCGTGCCAAGCTCAAGGAGCTGGCGAAGGCCGGACGCTATCAACGCGACGTCTATTGATTTTCGTTTCCTCCCTCTCCCGTGGGTGGGGGAGGGTCAAGGTGAGGGCCGCCACCTCCGCGCGAGGTTTCGGCCCTCGCCCTGCTTTCGCCCCCGCCGCAGGCGGGCCGAGGAAGAGAACAGGACTCTGATCCGATGACCGACAAGCGCTCCAAGAACGAGTTCCTCAAGGAGGAGAGCAATTTCCTGCGCGGCACGATTGCCGAAGGGCTGACGCGCGTCGAGACCGGCGCGATCGCCGAGAGCGATACGCAGCTTCTCAAGTTCCACGGCTCCTACATGCAGGACGACCGCGACGTGCGCGGCGAGCGCTCAAAGAAGAAGCTCGAGAAGGCATTCACCTTCATGATCCGCCTTCGCCTTCCCGGCGGTCTCGTCTCGCCGGAGCAATGGCTGAAGCTCGACCATGTCGCGGGGACGTATGCCAACGGCACGCTGCGCCTCACGACGCGCGCCACCTTCCAGTATCACGGCGTCATCAAGTCGAACCTGCGCCGCACGATGCAGGCGATCAACGACGCCTGCCTCGACACCATCGCGGCCTGCGGCGACGTCAACCGCAACGTGATGTGCGTCGCCAACCCGTTCTTCTCGCCGGTTCATGCCGCCGCGGGCGATCTCGCGCGCGAGATCAGCAACCATCTGCGTCCGCGCACGGGGGCCTATCACGAGATCTGGCTCGAAGGCGAAAAGGTGGTGGACCGCACGCGTCCGGCCGCGCCCGACAGTGAGCCGCTCTACGGCGCTCATTACCTGCCGCGGAAATTCAAGGTCGTGATCGCCGTGCCGCCGATCAATGACGGTGACGTGTTCGCCCACGACGTCGGCCTCATCGCCATCACGGATGCCGCGGGTGCGCTCGTCGGCTGGAACGTCTCGATCGGTGGCGGCATGGGCATGACGCACGGCGATACCGCCACCTTCCCGCGCACCGGCGACGTGATGGGCTTCTGCACGCCGGAGCAGGCCGTCGACGTGGTCGAGAAGGTGATGCTCGTGCAGCGGGACTGGGGCAACCGCGAGACCCGCGCCAACGCGCGCCTCAAGTACACGGTCGAGCGCTTCGGCCTCGACGCCTATCGCGCCGAGGTCGAGAAGCGGCTCGGCTACGAGCTCGGCGCGGCGCGTCCCTTCGCATTCACGCATATGGGCGACCCGCTCGGCTGGCAGCAGGGGCCGGACAAGAAGTGGCACCTCGGTCTCTTCATCGAGAACGGCCGCGTCAAGGACACGCCGGACAAGCGCCTGCGCACGGCCCTTCGCGAGATCGCCGAAGCGGGCGGCATCACGTTCTCCGTGACGGGCAATCAGAACGTCATCATCTGCAACGTCGGCGCCCGCCAGAAGAGCAAGATCCAGGCGATCCTCGACGCGCACGGCATCGACGTCGCGACGTCCTCGGGCCTGCGCCGCAACTCGATCTCCTGCGTGGCGTTGCCGACCTGCGCTCTGGCCCTTGCCGAGAGCGAGCGCTTCCTGCCCGAGCTGATCACCTCGCTCGAGGGCTCGCTCGACAAGGTGGGGCTGCGCGAGGACGACATCGTCATCCGCATGACGGGCTGCCCCAACGGCTGCGGCCGGCCTTACATGGCGGAGATCGGCCTCGTCGGCCGCGCGCCGGGGCTCTACAACCTCTATCTCGGTGCGGCCTTCGAGGGGACGCGTCTCAACAAGCTTTACGCCCAGGACGTCGGCAAGGCGCGCATCGTCGAGCTGCTCGAGCCCCTGTTTGCGCGCTACGCCAAGGAGCGCGATCCGGGCGAGCGCTTCGGCGACTTCGTGATCCGCGCAGGCGTGGTCAAACCCACGCTCGGCGGCAACACGTTCCACAGCGATGTCGTGCTGGCGTAGCTGAGATGCCGTGCGGCCCGTCGAGCCGGAGGCTCGCGCCAAAAGACAGGCCGGTGAGGGACTTGGCTCCGCCGCTAACGTCGTGCATGCTCAGAGACCCCTCATCCGCCGCTTCGCGGCACCTTCTCCCTGTGGGAGAAGGACGTCGGCGTTCACAGCTCGCGTATCACTTCCCTCTCCCTTCCCGGGAGAGCGTGGCCGGTCGAGCCGAAGGCTCGCGCCAAAAGACAGGCCGGTGAGGGACTTTGCTCTGGCGTCGCCGCTGACGTCGTGCCCGCCCGAAGACCCCTCATCCGCCCCTTTGGGGCACCTTCTCCCCAAGGGAGAAGGAAGTGAGTGCTCGTTGCTCGTGTCGCACTTCACTTCCCTCTCCCGGGACGGGAGAGTGGCCCGTCGAGCCGCAGGCTCGCAATCAAAGAGAGACCGGTGAGGGACTTCGCTCTGGTTCTGCGCCGCTGACGTCGTGCACGTCCGAAGACCCCAAAGAAGTGGGGCCCTCACGGCCTCAGCACGACGGCGGCCCGGAACAGCGCCCGTGACAACGGCCGGCGCATCTTTCGCCAGAAGAGAGCGACGAGGGGCTTGGTCATCACGTCCCAAGCGAACAGCAGCGCGACGGCCGTGCCGATCTCGTCCCACGTCAGCTCCGCCAAGGCGAGGACGAGATCGAGCAGCGCCGGATCAATGACGAGGTCGTAAAGCAGCTCGGAAACTTGCGAAGACGCGGACATGCACCCCTCCCGTTGTTCAGGCCGGGGCGGACACTCGTGACATCCTTAACGAGCGCGAGCGTGCATATGAAAAAACTGAGCAATTGAAATCTGTTGAACCGTACGGCCGAGACGCGCTTCGCGCCGCGCGCAAGACATCGCATGCCGACGCATCCGAGAAAATCAGGCATAAAGGTCGCGATAAAAATATAATGATATCAATAAATTATATCATTTTTTTCATCTGAAATGAAACAAATGGAACGCATGCGCCGCCGAACGCTTGCGACGCATCGGATGAAATGCAATACAAAGAATGAAACGCAAAGGCACGCACCGAACGCGGGCGCAACGCCCATTCAATTGCATTCGTATTGGGTTCACGCGATGGCTGCCGAGGGAAGCAACGGACGTCCGGCGGATGACAGGGTCGCGCTCATTTTCAGCGCCTTCATGCGCGACGTTTTCACCCCGTTGATCGCATTGTCGGATGTCTCGGTTGCAGACCGGCGGCGGGTCCTAGCCGAGATCCGCAGCCGCCTCGACATCGTCGAGGAGGTGGTCGACACGTGCGATGCGGCGGGCCTCGCGAGCGCCTGGATGGCGCCGTCGTCGGCCCTCGAGACGACGCCGGCCGACGATGCGTCAGCCGCCTCCGACGGTGGGCTCGGGCGCAACCAGCGCAGCCGCGTGCGCGAGCTGGTGATCCTCGAGATCCTGGCGCGGGATGCCAAGGCCGTCTCGCTGCAGCAGATCCTCACCGGGCTCGAGCGGCGCGGCTTCGAGGACAGCAATGCCGCAGTCGTCTCGCAGCTCCATCGGCTGAAGAAGCTGGAGCTCGTGCGCCAGCCGGCGGGCAGCACCGGCATGTATGAGATCACCACCGCCGGGCTCGGCCACGCGCGCGATCTGCGCGCCAGCTTTGGCGCCTATGCCCCGGCTTAACCCTGTTTTTTAGGGATAGCGGAACCCCCGCGGCAAGTCGTCCGTTGACCGGCCGAGCGCCGCCCCATACGGGAGGCGGCCCCTGATCCCTGATCCAGGGCGTAGGTAGTTCCCCTACGTGGTGCCTGGGCCGGCGAGTCTGGTAATGAGCTGGCCTTCAGGGAAAGTTGAAGAGCAATCGAGAGATCATGCGCAAACACTTGCGCGCGACCGCGCGCTTCGAACGCCTGACCGAAGCTATTCGGTGCAGCATTCTTCGTCTCGTCTACGGCAAGGGCTGGGCCTGCGCCGACTACCAGCGCCGCCACACGCCGCTCGCCGGCCCGCGCCCCGGTGCGCGCCTGGACTGAGGCCGCGCCGCGAGCCGGCAGCTACCACTTCGCCGTTTCCCAATTGATGGTGGCGAAGTCCGTCACCAGTGCCACGACACGGCCCTCCGCGTCGTAGCCGAACCAGGACGCATAGAAGCCGTCGCCCCAGCCGCTGCCGAACATGATCGCGTTGGCGCGTCCCAGCGGCAGGTTCAGGAGAAACTGATAGGGCCCGATGATCTTCGGCCCCAAGGCTTCCCCGTCCGTCTGCCATTGCTCCCACGCATCGGGATTGGCCTGGAACAACGTGTTCGCCGCTTCGCCGGCGACCGGATCGAAGAACGCGCCCGTGCCGGCGTCGACGCCGTAGCCGAAGATCTCGTCAGCGCCGAGTTTGGCCGTGTCCTGCCCCTCGATGAGGGCCATCGCCCAGCGGACGGCAGGGCGCGGCGCGAAATCGACCCGCGCGAAGGTGACGCGTAAGCCGCCCGTGGGAAACGCAGCCACCGCCAGCCTCACCGGAAACGTCCCGTTCGGGACAGGCTGCACGAAGGCGGGTTGCACGCCGAGCGCCACGAACGGATCGGCGGCAGCGATGCGCTCCGAGACGATGACGACGTCACCCGCCGCGACCACCTTGAACGGCACGTGCTCGACGCGGATCTTGTCCTCGTAGGGGCTCTGCGCCTCGGCCGAGAACCCCGGCGCGAACGCGCGGTCGAAGACGGCGGCGTAAGGAGGCGGATCGCCCGGTGCGGCCCCCGCCTGCGACGTCGCCGCCACCAGGCCGAGGCTCGCGAGCAGACGCCGCAGGATCCGCATGAGGCTCTCCCTTCGCTCATGAAATGCGGGCGCAGGACGGAATGCGATCGCGCCGCGCCCGCTCCGCGCACGGCTCAGGCTTTTGCCATCGCGGCCTGAAGATTGGCGTCGATCTGATCGAGGAAGCCCGTCGTCGAGAGCCACTTCTGATCGGGTCCGACGAGGAGCGCGAGGTCCTTGGTCATGGAGCCGGACTCGACCGTGTCAACGCAGACCTTCTCGAGCGTGCTCGCAAACCGCGCAAGCTCGGCATTGTCGTCGAGCTTGGCGCGATGGGCGAGGCCGCGGGTCCACGCGAAGATCGAGGCGATCGAGTTGGTGGACGTGTCCTTGCCCTTCTGGTGCTCGCGGTAGTGGCGCGTCACCGTGCC
>DAITBB010000072.1:0-13806 GCA_036823975.1 Hyphomicrobium sp.
ACGGCCACATTGGCGGGCAGCGCGCGCGCATCGGGCTGCGTGCCGCGTCCGGCGTGGGCGGCCGCCGCGCCCGTGTCGCGTCCGTGCTGCTTCACATGATCGATGCCCTGCTCGCGCAGGATCTTCTGGACGCCCTTGATCGTGTAGCCTTCGGCGTGCAGCAGATGGCGAATGCCGCGCAGAAGCTCCATGTCCTCTGGGCGATAATAGCGGCGGCCGCCGCCGCGCTTCATCGGCTTCACCTGCGGAAAGCGCGCCTCCCAGAACCTCAGCACATGCTTTTGCACGTCCAGCTCGTCAGCCACCTCGCTGATCGTGCGAAATGCCTCTGCTGCCTTGCTCATCGTTACCCCTCGATGCCTTGGCTCCGTGCCACGAAGCGGTTCCCTGCCGCTTCGCGCCGCTGCCGCGCCGCCCCGTCTCACACCCGTCGCCGGGTATCGATCGATGACCTCGCGGTCCGATCGCAGCCCAGCGCCTCAGCTTTATGTTGGTAATGATACCTGCAACGTCTCGCGCCGTCTCGATCAAACCGGCAGCGAGGCCACAGCTTTTTTCATCAGGGGAATCGAGGGGAAATGCGCTTCGGCGCACATGCAAACGCGCATAGCGCGTGCGCTCACCGCATCAACACGACCCGCTGCGCTGGCGTCACGCCTCGGACCACGACGAGCGGCGCGACGCTATTCCGCAGCTTTGGCGCGCCGCGTGCGGCCGGAGTTGATCCGGTCCTTCATGATGTTGCTCGGCCGAAAGACGAGAACACGCCGCGGCGTGATCGGCACTTCCTTGCCCGTCTTCGGATTGCGGCCGATGCGCTCGCCCTTCTGGCGAATGCCGAACGAGCCGAATGAGGAGAGCTTCACCTGCTCGCCACGCGCCAAGCTGTCCGAGATCTCGTTGAGCACGAGCTCGACAAGCTCCTGCGATTCATTGCGAGGTAAGCCGACCTTGCGAACCACCGCCTCGGCGAGATCGGCCCGTGTCAATGTCTTGCCGGCACTCATACTTTCAGACCTCCCCGTAGCTAGGTATTTTTCCTTATGCTAGCTAGGCCGGAAGGCGCGGTCAATAAAAGATCACAAACAAGCAACTGAAATCGCAGAAGGAATTAGCCATACTGCGGTTCGGGCCTATTCTCGCCGTCCGCGGGCTGACTTGTGCGCCGCAACACCGGTGATGTGCATGTGCGAAATCACCAGCGGGCGAGCACGGCGCCCCACGTAAATCCGCCGCCCATCGCCTCCATCAGCACGAGGCTCCCCTCGCGCAGGCGATGGTCCTCAAAAGCGGCGTTGAGCGCCAAGGGAATCGAGGCCGCGGACGTGTTGCCGTGCCGGTCGAGCGTCTTGACGATCTTCTCGGGGGCGACGCCGAGCTTCTTGCCGATGCCGTCGAGGATGCGCGCGTTGGCCTGATGGGGAACGTAGAGATCGATCTCGTCGGCCGCATAGCCGGTCGCGACCAGGGTCTCCTCGATCACGCCGGAGATCTTCTGCACGGCATGGCGGAACACCTCGCGCCCGTTCATGCGCAGGTGGCCGACCGTCTTGGTGGAGCCGGGGCCGCCATCGACGTAGAGCAGCTCCTCGAAACGGCCGTCGGAGCGGATCATCGTCGCCAGCACGCCGCGGTCGTCGCGCGAGCCGTGCTGGGGCTGGGCCTCGAGCACGACGGCGCCCGCCCCGTCGCCGAACAGCACGCAGGTGGAGCGGTCCGTCCAGTCGAGAATGCGGGAGAACGTCTCGGCGCCGACGACGAGGGCGCGCTTCGACTGGCCCGTCTTGATGAAATTGTCGGCGACGGTCATCGCATAGACGAAGCCCGAGCAGACCGCCTGCACGTCGAAGGCGGCGCCCTTGGTCACGCCGAGGCCCGACTGGATGCGCACCGCCGTCGAGGGAAATGTGCGGTCGGGTGTCGCCGTCGCGCAGATGACGAGGTCGATGTCGACCGGATCGATACCGGCGCGCACCAGCGCCTGGCGGGCGGCGGCGATGCCGAGCGTGGAGGTCAGCTCGTCCTCGTCGGCGATGTGGCGCGCGCGGATGCCGCTGCGCTCGACGATCCATTCGTCGGTCGTGTCGACGATCTTCGACAGATCGTCATTGGTCATGATGCGCTTCGGCAGATGCGCCCCGACGCCCCGGATCACCGATCGAATGATTGCCAAGGTAGCCTCTTTCTCTCCTGCGTCGCGCTCAGTCGGCCGTGCGCCGGCCGAGCGGGGCCGCCTGCGCCTCGGGAACCGCCCCGCCGCTCGCCCCTAAGCGATGGTGGAAGGCCTCGAGGTCGGCCGCGAGACGCTCCAAGAGCCCGCTTTCCGACATCTCGTAGCCGAGATCGACGGCGCTCGCAAAGCCCAGAGCGTCCGTGCCGCCGTGGCTCTTGACGGCAATTCCGTTCAATCCCAGGAACGTGCCGCCGTTGACCCGGCGCGGATCCATCTTTTCCTTGAGCACCCGGAAGCCGCCGCGCGCGAGGAATGCGCCGATCTTCGACATCGTGGTGCGCGTCATGGCGTCTTTCAGGTACCGGCCGATCTGCCGGGCCGTGCCCTCGGCCGTCTTGAGCGCAATGTTGCCGGCGAAGCCCTCGACGACGACGACATCGACCCGGCCCTGGCCGATCTCGTCTCCCTCGATGAAGCCGCGATAGTCGAGGGGCAGCTCGGAGGCCTTGAGAAGGGCGTGCGCGTCCTTCACCTCCTCGGCGCCCTTGATCTCCTCGACGCCGACGTTCAGGAGCCCCGCCGTCGGACGCTCGACATGGAAGAGCGCGCGCGCCATGGCCGCGCCCATCAGCGTGAATTCGGTGAGCTGGCGCGCGGTGGCGCCGATATTGGCCCCGACATCGAGCACGATGCATTCCGCCGTGATCGTGGGCCACAGGGCGGCGATGGCGGGGCGCTCGATGCCGCTCATCGGCCGCAGAATCAGCTTCGCCATCGCCATCAGTGCGCCGGTGTTGCCGGCGGACACGGCGGCATGCGCCTCACCCTTCTTCACCGCTTCCAGCGCCAGCCACATGCTCGAGCCCTTGCCGCGGCGCAGGGCCTGGCTCGGCTTCTCGTTCATGGCGATGACGTGCGTCGTGTGGATGATCCGCGCGCGCGCGGCCAATTGCGGGCGCTCCGCGAGCAGCGGCGCGATGCGCGCCTCGTCTCCGCAGAAAATGAAGCTGACGGCCGGATGGCGCTCCAGAGAAAGCGCCGCGCCTGGAATGACGACCTCGGGCCCATGGTCGCCGCCCATGGCGTCGAGCGCTAATGTCCGAGGCAAAGCCATTTGGCGATCTTGAACCTGTCCAACGAGCGGGGTGCCCGATCCTGGCGTGCGCCCGGCCGATGCCGACAGCCATGGCCGAACAGCGCCCCCGCGCCGATCCGCTTCCCGCACCCCCCGGAAGCAAGGCCTGCGGGAAAATACTCGTTTGCCCTTCGGAAACAACCGATTTCCGCAGTTTGCACAGGGGGCAACATTTTCATCCGGACGCTGTGCAAGGCGCGGAAGTGCTTGCCCGGCCGGTGTTTTTGGCGCGCTACGACTTCGGCTTCAGCTTGGCGAGTGCGGCAAACGGACTTGCCGCGTCGGGATCCGCCGCGATCTTGGGATCCACCCACTCGAACGCGACGTCCGGCGCCCGCGGATAGGGTTCGAGCGCGGAGGACAGGATGGCGAACACGAGGGTTCCGACCTCGATGCGGCCATCCTCGATGGGCTCGATGTCCGGCAGGCTCAGCACCTCCTGGTCGCCGGCGAAGGGCTCTTCGGCGGCAAGCGTCTCGGCAGGGGCGAGCTCGACGGAAAAGCTCTCGGAGATCTCCGCCGGAACGGGCGCGAGGCTCACGACACACGCTTGCGCCAGCGCCGCCTCGAGCGTTCCCGAGAACCGGAAGCGCCCGGATCCGAGCGGGGCGATCGTGTAGGATACGGCAAGGCGCTCGCACGAAAGGATATCGAGCTCGCGGGCCAGCTCGATGCGCTCGTCGGCCGTGGCGACGCGCTCGCGCGCAAGCGGGCGATCACCGATCTCGGTCGTGAGGTGAGACCACTCGCTGAGAGCCGTCATGAGGCGCTTCCCGATGGCTTGGCCGGCCCATCCGGGGCCGCGGAGAACGAGGCGATGGCCGCGACGAGGCCGCTGCGGGGCACCGTAGCCAGCGCCGCCTTGAACGACAACATGCGCTGAGCCAGCGCGCTCGCGCCTTCGGACCCCGAGTCGAGCCCCGGGACGCTCGCGGCCAGCTCGCGCGCCAGCGCGGCCTGCGGCTCGGCGCTGCGCATGGCGGCCCGGTAGGCGAGCGCGCGTTCCCCGAGCGCCTGGGCGGCGCGCTTCACCTTCCTCGGCACGCCCATGTCGCCCACGCCCATCTCGCGAAGCGAATCATCGACGTCGGTCACGAATGTCTCGGTCACATAACGCGCCAGGCGGCCGGCCCCGGCGCCGTCCGCCGCGAGCCGCTCCAGCACCGGGCTCATCACGGCGATGATTACCGCCGTCCGCCCCTCTGGCGTATCTTCGACACCCAGCCGGGCAAAAAGCTCGGAGGCACGGGCCTGGGCCACGATCGCGCCATAAAGGTCGATTGCTGTGCGGCGGTCTTCAGCGCGGCTTTTCAACCATGTCAACACGCAGGTGTTCCGTCTCTCGAGCGCAGGGGATGACACAGGCCGCGGAGTTGCCTCGGGCCCGCTTTCTAAGCTAAGGGCGAAGCCATGAGCGCAGGGATCGCATGAGTCTCCAAGGGGGTCGACACAGTATGCGCCGTTCGGACGCATCGCGCCAAGGCGCGCGGCGCGGCACGCGCGCCAACCGGGCGCTCCGCGCGCTGATGCCGGCCCTCATCGGGATCTGCTTCCTGGTCTCCGCCTGCAGCGAGCAAATCACCAAGCACGGCCATCTGTTCCGCGAGAACGACCTCGCCCAGATCCAGCCGGGCATGGGCCAGGAGCAGGTGCGCCTGGTTCTCGGCACGCCGACGACCACGACGACCTCCGGCAACGGCTCCGTGTACTATTACATCTCGAGCACGGAGAAAAAGACGGCCTTCTTCAAAGGCGACGAGGTCGACCGGCAGGTGCTCGCGGTCTACTTCACCCCGAACCAGACCGTGGATCGCGTGGCCAACTACGGGCTCAAGGATGGCAAGGTGTTCGATTTCGTCTCGCGCACGACGCCGGCGCCGGGCGGCAAGGAAGACGGCCTCATCAAGCAGCTCTTCCGCAACCTCGGCACCAAGCAGATCTTCGGCGAGTGACGTCCGGTAGATGCGCTCTACTCTCTTAAGCTCTCTTTTCTTGTGGGGAGAGGGATGCCGCGTCCGGCGCACGAACGCCCGTACGCACATGCAGGCACACTCGCGCGTGCCTGCACTCACGGGGCGCGTCACACGGTCAGAAATCGTTATGGGGCTGAGGTCGGGGCCGGGCTGAGACCGCTGGAATCGCATCCCTGGAATCACAAGGCCCCGGTGTGATCGCCGTGCCCGTCGAGGGAACATCGTGGGGGATGCCGAGCGGGCAGTGCTGATCTACAGGCCGGGGCCTCGACGCACGAATTTCGACGCTCTACGCACACACAGTGCCCATTCGAAAGGTTCCGGCAATCCTCTGAGAGGGAGGGATTGCGATGCCGGAGCCTCGCCAGCGTCTCACAACTGGGCCCTTGCATTGTAGCAAACACTCCAACGGCCCGATCGCGGATTCCGTGCAGAACCCCAACGTCCCTGTGGATAAGTTTGCCGGGGCCCGACCGGCAAATCGCCGCCGCGGGGCCGCAGCCCCGCCTCAGCGCGGACCGCAAACCGCCCGAAAACTCTGAGATAGGACGTTCCGTAAAGGGGCGGATCGGGAACCGCCTTCACCGTTCGTTAGCGTTAAGCGGCGTATTGTTGCGAAGTCATGCGTCTCAGTCGCGTTCTCGCCTTGCCGGTCGCTCTTGCGGCCCTGTTTTCCGGTTGCAGCACGGGTCCGGAATTCGTCGCCAAGTACGAGCCTTGGCGCGCACAGGAAGAGAGCGCGTGCATCAACTCGGGCGTGCTTCGGCATACCACCTTCGTCAGAAGCCGCTCGGCGCTCGGCGGCCCTAGCGTCTGCGGCACGGAACGCCCCTTCGAGCTCAGGGCCGTCAACGACGGGCGCGTGCAGCTCAAGCCCGCCGCGCTCCTCCGCTGCCCCATGATCCCACAGGTCGAGCGCTGGATCCGCGAGTCCGTCGAGCCCGCGGCGCGCTATCATTTCGGATCGGACCTCGTCGAGGTCAGCGTTGCGGGCTCCTATTCCTGCCGGCCGATGAACCACGTCTCGGGCGCCAAGCTCTCGGAGCACGGCTATGCCAACGCGCTCGACGTGTCGGGCTTCAAGCTCGCGAACGGGCGCAAGATCACGCTCAAGGGCGGCTGGAACGGGGACATCGACGAGCAGAGGTTCCTGCGTACGGTCCATCGCGGCGCCTGCCAGCAGTTCACCACCGTGCTGAGCCCCGATCACGACCGGGCGCATCGGGATCATTTCCATGTCGATCTCGCACGCCATGGACGCAACGGGTTGAGAACGATCTGCAAATAACGGCTAGAGCCTGATCGTTTGAGATGCGAGCGTTCAGCTCGCATCGAGAGCGGGACTCAGACTCTCAAATAACGACTTGGAGCGCGTTCACGCTCAAAAGCCGATTCCAATATGAGTGAACGCGCTCTGGAGCCGTTCCGGTTTTAGTGGAATCGCGGAACGGCTCTAGCTTTTGTTTGATCGTGCTTCTTATCGGAAAACCGGTTCCCACTTTTCCGGAAGCGCTCTGGCGGCCGGTGGCCCGCGAGCGAGGGTCCGCGCGGAGGTGGATGCGCGGATCAGACCCGCTCGCTCTTCGCAGCTCCGCGCCGGGCGGGACGCCCCGTCGTTTCAGGCTCCTCGTAGGTGCAGCGGATCGGCGCGCGGACCGACCAGACGAGCCCCGTCGGCGCATGGGTCAGCTCGACCGTGGCGTCGAGCGACTTCTCCACCATCGCGACCATGATCGTGTAGCCGAAGCCGCGCCGCTCGGGCGGCATCACGGTGGGGCCGTCCTCCTCCACCCACGACAGCGCGAACTCGCGGTTCTCGCCCCTGCCCTCGATCGACCAGGTGACGCGCACGGAGCCGGTCTCGCCCGAGAGCGCGCCATACTTGCTGGCGTTGGTGGCCAGCTCGTGCAGCGCCATGCCGATGGCCTGGGCGGCGGGCGGCTGCAGGCGGACGGGCGGGCCCTCGATCGCAATGCGCGTGCCGATCAGCTCGCGGAAGGGCGAGAGCTGCGAGCGGACGAGATCGGCCACGCGTACGCCCTGCCAGTTGCTTTCGATCAGCAGGTCCTGGCTCGCGGCGAGGCCGACGATGCGGTCCGAGAACTGGCGGACGAACTGCTTGGGATCGCGCACCGGCATCTGCCGCGCGATTGCCTGCACCACGGCCAGCATGTTCTTCGAGCGGTGGTTGACCTCGCGCATCAGCAGCATGATCTGCTGCTCGGCCTGCTCGCGCAGACGCGCCGCTTCGACGAGCGCCTCTCCCACGGCGTTGACCTCGGCGACGAGCGTCGGCTCGAAGCTGACGGAGCGGCCTTCGCCGAGCGCCCTCGCCGCTTTCTCGGCGAGGTTGAGCGGCATCGAGACGACACGCGCGACACCGACCGCGCCGACGATGCCGACGCAGGTGAAGACGGCCACGATCAGCACGTAATTGAGCAGGGCCGTCCGCGCCGCGGCCTCGACCGTATTCGAGGGGACGGACACATAGACGGTCCACTGCGCCACCCGGGACGGCGCCGTGCCCCACTTCACGGCACGGCCCTCGAGGTCGGTGCCGGTGGCCTGACTCCTGGCCACCCCTTCGATCGAATCGATCTTCTTGCCGACGTTCTCGGCGTGCAGGCTCGTGCGGGCGATCATCACGCCGTTGCTGTCGGCGATGGTGGCACGCCACTCGGAGGGCAGCTTCTGCCGGTCCAGCAGATCCTTCATCAGCGACGGCTCGAGCGACAGGGACAGGACATAGCGCATCTTGCCGTTGCGCAGGACCGGGACGCTCGCCGCCATCACCGGGCGCCTGGCAACGGCGCCGATCACGACATCCGACACATGCGGGCGGGAGAGAGTCTCGAGCTTGGTGGAGAAGCCTTTCGTTTGCGGCAGCTCCGTGCCGTAAGGCCGGCGCGTGTTGAACACCTGCTGGCCATCGAGATCGCGCAGGAACGCGTAAAGGCCGCGCGTGCTGAGCGCAGCCTGCGCCTGGCGATAGACGGTTGCGAAATCGTCCTCCGCGAGCGCGGGCGAGGTGGCGAGCGTCTCGAGGATCGCGACGTAGCCGTTGAGCGTCTGGTCGATATCGGCGGCGAGGCGCTCGGCCCCCGTGCGCACCTCTCCGAACAGCCGCGCGCGCTCGTCCGAAGCCAGACGGGACGCCTCCATGCCGAGGAACGCGAGCAGCGGAACGGCCAGCGCGACGATCAGCAGGGCCAGCAGGAACGATACGGGCCAGGGCGGGCGCAGTGAGAAGGGACGTTCCATTGCGTGCGGTGCCACCCTCGCATTGGCCTCAGCGATGCAACAGAGGCCGTTCCCGTCGTTCCCAACGGATCGAGATAGATCGCGCTCTTTTGAAGAGAGGCTGTCCCTTCAACAGGTTAGATACCTTTTAACATGGAGACTGCGTCCAGTTCAAACGCCCCCCGGATGGCCGCCCCGCACACCTGACCCTACGCGCGGAAGTGATACGCACAAGGGCGGCCTTTGGTTTCCAGCCAGCCGGACGGTTGTAGTTCCGACCTCTCCTTCGCCCGCGATGGCTTGGCCCCGCCGCCGGGGGGCGCGACCTTTTGGGCCACTTTTGTGCCCACGGCCGTGGCAACCCAAACGCCGCTCATGAGTTAGCCCGCAAGTCGATGGGAAAGAACACCTCATGTCAGACGCTTACGTCATTGAAGTTGCCGATGAGACGGCCGGTATCGTGGTGCGTCTCGAAAGCGAGAGCTGCTTCCGCTTTCATGCCTCGCTGCCGCGGTACTTCCCTCTCGACGGAAAAACCTTTGCGGCCCCGCGCGACGCCGAGCGTGCCGCGCGTGCGCAACGGGGCGGAGGCGTTTCCAAACCGAAGGCGCGCGTCGTCTCGTAATGAATAACGCGCCCCGTAATTGATGAGAAGCAGCCGGCCTGCGCAACGCAGGCCGGCTGCCCATCGTTTCAATGGCGTTCCGATATAATTCCGTCGGGCGCGGCGCGATCCTCAAGACGGGATCATGTCTCTTCGGGATTATTTCCCTGTCGTCCATGTCCAAACGGCAATAGCCGCCACCATGGCAGCCACGAACGCGAACGTTGCCTGCGCGCCGACCCCGAGCGAGACGAGAGCCGGGCCCGGACAGAAGCCGACCAGCCCCCAGCCGATGCCGAACAGCGCAGCTCCGATCAGCAACGGGCGGTCGAGAGGCGCATCCGCCGACGGGACATGAAACGGGCCGCCGGCCAGCGGGGCTGCGCGGCGGCGAACGAGCCAGAAGCCGGGAGCGGCAACGGCAACGGCGCCCGCCATGACGAAGGCGAGGCTCGGGTCCCACGACCCGGCGACGTCGAGAAAGTTCAGGACCTTCGCGGGATCGGCCATGCCGGAGAGGATCAAGCCGAGGCCGAACAGGATGCCGGCGAGGAACGCACCGATCACGCCCATGGCCAGCCTCCCAGGATATGGCGCACCGTAAAGACTGTGGCCGCGGCCGTGCCCATGAACATCGCGGTGGCGGCGATGGACCGCCGCGAAAGGCGCGAGAGCCCGCAGACGCCGTGACCGCTCGTGCAGCCGCGGGCCGCGCCGACGCCTGCACCGACCAGAAGCCCGGCCAGGACCGCGAGCCAGATCTGCGACGTGACCGTCTGCTGCACGGCCGCTCCGGTCAGCGCCTGCCACAGAAACGGGCTGACGACGAGCGCGGCCAGGAACGCGGCCGCCTCGAGCGGCGCCTGGCTCTTGGACGGCGCCAGCACACGTTTGACGAGGCCGCTGATGCCGGCGATGCGGCCGGTGACGAGGAGCAGCAGCACGGCGGAGAGGCCGATCAGCGCTCCGCCTGCGAGCGACTCCCATGGCGTGAACTCTGTGAGCGCGAACTGTGTGGTTGCCATGCCCCGATCCTGGTCCCCTATCGCCGACTTACGGCTTCGATCCTGCGGTCTTAGTTGCGGCCGCTTGAGCTGTCGAGCCTAGCGACTGGCTGCGCAGCCTGACCGTTTGGTGCGGACGGTGGGACTCGAACCCACACGACGTTGCCGTCTCAGGATTTTAAGTCCTGTGTGTCTACCGATTCCACCACGTCCGCCGATCGGGTGTCGCCGCCGAAGCCGGCGGCGGGCTTTTATGCCGTTGGGAGGCCGCCAACTCAAGCGATCAGGCCGAGCTTTCCGCCTCAGACACACGCACGCGGGATGTGCCGTGGACGATCATGGCGCGCAGCAGCAGGTAAAGCGTCAGCGCATTCAGTCCATGCCAGAGGAAATGGGTGCCGCGGAGGTGTCCGCCGTAGGCCGTCAGCTCGCACACCTCGAGGTCCAGCGTCCGAAACGTCATCGAGGCCAGGAACACGACAGCCGCAGCGCTCAGCGTGCGCCAGGCGGGGTGGCGCATCACGGCAAGCCCGGCCGCGACGATGACGAGCGCGAGGAAGGCCGGCAGGTATCCGACCGTGCCATTGAGGCAGCGCGCGCCGGCCCGCGCCGTGATCGGAAGCAGCTCCCCCTGCGGACAGTGCAGCGTGCCCGCATAGCGGAACGCCAGGACGAAGAGCGCGAGGCCTGCGACGACGCCGACCCAGTGCAAGCGCGCGACGCGCCGCAGGAGCGTTCCCAGGTAAGCCACCATGAAGAGGCCGATCGGGATGACGTCCGCAAGCTGCGCCCAGCGCGTCGCATAGGTGTGAAAGAGGAAGCTGCCGATGCCGATGGCATACGTCAACACGATGAGGCCGGCAGCGGAGCCGTGCCGCCGCTCCGGCGGCTGGGCCATCCAATCGCGCGTGGCCACCATGGCGGCGACGATGAATGCCGCATTGGAAACGGCATTGAACGGCTCGGCCCAGAACGACGGATCCTGTCCCCGCTCGCAGTAGAGGAAGATCTTCTGAGCGAAATCCATGCCGACGCCCCCTCCCTCGCCCACCCGCCGTGCGGTTGCGCCAGAGCCCGTTCCGATACGACAGGATCGAACGGACGCGCCAGGATCTTTTTCCGACGCTTCTTTCGTGGCGGCGGCGCCGTCGCGATCCGCGTCAGACCTCGTTCTAGCGCGTAGCGCGGCGTCCGCTGTCCGTCTCGGGCGCTGTTGCGGCGGCCTTCTGCATCAGCGTGCGTAGCTCGGCCGGGTCGTCGAGATCGATCGTGTGCGGGTAATCAGGATCCTTGCCGCGCATCTCCGTCATCACATCGCCTTCGGGCGTATAGAAGATCGTCCGCGGCACGTACGTGCCATCCGGCGAGAAGGCGCCGTTGGCCCCGGGCTCCGCATCGACATCGACCAGGATCATCACGAAATTGCGCGAGGCCGCGACGACCTCGGGGTCCTTCCAGACCTGGCGATAGCGCTTGCATGACGAACACCAGGCGGCATGGAACACCATGACGACGGGCTTGCCCGTCAGCGCCGATTCCCGGATCCCAGGCCCGACGCCGCGCCAGGCGATCTCGGCTCCGTTCCACAGCTCGGCCATGTTGGGCTGCGCCGCGGGTGCGGCGCACGCAGGCGCGCCGGCCGCAGCCAGCAGGAGCGCCGCCACCAGGCCGAGCCCACGGCCCATCCTCGCCGCCGGGCGAAGGCTCGGGTTTTTCAGACGGACCACCATCTGCCATATCCTCCACATTTCTTTGGGATTATTTCCCGCATCCCTGCGGCGCGTGCAAGACGCTGCCGGAGGCCGGGGCGATTTTCTTTCCTTCGCCGGGCTTGCGGCGCTCGCGGCCTGCTTCTCCGTTCGGGAGGGGCCGCGCGCCGCTCCTCATATCATGCCCGTCGCCCGGCCCTTGACGCCGGCCGCGATCCTCCCACATATGTGAATGTAATAAACATTCACATCGAAGGACCACACGGCGATGCACGACATGGTTCTGAAACTCGACGACATCGGCCGGCCGGCATGGATCGCGCTGATGGTTCTGGGCTTCATCGTTTTCTGGCCGCTGGGGCTGGCCCTCCTGGCGTTTCTTCTATGGAGTGGACGGATGGGACATGGATGGGGACGAGGCTGGGGATGCCGCGGAGACAGCCGCAAGCGCTGGATGGAGCGCGCCTCCCAGAGCTGGGAGCGGAGCCCTTCTTCCGGCAACCGCGCGTTCGACGCCTATCGCGACGAGACCTTGAAACGGCTCGAGGAGGAGCAGCGCGAGTTCCGCGATTTTCTGGAGCGGCTGCGTCTCGCCAAGGACCGCGCGGAGTTCGACCAGTTCATGACCGAGCGGAGGACGCGCCCCGCGCCGGGATCTCCACCGCAGCCGGACGATGATCGGCCGCAAGAGCCGCGCCCATCGGCTTAGATCCTCCCTCGCGGTGAGAACTCCCTATCCGGGCGTGCGCAGGCAAGACCGTCACAATGAAAACCCGAGGGCCGGCCACCAAGCCGGCCCTGGCATCGTTTCCTCCGTGCGCCGCTGCGCACTTTCCAACCTCCGGATCTCAGCGGAACGCCTTGTCGAGATTGACGGCGTGCGCGAGGCCCTTGACCGCATCGAGCCCTTTGGCCCGCGCGAGGTTGGCCCCGTCGAAATCGGCGCCCGTCACATCCGCGCCCGAGAGATCCGCACCGGAAAAATCCACCTTCGAGAGGTCGGCCCCCACGAGGATCGCGCCAGTCAGATCCGCTCCGGAGAAGCTCGAGAACGTCAGCACGGCCTGCGTCATGTCGGTGTGGTGCAGGATCGCGCCCGAAAAGTCGCACGACCGCAGGACGTTGCGCGCCAGCGTCATCATCGTGCCCTGCCCCGGTTTGGCCTCGAGCGGGCGGAAGCTCGCCTGTGTCAGGTTCGCGCCGCGAAAGTCCGCACCCGAGAGATCGGCCTGCACGCGCGCGCCCGTCAGGTTGGCGCCGGCGAACCGCGGCGCGTCCGCCGTGTTGTTGCGCATGTCGGAAAAGACCGTCGGCCGATAGATCGAGGCCCCGCGCAGGTCGGCGCCGGAGAAGTCGGCCCGGATCAGCACCGCGCGATCGAGGCGCGCGCCGGACATGTCGGCGCCCTTGAGGCTCGCGCCCGTGAAATCGACACCATAGAGATCGGTGCGCGCGAGGCTCGCCTGTTTGAAGTCCAGCCCCGACAGATCGAGGTACGTGAGGTCGTGGCCGCTGTAATCCACCCGGTCGCCGGGCTTGGCATCGTACAGGGCGCGCGTGATCTCACGGACGGTGAAATCGGCGGACGGCGACACGTTCTCCGTCGCCTCCTCCGCCAGTGTGACGCCGAAACCGGCGATGAGCACCGCCAGTCCGAATCCGATCGCGCGCAGCCTGCCGATCCTCGCCATGCCGTCCACATCCGCCATCGCGGCCCGCCCGCCAGCGTTTGCCGCGCACCGTCAACTGTTCTCGATTTCCGACGCAGGGGCAAGAGCCGGGGAACGCACGGAGCTCAGAGCCACATCCTGCACCTGCTCACTCGAGAGAGTGCGCGAACCCAGGTCTCGCTCATGCGAGAGGATGGCTCGGCTTCCGCACAAAAAAGCCCCGGAGCGGCTGCTCCGGGGCTTTCTCTTTCCATCACGCGATCGGCTTAGCTGTGGGCCAGAACGGCCAGCAGCAGGA
>DAITBB010000007.1:0-68440 GCA_036823975.1 Hyphomicrobium sp.
GGCACGATCAAACGAGAAAACAGTCTACCCGCAGCCGAACTTCAACAGCCTGCTAACGGGGTGAACGCCATATGACCATGACAACACTCGGTTCGACTGAGCCCGCACCGGCAGGCCAGTCAGCACCTTCAAGACTTTCTCAAAGCGCACCTGAAGATCAGGACACCGCTCTCGAACGCAAGATCGACGCACTTGCGACCGAACCGACGGGTGGCAACATGACCCGGCTGGATTTCGCGGTGCTGTGCCTCACGGGCCTTTTCGCACCCGCCGTTCTCTTGATTTGGGGGTGGCCGTGAGCAACGCCGAGATGAGTTCAGATCAGAATATCGGTAGCTGGCCGATCCCTCTGTCGCTCCGAAACTGGGGTGGCTTTCTTGCAGGTGCTGTCTCGCTCACGGCGGGGGTTGCGACCTGGTCATTCGTCGTCGGCGGCTTCACCTCCTACTACGTGGGCGCCAAGGCCGGGACAGCAACGATGCTCGCCGGTGGATTGATCGCTCAGTTTCTCATCAGCCTCGCACAAGTGCCTGTCGTCACGAAGTATGGACTTGAAACAGTTACAACGAGCAAGGCCCAGCTCGGGGCACGAGGCTCTGCTTTCGCTCTGTTCGTGCAGTATCTCACCCTCATCGGGTGGAATTGCGTGCTGATCATATTCCTGGGCAGGGCGTTTGCATCGACGGTCGTTGCACTGGAGCTTATCCGCCCAGACCAAGTGACCGCGGTCGCGACTGCGGCCTCTGTCGGCGCGACAATTCTCATCTGGCTCATCCTCCTTGTCGGCGTGCAAGGGCTGAAATACTTCGGCGTCGTGAATGCCCTGACCATCCTCCTCACGGGGGCGTGGATGTACTACATGCTGTTCCAGCATTTCGGCCTCGATGCCCTGGTCGCAGCACAGCCGATCAGCCCGCTTCCGCAAGGGAAGCTGATGAACTACAGCGTGGCGCTGGAAATCCTGCTCGTGTCGACGCTGAGCTGGTGGGCCTATATGGGCAGCATATTCCGTATGGTCGCGAAGCCATCGACTGCGATTTATCCGTCGATGTTCTCGCTGGGACTCGGGTGGGCTGCCATCGGTCTCATCGGTCTTTATGCCGGATTAGTGGTGCACGAGCCGGATCCGACCGTCTGGATTATGAAGATTGCCGGTCCTGTCGGCGGACTCGTTGTCCTCGTGTTCGTGATCGTCTCGAACCTCGGTTCCACGCTGGTGGGAGCGCATGCGGCTGCATTGGGAGTCGGGCAGTTGCGGGTTGTCGATCGCAACATGTCTTGGGCGGCCAAGACGTTCCTGGTGCTGGTCCCCATGCTTGTCGTCGAGATCTTCTTTGCGGCGGCGTTTTACGACAACATCGGGACGTTCATGGCCTTCATCGGCATCTTCATCGCTCCGCTGGTTGGCGTGCAGATTGTCGATTGGTTTGTCTTCGACCGGATCAATCGCCTTCACGTCCCGTCGCTCTTCCGGCAGGATTCGCGATCCTGCTACTATTACACGAGGGGCTTCAATCCTGTTGGGCTGGCGGCGCTGGTCCTCGGGGCGGCGACGTACGTCGCGTTGATCGATCCGATCACCTTTGTGCCGAACACAGACATCGTGCAGTACACGACAGCGACTCTGCCCGCGGTGCTGGTGGGCGCGCTGGTCTACTACGTGGGAACCCTCTTGGCCGGTACGGCGCGTGTCGAAGACGGGCTTAAGGAGCGGGCTTCATGACCTCGACCAAACCACGTTTCGTCGTAACCGCTAACAATGAGGGCGGATGGGACTACGGAGCAGATCCCGGACCTTATTCCAAGTTCCACGTGGCCAACGGCGCCAAGTACTGCATCTACAATAACCGTCTGATGCCGGTTACCCAGAAGATCAGCCGCATCGATGGCTACTGGCTGCTCCGTCAGAAGGCCGGACTCTTCGACACCGGTGAGCGGCCGATCGAGATTTCCGGCCCCGATGCGGAGAAGTTCTGCAACCGCGTCTTCACGCGCGACGTCTCCAAGATCGAGCCCGGGCGTGCGGGGTACGGGCTTCTCTGCTATCCCAACGGCAAGTTGCTTTGCGACGGTGTTCTCCTTCGCCACGAGCAGAACCTCTTCTGGTACGTCCAGGCCGAAGGTCCGGTTTACTCGTGGTTTATCGCGCACGCCCAGGGTCTGGACGTCAGGATATCCGATCCGAACTCGTGGATTTCTCAAGTCCAGGGTCCGGCATCGCTCAAGATCCTCGATGCGCTTCTCGACGATGGAATCCCTGAGAAGTTCACTTACTACGCCGTCGCACGCGGAACGGTGAACGGACAAAACGTGCTCGTCTCGCGCACGGGATGGACGAACGAGCTGGGCTTCGAGTTCTACACTCTGCCCCACGAGCCTGGGTACGACGCCGATGCCCTCTGGAATGCGGTTCTTGCAGCCGGCAAGCCATTCGGGCTCCAAGCCTGTGGGCTCGATTCGATGGAGATTCGCCGTATCGAAGGCGGCATCCTGAACAACGGCTCGGACTTCGACGACACCATGACACCCTACGAAGCAGGGCTCGGCCGTTTCATCGACCTGTCCAAGACGGACTTTGTCGGTCGTGCGGCGCTCGCGGTCAGCAAGGCCGAGGCCCGCTTGATGGGCCTCGTCGCCAAAGGAGCGGAGCCCTGTCGCGAGGGTGAGGTGCATCTCGACGGCCGCAACATCGGCATCGTGACAGCGGGGGCGTTCTCGCCCTTCCTCAATGCGGGGATCGCCATCGTCCGGCTGGACAAGGCGTATGGTGAAGGAACGTCGGTGGAGGTGAGCGGGCGCGATGGAAAGCTCCATCCCGCGGCACTTTCTTGTCTGCCGCTTTACGACATGGAAAAGGCCATTCCGCGCGGCATTGCCGAGCAGATCCCGAGTGGTCCTGCGGCTGCGAAGAGGTAGCCTCCGGCACGCAATAAGGCCTCAACAGGCGGGATCTAAAAATCTCGCCTCTCCGTGTCATCGGCTCGATAAGCGCTTGATGGAATCTGGCAACCAATTGATTTATATATAACTTTATCAACCTTCAATCTTAAGATGCTTGATAACCCGCCACGCTCCAGCCAATGGGCACCCCGTCCATCGCCGGAACGGCGGGGTCATATTGTTGAATATTTTCGTATAGTATAGTAAGGAGCACGTCTTCATCCTGCCGGTTTGGCCGAGTCCCGCGCGTCTTGGACACCAGCCATCGGCCTCAGTGAGCCTCGTGAGGTCAAACAGGCGAAGAAGGATCAAAGACTTGACGGAGTGTCAGCATCCCGACTTGCCGCTCTTGTCCGCGCTGGACCTCAAGCCGATAGAGCACTTTCTTCTCAACATCCTGAGAACGCTCTGCACGGGCCTTGAGCACGACCGGCTGGCACACTGGATGAGTGCCTTTGAAGCCGCTGAGGAGCATCTCGGCGCGAGCGACGGCCCCCAGATCGTATCTGGCGCCATATCTTTGCTTCGCGCCCTTCGTGCCGAGCGCGCGTGCGGGTTCGGCTATATGTCGAAGGAGTGCCCCCACATTTCGGAAGACGAGCAGGATTTGATGAAGCTGATCCGCGCCGGATGCTGCACCCAACACGGGGATTCGCATTTGGCGGATGCTGCTGCTCAGATCGCCACCGTCAGCGACCCCTCCCGCCTGATCGCTGCTGCACGTGCGCTTGGCGCGCTGTGCACCCGTCAAGAGAGTCGGCAGGATTTTGCCCCGAGCATCGCACGACGGCACCCCGCGCACCTGAACTGAACGTCAACGGCGGGACCGGCCATCCAGGTGCGGGCGATACGCCAACCCGCTCAACGAGTCCTCGGCCTTCGCAACCCGATCGAAAAGACGCATGAAAATTCACTTCCTCTACGGCAGTCAAAGCGGCACGGCCGAGTTCCTATGCGACAACCTCGAGGGTGAGGTGAGCGATCGGTTCGACTGTCAGGTCTCGAGCATGGAGGACGCCGATCCGACCGTCCTCGATCCGGAAACATTCTACGTCTTGGTCAGCGCGACGTTCGGAAGCGGCCAGTTGCCCGATAGCGCCCAGTCCTTTCTCGAGACACTCGAAGATCGCAAACCTGATCTGAGCGGCATCCGCTTCGCCATATTCGGGCTCGGCGACCGCTCGTTCGGCGAGACGTTCAACAACGGCTCGAAGCTGTTGATGACGCAAATGCTGGCGTGCAACGCGCAGATGGTCGGGGAGCGCGGGCTGCACGATGCCTCCTCGGAGGACTTGCCGCAGAGCGTTGCGTTGCCATGGCTGAAAGGCATTCTGGACCAACTGCCGGCGTGACAGGGATAAGGAACTGCAGCAGGCGAGGACGTCTTGCCAGCTTGCATCATGACGTATCTCGTCGGCCAGTCCCGATCCCGTGGCCAACCCGGGGAAAACGTCTCCGCGATCCCTCGCTGCTGCTCCCGTAGCCAGAACCCAACATCGTCTTCGAAAGATCGCAACTGCGCAGGTGTAGAATCTATACTTCTATGGTATAGAATATTCTTGAGAGATCGTCTGTTCTCGCGATGCAGGTTTTATCGAAGCCTTCGCGGGGATCCTCCCCGCGTCACAGCAGAGATGCGCTCCAAATGTCAGACTCCATCCTGGACCGAAGATCGGTTTCGGTCGGATCGCTGTTGGCCATGGCATTCGTCTTCGTATGCCTGGGCGTCCGAGACGCCCGTTCTGTCGATGCAGCCAACCACGCTGCAACGGTGCAGAAGGACGTTGAACGGATCCTCCGGGCAACCTACGCGGCGGATGCCGAAACCGTATTCGGCTACGCGCACCCCAAGGTCATCGCGTTGATGGGTGGTGCCGAGCCCGCGCGGGTCCTGCTTGCGATAACGTTGAGCAGAATGCAGCACGCCGGCATGCAGTTGGAGTCTCTCAGCTTCCCAAGTCCACCGAGATTCATCAGGGGCAGATCCTCCACGATCGTTTTTGTTCCCACGTTGATGACAGTCTCGGGACGTGGCGGCCGAAAAGCAGAGAGCCGCAACTTTCAGGCCGGCATTCTCGAAGATGGTGCGCCGCGGTGGACCTATGTCGAAGGGTCACAGATCAACGCATCGAACATCAGAGTGTTCTTTCCTGACGTTTCCCAGGACATCGAGTTGCCTCCGATCCACCGTCGTAAAATCCAGTAGAGAGGGTGGTGTGAGAGCTGAAGGCGATGCACACCACCGAGAGCTTCGAGACGGTTCAGAAGCCCGCTGTTTCGGCTTACAGGCGCCCCGGAACGATCGACGTGCTGTCGGGCATGACGCTGCGAGTCCGCACCGGCAGCACGCGCGGCGGCCGCCGGGTCACGCGGGCGTTTACGAGGGCGTTGCTGGTGACGGAGCGGGGGAACGACTGCGACGTGTGTGGGATCGTTTCATCCAGGCGAGCAACGGGCGCTCCAGGAGATAGTAGAGGATGCCTCCGGCCGCGACCGATGCGGCCAGGATCGCGAGGTAAGCAAGCTCGCGGGTGCCGTCGAGCAAGCCGACCTTGAGTGCGATTTTTGTGAACAGACCCTGGAACGCCACGTGCGTGAGATAGATCGTATATGAGGCATCGCCAAAGAATGTCAGCGCAGGATGGAGGCCGACGGCGGCGGCACGCTCCACCGCGACCGCGCCGATGATCAGCGCAGAAAATCCCAGACCGTACACGGGAACTGAAAACGCGCCATGACCCGTTACGTCCAATTGGTATCCGAGCCAGATCAGTGCGACCGACAGCACGGAAAACGCGTAGCCAGTTTTGGCGCTGGCGACGTGCCGACTGGCGAGGAAAGCGGCCATGCCATAGAAAAAATAGAGGTTGTGCTTGCCGAGATAGGTGAGAAACGGCGTTGGATCGTTGGTGAGATCCTGGAACACCAAAAGGATTGCGCCGAGCCAGACGCTCATGACGAGCAACCCCAGACGCAGATTGACGATGAGCGTTGCAAAGACAGCGTAGAATGCAATCTCGTGAAAGAGGGTCCAAGCCGGGCCGATTGGCGTGCGCGTTTCGTCAAAGCGAACGAGGCTCAGTGTCGTCAGCCACTCACCAAGAGTGGCGGGTGGCTTGGCAACGGACCCTAAGCCGAGCAGAAGCAGGGCGCAGAATACGGCCGTGTAGAGCCAATAGATCGGATAGATACGAATGAAGCGCCGCTTGAGGTAGGTGCGAAGCTCCGCTGGCTTTCCGAGATCCCCGTGGTGTGCAGCCAGGATAATGAAGCCGCTCAATACGAAGAAAAAGTCCACGCCCAAGTTTCCGCGCGCGGTGAAGTCTCGGAAGACCTCTTCGCCGCCATAGCGTGGATCGCCGAGCAGGATTGAAAGATGAAATGCGGCGACGCTCAATGCGGCAAGCCCGCGGAACACCTGCAAGGTGCGAAGCACGATCGATATTTCCCTACAGAGAGCGGCGCTGTTGCCGCTCCGTGTAATTTCATAAAAAGGCACCGGAATGCCCAGTCGCCATGGCGGTTAACCTTTCTTTAGAGGATTAGCCTCATGGCGTGAGGGGTGTCTTGGAGAGCTGCGGCCGCGCCCTCGGTATCTTCAAAACGGGTGGCCGGTTTCTTATCTCGGAATTGACTGTGTCACTCCAATGCTCATGGAAATCGCGAGGGCGGTCGTTGGCGTCGTTAGCCTAACTTGGATGCCCGCCCGTGCATTTCCGGCTGCGTGGGGATATAACCAGCGCCGATGTGGCCGCTGCGGCAGGTTTGTAACGGAGTAAGAGTATGGCTAATGGAGCAGGCTGGAGCCGCCAGTCGCTGGTCGGCTGGTTTGGTAGCCAGGCCCTTGAAACCCAGGCGGCGGTTCTGACGGAGCTCTCGGAGCTCCATACGGACAAGCAGAAGCGCGTGCAGGAGCTGAAGGCCGAGCTTGCGTCGCTGACGGTGGGCGAAGCGTCCAACGGCGCAGGAAAACCGCGCCGTGGCCGGCCGCGCAAGGCAGTCCGGGCGGTTAAATCCGCGCCTGCAAGAAAGCGCGCCAAGGTTCAGCCGAAATACCGCGACAAGGACGGCAACACGTGGGCTGGCCGCGGCGTGTATCCGGTTTGGCTGCGCGAGAAAATTAAGAAGGGCGCAAAGCTCGAACAGTTCCTCATCAAGACATAATCCGTTCTCGTCATTCCGTGTCTTCGCCAGACCCTCCGCCGTATGAAACGGCGGAGGTTTGTCTCGTTTGGCGACTGTCACCGGCCTTCGCTGCCATGGACACGCTCACCGCGAACCGCGGAAACAGAGCGCGTGCCAAGCCGTGGAAGTTGTGCAGTACCCATACGCTAAAATGCGCAACCCACGGTAGTCCCTATCTCTTTCGGGAGGCTAGACGTTTCTAAACGCTATTTAGAAACGACGAATCACAATAGCGTCCGGCGGATATTTTCCGATGCTGGAGCCCCCATGTTTTCCGCCAAGACGTCCGCTGTAGAAGCGAAGCTTGCCGCGCTCAACAAATCTCAAGCCGTGATCGAATTTGAAACCGACGGCACGGTTATCACCGCGAACGAGAATTTCCTGAAAGCCGTCGGCTATACGCTTTCGGAGATCCGCGGGAAGCATCACAGCCTCTTCATTCCCGATGCCGAGAAGAACACGACGGCGTATAACGCCTTTTGGGAGGCTCTCCGGCGCGGTGAGTTCCAGTCCGGCGAGTTCCGGCGCATCGGCAAAGGCGGCAAGGAGGTTTGGCTCCAGGCCACCTATAATCCCTTGATCGGACCGAACGGCCGGCCCTTCGCCGTCGTCAAGTTCTGCTCCGACATCACCACGAGCAAGATGCAGGCTGCCGATTTCGAAGGCCAGCTCGCGGCCATCGATAAATCCCAGGCGGTGATTCAGTTCTCGCCCGACGGCACGGTCCTTACGGCGAACGCCAATTTCCTGGCGGCCACGGGCTATGCTCTGGAGGACATCAAGGGGCGGCATCATCGTCTCTTCGTCGATGCGACGGAACGCGAGGGGAACGATTACCGGCTGTTCTGGAAGCTTCTCGGCGAAGGGAAATTTCAAGGCGGCGAATACAAGCGCATCGGCAAGGGTGGCAAGGAAGTCTGGCTTCAGGCCACCTACAATCCGATTTTCGATCCGTCGGGGCGGCTCTACAAGGTCGTGAAATTCTGTACCGATATCACGGGGACGGTCGAGGAGCGGATCCGCAGGACGAAGATTCAGCAGCAGATCGATGAGCAGCTTGCGTCGATCACGTCTGCGATCGCCAGCACGACGAGCGATGTCAACAGTGCGGCCGGTGCCTCGGTGCAGACGAGCACGAATGTCCAGGCGGTGGCCACGGCCGCCGAGGAACTGGTCGCCTCCGTTCAGGAAATCAGCCGGCGCGTCAGCGACGCGTCGTCGATAGCCCAACGCGCGGCGCAACAGGGCGAGCAGGCGACGGCCGTGGTCGAGGGGCTGCAGACGTCGGCGGACCAGATCGATAAGGTCGTCGAGCTGATCAATTCGATTGCGTCACAAACCAATCTGCTGGCCCTCAACGCCACGATCGAATCCGCGCGTGCGGGCGAGGCCGGAAAGGGCTTTGCGGTCGTCGCGCAGGAAGTGAAGGCGCTTGCGTCGCAGACGGCAAGAGCCACCGCCGATATCGCCAATCAGATTACCGCCGTGCAGGCCGGGACCACCAAGGCGGTGGAAGCGATCAAGTCGATATCCTCGGTCGTCTCGACGATCGAGGAGGTTTCCCAGGGCATTGCCGCCGCCGTCGAGGAACAGGGCGCGGTCACCCAGGAAATCTCCGCGAATATGCAAACGGCGGCCATGGGCGTTCGCGAGATCTCCGACAACATGTCCCGGATCGCCGCGTCGGCGAACACGGCCAAAGAGGCGACGGTCAAGGTCAAGGAAGCATCCCGGGCGCTGGTCTCCTGATCCGGACCTCCTGATGGCGAGGGCGGCGTTTGTCGTCGGGCATCAACGCATCCGGTCTTGGCTATTCCCGGTCTGAAGTGAGCCTCGCCGGACTGACCGGCGAGATCATCGCCCCATTTCAGTTCGAGCCTCATCAACCTTTGGGCAAGCCGGGAATGGTGCCAGCCAAGTCCGTATCGTCAATGGCATAGAGAAGGCTTTGGCTCCCGTCTTTCCGGGCTTGAGCGAACGGTGCGTACTCGGGATCGTTCACGAATGCCTGCACCGCTTCCACCGAAGGGAACTCGAGTAAAGCGACAATCGTCGTATCGGGACGCTCACCTTCGATCGCTGTTATGTTTCCGCTCCGCGACAGATACCTCCCCCCGTGCTTTGCGACAATCCGGTGGACGCTCTGAGCGTACGCAGGGATCCAAGCTTCATCGGTTACCTTGACGTTCGAGATCAAGTAAGCGGTCATTCGTGAGCTTCCTTTGCTGCATCGGTTCGCCTCGATATGGCTGTGGAGGTTTGCGCAAGAGACGCGTATCTTCGCGCAATGACTGCGCAAAAACGCACAAGTGGTCTTGTAGGGTGGGATCGGCTGCGGGTCGTGCTCGCTCTTCGCAAAGGCGGCAGCCTTTCAATGGCGGGGCGGCTGCTCGGCGTTGATCACTCGACGGTAAGCCGAAAACTCGAGAGCCTCGAGGCTGAACTCGGGGGACCTCTTTTTGAGCGTGGGCCGAACGGTTTCACGGCGACGTCCCTCGGCGAGGAAGTCGCGGCTGCGGCGGAATTCATGGAGGACGCAACCGTCAGTCTCATGCGGCGCCTGGAAGGCGCGAGCGTGGGACTTTCGGGAACGGTCCGAGTGACGACAACGCCAATCCTCGCGAACTTGGTCTTCGCACCGGCCCTGCGAGAATTCTGGCGGGATTATCCGAGCTTGGACGTTGAACTGGTGGGCGTGGACCGAAGCCTCGACCTTTCACGTCGTGAGGCTGACATTGCCGTTCGCATGTCTCGGTCCGATGTGCCCGGACTCGTCGTGAAACGGCTCAATGAGCTGGCTTTCGCATTCTATGCGCGTGAGAGGAACGATCGAGATTTTCAGGAGCAGCGCTTCCTCATTTATGAAGACGAGGCCGGAAGCGCCGCGTTGCAAAAGTATCAGGCGAGCTTGATCAAGCCCGCCCAAGTCGTCATGAGGTCCAATTCGCTTCAAGCCTTGCTGGCGGCGGCGGCGAGCGGATTCGGTTGCGCCTTGCTGCCCTGCTTTGCTGCCGAAGGGACAACGCTTGTTCGAGTTCCTGCGCCGAACGCCATGCCAACCCTCACGCTGTGGCTGCACTATCACGAAGACCTGAGGCGAAGCCCCCGCGTGAAAGCGGCGGTGAAGTTTATTGGCGACGTAATGGGGCGCCACCGAGACGCGATGGTGCCTCCCGGTTTTCAGTTAGATAATGTGACATAGAAGGCGGCGGCGGCAAGGCTTGGCCTTCCGCATGGGATCGCCACATTTTGGATGTTATAATATATTAAATAATGCCCTCATGGGATTTGTGAGGCGGGCGCGGCGGTTTGTCCGAGGGGTCTTTCTGCCTCAAAGAGGTCGTCCTGATCCGCGAGAAGTCAGCGCCCTCCCATCCCGCGACATCCAACGCGATCAAAGGTGGACCATGAACGCGAGAATGCTTGCAGTTGTCTTGAGCCTGTCGCTGGCGGCTCCAGCCCTTGCGGATGAGGAACACCGCGAGTTGGGCGCCCACGTGCACGGCCACGGCACGCTCAACATCGCCGTGGAGGGCACGCGCGTGGAACTGGAGCTCGAAGCGCCCGGCATGGATCTCGTCGGCTTCGAGCACGAGGCCAAGACGGACGCGCAGAAGGCGGCGATCGAGGCCGCCAAGACCAAGCTCAAAGACCCCCTCTCTCTTTTCAAGCTGCCCGACGCGGCGAACTGCAAGCTGGCGGATGCGAAAATCGAGATCGCGGCCGCAAAAGGCGGCGACGGGCATGACCACAGCCACGACCATGGCCATGATCATGACCACAAGGCGGGCCACGATCATGACCATGACGGCCACAAGGCTGAAGCGGCGTCCGACGGCAAGGACGACCACGATGACGGCCACAAGCACGATCATGGCGAAGCGGGATCGCATACGGCCTTCCACGTGACCTATGCGATCGATTGCGCCAAGCCTGCCGGCATCACCTCGATCGCGTTCGCGTACTTTGCGGCGTTTGCCGGCGCGCAGGAGCTGGACGTGACGGTGGTGACCGCCAAAGGCCAGAACAAATACGAGGTCTCGCGCGACAAGCCGAGCCTCGTGCTTGCCGAAGGATTATAGAACGGCCGTGGTTTTGACGGAGCCAGAGATCGAGACGCCAGGATGCGCAGGGTCCGACATCGTGAGGATGTCGGGCCTTCGGTTTGCCTGGGGCGGGGCGGATGGGTTCGCGTTGGCGATCTCGGATTTCAGGCTTGCGCGCGGCGAGCGGATCCTCATCCTCGGGCCCTCCGGCAGCGGTAAATCGACGTTCCTCAGCCTGCTGGCCGGGATCGTCGTCCCTGCGCAAGGGCAGCTCGAGGTGCTCGGGACGGAGACGTCGGCGCTCTCGTCCTTTGCGCGGGACCGGTTTCGCGCCGAGCATTTTGGGATCATTTTCCAGATGTTCAACCTGCTGCCCTATGGATCCGTCCTCGACAATGTCGTGCTGCCGCTCAGCTTCGCCGCGAAGCGCCGGGCGCGGGCCACGTCCGGGGGCGGAGCCGAGGCAGAGGCGCAGCGTCTGCTCACCAATCTCGGCCTCGACGCGACGCTTCATCGCCGGGCGGCGTCGCGGCTCAGCGTCGGGCAGCAGCAGCGGGTGGCGGCGGGGCGCGCGTTGATCGGGCGCCCCGAGATCATCATCGCCGACGAGCCGACCTCGGCGCTCGACAAGGGCAGCCAGGGGGCGTTTCTCGATCTCCTGTTCTCGGAGGTTGCCAGCGCCCACTCAACGCTGCTCATGGTGAGCCACGACGAAACCCTCAGCGGGCGCTTCGACCGCGTGCTGCGCTTCGAGGACATCATCTCGAACGGGGCCCGCCGCGCATGATCATTCCGCGGCTGGCCCTGCAATCGCTGCGCAACCGATATGTGACGGCGCTGCTGACCGTGCTGGCGATCGCGGTCAGCGTCATGCTGCTTCTCGGCGTCGAGAAGGTGCGCACGGGCGCGCGGCAGAGCTTCGCGGATACGATCTCCGGCACAGATCTCATCGTCGGCGCCCGGAGCGGCTCGCTGCAGCTCCTGCTCTATTCCGTTTTCCGCATCGGCAATGCCACGAACAACGTGACCTGGACGAGCTACGAGGAGATCGCGCGTCTTCCCGACGTGGATTGGGTGGTGCCCCTGTCGCTCGGGGACAGCCATCGCGGCTTCCGCGTCCTCGGCACGACGCCCGACTATTTTGTCCGCTACAAGTACCGCCATGGCCAGCCGCTGGCGTTGCGGCAGGGCGAGGTTTTCCGCGATCTGTTCGACGTGGTGATCGGCGCCGATGTCGCCGAGGCGCTGGGCTACAAGGTGGGCGACAGCATCGTCGTCGCGCACGGCGTCGGGGCCATCTCGTTCGTCGAGCACGAGGACAAGCCGTTCCGCGTGTCCGGGGTTCTGGAAAAGACCGGGACGCCGGTCGACAAGACGCTGCATGTCAGCCTCGAGGCGATCGAGGCCATCCATGTCGACTGGCAGAACGGCATGCCTGCGCCCGGCGAGAGCGTCTCGGCGGACGAGGTTCGCCAAATGCATCTCGCGCCCAAGGCGGTGACGGCGGCGCTGGTGGGGCTCAAATCGAGGATCGCGACGTTCCGCGTCCAGCGCGCCATCAACGAGTATCGCGCCGAGCCCTTGTCCGCGATCATCCCCGGCGCGGCGCTGCAGGAGCTTTGGGGACTGGTCGGGACGGCGGAGACGGCGCTGGGCGCGATTTCCGCGATGGTGGTGGCGACGGCGCTGCTCGGGATGGTGACGACGGTGCTCACCACGCTCAACGAGCGGCGCCGGGAGATGGCGATCCTGCGTTCGGTCGGCGCGCGCCCCACCACGATCCTGGGCCTGTTCGTCATGGAAGGCGCGCTGCTTACGATTTCGGGCGTTGTTCTCGGCGTGGCGATGCTCTATGGGGCGCTTTGGGCGGCCCGCCCTACAATCGACCGGCTTTACGGGCTCGATCTCAGGATCACCGCGCCGGGGGCCTGGGAGCTCGCGACGCTGGCCGCGATCGTGCTTGCGGGCGTTTTGGTCTCCGTCATTCCGGCGGTGCGGGCCTACCGGCTCTCGGTGGCGGACGGCATGATGGTGCGCAGCTAACGGAGCAGCGTCATGAAGGCGTTGATTGGAAGATCGCTCGCTCTTTTGTGCGCCGGCGCCTTGCTGCTCGCCGGCAGCGTCGAGGCGGCCGATCCGCCGCTGGAGCTCAAGTGGTCGCAGCTCGTGCCGCCGCGCGCGCCCGGTGCGCCGAAGCTGAAGCCTTTCTTCTCGGGCATGCCGGACCCGTCTGACGACGCGCCCGCTCCGCCGCCGATGCCGGAGGGCAAGTTCATGTCGATGAAGCGGCGGCAGCCGGGCGCGGGGCAGCCGCCGGCCGTGGTGAGCGCGTTCAACGACAAGCGCGTGGCGATTGGCGGCTACGTCGTGCCGCTGGATCTCGATGCGCTCCAGATCAAGGAGTTCCTGCTCGTTCCCTTCGTCGGCGCGTGCATCCATGTTCCTCCGCCGCCGGCCAATCAGATCATCTACGTCACGGCCGCCGACGGCTTCGAGATCTCGGGGCCGTTCGATCCCGTCAAGGTGACGGGCAAGATGAGCACGGAGCCGGCCATCACGGGCGTGGCGGATGCCGGCTACCGGATCGAAGCGGATCAGGTCGACCGCCTGACGCCCTGACGGCTTTTGCGTCCCGGGCAAAAGAGAACGCGTTTTCTATCGCGGCTCGCTATTTGGATGTTATAATATCCAATAGCTGAACTGTCGTGATGGCATCGCGCGCTCGTCGTGTGATGGCATCGCGCGCTCGTCGTGAAGGGTACAGCGCCGATCCTGGCGCGGCCTTGCGCGGTGCTGAGCCCGCGCCTGAAAGGAGCCCTAAGCATTCTGTACGATGTCCTCATTGTCGGCGGCAGCTTCGCAGGCCTTTCGGCGGCCCTGCAACTCGGACGCGCGCGGCGGCGCGTCGTCGTTTTCGACTCCGGTCTGCCGCGCAATCGCTACGCTGCGGCCGCGCACGGCGTGCTCGGCCACGATGGAAAGGCGCCGGCGGCACTTCTCGGCGAAGCGCGCAAGCAAGTCTCCACCTATCCGACGGTCGCGCTGGTGAGCGGCGAGGTCGCGCAGGCTTCGAACGCTGCGGGCCGGTTTGCCGTCCGTCTTGCGGATGGACGTTCGTTCGAAGGGCGACGCGTGATCCTTGCGACGGGGATCTCCGATACGCTGCCCGATATTCCGGGCCTCAAGGAGCGCTGGGGCGCGACGGTGCTGCACTGTCCCTATTGTCACGGTTACGAGATGCGGGATCGCCTTTTGGGTGTTCTGGCCACGCATCCGATGGCGGCGCATCAGGCGGCGATGCTGCCGGATTGGGGACCGACGGTCTATTTCAGCCAAGGCCGGTTCGAGCCCGATGAGAAGGCGCGCGCGCTTCTCTCCGCACGGGGCGTGGTCATCGAGCGGCAGCCGGTCGCGGCGTTGCTGGGCGACGCGCCGCCGGCGCTCGAGGCGGTCGCGTTGAGCGATGGACGGCGGGTCTCCGTCAACGCTCTGTTCGTGGCGCCGGCGACGCAGATGGCAAGCTCGATCGCGCATCAGCTTGGATGTGCCTTCGAGGAAGGGGTTCTCGGGCCGGTGATCACGACGGACGACTGGAAAGCCACGACCGTCCGGGGTGTCTACGCCGCCGGCGATGCGGCGCGTGCGATGCACAGCATTACGCTCGCCATGGCGGACGGGGCAATGGCCGGTGTCGGTGCGCATCAGTCTCTGGTGCGCGAAACGCCGGGCGTCGCCTCGGGAGGAACGCGTTGACGGCGTGCGTGCATGGTTGGGGCGGGACGGGAGATCACACAGGAGATCGCCTTGAGCGTTAGCCTCGTGCCCGTGACGGTGTTGGCCGGATTTTTGGGGGCCGGTAAGCGGAGATCTCATTCGTATGCCGGCATGGACGGCCGGCGAGTGCAGGCGAAGAATAGTGAGGGAAGCTCCCGTCCACTTGGCGGGAGCTTCCCTAACGTTTAGACGAGACAGGTTTCGGCGTGGTTTCGGATCATATCTGCGACCAACTCCGGTGCCCCGATTTGCGGGAAGTGGTTTACGCCGGGCACGCGCTGCAGCTTCGCATTCGGCAGAAGCGCTACAAGCTCGGTCGCACAAGGTTCAGGCGGTGTGACCACATCCTTTTCACCTTGCACGATGACAACCGGCACAGCGATCTCCCGGTGACGGTCGCCGAGATCGCAGGCCTCAAGGGCGTGGGCGTTGCTGGTCAGCGTGTCCAGCGACCACTTGGCGGCTTCGGCGGCCAGAGCGTCCGAGATACCGAAGCTGCGGAACATCGCGGCAGCCCCCGACGGGGTGGAGACGTTTTCGATCAAAGCGGCGGCGGAAACGCCCAGCTCGCGGAGTTGGGGCCCCGACAAGTAGGTGCCGGTGTAGACGATGCCCGCCACACGATCCGGATGCGTGAGTGCAAAGCTAGAGGCGGTGTTGCCGCCCATGGAATGCGTGACCAGAAGCACCTTACCCGTGACGCTCGCGGCGTCCAGAACGGCCTTCAGATCGCTTGCATGCAATTCTGCGCTCAGCGGCATTTCGGAAGGTCCGGAGCGACCATAACCACGGCTGTCTAGGCTGATGCAGCGGAAGTCTTTCCGTAGACGCGCGATTTGTTCCTGCCAGATGTCAGCGACGCCGAAGTAGCCGGAAACGAACAGAATGGTAGGGCCGGAGCCCACATCCTCAAAGTAGATTTCGCAAGTGTTGCTATTGATCCAAGGCATGCGTCGGGATCTCCTGTGGTTTGGGTGTGAATCGATGGTCAGGCCGCCTGCCGCGTAGCCGGGATGCCGGGCACGAGGCTGTTGAGAAGAAGGGCCGTTATGACGAGAAGCACGCCGGTGTATTCGAGCGGGCCAGGCCGTGCGCCATCCACGACGGCGAGAGCGAAGGCCGTGATCGGCACGATGATGATGAACAGGACACCCAGCTTGGCGCCAATGGCGTGCATCCCCGCGTTCCAGAATAAAAAGCCCATGACCGAGGCCGCGAGAACCAGATAGGCCAGTGCTGGCATCGTGTTTGTGAGAAGTGCGATACTCGGCACATGTGATATCTTCGCCGTCAGGCAAAGAACCCAGATCGCTGCGATGCTGGCCGTTCCCGCCGTCAGCGACAGTGTCGTTACCCGCAGTCCGGACCAGCCTGCAAAAGTTGAAACGTCGAGCGTATAGAGCACCCAGCAGGTCGCACCGAGCAGCACCAGCGCTTCCCCGCCTCCGACGCCCCCATGCAGCAGTCGCAGCGGCTCGCCACCGCTGACGACCAGAATGACGCCGACAAGCCCCAACAGAACCGCTGTGACGGCGGTGGCCGAGGGCGCGGCGCGGCCGCGCACCGCACCGATCACGATGGCGATCAGGGGCATCAGGGCGGGCATCACGGCGGCGCGATGCGGTGCGGTGCGCTCCAACCCGAGCACCAGCAGGAGCCCGAAGCCTGCAAAACCTAAAGTGCCCAGTCCCCATAGCCGCAGCGCTCGCCCTTCAGGCCGCAGTGCTGCCGGACCCTCGATCAAAACCAGAAGCAGGAGCAGCACCGGCACCGCGAGACCGAACCGCAGCATGGTCAGCGTGATCGGGTCATAGTCGCCCAGCAAGGGCTTGATGACCGGGAACATTCCGCCCCACGCGACTGCTGTCGCCATCAGCATGGCTGCGCCTTTGAATGTCGTGCCGGGCGCTGTCATTTTGTTGCTCCGTAACTTGCGCTCGCAACATAGCGATGGACGGTACCTGCGAAAATGCGCAACATCGCAGAATTCCTGCGAGAAAAAACACAGCCAGCCGCACACCGAAATGGGATCGTCTGCGTGTCGTTCTGGCTCTGGGACGTCATCGCACTCTTTCAGGCGCGGCGAGAGCGCTTGGGGTGGATCACACAACCGTTGCGCGGCAGCTCGACGCGCTGGAAGAGGATTTTGGCGCAGTGCTCTTTGAGCGTTCACCCGACGGGTTTGCGGTTACCCCGCTGGGTGAGGATGTGCTGGTCGCGGCAGAGCGCATGGAAACCGAGGTCTATGGACTCATGCGGCGGGCTCACGGGACTGCTGGACAGGTCACTGGCAAAGTGCGCCTGACTTCCACGCCCTTGTTCGCAGCTCGGCTCTTCGCACCGCAATTGCCGGCGTTCTATGCAGCACATCCCGGCTTGAAGTTGGAATTGCTCGGCTACAGCCAGAGCCTCGATCTGTATCGCAGGGAAGCCGATGTCGCGGTGAGGATCGGTCGTCCCAATGGGGAGGGAATAGTTGCGCGGAAGCTGGCGCGGGTCGGCTTCGCTTTTTACGCTGCCGCCGTTGATCCGCGGCCTTTCGCGGATCAGCAAATCCTCAGCTACGATGAGGAATCCGGACATGATCGCCAGCGGTTCATCACAACGCTGGTGCCGCCCGAACGCGTGATCTTGCGGTCGAACTCAACTCAGACGCTGCTGGAAGCGACGCGCGCCGGGGCCGGCTGTGCGCTGTTACCCTGCCTGGTGGCGGAGCGGGTGCCGGACTTGCGCCGCCTCTCCGCTGAAACCATGTCCCCGGTGGAATTGTGGCTGGCCTATCACGAGGACCTGCGTCACAGCCCCCGCTTGCGGGCCGTCATAGCCTTCATCGAACAGGTCATCCGGTACCAGATCGATGCGCTGTGTCCGCCCGATCTCTTCCCCCATCGTACCTGAGCACGCTGCGCAAACTCAGTCGACGTCGCCTTGCGGTCTCCACGCCGAGGCTGTGCCTGTTTGGACACGCTCGAAATCAAATGTCGATCCGGCGCGCCGAGGTCCGGTTGTCAGCATCCGGAAGCGACGATAATATGGATATTATAACATCCAGTGATGTGGGGGCTTCTGATGGTATTGCCGAGACGGGACAGCCTATGGGCGGCTGCGAGCGTCCTTCCAGCCGCGGCGCTGCTCGCGCATTCGAGTCCTGTTGGGGCCCAGGACGCGGTGACGGAGTTGCCGGCGATCGAGGTGACGACGCCGAGCCCGGTGCGGAAGCCCGTACGGCGGACGAGCGGCCCTGCGCCGGGCGCATCGAGCGCGCCAAGTGCGCCGGTGCAGTCTGTTGTTCCGGCTGAGGCGCCTCCGGTTCTCGAGCCGCTGCCCGGCACGCTGATCGTCACCGAAGATACCTTCAGCTCGGTGACCGTGGTCACGGAGCGCGAGGTTCTCTCGACGGGCGGCCAGACGATCACGGACGCCTTGCAGACCAAGCCCGGCATTGTCGGCAGCACGTTCGCGCCGGGTGCCAACCGTCCCATCATCCGCGGTCTCGACAGCTATCGTGTGCGCACCCAGGAGAACGGGATCGGCACGCATGACGTCGCGGCCATCTCCGAGGACCACGCCGTTCCCATCGATCCGAACGCGGCGGAGCGGATCGAGGTTGTGCGCGGCCCGGCGACGTTGCGCTATGGCTCGCAGGCGATCGGCGGCGTCGTCTCGGTCGAGAACCAGCGCATCCCGACCTATATCCCCAAAGGTGGGTTCAGCGGTGCCGTGACGGGGGCCGGCACCTCCGTCGATGACGGATTGGACGGATCTTTCCGGGCGACGGCCGGATCGAACGGCGTTGCCGTCCACGCCGACGGGTTCTGGCGCGATGCCGACGACTACGACTCGCCGCGCGGCACCGTCGTGAACAGCTTCGTCGAGAGCAAGGGCGGCTCGCTCGGCGCGTCGCTGATCGGTCTCGATGGCTTCTTCGGCGTCTCCTATACGCGGATCGAGAGCCTTTACGGCGTTCCCGGCGAGGAGGCCGAGGAGGGCGTCGATCCCCGCATCGACATGGTGCAGGACAAGGTGCTCGCGAAGGGCGAATGGCGCGTGCGGGACTTCGGGATCGATGCGATCCGCGTCTGGTTCGGCGCGTCGAACTACCGCCACAACGAGCTCGCCAAGCACGGCGATCACGATGAGGACGAAGACGATCACGATCACGAGGACGAGCACGACCACGAGCATGGATTCTCGCTCGGGTCCCGCTTCACCAACAAGGAGCAGGAAGGGCGCATCGAGATTCAGCACGTGCCGGTCGGCACGGTGTTGGGTGAGATGTCCGGCGCGATCGGCGCGCATTGGAGCCATCGCAAGACGCGCGGGCAGTCCTTCGAGGGCGAGTCGCTGCTCGAGCCGGCGGAGACCGACAGCATCGCCGCGTTCTGGTTCGAGGAGCTGGAACTCAATCCGTTCCTGCGCCTGCAGGCGGCGGCGCGCATCGAGCATACGACGGTGGACGGCGTCGGCTGGGAAGAGGTCCATCTTCACGAGCACGGCGACCATGCGCACATGCACGGCCATCTTTTCGATGGCGCGCGCGACTTCACGCCTTTCAGCGCCAGCCTGGGCCTGCTGCAGAAGCTGCCCTTCGGCATGGAGGGGCGGGTGACGGGCTCCTACGTCGAGCGCGCGCCCGATGCCGCGGAGCTGTTCTCCAAGGGCATGCACGAGGCGACGGGAACGTTCGAGGTCGGCAATCCCTTCCTCGACGTGGAGAAAGCGACGACGGCGGAGATCGGTCTCAGGAAGGCCAAGGGCCCGTTCCGGTTCGACGCCTCGGCGTATTACACGCGCTATAACGGCTTCATCTACCGCGCTCTGCAGGGCTTCGAGTGCAATCCCGTCGCGGAAGGCGGCGAGTTCCACTGCAATCGTGGCGAGCACGACCATGATCACGATCACGAGGAGGGCGAAGGGCACGAGCATGCCTTCGATCTCGTCTTCTTCCGCCAGCGTGACGCGCGCTTCTATGGTGCGGAGTTGGCCTTCCAGTACGACGTGGCGCCGATCTGGAGAGGTCTCTGGGGCATCGACGGTCAGTACGACTTCGTCAACGCGAAGTTCGACGGGGGCGGATATGTGCCGCGCATCGCGCCGCATCGCCTGGGCGGCGGTATCTATTACCGCGATCCCAACTGGTTCGCGCGCGCTGGCGTGCTGCATGCCTTCGATCAGGACCGCTTCGGCGAGGAGGAGATCGCGACGCCGGGCTACACGCTGGTCTCGGCCGAGCTGAGCTATACGTTCCAGCAGGAGACTATCGGCGGCATCACGCCGGTCGCGACCATCGGCATCAAGGGCGAGAACCTGGCGGACGACGACGTCTTGAACCATGCCTCGTTCAAGCGTCGCGAGGACGTGCTTCTGCCTGGGGCCAGCGTCCGCGTGTTCGGAAGCATCAATCTGAATTAGTCGGACCTTCTCCCGCACAGTGTCCGATGAATGGCGGAGACATAACCCTCGGTTATGTCTCCGCTCTTTTTTTGCGGGCGTCGAAGTTTGGAAGGGTACCGGGCCGCGCCGGTCAATCGTCACTTGGCGCGCGTGGGGCCTTCGTGTGTGGGAGCGAGGTGCTGACAGTCGGTGCAGATCCCGTGCAGCTCCACGGTGGTGTCCTTGAGGGCGAACCCATTGTCGCGCGACCACGCGCTGAGGGCGCTCGTGGCCGAGGGTTCGACGAACTCGGACACGGAGCCGCACGCATCGCAGATTGCGAACGCGGTGGGTGATCCCGGGCTGGTGGTCTTGCAGGCCGTGAACGCGTTGAGGGATTCGAGCTTGTGCGCCTCGCCGGCTCTGATCAGCCGCTCGAGCGCGCGATAGATCGTCTGAGGAGCGAGCGGGGCTCGCTCGCGCAGCACCGCCATGATCTCGTAGGCACTCAAGGGGCGTGCCTCTGCTCTCAAAGCGCTCAGAACGAGCTCTGCGTGCTCCTCGCCGCGTTGGCGCTTTCTCGGTGCATTCATAGCGTGCCGGGGCTCCCGAGCTTGATGAATGGACTTTTCGGATGTTATAATATCCAAACAAGCTTCGTCAACTCTCGGAAGGGGTAGAGAATGGATACCGACCTTGCGGCTCACCTTGAGAAATCGGCAACGCGCATCGACAAGCGCCTGCCCGTCACCGTGCTTTCCGGCTTTCTCGGCGCCGGAAAGACGACGCTGCTCAATCACGTTCTGAACAACCGCGAGGGCCTCAAGGTCGCGGTGATCGTCAACGACATGAGCGAGGTCAACATCGACGCCGATCTGGTCGAGAGAGGCGGGGCCAACCTGTCGCGGACCGACGAGACGCTGGTGGAAATGTCCAACGGCTGCATCTGCTGCACGTTGCGCGAGGATCTCCTGAAGGAGGTGCGCCGCCTCTCCGCCGAGGGACGCTTCGACTATCTCCTCATCGAGTCGACCGGGATCGCGGAGCCGCTTCCCGTCGCGACGACGTTCGAGTTTCGCGACGAGGATGGGCTCAGCCTCTCGGACGTGGCGCGGCTCGATACGATGGTGACGGTGGTAGACGCGGCGCATTTGCTCAAGGATTACGCCTCGCACGACTTCCTCAAGGACCGGGGCGAGATCGCGGGCGAGGGCGATGAGCGGCCGCTCGTGCAGTTGCTCGTCGATCAGATCGAATTCGCCGACGTCATCGTTCTGAACAAGGTCGACATCGCCACGCCTGAGCAACTCGTGGCGGCGCGCTCGATCATCCGCTCCCTCAACTCGGATGCGCGCATCATCGAAACCAGCCACGCGCGTGTCGCGTCGCGCGAGATCCTCGATACCGGGCTCTTCAGCTTCGAGACGGCCCACCGCCATCCGACCTGGTACAAGGAGCTGAACGGCTTCAAGGATCATCAGCCGGAGACCGAGGAATACGGCATCTCGAGCTTCGTCTATCGCGCCCGCGCGCCGTTCGAGCCGGCGAAGATCCACGCGTTCTTCAACAGATCCTGGCCGGGTGTCGTGCGGGCCAAGGGCTTTTTCTGGCTCGCGACGCGGCCGCAATGGGTTGGCGAGATCGCGCAGGCCGGATCTCTCGTTCAGCACGAGGCGATCGGCTACTGGTGGGCGGCGGTGCCGAAGAAGAGCTGGCCGCAGGACGAGGATCTCGTCGGCCGGATCAACAAGGCCTGGGACCCGCTCTGGGGGGACCGTCGGCAGGAGATCGTGTTCATCGGCACGCGGGAGATGGACAAGGCCGGCATGATGGCCGAGCTCGATGCGTGCTTGATGCAAGTGCCCGAGAGCGGCTCCGTCGATACCACCACCTGGCTGGATCTCCCCGATCCCTTCCCGGCGTGGGCGCGCGAGGCGGCTTAGGCATGAGTGCGCTGTTCAAGAAGCGGCTTAGCGTCTCGTCCTCCGGACTGAGGCTCTCGCGCTGTGTGGCCGCGGAGACGTCGCCTGCCGTCTTGAACGGGTGGCGCTGCTTGCAGCGCGTTTCGAAGATTGACGAAGGATCATACGACATGGATATGCGCGTTCCCCATCTGCAGCCGAGAGCGCCCCGCGCGCGCCCCAGTCGCACCGCCGCGGAGGCGGCGGTGCGCACGCTCATCGAGTGGGCAGGCGACGATCCGGATCGCGAAGGCCTGCTCGGCACGCCGGATCGCGTGGTGCGGGCGTACGAGGAATTCTACGCCGGCTACGACGAGGATCCTGTCGCGATCCTCGAGCGGACGTTCGAGGAGACGGCCGGTTACGACGAAATCGTCATGCTGCGCGACATCCGTCTCGAGTCGCATTGCGAGCATCACATGGTGCCGATCATCGGACGGGCGCATGTCGCCTATCTGCCCGAAGGACGCGTCGTGGGGATCTCCAAGCTTGCCCGCCTCGTCGAGATCTATGCCAAGCGCCTGCAGATTCAGGAGGTGCTGACGGCGCAGATCGCAGACACGATCACTGCGATCCTCAAGCCGAAAGGCGTCGCCATCATTATCGAGGCGGCGCACCAGTGCATGACGACGCGCGGCATCAAGAAGCCCGGCGTCGTGACGATCACGAGCCGCATGACCGGATGCTTCCGGACCGATCCCGCGACGCGGGCGGAGTTCATGGCGATGCTCAACGCGCGTCCGCTGGACGCGGCCTGAGACAGCGATCCCGCAATCACAACACGCGAAGGAGCCACGATGCTGATCAAGCTGGCGGGCGGGACTCTCTACGATCCGTCTCAGGACTGGAACGGGGTGATCCGGGATGTCTTCGTCCGGGACGGGCGCATCGTCGACGATCCGGGGCCCGGGGCCCGTTTCGATGCAGTCCACGATGTGCGCGGGATGGCCGTCATGGCCGGCGGGATCGACATTCACAGCCACATCGCGGGCGGGAACGTGAGCACCGCGCGCCTGCTCCAGCCGGAGCAGCTCCGGATGCGGGAGGATCCGGGCGAGCTGCCGCCGGTCGATCGCGCGTGCTTCACGGCGGCCGAGATCGGCGCGCACTATGCGCGCATGGGCTACACGACCGTTGTCGAGCCGGCCGTGCTCCCCTGCAACGCCCGCGACGCCCACGCTCAGATGATGGACATCCCCATCATCGACAAGGCGGGCCTCGCGATCCTGGGGAACGACGCGTTTCTGCTGCGGATGCTCCGCGACGGAGAGGGGCAGTCGCTGGTCAACGATTACGTTGCGTGGACCATCGAGGCGACGCAGTGTCTCGCTCTCAAATGCATCAATGCCGGCGGCGGCGCGGCCTTCAAGCGGAACGCGCGGGCTTTCAGCCTCGACGACGAGGTGCCGACCTATGGCGTCACGTCGCGGCAGATCCTGCAGGCGCTGCACCGGGCGGCTGTGGCGCTCGGTTTGCCCCATCCCCTGCACGTCCATTGCAACAATCTGGGGCTTCCGGGCAGCATCGAGAGCGTGCTCGCGACGATGGACGCAGCCGAGGGCGCGCCGATGCATCTCGCGCATGTGCAGTTCTACGGCTACGGACGCGAAGGGCCGCTCGGACTGTCATCCGCGGCGGCGCGGGTGATCGGCGGGCTGGAAAAGCATCCGAACATCACCGTCGATGTCGGCCAGGTGCTGTTTGGCCAGACGGTGACGATCTCGGGCGACGTGATCGCGCAATATTCCCATCGCAGCGTGGCGAACCCGAGGAAATGGGTGATCTGGGATGGCGAATGCGAGGGCGGCGGCGGTGTCGTGCCCATGCGCTACCGGCCGCAGAGCTTCGTCAACTCGCTGCAATGGGCCATCGGGCTCGAGCTTTTTCTGCTGGCACCGGATCCGTCGCGGGTGTTTTTCACGACCGATCATCCGAATGGGGCGCCGTTCACGCGTTATCCCGAGCTGATCCGCCTTTTGATGGACCGCGATTTCCGCAACGCCTGCCTCGAGACTCTGCATCCCGAAGCCCGCGCGATGACGCTGCTCGGGGACATCAAGCGGGAGTTCTCTCTCTACGAGGTCACGCTCATGACGCGCACCGCGCCGGCGCGCCTGCTCGGTCTTGCCGATCGGGGAACATTGCGGCCCGGTAGCAAGGCCGACATCGCCGCCTACAATCCGTCCCGCGATGCGGCGCGCATGTTCGGCCGCTGCGCGCTTCTGCTCAAGGATGGCGTGCTGGTGGCGCGCGAGGGTGAGCTCGTCAGCCGCCGGCCCGGAGCCACGATCAGCAGCGCAACCCCCTATAACGGAGCGATCGAGCCGAGGCTGCGCCGTCACTTCGACACCTTCGGCACGATTGCGCTGGCCAATTACAAGGTGGCGCGCGAGGAATTTTCCGAAGCGCACCGCGTGCTCGACGTCCGCGCGTGTGCTTGAGCCTAACCCTTCACAGCCTACCCTTTCACGACGTCGATCGGCCCATGGTCGTCGCAATGATCGCCATGGGGATGGTGGAGATGGCCGTCCACCAGGTAATCGACGTGATCGCCGTGCGGCACGGCCTCGTGGCCACAGCCGGGGCCATGCACGTGGTCCGGCGCGTGGCCTCCGCACCGATGATCCGGCGTGCAACGGTCGGGATTGGTCGCTGAAACCTCGATCGTATGCTCGTCGACATGATCGCCGTGCATATGGTGCAGGTGGCCATCGTGGAGATAATCGACATGGCCGTTGTGCTTGATGGCCGTGTGGCCGCAGGAGGGGCCATGCTGGTGGAGGTGGTCGGCATGATGACGTTCGCTGCAGGTGGACATCGTGGAGCCTCCTCAAGTTGAGCGCTTCAGTATCCGGTAAACGCGAGGGTGAGGCAAGGTCGCGGGCACGGCGTGCCGCCCCGAAGAGCGAGATCGTGCGGCCGAGGGATTCTCTAGCGGCGCGCCTTGCGCGGGGAGGCCTTGGGCGTCTTGTCGAGCGGGGTCACGAAGATCTCGAGCTTGTGGCTGACGATGCGATAGCCGTATTTGCGCGCGATCTCTTCCTGCAGGCGCTCGATCTCGTCGGAGCGGAACTCGATGATCTTGCCCGTGTCGATGTCGATCAGGTGATCGTGGTGGTCCTGATCCGCGGACTCGTATCGGGCTTTGCCGTCTCCGAACGTGTGGCGGGCCAGGATCGCCTTGTCCTCGAGCACCTTCACGGTTCGGTAGACGGTCGCGAGCGAGATGGAGGGATCGATGGCGGCGATCCGGCGATGAAGCTCGTTGACGTCGGGATGATCGCGGGCCTCGGCAAGGACCTGCATGATGACGCGCCGCGGGCCGGTTACCCGCAGTCCAAGCTCATGGCAGATCGCCTCGATGTCATCGCCAAGCTTTGGTTTTCCGATCAAGTCTCTCAGCGCTCCGTGGGGCTCCGGGCAGGAACAAGCGTACTTGCGTCCACAGGGCTGCCTTACTTCAACTTTCTTGTTGGTGCCATCGCTAAACTTCCTCTTTCCGCGTCGAATTCCTTTCTCTCCCATGTTCGAGGTTCCGCGCGGTTCGTGCCGCAGGGTGCAGTGAGGAAGGACCACGCTCGACTTTGAGCCGTGCGAGCGCTGCAAAAAAGCTTGAAGCGGCGCGATTCGCCTTGCATAACTGCAAATGATAATGATTTGCAATTATGCAGGTGAGGAGCGAGATGGGATACGCGAGAGTGGTCGCTGCCGTTGTGGGAGCCACGATCCTGGGCGTGCCCGCAACGGGAGCCGGTGCGGGAGACAAGAGCCGCTACACCCTTTTCAATCCGACGCCGGATCGCTTGCTTCGCGAGATGTCGACCGACCGGCCCGATGCAACGGAGAGCCCCTATACGGTGGACGCCGGGCACATCCAGATCGAAATGGATCTCGTGGCCTACACGCATGACCGGCGTGATGGAGCCACGGCGCGTGCCTACGATCTCATGCCGTTCAACTTCAAGATCGGCCTGACCAACTCCACGGACCTTCAGCTCGTCCATGACGCGTACAGCCGGGTCCGTATCTCCGGCGGCGGGATCACGGACAAGGAGACGGGCTTCGGCGACCTCACCTTACGCCTGAAGCACAACATTTGGGGCAACGACGGCGGAACGACGGCCTTCGGCATCATGCCCTTCATCAAGATCCCGACGAATACCATCGATGATCTCAACAACGAGGTCGAGGGCGGCGTTATCGTTCCTTTCGCGATCGATCTCGGCAGAGGCTTGGGGCTCGGGCTTATGACGGAGGTCGATCTTCTGAGGACCGAGGATGGGCGCGGCGTCGCGCCCACGTTCATCAATTCCGCGGCTCTTGGCTTCGAGCTGACAGACAGATGGGGGCTCTACGTGGAAGCATTCGTCGCGCGCAGTACGGAGGCCGGATCCGAAACCATCGCCACGCTGAATGGCGGTTTCACATATGCCGTCGACGACAACCTCCAACTCGATACGGGCGCCGTCGTGGGCGTGACCGAGGCGGCCGACGACCTGAAGGTCTTCGTCGGTCTCTCGCGGCGGTATTAGAGCCGTTCCGGTTTTAGTGGAATCGCGGAACGGCTCTAAGCTTTTGTTTGATCGTGCTTCTTATCGGACACTTCCTTTGCACGGCTCCGCCATGACTCCCGCGCATGGCTCCGCCATGACCGGTTCCCACTTTTCCCGAAGCACTCTAGGTGTGTCGTCTCAAGTTCTTTACGAGCAGGACCTCTGATTTGCTCCTTTTTCGCGCGGTTGCCTGTTGATTGTTGGATGTTATAATATCCCTAGTCGTCTATCGCGTGGGGGGCTTTATGCCTAAGCCAGCGATGTAGCGGCGATCCGATGATCCAAATCCGAAGGGAAGATCAAGCCGTGGCGATTGCAGCGCTCAAGACCTACCGCGATTGGAAGACCTGCATCGAGGTCGATTGCGGGATCAGGCTGTCGCTGGATTTCGTGAACGCCCGGCTCGCGGAGCTTGGCGATGTCGCGCACGAGCGCACCCGCCGTTTCGTCGCGACCTGGGGAGAGCCGCATCGCCGACAGGTCTTGGCCTGGTTCCAACAGGCGCGGGATGAGCTTTCCGAATGATCGCTGCGCTTGGTGCAGACGTGTGCGATGGACCGCTAATGTGCGCGACCGCGACCACTTCTATGCAGGATGATGGTGTTTATCATTTCGCTGAGTGGCAATCTCGAACGAAATAAGCCCGCGCCCGCCGGTCTATGCCGCGGCAGGCGCGGGCTCGTGCACGGTCGCAATTGGCGCTTGCGCGTCACGCCGCCTTGTTGACGCTTTCGACCGCGAGCCCGGTCAGCTTGTGATCGGCGGCCTTCTCCTGATCGAGGATGGATCCCAGCATCTGATGCGCGTCCTCGTGTCCGAGTGCTTTGGCCCACTCGCGCAGCGTTCCATAGCGCGCAATCTCATAGTGCTCGATGGCCTGGCAGCAGCCGATGATGCCGGCGTTGCGTGCGGCCGCGCCCTTGGCCTCGTCCATCACCCCTTCGCATTCCTTGATCAGGCCGTCGATCGCATCGCATTTGACGCCCTTGGCCTCGGCGCCGATCGATTTGAAGACTTTCTTCAGCGTCGCAACCTGCGTCTTGGTCTCGGAGAGATGCTCCTTGAGGGCCTCCTTCAGCCCCGCGTTGCCGGCTTCCTCGATCACCTTGGGTAGGGCCTTCAGAATGGCATTCTCGGCATAATAGACGTCTTGAAGCGTGTGCTCGAAGATATCGTTCAACGTTTTCATCGGGGCATCTCCTGCGTGGGATGGGGGACAGCACCCCCTAACGCTCGCAGCGGCTCGAAGGTTGCGCAGGGTTAGGATCTTCAGGACTCGGCGCGCCAGAGACGCGTGTCGGCGGGGAGATGCTCGGAGGCCGCCCAGTCCGCGAGGCGCTCGCGATAGAGGCGGAGAAGCTCCTCGCGGGAGGCCGGTACGCGGCCCGCGGCCGCCAGATCGAGGCCGATCTCGAAATAGGCGCCCATGTTGGTGAAGTCCGGCTTGGGGAGCCGGCCTGCGACGGCTTCCGCCCACATGGTGTGGAAGAGGCTTTCGAGCCCGCGGACGAGGCGGGGCGTATCGAACAGCGGCGCGGTGGTGCGGTTGGCGGCGAGGCGGGCTTTGAGGCTCTCGGTCTCGGCCCGGTTGCGGCCGAGTGCGATGGCGCGCGCGGTGTAGCTCGCGAGGTCGCCGCAGACGAGATCGCCGAGGCCCGCGGCTTCCACGACGCTGGCGCAGACGCGGGCGGCGAACGTGGCGCCGGCATAGGTCAGCACCGGAACGCCCATCCACATGGCGTCGGACGCCGTCGTATGCGCGCCGTAAGGCGCATTGTCGAGGAAGAGGTCTGCGAGCCGGTAGCGGGCCAGATGCTCCGGGTTGGGCTGGCGGTCGGCGAAGATGAGGCGCTCGGGAGCAATGCCGCCCTGGGCGGCGACCTGGCGCACGCGCTCGTCCGTCGCGCTGCCGCCACTCAGGAGCCAGAGGACGCTCTCCGGCACCGCGCGCAGGATCGCGAGCCAGGCGTCGAGGATGTCGGGCGTGAGCTTCTGCGAGCCGTTGAGGCAGCAATAGACGTAGGCCTCGGGCGGAAGGCCGGCCGCCTCGCGCGCGGGAGGCTCCGCCGCCACGATGCGCTTGCGGTCGTTGGGCTGATAGCAGGGGAGGCGCAGGACCTTCTCGGAAAAGAAGATCTCGTCCTCCTCGGGCAGCACGACCGGGTCGGCAACGATATAGTGATGGTGGCTGCTGCCCATGGTGCCGGGAAATCCGAACCAGTTCACGGCCACCGGCGCCGGGCGATAGGAGAAGATGCGGGAGCGCGCGTCCTTGGTGTAGCCGTTGAGGTCGACCAGGATGTCGATGCCGTCCGCGTGGATGCGCTGGGCGGCCTCCGCGTCCGAGAGGCGGGTGATGTCCACCCACCGGTCGACGGCGCGCTCGGCCCGTTGCCGGGTCGGATCCTGCCGGTCGATGCCGCAATAGTAGGCCGTGATCTCGAAGGCGTCCTTATCGTGCGTTTCGAGCACGTCCGCCATTGCGAAGCCCACCGCGTGCTCGCGCAGATCGGAGGAGACATAGCCGATGCGCAGCTTGCCGCGCTCGGCAGAGCGCGCGCGAGCGGCCTCCGTGAGGCAGAGCGGCGCGCGGGGCGGGCCCGTCAGCTCGCGATTGTAGCGATGGGCGCGGGCGAGCGCGAACATGGGATCGTGGCTCAGCGCTGCGAGCGAGAGCGGAGAGATCGCGGCATAGAGCGTGCGGACCTGGACATGCTCGCTGCCCATCACCGCCGGCCATTTGCATTGCCGCTGCCGGAGCGCGATCCAATGCTGGATCACCTCGGGCTGGTGGGAATCGATGTCGAGCGACTGGCGGAGGGCATCCTCGGCCGGCTCGTCCTGCTGGAACCCCTCGAGTACGCGCCCGAGCTGCTGGAGCGCGATGAGCTTGTGCTTCACCGCGTTGCCGTCGATGTGGGCCGTCTGCGTGATGAGCTCGAGCCATTGCGAGACGGCGGCGCCGGCTTGCCCGTCGTCCTCCAGCAGGCGGCCTAGGTTGATGTGCGAGGGCATGAAATCCGGCTTGATGCGGAGGCTCGCACGCAGGGCGTTCATGGCGCCGTAGCGATCGCCGGATTTGTTCAGCACGACGCCGTAGTTGAAGTAGACGGCATGCAGGAGCGGGTGCGCCGGGTTGCGGGCGATCCAGTCCCGATAGGCGATCACGGCATTCGCCATGTCGCCGCGGGCCTCATGCGCCTCGGCGAGCGTGAACAGATCGGTGATGCCGAGGGCGGTGAGGGCCGCTTGTGCGCCGGTCGCGGCGGGCGGAAAAGGCGCGATCTGGTTCATGCGCGAGATCCCTTGAGGCTTTGGTGAGGGCGGGCGGATGGCGCGTTCGACGAATGAAGCGAGACGTGCGGATAGAGGTCGGCGATCGTCATCGGCAGCGCTCTCACGAGACCGCGGCTTCGAGCGCGGCGATCTGCTCGCTCGTCATGCCGGCGATCTGCGCCTCCGTGAACGCGGCGACCTGCACGCCGTTGAGCGACTCGATCGTCGTCGTCGTCAATCCGCTGATGGCGGTAGCGGTGAGTGCGGAGATCTGCGTGGTGGTGAGGCCGGCCACCTGGTTGGTGGAGAGCGAGGCGATGACGCTCGGCGCGAGGCTGTTGAGCTGCTGCGTCGAAAGCGCGCCGATCTGGCCCGGCGACAGGGCGCCGAGCTGCGTAGCGCTGAGGGTGGCCAGCATCGAGGTCGTCATGTTGACGATCTGAGAGGCATTGAAGGAAGCGATCTGAGTCTCGGTGAGGGCCGCGATCTGCGTGGGCGACAGCGCGCGGATCTGGACGCGCAGGAGGCCTTCCAATTGCGTCGGGGTCAGAGAGGCGATGTCGGTCTCGGACATGGCACGGATCTGGGTCGTGTCCATGGCCGCGATCTGGGTGGCGCGAAGCCCGGCGAATTGCGTCTCCGTCAAAGCGTCGATCTGCGTCTCGGAGAGCCCCGCGAGGGCGGTGGTGGCAATGGCGCCGATCTGCGCCGAGGAAAGCGCGCCGAGCTGGGTGGCCGTGAGGCTCGCAAGCTGCGTGGCGGTGAGGCCGCCGATGCCGGTGCGCGACAGCAAGCCGATCTGCGCCGTGGTCAGGCTCGAGACCTGAGTGGGCGTCAGGGCGGCGATGCCGGTCGCGGAAAGGCCGGCGAACTGCGTGCTCGTGAGGCCGGCCAGTTGCGCGGTGGTGAGCCCGGCGATGGCGGTGACGGAGAGCGCGGCGATCTGGGTGGCGCGGACGCTCGCCATCTGCTCGCTGGTGAGGGCGGCGATCTGCGTGGTGCTCAAGTCCGAGATGGCGCTCGTGGAGAGCGCGCCGATCTGCGTGGTGGTCAGGGCCCGGAGCTGGGTGGCGGTGAGGGCCGCGAGCGCGCCCGATGCGAGCTCGCCGAGCGTCTCGGTGCTGAGGGCCTGGAGCTGCCGCGTCGCGAGCCCGGCGATCTGCTCCGTGCTCATTGCGCCGACCTGCTGCGCGGTGAGGCCTGCGAGTTGGGTGGTGGTGAGCGTGGCGAGGCGGGCCAGCGGAAGGCCGTTGATCGTCGTCGTGGCGAGGCCGCCGATCTGGTCCGGGCTGAGGGCTGCGAACTGCGCCGCCGACAAGGCCGCGACCTGGGCCGCGTCGAGACCCGCAAGGCCCGCGGGCGAAAGTGCCCGGACCTGGCTCGCCGCCAGCGCGCCGAGCTGGCTCGTGGTCAGGCTTGCGAGCTGTGTCGAGGTCAGCCCGTTGAGGGCCGTCGCGCTCAGCACGCGGATCTGGCTCGTGGTGAGGCTGGCAAGCTGCTCGACGGACAGCGCGGCGATGCCCGTCGGCGAGAGGGCGCTGAACTGGGTGGTGGTGAGGCCGGCGAGCTCCTCGGCGGAAAGGCCCGCGATGGCCGTCGGCGAGAGGGCGCCCACCTGGGCCGCCGTGAGGCTCGCGAGCTGCGCTTCCGACAGCGCGCCGATCTGCGTGGCCGTGAGGCCGCCGATGGCCGCCGTCGAGAGCGATTTCAGGGCGGTCGTCGAAAGGGCGGCGAGCTGGGCGGCCGAGAGGTCTCCCACGTGCTCGGCGGAGAGGCCGGCAAGCTGCGTCGTGGTGAGGCGGGCGATCTGCGCGGCGTCGAGGCTCTGAAGCTGATCGGGTGTGAGGCCCTGGATCTGCGTGGCCGTGAGGGCGGCGAACTGCGACGTGGTGAGGCTCTGAAGCTGCTCGGTCGAAAGGCCCGAGATCGCGCTCGCCGAGAGGGCCGCGATTTGCGTCGGCGCGAGGGCGGCGAGCTGTGTGGACGTCAGGGCGCCGCTCTGCACGTCGGTGAGGCCGGTGAGGGCGGCGACCGACAGGGCGGCCACGCGGTCGGCCGATTGGCTCGCGAGCTGCGCGGGCGTGAGGGCCGCGACCTGAGACGCGGTGAGGGCGCGAAGCTGTGCGGTGCTCAGGGCGGAAAGCTGGTCGGTGGTGAGCGCCGACATGGCGGCGGCCGAGAGCCCGGTGATCTGCGTGGAGGAGAGCGATTCGAGCTGGCCGGTGGCGATGGCGACAACCTGAAGCTCGCTGAGATTGCCGAGCTGCGCCGCCGAGAGGCCGCGGAGCTGCGTCGTCGTCAGCGCCGCGAGGGTCGTCGTGGTGAGGCCCGCGATGGCGGTGGCCGAAAGCCCGGCGATATGGCGCGACGTCAGGGCCGCGAGCTGATCCGTGCTGAGGCCCGAGACCTGGGACGCGCTCATGCCGGCGATCTGCTCGGGCGAGAGGCGCGCGATCTGCTCGGGCGAGAAGGTGGCGAGCTGCGTGCTCGTCAGCGCGCCGACCTGGGTCGCCGTCAGGCCGCGCAGATGCTTGTCCTCGAGCACGGCGAGGCTCGAGGTGTCAAGCGCGGCCAGCGCGCTCGGAGCGATGCCGGCGAGCTGGGTCGAGGTGAGGCTCGCGAGGATCGTGGTGGAGATGCGCGCGATCTGCGTCTCGTTGAGGGCGCCGAGCTGCGTCGCCGTCAGCCCGTCGGCCTGGCGCTCGGTGAGCAGGTCGATCTCCGCGTCCGTGAGGCCGGCGATGGCGGAGGTTCCGAGCGCGCCGATCTGGCCGGGCTCAAGCGCCGTGAAGTGGCTTTCCGGCAAGCCCGCGATCTGTGTCGCGGTGAGCGCGCGCAACTGGGTGGTGGCGAGGCCGGCGAACTGAGTGGGCGACAGGGCGGCGATCTGCGACGGCTCGAGTGCGGCGATCTGGTTGGCGCGGAGCGCGCGCAACTGCGTGGCCGAGAGGGCCGCGACCTGCTCGGTGGCGAGCGTGCTGACGACGGCCGGAGAAAGGCCGGTGATCTGCGTTGTCGTCCAGCGCGCCATCTGGTCCAGCGAGAACGCGCCGATCTGCATCTCGTCGAGGGCGCCGAGCTGGGCGGCCGTGAGGCCCGCGAGCTGGGTCGCGGTGAGCGACTGGAGCGCGGTGACGGAAAGCCCGGCGATGGCGACGGAGGAGAGCGCGGAGATCTGCGTCGCCGTGAGGGCGGCAAGCTGCTCGGTGCTGAGCGACACCACCTGATACTCGGACAGCGCCCGCATCTGGGTCGTGTTGAGGCCGGTGAGGAAGCTCTGCGAGAGCTGCATCATCTCCTCGATGCCGAGGCCGGTGATGCCGTCGGCGGAGAGCGCCCCGATCTGCGCGGTGGACATGGCGGCGAGCTGGGTCGGCGTAAGCGCGGCGATCTGCGCGTTGCCGAGGCCCGCGACGGCGCGTGTCGAGAGGGCTGCGATCTGCGTTTCGGAGAGCGCTTCGATCTGCGTATCGAGGAGGGCGGCGGCGCCGGCCGCGGTCAGGCCGGCGATCTGCTGCTCGGTGAGAAGGGCGATGCTCTGGACGCCGAGGCCCTGGATCGCGGTTTTCGAGAGCGATCCGATCTGGGTCGATGACAGCGCCGCGACTTGCGCCGGCGTCAGAGCCTCGGCCTGCTCCTCGTTCAGCGTGCGGACCTGAGCGGCGGTGAAGGCTCCGATCTGCTCGGGCGACAGCCACGCGATCGCCTGCGGAGAGAGCCCGCTGATGCCGTTGGCGGAGAGCGCCGCGATCTGAGCCGGCGAGAGACTCGCGAGCTGATCCTGCGAGAGTGCGGCGACCTGTGTGGCGGTGAGGCTCGCGACGCCCGTGGTCGAGAGCGCGGCGACCTGCGTCTGGGTGAGGGTCGCGATCTGGGCTTCGCCGAGGCCACGAATCTGGGCGGATTTGAGCGCGTTGATCTGGGCCGTCGACAAGGCGGCGATGTCGTCGGTCTCGAGCCCGCTCACGGCGGCGCCCGACAGGCTCGCCAGTTGCGCCTCCGTCAGCGCGCCGATCTGGGCGGCGGAAAGGGCCGCAAGCTGGGTGTCGCGCAGCCCGCCGAGCGCCTTGGCTCCGAGCGCGCCGATCTGGTCGATGGTCAGCGCGGCGACCTGCTCGGTCGTGAGAAGCGCGATCTTCGCGGCCGTGAGGCCGCCGATCTGCGCCGGCCTCAGGGCCGCGATCTCGCCGGGCGTGAGACCGTTGAGCAGGGTGGTGGAGAAGCTCGCGACCTGCGTTGCGGTGAGCGCGCCGATCTGCTCGGCGCCGAGGTTGCGGAAGGTCGTGGCCGTCAGGCGGCCGACCTGGGCGGGTGAGAGATCCTGCACCCGGAGCCCGGTGTTGCCCGCCTCTGCCAGGGCCTCGACCTGGGAAGCCGTCAGCGATCGCGCCTGCTGGGTGGTGAAGCTTTCGAGCTGCGTGCGATCGAGGGCTAGCAGCAGAGTCGTGGAGGCCGCGGCGATCTGGGCCGGCTTGAGGCCGCGGATCTGCGTCGTCGTAAGCGCGGCGACGTCGCTCTCCGTGAGGCGGTTGATGGACGTCGAGGAGAGGGCGCCGAGCTGGGTGGCGTTGAAGCCCAGGATCTGGGCCGTCGAAAGATTGTCGAACGTGGTGGCGGTGAGCCCGGCGAGCTGGGCGGCGGAGAAGCTCGTGGCGGGCAGCGCCTGCAGAGCCGCGGGCGTCAGGGCGGCGAGCTGAGCCGGCTTGAGGCTGGCGATCTGCGTCGCCTTCAGTTGGCCGAGCTGGGCCAGCGTGAGGTTTGCCAGCGTCTCCGCGGTGGCGCCGCCGATCTGCCGGCCGGTGAGGCCTGCGACCTGGGAGGCGGAGAACGCTTGCAGCACGGAGGCGGGAAGGCCGTTGATGGCGGTGGTCGACAGCGCCGAGATCTGCGTGGCTTCGAGTGCTGCGAATTGCGTGGCGCTGAGGTTCCCGAGCGTCGTCGCCGAAAGGCGCGCGAGCTGGGTGGTCGTGATGTTCTCCGCTCGCAGCGCGTTCAGCGAGGCGACCGGGAGGGCGTCGATCTGCGTCGGCGTGAGGCCGCGCACCTGGGTGGCGGCGAGCGTGCCGAGCTGGGTTGCCGTCAGGCTGTTGAGCAAATCGGCGGAGGCGCCCGAGAGCTGGCGTCCCGTGAGGCCGGCGAGCTGGGCGGACGTGAGCGCCTGCACCTCGTCCGGAGAGAGCATGTTGAGCGCGGTGGCGGAGAGTGCGGCGATCTGCGTCGCCGAGAGGGCCGCGATCTGGGTGCTCGCGAGATTGCCGAATGCGGTCGTCGAGAACCGCGCCATCTGGGCGGTGGTAAAGCCGGAGGCATCCAGCGCCTGAAGCTGATCGGCCGTCATGGCGTTGAGGCGGACCGGCGTGAAGCTGCGCACCTGCGTCGCGGTCAGGGTCGCGAGCTGGGTCGTCGTGAACTTGTCGATCGTCTGGCTCGAGAGACCGGCGATCTGCGTCGCCGTCAACGCGCGGAGCTGATCGGGCGACAGGGCCTGGATATCCGTCGTCGAGAAGGCGTTGAGCTGTGCGACGGTCAGCGCAGACATCTGGCGGGCCGTGAACGCGTCGAGGTCGTCGGCGACCAGCGCCTCGAACAGGGCCTGGCTGAGCTTGTTGAGGCTCACGGGTGAGATCGCGGACACCGCGGTCGCGGTCAGCGCCTCGATGTTGGTGGTGCTGAGGCTGTTGAGCTGGGTCGCCTTGAGGGCCGCAGCCTGGGTCGCGGTCAGGGACTCCATGTCGGAGGTCTGTGCATCGCGGAATGCAGATTGTGTGAGCCGTGCGATCAGCGCTGCCGGAAGGCCGGAGAAAACCGATGTCATAGCCCTGTTGCTCCGGATGGCCTCCCGCTGTGCGCGACGCGCCGTATGCTGCATCCTCCTGGGACTTCGACAGAGTCCTAGCCAGTCCTTTGAACCCTCAAGCGGAATCACACCCCCTGTCAAACGGGGGGCGGAGCGGAGCTGACCTCGCACGCAAGTTTCTGGGGATAAGGCGCGGATCTCGCCGCGGTCCACGTTTTGCCGCGTACGGAGCGATTCCCAATGGGCTTGACGGGGCCGCTCGCCGCATCGCTTGTGCTCGCGAGGCCCGGCACGAGACGAGAGGGGAAGACGGCCGTGACATTCGACTGGGGCTACAAGGATGCGCGCGTGCTGGTGACGGGCGGCGCGGGCTTCATCGGCTCGTTCCTGTGCGAGCGGCTCGTCGCAGAAGGCGCCGACGTGCTGTGCGTCGACAACTATTTCACGGGGCGACGCAGCAATATCGCCGGGCTCTTCGGCCATCCCCGGTTCGAATGCCTGCGCCACGACGTGACGTTTCCGCTCTACGTGGAGGTCGACGCCATCTTCAACCTCGCCTGTCCGGCCTCGCCCATCCACTATCAGCGCGATCCCGTGCAGACCACGAAGACGAGCGTGCACGGAGCCATCAACATGCTGGGGCTTGCGAAGCGGCTGCGCGCCCGCATCCTGCAGGCCTCCACCAGCGAGGTGTACGGCGATCCGCTCGCGCATCCGCAGCCGGAGAGCTATTGGGGGAACGTCAACCCGATCGGCGTGCGCGCCTGCTACGACGAGGGTAAGCGCTGCGCGGAGACGCTGTTCTTCGACTATTGGCGCCAGCATCGCCTGCCGATCAAGGTCTGCCGGATCTTCAACACGTATGGTCCGCGCATGCAGCCGAACGACGGGCGGGTCGTCTCGACCTTCATCGTGCAGGCGCTCCAGGGCGAGCCGATCAGCATCTACGGCGATGGGAGCCAGTCGCGCTCGTTCTGCTATGTGGACGATCTCGTCGAGGGCCTCGTGCGCTTCATGCGGACGGACGAGGACTGCACGGGGCCGGTGAACCTTGGCAACAGCGGCCAGTTCACGGTGCGGGAGCTTGCCGAGCGCGTGCTCGCGCTGACGGGCTCGGCGTCGAAGCTGGTGTTCCTGCCGTTGCCGGAGGACGATCCGCGCCAGCGCCAGCCGGATCTTTCGCTGGCCAAAGCCACCATCGGCTGGGAGCCGCGCACGCCCCTGGACGAGGGTCTCAAGGAGACCATCGCCTACTTCCGGCGCTTGCTCGGCTGAGCCCAGAGATCGGCGCGGTGGCTGATGACGCGCCTACTTCGTTCGTTCGGTCGATGCGTCGGCGGGCGGAAGCGGCACGGGCTCGGCCGGCTCGAACGTGCCTTCCCAGTCGCGCCAGCCGTCCGTGCCGTCGGGCATCCAATAGAGACGCGTGTAGCCGTAGGCCGCGGCGCGCTTCACCGCGTTCCAGCCCATCCAGCAATCGGCGACGCAATAGACGATGATCGCGCGGGCGGGATCGCCGCCGGTGAGACGGCGAAGGTTGGACTTGAAGTAATCCTCCATCGCCGGCGTGAGGGTGCCCCGCCCTACGTCGGGCAGCCAGACGGAGCCGGGGATGTGCTGGCGTGTCTTCACGAGACGCCATGCACCGGTGCGCGGGTCGGGCCCTGCGCCCTCGGACGGCATGGCATCGAGCAGCACCGCGTTCTCGTCGCGGACGAGGCGCTTGACGTCGTCGACGGTGATGGTGGTGGCGCCGGGTGCCGTCTCAGGCGTGGGGGCGCGGTAGCGGCTCGTCCGGAAGCCCGTCTCGGGATCGAAATGGTCCTCCTCCGCGGAGGCGCTGCCTTGTGAGGCGATCGCGAGAAGGACAGCGTACGCGAGCGCGCGGAGTGCTGTCGCCATGAAGCCTGGACGATCGTGACGTCGGTCGAGATGCCATCGGTCGTGAGCAGACTGTCTTTTCGGAGGGTGAATGCAGCGTGCCATGCGAGTCCGGATGTCGCTCGTGGCCTCATGGGGGAGGCCCATAATCTCGTGCTCCATCGTCTCCGCCTTGCCGGTCGCGATGTCAACCGAGCCGACTGGATGGGCCTGGTACCGTACGAAAGTAGGGGGCCGCAGGCATGGCTTGGGGGCTCCGACCTGGGGTATGCATCGACGCGGTGCTCCTTTTTCGCGGATCCCCAGGAGTGAGGTCCTATGCGCTATCTCGCGAGCGTGCTCGCTCTCTTTCTCGCCTCCGGCGCGGCTCTGGCGGCTCCTCCGGCCGATCCGCTCAACTCTCCGATGTGGGCCGATATGGTCGAGCGCGTGCTCGGCGGCGGCGAGGTCGTTTTCGATAATACCGTGAAGGTCGCGGTGCCGAGCGTGGTCGAGAACCAGGCGCAGGTTCCGGTGACGGCGGATGCGCGTGGGCTGTCCGGCGTCCGCAAGCTCGTCGTTTTCGCCGATCTCAATCCGATCCAGCACGTGCTGACGCTCACGCCCGGCAAGTCCGCCCCCTACATCTCGTTCCGCATGAAGGTAGAGCAGGGCACGCCCATCCGCGCGGCGGCGCAGACGGCCGATGGCGTCTGGCATGTCGGCGGCGTCTATCTCGATGCGGCAGGCGGCGGGTGCTCGGCACCGGCCATGGCGCGCAACGAGGAGTCCTGGTCGACGACGCTCGGCCAGACGCAAGGCCGTATCTGGCGCGATGTGACCGGGCTCGCGCGTATGCGCCTGCGCATTCGCCATCCGATGGATACGGGCCTCGCCCGCGACAACACCCCGGCCTACTACATCGAGCAGGTCAAGCTTTCGAGCGGATCGGGCGTGCCGCTGGCGACCCTCGAGATGTTCGAGCCGATGAGCGAGGATCCGACGGTGACGCTGATGATGCCGCTCGGCGCATCGGAGAGCTCGGTCAACGTCGAGGGCCGCGATATCAACGGCGGGGTCTATCGCTCGCATGTTCCGGCACCCGGGCGGCAGAGCCACCTCGCGGTGCCGCATCCCGCCAACGCTTGAGACAAGGACATGTCCGCGATGCTGACGCGCAGGCAGGCCGTGACGGCGTTTTCGGCCACGCTGGCCTCGTGCTGGCTTCCGGCCTTCGATACAACGGCCGCGCCGTTGATCTACACGCTGAAGCCCGAGAAGCTCGCGGACGGCGTCTGGATGCTGCCCGGCGCGCAGGAGGCGATTACGGCTGCCAACGGCGGAGCGATTGCCAACATCACCATCCTCGACACCTCGGCCGGGGCGGTGATCGTCGATACGGGGCCGTCGCTCCGGTTCGGCGAGGCGCTCGCCGCGCTCGCCAAGGAGCTGACGGGCAAGCCGGTGGCCCGCGTCTACCTCACGCACTTCCATCCGGATCACGTGCTCGGCAACCAGGCGTTCGCGCCGGGCGTCATCGCGGCGACATCGGCGGTGAGCAAGGGGCTCGAGGCGATGGGCGAGGGGTTCGCGGATTCGATGTATCGGGCGGCGGGTGACTGGATGCGCGGCACCGAGGTCAAGCTTCCCGGTGCGGTGATCGAAGGCGGCGTCGAGGATTTCGGCAACCGGCGCCTCCGGCTGTTCGCAATGAGCGGGCACACCGAATCCGATCTCGTCCTGTTCGACGAATTGTCGGGCGTGCTGATTGCGGGCGATCTCGTCTTCCTCGATCGTGCGCCGACGACGCCGCATGCCGATATCGCGCGCTGGCGCGTCAACCTCACCAATCTCGACGCCATGCAGTATGCGCGCATCGTGCCGGGGCATGGGCCGGATGAGGCGACCGATCGCGGCATCGTCCAGACCCGGGACTGGCTCGAGGCGGTGTCGGCGATTGTGACGGATGCGTTCGAGCGCGGCCTCGACATCTCCGAAGCGACCGCCCTCGATCTGCCGCCGTGGACGGAGAAGATCGCGCTCGCGCGGTACGAGTACGAGCGCACCGTGATGCATCTTTATCCGAAGCTGGAAGCGGAAAAGCTGCCGCGCGTGGACGGCAAGAGCTGATCCGTCTCCTCTTCCTTCGGCCGCCTCGCGGGCCACACATCCTTGGCGCAGCTACGGGGCAGCGGTCTGGCCCGCTTGCCGGTTGCGGAACTGTCGCGGGCGGCTGGCGTTGAATTCTCAGAGAGCTGCCGCCTTCTGCGCGGCAGTTTCATTTCGTCGCGCCGTCGCAAGATCGACGGCGGAGGAGGTTCCGCATGGATACGAAAGAGAAAAAGAAAGCGCGGACAACGCCACGAACGCCACGCCAGACCAGGCCTTCGGCGACCGCGCGCGAGATCGATGCCGTCGACGACGAAGCGGTGAGCCGTACCGTCAATGTGCCGCCTGCCGCGGAGGACAAAGGCACGCGCTCGGTGCTGCCGGGGCCGCCTATTCCGCCCAAGGTGCAGGACAAGATTCGCAAAGAAAAGAGAAGACATAAGCGGTTCGGAGGCGGCGAATGACATTCGTCCGCCGCCTCTCATCGCTGTTGTTCGATCACGAGATCAATCGAGATCGGAGATCTCGGCGCTGGCGCCGCCGCGCAAGCGCTGGGCGAGCGTGGCCTCGATGAAGGGATCGATGTCGCCGTCGAGCACGGTATCGGGGCTCGAGCTTTGCGCGCCCGTGCGCAGGTCCTTCACAAGCTGATAGGGCTGGAGCACATACGAGCGGATCTGGTGCCCCCAGCCGATATCGGTCTTGGCGGCCTGCTCGGCGGTTGCCTTCTGCTCGCGCTTTTTCAACTCCAGCTCGTAGAGCCGTGCCTTGAGGCGCTTGAAGGCGATGTCCTTGTTCTGGTGCTGGGAGCGCTGCTCCTGGGCGAAGATGACGATGCCCGTCGGCTTGTGGACGAGGCGCACGGCCGATTCCGTTCGGTTGACGTGCTGGCCGCCGGCGCCGCTCGAGCGGGCGAAGCTGATGTCCACGTCGGCGGGATTGATGTCGATCTCGATCGAGTCGTCGATGACGGGATAGACCGTGACGGAGGCGAAGCTCGTGTGCCGGCGCGCGTTCGAATCGAACGGCGAGATGCGTACGAGGCGGTGCACGCCGGCCTCGGTCTTGAGCCAGCCGTAGGCGTTCTCGCCGCCGATCTCGAGCGTGGCGGACTTGAGGCCGGCTTCCTCGCCCGGGCTTTCGTCGATGAGCTTCACCTTGAAGCCGCGCCGCTCGCCCCATCGCATGTACATGCGCGTCAGCATGGAGGCCCAGTCCTGGCTCTCGGTGCCGCCGGCGCCGGCATGGACCTCGACATAGGTGTCCATGCTGTCGGCTTCGCCGGACAGCATCGCCTCGATGCTCTTGTGCTGGACCTCCTCGTCGAGCCGCTTTAGCGCGGCTTCGGCTTCGGACACGATCGCGTCGTCGCCCTCGGCCTCGCCAAGCTCGATCAGCGTGAGATTGTCCTCGAAGTCCCGCTCGATGCGCCGGAAGTCGGTCAGCGATTGCTCGAGCGCCTGACGCTGGCGCATGACCTTCTGGGCTGCGGCTGCGTCGTTCCAGAGCGCGGGATCCTCCGCGCGCCGGTTGAGATCGGCTAGGCGTGCCTCGGCCTGATCCGGGTCAAAGATACCTCCGCAAGAGCGTCAGGGCCTCTTCGATCGAAGCCACGATTTTTTGCGCTTCAGCGCGCATGGACGCCTCCTCAAGGTGCGAATTCGGTGGGTGTTCGGCGTGAGATATAGTCAGAGGTGCCGGCGATGTAAACGCGGTGGGATGCCCCGTTATGCGGCCACGCGCCTCCGATCAGGCAGGGCGGCGCTCACCACATGCCGCCGCCGCGCCCGTTGCCGTAGCCGGGAGAGGCTTGTGGGCCGGTCTGCCAGGCTCCGGCGGTGGGGGGCGCGCTCGCCGAGCTCTGCTGCGCATAGGGATCGGAGAAGCCGATCACCGAATAGGCGTCGTCCGGCTCCTCGTTCGGCTTGAACGCTTCGGTGATGGCGGACGGATCGTCCGGCGAGGCCCTGAGGCCCGTGCGCACGTTCACGCGCACGAGCTTGATGCCGGGCGGCATGCGGAACGGTACGGCCGGCTGATCGGCCAGCGCTTCCTTGACGAAGCTGCCGAAGATGGGGGCCGCGACCTGGCCGCCGGTGTTGCCCTTGCCCATCGGCCTCGGCGTGTCGTAGCCGACGTAGACGCCGACCACGAGGTCCGGCGTGTAGCCGATGAACCAGGCGTCCTTCTCCTCGTTGGTGGTGCCGGTTTTGCCGGCGACCGGACGGTTCAGCGACTTGAGAGAGGTTGCCGTGCCGCGCTGGATCACGCCTTCGAGGATCGAGGTCATCTGATAAGCGGTGTGCGGATCGATGATCTCCTTGCGGTCGTCCGGGATCTCGGGCTCCTCCTGGTTGGCCCATTGATCCGCGCTGCAGCCCGTGCATTCGCGCGCGTCGTGGCGCCAGACCGATTTGCCCCAGCGATCCTGAATGCGGTCGATCAGCGTGGGACGCACGGTCTTGCCGCCGTTGGCGATCATGCAGTAGGCGGTCGCCATGCGCAGCAGCGTCGTCTCGCCCGCGCCGAGAGACATCGACAGCACCGGGAGGAGGTTGTCGTAGATGCCGAAGCGCTTCGCGTATTCGGTGATGATCGGCATGCCCATGTCCTGAGCGAGGCGCACCGTCATCTGGTTGCGGGATTTCTCGATGCCGACGCGCAGCGTCGTCGGCCCGGCGGACTGATCCTTTTCGTAGTTTGAAGGCCGCCAGATGTCCTGGCCCGGGCCCTGCTCGATCTCGATCGGCGCGTCGAGCACGATAGACGTCGGCTTGTAGCCGTTGTCGATCGCCGCGGCGAACACGAACGGCTTGAACGAGGAGCCGGGCTGGCGCTTGGCCTGCAAGGCGCGGTCGAACTGGCTCATCGAGAACGAGAAGCCGCCCACCACGGCGAGGACGCGGCCGGTGTGGGGGTCCATCGCAATGAGCCCGCCCGAAACTTCGGGAATCTGCACCAGCGACCAGGCGCCTGCGAGGTTCCGCTCGTCCTTGGGGGTGACGTAGATCACGTCGCCCGGTGTCAGGATATCCGCCATCTGCTTCGGCTCGGTGCGCTTGCGCGGCACCTTCGCCCACTTGATCTCGGCCAGCGTCAGCTCGACGGCATGGCGCTCGGAGGTCAGCGAGCCGTCCTGCTTGCGGGTGGGACGCAGGCCGACGACGGCTTTCGTCTTCTCGAGCGAGAGGACGACGCCGAGGCGCCAGGGTGCGATATCGGATGGGCTCTCGATCGCGCCGAGCGGCACGCCCCAGTCGCCCGCGATGTCGATCTTGCTCACGGGGCCGCGCCAGCCCTGCTTGCGATCATAGGAGACGAGGCCGTCGGTCAGGGCCTTGCGGCCGATCCGCTGCAGGCGCGGATCGAGCGTCGTGCGCACGGAAAGGCCGCCCGCATAGAGCTTCGCCTCGCCATAGGCCGCGAGCAGCGAGCGGCGGACCTCCTCGGCGAAATACTCGGCGGCGAAGATGTGCGCGCCGCCCGGGCGGATGTTGACCGTCAGCGGCTTGGCTTTGGCCTCGGCCGCCTCCTCGCTCGTGATGTAGCCGTTCTCCGCCATCTGCCCGATGATCCAGTCGCGGCGCTCGGTGGCGCGCTTGGTCTGGCGGAAGGGATGGTAATTGTTGGGTGCCTTCGGCAGGGCGGCGAGATAGGCCGTCTCCTCGATGGTGAGGTCCTTCAGCTCCTTGTTGAAGTAGGCGAGGCTCGCGGCGGCCACGCCATAGGCGCCGATGCCGAGATAGATCTCGTTGAGATAGAGCTCGAGGATCTTGTCCTTCGAGTAGGCGCGCTCGATGCGGATGGCGAGGATGGCCTCCTTGATCTTGCGCTCGAAGGTGCGGTCGCTCGTCAGCAGGAAGTTCTTGGCGACCTGCTGGGTGATGGTGGACGCGCCTTCCGTGCGCCGGTCGCTGCCGCGCATCTTGCTCTCGACGGCCTTGAACACGGCGCGGGCGATGCCCTGCACGTCGAGGCCGCCATGCTCGTAGAAGCGGCGGTCCTCGGCCGAGAGGAAGGCCGCGACGACGCGCTTCGGAATGGTGTTGATCGGCACGAAGATGCGCCGCTCGCGCGCATACTCGGCGATGAGCGAGCCGTCGTGAGCGTGAATGCGCGTCATGACGGGGGGCTCGTAGCGGGCGAGGCTTTCGTAGTCCGGCAGGTCCTTGGAGGCCTGCCACAGGATGAAGCCGGCTCCGGCCGAGCCGACGAGGAACAGCACGACGAAGGCCGCAAAGCTCCAGCCCAGGAAGCTCAGGAGCAAGCTTTTGCGGCGGCGAGGCCTCGGCCGCAGGGGCTCGCGCTGAAGAGGAGGCAGGGTCGGCACTCTCATTCCGTCTTCGGTCCGCTCGACGTGACAGCTCTAACTGGATGGCGCGAAGGGGTGCTCTCCACCTTCGTTCCCCCGCGGCATTGCTCGCATCGCGATCCGGCGCTGGTTCAGCACCGCGTTCGGCCCGTATTCGGCCGGCGACAGGCTCCGCACTATGGCGCGTTAAATGTGGCCGTTGCAGGTGATGTCAACGAAGCGCCGGCGCAACCCGCTATTGCACTGCAACAACCGGAAGAGACATTACCATGGAATGTGGCATCACGTCGTCCGGAAATCCGTCATGCTAAACTTCGGCGCCCGGGTCCACTGATCCGTCGGCGGAGCCCTTTTCAGCAGGAGCCGGTGCGTTTTCCGAAGACTTCAGGGTGACGGGGCCCCGGCGGTGCGCTTCGAGAAATAGGTTTCCACCGCGGCGGCGATCGCGCCTGCGATCTCGCGGTGCCAGGCGGCCGAGTTCAGCAGCTTCTCGTCCTCGGCGTGGCTCAAGTATCCGAGCTCGACCAGGACCGAAGGGGCGTGCGTCTGCTTCAGAACCTTGAAGGCGGCGGCGCGCTGGGGCACGCGCGACAGGCGCGTCGCCGGTTTGAGCTTGCGGATCAAGACGTTCGAGAAATCGGTCGAGAAGTTCGCGGTCTCGCGCTTCATCAGATCGAAGAGGATGTTCCGCACGGCGTCGTCCGGTGACCCGTCGCCCACGCTGAGGCCGGCCAGGGCGTCGGAGGCGTTCTCCTTCTCGGCCATGCGCCGGGCGTGCTCGTCGGAGGCGCGCTCCGACAGCGTGTAGACGGTGGCGCCGCGGGTGGCGGCCGCGCCGGCCGTAGAGGCGAGCGAATCCGCATGAAGCGAGACGAAGAGATCGACCTGGTTCTGGAGCGAGAGATTAAGTCGTTGATCGAGTGAGAGGAAAACGTCCGTCTCGCGTGTGAGGCGGACGTCGTAGCGGTCGGTCTTGGCGAGCTGGCGGGCCAGCTCCCGGGCGACGGCCAGCACGACATCCTTCTCCAGCACGTTGGTGGTCCCGGAGGCGCCCCCATCGATGCCACCATGGCCCGGGTCGATCATGATGACGGGCTTTCCGGCGTGTTTGGGCCGGCGCCTCTGGGTGGCGTCGCCGTCCGTGGGCGGAGCCTGCGCGGGTGCGCTCCCGGCGCGGTCGGCGCCCGTGCCCATGCCGAAGCTTTCGGGAGCCGTCGTCACCATATCGAAGGTGAAGACGATGCCCGTGGTCTGGCCGGGCGCGGCCGTCATGGCGGCCCGCTCGATCCGGACGGGGCCGGTCGTATCGAGGACGATGCGGGCCTTCTTCTCCGCGAAGAGCCCGTAGCGAAAGGCCCGGACGAGGCCGCTGCCGGACTGTCCCGCGCCGTCGGGCAGGCGGAAGGCGACGTCCGGCAGGTCCACGATCACGCGATACGGGTTGGCGAGGGTGTAGATTTCGGCCATTACGCCGGCCGTCAGATCGAGGCGGAAGGTCGTGCGCGTCGCGTCGCCGGCGAGGCTCGCGCCGGTGGCCGAGGCGACCTCGGCACGGGCTGATGCGACGAGAAGCATCAGCAACATCAAGCCGGCTGCGAGGGATCCGATCCATCGCAGCCCCCCCGCTCTTGCCATGAGACCCTTCTGCGGTTGCACGCGGACCCTGCCGCGCTCGTTCGCAAATTATGACGTAGGCTCTACAAGTTAGGTCATATTCGACCGGTTTTCGCAAGGCCCGGCCCGGAATACGGGGCGACGCGGCCCTCCCGACCGTAAACAGACTTGCCACACCGGCGGCGAACCCTTACAAAATTGAACCGTATCGTGTCGAGGCCGCCTTCTTCGCTCGGAAGTTTAGTTGCTCGCCGGATGCTCGGTCAGGTTTAGATCGGTTTCTTCCGACAGCATGCGCATTCCGAAGCAGGCGGGACACGGCTCGAAGACAGATCGGTTGGCTTCTCGAACGGCGAGGTGCGCCTGGATGGTCCGGCGCGAGTCCGTTGGCCCTGTCCCTGCCTGAAGCGCCGCCGACGATGTCGCGGTCCGAGTTCGTCTCGGTCACGGTGCAGCCTGTTCGCCGGGCACCAACGAAAGGGGTGCCGCGAGCGGGCGCGGCTCGTGCCGCCTCGCGGGGCGTTTCGCCTCGAGGCGGCCCATGCTGGTCCCATGTGCAATTCGGCTCGGCTCAGGCGCTCGTGCAGCTTTCTGCCGGCTCGTGCCAGAGCCTCACGACCTCACAACCCTGAAGCGCGGCCCGGCCCGAGGCTGCGCTCCGATCGCAGCGTCACTCAAGGATCTCGTCTTCAACCCAATGCCTATCGACCGCACATCCTCGATCTCCGCCGTGAAGCCGATGCCGGCTTCTGGCCGCTCGCGCCCGGGCATTCCGGCCGCGATCAGGATGGGCGCCCACTCTTTCACCCTCCCTTCCACTTTCACACCCAAGGCGCGCGCCTCGACCTGGCCGCATGTCGCCTCCGGCCGAACGGCCGGTTCCGGTGGTTCGGCCCGCCGGCGCGCAAAGGATAAAAAAACATGGCACCCAACAAGATGCTCATCGACGCCACCCACCCTGAGGAGACTCGGGTGGTGGTGCTCCGCAACGGACGTGTAGAGGAGTTCGACTACGAAAGCGCCGCCCGCAAGCTTCTGCGCGGCAACATCTATCTCGCCAAGGTGACGCGCGTGGAGCCGTCGCTGCAGGCCGCCTTCGTGGACTACGGCGGAAACCGCCACGGCTTCCTCGCCTTCAACGAAATTCACCCCGACTACTATCAGATCCCGATGGCGGACCGGCGCGCGCTCCTCGAGGAGGAGGCGCTGGCCGAGGCCGAGGAGGAAGCGGCTGCGGATGCCCGGGCCGAGCGGCTCGAGCGGCGGCGGAAGGCTGAAGGCCGCCGCGGCGGCGAGGCCTCGGACGCGGCCAGCTCTGCCACGGGCGACGACGACGGATCGGACGGCAGCGCGGACGACGATGCGCCGTACGACACGCATGCGCCGGATGACGATCACGAGGACCACGACGACGACGACGCGGGCGATGACGAGGCCGGCGACGACGACGAGGGCGACGTTCAGGTCATCGCCGAGGCGAGCGTGCGCGACGAGGTTCTCGTCGAGGAGGCGCCGGGGCCGCAGGCTGCCGAAGGGTCCGAGAGCGACGCCGGATCGTCCGACGAGGGCGCCGACGCGCCGTCCGACGCCAGCCTCGCGGGCGAAGGCCAGACCGAAGCGGATGATGCGTCGCAGGACGGGGCGGGAGACGCCGCGAGAGACGGCAACGGCGGCGTGCAGGTCGTCGCGGCGGCGACGGCCGACCCCGAGTCGGTCGAGAACGTCGGATCCGAGGATGCGCTCGAGGAGCTGCCGTCGCGTCCACGCCGGCGTCCGCGCAGCTACAAGATCCAGGAGGTCATCAAGCGCCGCCAGGTCATCCTGGTGCAGGTCGTGAAGGAGGAGCGTGGCAACAAGGGCGCCGCGCTCACCACGTATCTTTCGCTTGCCGGCCGCTACACGGTGCTGATGCCGAACACGGCCCGGGGCGGCGGCATCAGCCGCAAGATCACGCAGCCGCAGGACAGGAAGCGCCTCAAGGCGATCGCGCAGGAGCTCGAGGTGCCGGAGGGCATGGGCCTCATCATCCGCACGGCGGGGGCCTCGCGCACGAAGCAGGAGATCAAGCGCGACTTCGAATACCTGCTGCGGCTGTGGGAGAGCGTGCGCGATCTCACGCTCGAGAGCACGGCCCCGAGCCTCGTCTACGAGGAGGGCGACCTCATCAAGCGCTCGATCCGCGACCTCTACAACAAGGACGTGGAGGAAATCGTCGTCGCCGGCGATCATGCGCACAAGGAGGCCAAGGACTTCATGCGCATGCTCATGCCGAGCCATGCGAAGAACGTGCTGGTCCACCAGGATCCCGAGCCGCTGTTCACGAAGTACGGTATCGAGCGGCAGCTCAATGCCATGTTCAATCCGTACGTGACGCTCAAGTCCGGCGGCTATCTCGTCATCAATCAGACGGAAGCGCTGGTCGCCATCGACGTCAACTCCGGCAAGTCGACGCGCGAGTTCTCGATCGAGGAGACGGCGCTCAACACCAATCTCGAGGCGTCCGACGAGATCGCGCGCCAGCTCAAGCTCCGCGACCTCGCGGGCCTCATCGTCATCGACTTCATCGACATGGAGGAGAAGCGCAACAACCGCGCCGTCGAGCGCCGGCTCAAGGACGCGTTGCGCTTCGACCGCGCCCGCATCCAGCTCGGACGCATCAGCCACTTCGGCCTCATGGAAATGAGCCGGCAGCGGCTTAGGACCGGCGTGCTCGAAGGCTCGACCTCGCAGTGCCCGCACTGTCAGGGCACGGGCATCATCCGCTCGACGGAGAGCGTGGCGCTGGCGGTGCTGCGGGCCATCGAGGATGCGCTGATGGCGGGCGCGCGGACGTCGCTCGTCGCCACGACGACGTCGGCGGTGGCGCTCTACATTCTCAACAACAAGCGTCATTTCATCAACGAGATGGAGCAGCGCCAGGGCGTGTTCGTCACGGTCCAGGCCAGCGACAAGCTGCAGGGCGCGAACTTCCTGATCGAGAAGGGTCATGCCGCTCCGGCGGCGCAGCGCCGTCCGGACCGGACCGCCGTCAACATGGACTGGGGTTTCGAGGGCGAGAGCCTCGAAGCGCAGGTCGACGAGGACGCCGAGGCGGGAGACGGTGAGCAGGAGGCCGCGTCGGCCACGGGCGACGGGCGCCGGGAGGACGGCGGACGCCGCCGTCGCCGTCGCCGCGGGCGTCGTGGTGGCGAAGGCCGCGGCGAGGGGCGGCACGAGGCGCGCCCCGGCGAGGGCGAGCAGCCCTATGACGACGAGATGGTCGCCGGCGAGGCCGATGAGCCTCTGGAGGCGGGGGCCGACATGGGCTCCGAGTCCGACGAGGCCGAGGACGGCGAGGCGAACGGCAACGGAAGCCGCGAGGCGAGCCAGGGTCGTAACGGCGAGGAGGGCGCCGGCCGCCGCCGTCGGCGCGGCCGTCGCGGCGGACGTCGCGGGCGTGAGCGCGGCCGTCGTCCGGAGGACGGCGAGGAGGGCGAAGGCCTGTCCGCGCAGGGCGAGGCCGACGAGGCGCGCCCGCATGCCGAAAGAGATGACGAACCGCGTGATGGGGAGGCTGCGCCGGTCGCGGCCGAGCCGGCGCCTGTTGCAGACGCCGTGAGCGCTCTCCCGGCCATGCGCTCCGAACCCAAGACGGATGAGGCCCCGGCCCCGGCCCCCGCTCCGGTCGAGGCTGTGGCTCCGGCCGAAGCGGCCGTCGCGCCGAGCGAGGAGCCTGCGGCGGCGGCTTCAGAGGACAGCCTGCTCGCCAAGGTGCGGGCGCGGAACGGAGCGACGGCGGCCGAGCCCAAGCTCGAGCGCGTGGTGGTCTCGCCGGACGAGACGCGCGATACGGCCGAGGCCCCCGCCCATGAGCCGCGGCGGGGATGGTGGCAGAGGCGCCTGGGCGGCTGACTGCACCGCATTCTGAATTAAATATGGCAAAGGGCCGGACATCTGTCCGGCCCTTATTTAATTTGATTTCAAAGTGTTGCCTTCGTTTTTAGCGCATTCCGTCGCAGGTACGCTCCGGGCCACATTTTGACCATTCCCGGCTGGTCAGTGCCACTCCGTTATGTCGAGCAACGTTTGAGGTCGGATGAGGAATTCGGGCGGGTGCGTCCGGTTTCTGCAAGGTCGGACCTCAGAGCGCCCACCATGTCCTGGCCGCGACGGCGGGACGTCATCGACATGAACCCTGTCTCTTCCGGGGATCTTACTGACCTCCTGAGCCTCTCATCTTCGGGGCAACCCCGGGAATTCAATAACGATCAAGAATGATCTGAAGGAGTTCTCTATGAACAAGGGGATTTGTGCTGCGTTCGTCTGTCTGGGGCTTGGCGTGGCGATGGCCGCGCCGGCGAGTGCAGCGGGCGACAACGGGCTCGTCAGCTCGCTTTACGAGCGGGATGGCCGGGCTTCCTCCCACGTGCCGGCTCGCAAGCGCGCCCAGGTGCGCCGCTCTGGCAAGGCCGCTTATCGCGGTGGGGCCAAGAAGTATGCCGGCAAGCGTGCCAAGCGCGGTCGGGCCGGACGCCTGGCGAGCCGTGCCATGACGGCCTACAACGGCGGCGGTGGCGCCAGCGCCTCGCGTAGCTGCCTCAAGGCGCCTGCCGCGGCGCTGCTGGCACGCATCGAGCAGCAGTTCGGCGCGGTGAAGGTGATCTCGACGTGCCGTCCCGGCGCCCGCATTGCCGGCAGCGGCCGGCCCTCGAAGCACGGCTTCGGCCTCGCGGTCGATTTCGATGCCGGCTCGCGCAAGGCCGCGATCGTCAACTGGCTGCGCGCCAACCATCACTCCGGCGGGACGATGACCTATGCCCGCATGAGCCACATCCATGTGGACATCGGTCCGCGCTTCGTTTCGCTCGGCGCGGGCGGACGGCGCGGCTGATCGCGCCGCCGATCGGATGCGACTGCGAAAAGGGGGTGCGCTGCATCCCCTTTTTTCATGGCGCTCGCTCGCCGTTCTCGCGGGGCCTTCCTTTGGCCGTATTGGGACGGCCAAGAAACGGGGTGCGTGCGTTGCATCTTGGCTGGGCCCTCGCGGCCGCTATCGTAGGATCGCGGGGTTGCGCTGGTCGGGGGCCTATGCCCATCTAGCTCCATGTCGCTTCCGGGCTGGCGCGGTCGCTTCGGGGCTGACGCGCTTTCAAGGGCCATTCGAGGACTAACGGTGTCGAGCAGAGGATTCGGTTTGCGCAGGCTTTTCGAGGCGGTCGTGCTGGCGGGCTTGCTGCTCGCCCTGGTTCCGGCAGTATCCGCGCGGGCGCAGGGCCTGCCGCTCATCCGCGACACCGAGATCGAGCTGCTGCTCAGCGATTATTCGCAAAGCATTTTCAGGGCTGCGGGCCTGGGCACCGGCCGCGTGACCGTGCGCATCGTCAACAACGATGCCTTCAACGCGTTCGTGATCGACGGGCGCAACGTCTTCATGCACACCGGCACGCTCATGCAGGCGGGGACGCCGAACGAGGTCATCGGCGTGCTCGCGCACGAGGCCGGCCACATTGCCGGCGGGCACATGGCCGCGCTGCGCTCGCGCATCGCCAAGGATCAGACGCGTGCGCTGCTCGTGCAGATCCTCGGCCTCGGCGCCATGATCGGCGGCGCGGTCTCCGGCGGCGACACGGGGCGCGAGATCAGCAGCGGCGGCCAGGGCATCATGATGGGCGGTAACGAGCTCATCATGCGCGGCCTCACGGCCGAGCGGCGCTCGCAGGAATCGGCGGCCGACCAGGCCGGCCTGCAGTACCTCAACGCCACCAAGCAGTCGGGGCGCGGCATGCTCGTGACGTTCGAGCGGTTCGCGGGACAGGAGCTGTTCTCGGATGCCCATCGCGACGCGTTCGCGCGGACCCATCCGGTAGCGACCGACCGTCTTGCCCGTCTGCGGCAGCTCGTGGAAGCGAGCCCCTACTACACCAATACGGACCCGCCGGAGCTTCAGCTCCGCCACGACATGGTGCGCGCCAAGCTCTCCGGCTACATCGAGCCGCCGTCCGTGGTGTTCAACCGCTATCCGCCGTCGGATACCAGCCTTCCGGCGCGGTATGCGCGCGCGATCGCCTATTTCCGCCAGGGCGGAGGGGGCCTCGAATCCGCGCTGCAGGGCATCGATGCTCTCATTCGGGATCGCCCGAACAATCCTTATTTCTGGGAGGTGAAGGGCGATATCCTGCAAAAGGCGGGGCGCCCGCGCGATGCCGTTGCGCCGCTGCGCAAGGCGTTGCAGCTTCACAAGGGCGACGCCGTGCTCGTTGGCGTGCAGCTCGCGCAGGTGCTCTTGCAGACGAAGGAGCCGTCGGTCTCCGACGAGGCGATCGGCCTTCTGCGCAAGGCCGTCCAGCGCGAGCCGGACAATGCCACGGCCCACAACACGCTCGGTCAGGCCTATTACGACAAGGGCCTGCTCCCGCAGTCGGAGCTGTCGCGCGCGCAGGGGCTCTTCTATGCGGGCTCCCTGAAGCAGGCGCAGGAGTTCGCCAAGCGCGCCCAGAGAGGCCTCAAGGCCGGATCGCCCGATTGGGTGAAGGCCGACGATATCGTCAACTACAAGCCGCAAACTTGACACGCTATTCGAGAGCTAAGACAGAGTGACGGCGCACAGCCGGTCCCGCATCGCGCCGATGGAGCCCTTATGACACAGCCCAATCACGACAAGCCCACCCGCCCCTCCGTTCTCGGCATCGGCGGGCTCCTCGCCGCGCCGTTGCTTGTCGGCGCGGGCGTCTGGCTCCTCTTCGGGGGAGCGGGCCCGACGGCGGCGGTCAACGCGGCGGGGGCCGGATCGTTCTCGTCCGAGGACCGGGCGGCCATCGAGTCCATCATCAAGGACTATCTGGTGAAGAACCCCGAGATCCTGATCGAGGTGCAGTCGTCTCTCGAGGCGAAGATCGTGCAGCAGGAGGCGGAGCGGACGAAGTCGCTCGTCGCCGAGCACGCCAAGGAGATCTACCGGGCGCCGAACGCGCCGGTGGCCGGCAATCCGAACGGGGACATCACGGTCGTCGAGTTCTTCGATTACAATTGCGGCTACTGCAAGCGCGGCTTCAGCGACATCGCCAAGCTGATCGAGACCGACAAGAACGTGCGCGTGGTGTTCAAGGAGTTTCCGATTCTGCGCGATGAGTCGGAGCAGGCGGCGCGCGTCGCGCTGGCGGCCCGCATGCAGGGCAAATACTGGGAGGTTCACCGGGACCTCATCTCGACGAAGGGGCTCGTCAACGAGGCTGTCGGGCTCAAGGTGGCCGAAAAGCATGGCCTCGATATCGCCAAGCTGAAGGCGGACATGGCGAGCGCGGAGGTCACGGCCGAGATCGATCGTGTCAAGGCGCTGGCCCAGACGCTCGCCATCAACGGCACCCCGCACTTCCTGGTGGGCGACCGGGCGGTCGGCGGGGCGCCCGAGAATCTCGCCGAGGTGCTCGAAGGCCACGTCACCGAGCTTCGCAAGAGCGGCTGCGCCTACTGCTGAGCCCGCGGAGGCCCCACGCCTGCGGGCGGGAAGGATGCGCGTCATCGGCGCTTTTCGTCGGCCGGGCCACAACCTTTGGCTTGCGTCCGTTCGCGGGTGCGGTAAAGCTGCGGGAGACCGTGCGAGTTCCGGGCCCTGGGCTGTTTGCGCCTGGGGCGGAGGGCCTTTGTCGTGACGCGGTCGCTCCCGATATCGTCAGCCCGCAGACCACCCCGGATCCATGGCCAAACCGATTTTCGTCCTCAACGGCCCGAACCTCAACATGCTCGGAACCCGCGAGCCGGACGTCTATGGCCGCGACACGCTCGACGATGTGCGGGCGCGGACCGAGGCGCGGGCGGCGGAGCTGGGCGTCGCGGTCGACTTCCGGCAGACCAATCACGAGGGCGAGCTGATCGGATGGATCCAGGAGGCGCGCGGGACGGCCTCGGGCATCATTCTCAACGCGGGCTCGCTGACGCATACCTCGATCGGCGTGCTCGATGCGCTTTCGGCCGCCGAGTTGCCGGTGATCGAGGTGCATCTCTCCAATATCTTCCGTCGCGAGAGCTTCCGCCATCATTCCTACGTGTCGCTGGCGGCCAAGGGCGTGATTTGCGGGCTCGGCGTGCACGGCTACGAGCTTGCCGTCGAGGCGATGGCGAAGCTGGCGAGGGCGGCGTGAGCAAGGACAACGACAAGAGACCGAAAGAGAAAGGGCTCGAGCGCATGACGGCGAAGCACGATGGCGACAAACCAAGTGGCGAGCAGCAGCTCATTCGCGATCTGGCGCAGCTTCTCAACGATACGGGACTGACCGAGATCGAGATCGAGAAGAGCGGCCTCAAGATCCGCGTCGCGCGCACGGTCACGCTTGCGGCGGCGGTTCCTCCGGCGCCGACACCGTTTGCGCCGTCTCAGGGCGCCAGCCCCGGGGCGGGCGCGCCGGCGGCGACGGGCGCTGCCGATCCGGGCAAGCATCCGGGCGCCGTCAAGTCGCCGATGGTCGGCACGGCCTACCGCTCGCCGGATCCCAAGGCGCCGCCCTTCGTCGAGGTGGGCGCGCGCGTCCAGCAGGGCGATACGCTGCTCATCATCGAAGCCATGAAGACCATGAACCAGATTCCGGCGCCGCGCGCGGGGACGGTATCGGCCATCCTCGTCGAGAACGGGCAGCCCGTGGAATTCGGCGAGCCGCTCGTGATCATCGAATAAGGGAGCGTGGCGGTCGGCGCGCGGCACATGGCAGTCGGGCCTCTGAGCCCTCGGGTGCCGAATGCCAGAGGCCGGATGCCGAAGGACAAGAATGTTCGACAAGGTTCTGATCGCAAACCGGGGTGAGATCGCGCTGCGCATCCAGCGCGCCTGCAAGGAGCTCGGCATCGCCACCGTAGCCGTGCATTCGACGGCGGATGCGGACGCGATGCACGTGAGGCTTGCCGACGAAAGCGTCTGCATCGGATCGCCGCCGGCGAGCGACAGCTATCTCAACATTCCCCGCCTGCTCGCGGCCTGCGAGATCACCGGCGCCGATGCCGTCCATCCGGGCTACGGCTTCCTCTCCGAGAACGCGCGCTTTGCCGAGATCCTCGAGGAGCACGCGATCACCTTCATCGGGCCGACCTCCGAGCATATCCGGATCATGGGCGACAAGATCACCGCCAAGGAGACGGCGCGGAAGCTCGGCATTCCTGTGGTTCCCGGATCGGAAGGCGAGGTCACGAGCGAAGCGCAGGCGATGAAAATCGCCAAGGACATGGGCTTTCCCGTGCTCATCAAGGCGACGGCCGGCGGCGGCGGGCGCGGCATGAAGGTCGCGCATACGGCGGCGGATCTCGGCGTTGCGCTGGCGACGGCCCGCTCGGAGGCGAAGGCCGCGTTCGGCAACGATTCCGTCTATATCGAGAAATACCTGCAGAAGCCGCGCCACATCGAGATCCAGGTGTTCGGCGATGGTCGTGGCAATGCCATCCATCTCGGCGAGCGCGACTGCTCGCTGCAGCGGCGCCACCAGAAGATCCTCGAGGAGAGCCCCTCCCCCGCGCTCAATGCGGCGTCGCGCCAGCGGATCGGCGAGATCGTCGCCAACGCGATGAAGAAGATCAACTACCGCGGCGCGGGCACGGTCGAGTTCCTGTTCGAGGACGGCGAGTTCTATTTCATCGAGATGAACACCCGTCTCCAGGTCGAGCATCCGGTGACGGAGGCGATCACGGGCATCGATCTCGTGCTCGAGCAGATCCGCGTCGCCTCGGGCGGCAATCTCGGCTTCAAGCAGGAGGACATCACGTTCTCCGGCCATGCCATCGAATGTCGCATCAACGCCGAGAACCCGCGCACGTTCCGTCCCTCGCCGGGCCAGATCACCTACTGGCATCCGCCGGGCGGCCTCGGCGTGCGCGTCGATAGCGGGGTGTACCAGGGCTACCGGATCCCGCCCTTCTACGACAGCCTCATCGGCAAGCTGATCGTGCATGGGAAAAACCGCAACGAGTGCCTGATGCGGCTGCGGCGCGCGCTCTCGGAGTTCGTCATCGACGGCATCGAGACGACCATTCCGCTTTTCAACGAGCTGATCCGGCAGCCTGATATCGCGAACGGCATCTACGATATTCACTGGCTCGAAAAATATCTCGGGAAGGCTAATATCTGATCCGATGCTTGGCGCTTCGCGCCCGGCCGGACAGCATGGGAGCAGCGTGTGATGGCGTCGCGCGACGACATCATGATCGAGATCACGCCGCAGGTCCTTCTCAAGGCCTACAGTTGCGGCATCTTTCCCATGGCCGAAAGCGCGGACGATCCGGCGCTCTATTGGATCGAGCCGCAGCATCGGGGCATCCTGCCGCTGACGTCGGTGCATGTGCCGCGCCGCCTCGCGCGGACGGTGCGGTCCGAGGTCTACGGCATCACGATCGACACGGATTACGCCGGCGTGATCGAGGGATGCGCGGCGGAGCGGGCCGGGCGACGCTCGACGTGGATCAACGGGCGGATCCGCGCCCTTTACCAGGAGCTGTTCCGTCTCGGCCATTGCCACACGGTCGAGGTGCGGGACGGCGAGCGGCTCGTCGGCGGCCTTTATGGCGTGGCCCTGGGAGGCGCGTTCTTCGGAGAGAGCATGTTCTCCTATGAGCGCGACGCGTCCAAGGTCGCGCTCGTGCACCTGGCCGCGCGTCTCGTCGCGGGAGGCTTCACGCTGCTCGATACGCAGTTCGTCACCGATCACCTGCGCCAGTTCGGCACCGTGGAGGTGAGCCGGGACGTGTTCCACCGCCAGCTCGACGGCGCCCTCAAGGAGGCCGCCGATTTCTTGCGTCTCCCGCGTACGACGTCCGGCGCGGAGGTGCTCGACATCCTCGATCGGGCGCGGGCCCGCTGAGGATGGCGCGCGAGATGGACTCCGAGGCCCGTGCGATGGCGTCCAAGGCGACAGGTCCGGCCGCAGGCAGGTCCGCTGCCGCGCCCGCGCGCTCGCGGCCGGAGCGCGCCGAAGGGCTGGCGCTGATCCGCACGCCGGGCCCTGAAGGCTACCGGCTTCTCGACAGCGGCGCGGGGCGCAAGCTCGAGCGTTTCGGGAGCGTCATCGTCGATCGGCCGGAACCGCAGGCGCTGTGGGCCCGCAGGCGTCCCGCTTCGAGTTGGGCGCAGGCGCACGCGGCCTTCTCGGCGTCCGGGGACGACGAGGAGAAGGGGCGCTGGCGGCTCGATCAGCGGGTGCCCGAGAGCTGGCCGGTCGTGGTCGGCGACGTCACGATGACGTGCCGGTTGCAAGGGCTTTGGCACCTCGGCCTCTTTCCCGAGCAGCTTCCGCATTGGACGTGGATGCTGGAGCAGATCGGGCGTGTTACGGGCGAGCGACCGCGTGTGCTGAATCTTTTCGCCTACACGGGTGCAGCCTCTCTCTTGGCCGCCAAGGCAGGGGCTGAGGTGACGCACGTCGATGCGTCCAAGAAGGCCGTGCAATGGGCGCGGGACAATCAGGCGGCTTCGGGGCTTGGCGAAGCACCGATCCGCTGGATCGTGGACGATGCGGCGAAGTTCGTCGCGCGCGAGGTGCGGCGGGGACGGACCTATCACGCGATCCTCATCGATCCGCCGAAGTTCGGGCGCGGGCCCGAGGGCGAGGTGTGGGATCTGTTCCAGGGCCTGCCCGGGCTTCTCAGCAACGCCGTGCGGCTGCTGGCGCCGGGAACTGCCGCCATGGTGCTCACGGTCTATGCCATCCGTGCCTCGGCGCTGGCCTTCGAGCAGGTGATGGCGGATGTGCTGGCGGAGCGCGGCGGGCGGCTTTCGGCCGGCGAGCTGGCGATCGAGGCCGAGGGCGGCGGAGCGGCCGTGCCGACGTCGCTGTTCGTGCGGTGGACGTCATGAGCGAGGCGGCGCCGCGCGTCATCACGAGTCTCACCAACGACCGCGTCAAGGCGATCCGGGCGCTGGAGATGCGCAAGGCCCGAAAGGAGAGCGGGCTGTTCGTGGCCGAAGGGGCCTCCATCCTGGTTACGGCGCGGGATGCCGGGTTCACGCCGGCGAGCCTCGTCTATCAGGCGGATGGCGCCGGCACGGCCGTCGCACGCGCGCTCATCCGCTGGGCGCTCGATGGCGGGGCGGACGTCCTCGAGGTGTCGGAGGGCGTGCTCGCCAAGCTCTCCGCGAAAGACAATCCGCAGACGATGCTCGGCGTCTTCCGCCAGCGCTGGGGCACGCTGCCGCCATCGCCGGGCGCGGGAGACTGCTGGCTCGCGCTCGAGGACGTGCGCGATCCCGGAAATCTCGGCACCATCATCCGCACCGTCGATGCGGTGGGCGCGAGCGGCATCATCCTGATCGGAAACTGCTGCGATCCCTATTCGCGCGAGGCGGTGCGCGCGACGATGGGCTCCGTATTCGCGGTGCCGCTGGTGCGCACCTCGCGCGAGGACTTTCTCGCCTGGCGTGCGGGCTGGCGCGGCGACGTCGTCGGCACGCATCTCGACGCGCGCGAGGATTTCCGGACGGCGGCTTACAAGGGGCCGGTGCTGCTCGTGATGGGCAGTGAGGGGCCGGGCTTGTCGGAGAGCCTGACGCGCTCCTGCTCGCGGCTCGTCAAGATTCCGATGGCCGGCAAGCTCGACAGCTTGAACCTCGCGGTGGCGACGGCGCTGACGCTGTACCAGATCCGCGGAGGGTCGCTTCGGATCTGATGACGATTCTCTAGACGCACCGTCCGCCGTCGACCTCGATGGCGACGCCGGTGATGAAGCTCGAGGCGGGGTCGGCGAGGAACAGCGCGGCGTTGGCGATGTCGGCGGGCTGCGACATGCGTCCGAGCGGGATGCCGGCGACGAAGCGGGCGCGGTTCTCGGCCGTGTCGGGCGCGCCCATGAACTCCTCGAGCAGCCCCGTCTCGCCGATGACCGGGTTGATGGCGTTGACGCGGATGTTGCGCGGGGCAAGCTCCGCCGCCATCGATTTCGTCAGCGTGATCACGGCACCCTTGGAGCCGTTGTACCAGGTGAGCCCGGGGCGCGGGCGCACGCCGGCGGTGGAGGCCGTGTTGATAATGGAGCCGCCGCCGCGCTTCTCGAGCTCGGGCACGACGGCGAGCGTCGTGAGGTAGATCGCCTTCACGTTCACGGCATAGATGCGGTCGAACTCCTCCTCCGTCACCGTCATGAGCGACTGGTTGCGGTGCGTGATGCCCGCGTTGTTGACGAGGATGTCGAGGCCGCCGAAGGCGCTGGTGGCGGCGCGGACCATCATCTCGACGTGGGATCGGATCGCAACGTCGGCCGTGACGGGGACGGCTCGCGGGCCGATGGCGGCGGCGACCTCGGCCGCGCGGGCGGCATGGATGTCCGCCACGACGACCTGCGCGCCCTCCTGCGCGAAGGCTTCGGCGATGCCGCGGCCAAAGCCCGAGCCGGCGCCGGTGACGATTGCGACTTTGCCGGCGAGTCTCATCGTTTGCCTCAGAATTGGGTTTGCCTCAGCGCGGGTGGCCGGTGGGCGGGGCCGCAGCCTCTGCAGCCTCCTGGCGGTACGGGCTCGCAGGATACGTGCCGAGAATGCGCAGCTCCGTCGAGAAGAACGACAGCTCCTCGAGCGCGAGATGCACGGAGCGCTCGGCAGGGTGGCCGACGATATCGGCGTGGAACATGGTGGCGTTGAAGGTGCCTTCGAGCTGATAGCTCTCGAGCTTCGTCATGTTGACGCCGTTGGTGGCGAAGCCGCCGAGCGCCTTGTAGAGCGCGGCCGGCACGTTGCGTACGCGGAAGAGGAACGTCGTGATGACGGGGCCGTCCTCGGGCTCGGCGTCGTCCGGGTCCTTGGCGAGCACGAGGAAGCGCGTCGTGTTGTGAGTCTCGTCCTCGATGTCGGAGCGCAGGATGTCGAGGCCGTAGATCTCGGCGGCGAGCGAAGAGGCGATGGCGGCGAGGGCGGGGTCACCGCGCTCGCTGACGAGGCGCGCGGAGCCTGCGGTATCGGCTTCCGGCACCGGCTCGAGGCTGAGCTGGCGCAGCGTCCGGCGGCACTGGCCGAGCGCCTGCGTATGGCTCAGCGCCTTCTTCACGTTTTCGAGCTTGGCCCCCTTCACGCCGAGAAGCTGATGGCGCACGCGCAGGAAGTGCTCGCCGACGATGTAGAGGTTGGCATTCGGCAGCAGGTGGTGGATGTCGGCCACGCGTCCGGCGACGGAATTCTCGATCGGGATCATCGCATAGAGCACGTCGCCGGACTTCACCGCGGCGAGCGCGTCCTCGAACGTCGGATAGGCGATGGCTTCGCCCTCGGGGTAGGCTTCCTTGCAGGCGAGGTGGGAGTTGGCGCCCGGCTCGCCCTGGTAGGCGATGCGGAGGGCCGGAGTTTCATTGGACATGGCGGGCCGGATTTGATGGGAGGGATCGGCGAGGACGGGAGCTGATCGCCCGTGGTCGCGCGGCCGGCGGATCGCGCGAGGTGGCGCAGGCCGGCGGGAGCGCAAAGGCGTGAGCGGTCAGGACGATCCCGAGTGGCGCGCTTTCCGGATCGTCCAGCGGGCCCGTTCGAGGTCGGCGGGAGTATCGACACCGAGCGGAACCGTGTCAACGATGGCGACGTCGATGCGCATGCCGTCCTCCAGGGCGCGAAGCTGCTCGAGGCGCTCGCGCGTCTCGAGATAGGAGGCGCTGAGGGAGACGAACCGCTCGATGGCGGTGCGCCGATAGGCGTAAATGCCGATGTGATGGAAGAGGGGGCCGTCGCCATGCGGGGCGGTGGCGCGCGTGAAATAGAGGGCGCGCAGGCGGTTCTTGTCCTGCAGCGGGGTGCCGACGATCTTGACGACGTTCGGGTTGGTGCGCTCGTCCGGGTCGCGGATCTCGGCGGCGAGGGTGGCGATGTCCGGCCCTTTCGTCTCGAGCACCGCGACGCATTGGCGGATCAGGTCGGGCTCCAGCGTCGGCAGGTCGCCCTGCAGGTTGACGACGATGTCGGCCTCGGCGTCGGGATCCACCCGGTTCAGGGCCTCGAAGACCCGGTCGGAGCCCGAGGCGTGGTCCGGGCGGGTGATGAGGGCCTCGCCGCCGGCCGAGCGAATCGCCTGGCAGATCTCCTCCGCATCAGCCGCCACCACCACGCGGCCCATGCCGGCATCGTGCGCCTGGCGCCAGACGTGGACGATCATGGGCTCGCCCTCGATGTCGGCCATCGGCTTGTTGGGAAGACGCGTCGAGGTCATGCGCGCAGGAATGATGATCAGGGTTCTCATCGTTTTCGATTACCGGCTGGAGGCTGATGTCGAGGCTCACTCTTCGGATCGCGGTCCGGGCCCGCTTTCCGAGGCCGGCGGAGGATCTTCTCCGTCTCCGCGCGGGAAACGTGCTCGATGGGATCCCGCTCTACGGGCACTCGCCCCCCGGGGACGGCCGGTCGGCATCGCCTGGTGCGACGCGAAGGCGCGGCGCGTTCAGGGCCGTCAAGGGGCAATAGAAGCTGTAGACTGCCAGGCGGGCCTCTTGCAAGGTTTCGGGGCATCCGCCGAGCGTGATATCGGGGTGCGCTGGTGAAGCCGCGGCCGTGCTGCTAACTGTGGGGCTTCAAGGATTCGGTGGGCGGATCGCGCCTCTGCCGCAAGGGTGAATGAGATGATGGATAGCTTCGAACTGACCAAGATCGCGGGCGGGGTGCTGCTCGCCCTGCTGGTGATTTTCGCCCCCAAGACCTTTATCGATATGGCGAAGCATGGGCACCCGGCGGAGTCGAAGAACGGCTATACGCTTCCGGAGGCCAGCACCGCTGGCGGCTCGGGCGGAGAGGCGGCCCCGGCGCCGGCCGCGTTCGATCCGGCGGCGGTCGTCGCCAAGCTCGCAGCGGCCAAGCCTGAGGAGGGGCAGGGTACGTTCAAGAAGTGTCTCGCCTGCCACACGGCAGACAAGACCTCCGGCAACAAGGCCGGTCCGAACCTGTGGAACGTCGTCGGCCGCGACCATGCCGGCAAAGAGGATTTCGGCGGCTATTCCGAGGGCATGAAATCCAAGAAGGGCACGCCTTGGGACTACGCCGCGCTTGCGGCCTTCCTGCACTCGCCGAAGACGGCCGTGCCGGGCACGAAGATGATCTTCGCGGGCGTCGCCGATGTGGACGAGCTCGCCAATCTGATCGCCTATATCCGCACCCTGTCCGACGCGCCCGTGGCTCTTCCTTGAGCCAGGCCGGACAGGCCTGATGCGGAGCACCGAAGCGGTTGAGCGGCCGCGCACCCCGGGACGGCGGGGTGCGCGGCCGTTACGCTTTTGATCTACCGGACGTTTCCGGAGGGTGCGAGCTTGCCGATCTTTAATCCGAAGAGCCTGCGAGGCATGCTAGGAACAGGTCTTTAGACGGCCCTTCTCCGGGGACGCCGTCCGTAAGCCTTTCTTTCTCGCGATGGTCCGCGATCCACTCCAAGAACACGGGATAGTCTTGATGACGGCAGCGGAAACCTCTTTCTTCCTTCGGCCGGTGCGGCTCGCCAACACGCTGACGGCCATGGCCACGGCCATGCTGCTCTGGGGGATGAGCCCCGTTGCGGCCTGGGCGCAGGAGGGCCAGAGCCCGGCACCCGCCGCTCCCGCTGCCGAGACCGCCCCGACTCCCCCTGCGCCCGCTGCAGAGGCCGAGACGTTTCCGCGCCATCATGCGCTGTCGCTGATCGGGGAGCCGCGTTTCGGGCCGGACTTCAAGTCTTTCGATTGGGTGAACCCGGATGCGCCGAAGGGCGGCGTCGTGCGGTTCACGGTCGAAGGGACCTTCGATTCGCTGAACCCGTTCTCGGTGCAGGGTGTGCCGGCGGCCGGCACGGGCTCCATCTACGATACGCTGATGACGGGAAGCCCGGACGAAGAGTCGACCGAGTACGGTCTCGTCGCCGCTTGGGTTTCCTATCCGCCGGATTTCTCGTGGGCGAAGTTCGGCCTCAGGCCCGAGGCCCGTTTTCACGACGGCCAGCCGGTGACGCCGGAGGATGTGATCTTCAGCCTCGAAGCGCTCAAGAAGTCCGACCCGATGCGCGGCCGTTACTACAAGAACGTCGTCAAGGCCGAGAAGACCGGCGATCACGAGGTGACGTTCACGTTCGATCTCAAGGGCAATCGCGAGCTGCCGCAGATCCTCGGCCAGCTTCCCGTGCTGCCGAAGCATTATTGGGAGGGGACCGGCAAGAACGGGCAGCCCCGCGACCTGACGAAGAGCACGCTCGAAGTTCCTCTCGGCTCCGGTCCCTACAAGATCAAAGAGTTCAGCCCCGGCAACCGCATCGTGCTCGAGCGCGTGAAGGACTATTGGGCCAAGGATCTTCCGGTCCGTCTCGGTCAGTTCAACTTCGACGAGATGCGCTTTCAATATTTCCGCGACCGCACGGCTGCGTTCGAGGAGTTCAAGGCCGGCAACGCCGACATCTGGCGCGAGCGCATGGCGAGCGCGTGGGCGAGCCAGTTCGGCTTCGATGCCATCAAGAAGGGATGGGTGAAGAAGGAAGCCATTCCGACCAAGGGCGTGGCGATGATGCAGGCGTTCGCCTTCAACATCCGCCGCGACAAGCTCAAGGACCCGCGCGTGCGGCACGCCTTCAACTATGCCTTCGATTTCGAGGACCTGAACAAGTCGGTGCTGTTCGGCCAGTACACGCGCGTCGGCAGCTATTTCGACAACTCGGAGCTGGCCGCCAAAGGCCTGCCGCAGGGGCGCGAGCTCGAGATCCTGAAGGAGTTCGAGAAAGACCTTCCGCCGGAGGTGTTCACGACCGAATGGAAGAACCCGACGTTCGCCTCGCGCGAGGACCTGCGCAAAAATCTCTCGGAGGCGATGCGCCTCTTCAAGGAAGCGGGCTGGGAGGTTCGCCAGGAGGAGGTCCAGGATCCCGATTGCGGGTTCTTCTGCAAGGCGGCGCGCACGATCGGCATCGGCTCCACGAAGACGCATTCGGTGCTGCGCAACGCCAAGGGCGAGCCGTTCACGGTGGAATTCCTGCTCGCGCAGGACACGTTCCAGAAGCATGTCGCGCACTACATCTCGAACCTGTCGAAGATCGGCGTGCAGGCCTCGATCCGCGTCGTCGACCCCGCGCAGTACCAGCAGCGCGAGCGCACGTTCGACTTCGACATCATCGTCGACAGCTTCCCGCAGAGCCTGTCGCCGGGCAACGAGCAGCGCGATTTCTGGGGCTCGGGGGCGGCCGACCAGGAGGGCAGCCGCAACACGATCGGCATCAAGAGCCCCGTGATCGACGCCATCATCGAGAAGCTGGTCGTCGCCAAGGACCGCGACGAGGTGATCGCGACGACGCGCGCGCTCGACCGTGTCCTCCTGTGGGGGCACTACGTCGTGCCGCAGTGGTACAACCCTTATGAGTGGATCGCCGTGTGGGACATCTTCGGGCGCCCGGAGAAGCTTCCTTCGCTGACGAGCGCGCTCTCTCAGGTCTGGTGGGTGGATCCGATGAAGCAGCAGGCGCTTGCAACGGCACGCGGGAAGTAGCGCCATGCCGTTCGGCCGCATTGCACGAGGGAAGGGCCGCGCTACGGGGATCATCGCGATCGGTCTCGCGGCGGCGCTCCTTTCGATGGCGCCGGCCGCCGCCGAGCCCCGGCACGGGCTCTCGGTTTTCGGCGATCTCAAATATCCCGCGGACTTCAAGCATTTCGACTATGTGAACCCGGAGGCGCCGAAGGGCGGCCGCGCGTCGCAGATCGGCACGGCAGGGCTCACCACCTTCGACAGCTTCAACGCCTTCATCCTCAAAGGCGACGCCGCGCAAGGGCTTTCGCTGATCTTCGACAGCCTGATGACGCGGGCCGATGACGAGCCGGATGCGGTCTACGGCCTCGTCGCGGAAACGGCCGACGTGGCGGACGACAGGATGTCGGTCACGTTCAAGCTGCGGCCCGAGGCGAAATTCGCCGACGGCTCGGCGGTAACGGCGGAGGACGTCGTGTTCTCCTTCGACACGCTCAAAGCCAAGGGGCATCCGGCCTATGCGTTCCCGCTGCGCGATGTGACGAAGGCGGACGCGCTCGATGCGCATACGGTGCGCTACACGTTCGCAGGCTCGCTCGTGCGCGATCTGCCGATCACGGTGGCGACGCTGCCGATCCTCTCCAAGGCCTATTACACGGCGCACGACTTCGAGAAGACGTCGCTCGAGAAGCCGCTCGGATCGGGGCCGTACAAGATCGGATCGTTCAAGCCCGGGACGTACGTCTCCTACCTTCGCCGCGACGACTACTGGGGCAAGGATCTCCCGGTCATGCGCGGCCTGCACAACTTCGACGAGGTGCGCTTCGAGTATTACCGCGACCGCACGCTCGAGCTCGAGAATCTCCTGGCGGGCAACTTCGACCTGCGCGAGGAGTTCACGGCCAAGGACTGGGCGACGGGATACGGCAAGCCGCAGGTGAAGGACGGGCGGATCGTTCTCCTGACGCTCCCGGACGAGCGGCCGTCGGGGGCGCAAGGCTTCTTCATCAACACGCGGCGCGAGAAATTCAAGGACGTGCGCGTGCGCGAGGCGCTCGGGCTCGCCTTCGATTTCGAGTGGAGCAACAAGAACCTTTTCTTCGGTCTCTATAAGCGCACGGCGAGCTATTTCGAGAACTCGGACCTCAAGGCCGAGGGACCGCCTTCGCCTGCGGAGCTGGCGCTTCTCGAGCCGTTCCGGGACAAGCTGCCGCCGGCGGTGTTCGGCGAGCCGGTCTCGCCGCCGGTGACGGATGGCAGCGGCAACAATCGCCGGCAGTTGCGGGAGGCATTGCGGCTTCTGGCGGAGGCCGGCTGGCAGCAGACGGCGCAGGGCCTCAAGAATGCCAAGGGCGAGCCGCTGACGGTCGAGATCCTGATCGATTCACCGAGTTTCGAGCGCATCGCCGCACCCTACGTGAAGACGCTCAAATCGATTGGCGCCGCCGCCACCCTGCGCCGCGTGGATGCGGCCCAGTACGAGCGCCGTCTCAAGGATTTCGATTTCGACCTCACGACGCAGCGCTATGCCCTGAGGCTGACGCCGGGCGTGGAGCTCAAGACCTATTGGGGCTCGCAGGCGGCGGCGACCAACGGCAGCTTCAACCTTGCGGGGATCGCGGATCCCGTGCTCGATCAGCTCATCGACAGGATCGTGGCGGCGACCTCGCGCGAGGAGCTGCGGGCGGCGACCCGAGCCGCAGACCGGGTTCTGCGCGCGGGTCACTATTGGGTGCCGCAGTGGTACAAGGGGGCGCACAATCTCGCCTTCTGGAACAAGTTCGGCTGGCCGGCCGTCAAACCGAAGTACGAGCGGGGCGCGACGGAAACCTGGTGGCTCGATAGCGAGAAGGCGAAGGCGCTGGTGCAGCGCTGAGGCTCATGCCACGCGGCGGATGCTGACGCGCAAGGAGACGTGATCGAACAATGGCTGCCTATCTCCTCAAGCGACTGTTGCTCATCATTCCGACCATGCTCGGAATCATGCTGATCAGCTTCGTCATCATCCAGTTTGCGCCGGGCGGGCCCGTCGAGCAGATGATCGCCAAGCTCACGGGCAGCGATACGTCGATGTCCGATCGCCTCGGCGGGGGCGGACGGGATACGCTCGGCGGGGGCAACCAGGCCCAGCTCGGCCAGGGCGCGGGCGACAGCGTCACCTCGAAATACCGCGGCGCGCAGGGGCTCGATCCGGAGTTTATCAAGGACCTCGAACGGCAGTTCGGCTTCGACAAGCCGGCGCATGAGCGCTTCTTGCTCATGATGAAGAACTACCTCACGTTCGACTTCGGCAAGAGCTATTTCCGCGACGTGTCCGTCATCGAGCTCATCAAGGAGAAGATGCCGGTCTCGATCTCGCTCGGCCTGTGGATGACGCTGATCACGTATTTCATCTCGATCCCCCTCGGCATCCGAAAGGCGGTGCGCGACGGCGAGCCGTTCGATACGTGGACGAGCACGCTGCTCGTCATCGGCTATGCGGTGCCGGGCTTTCTGATCGCGGTGCTGCTGCTGATCGTGTTTGCGGGCTCGTCCTTCTTCCAGTGGTTTCCCTCGCGCGGGCTTACGTCCGACAACTGGGAGCAGCTCTCGCTGATCGGAAAGGTCGCCGATTACTTCTGGCACTTGACGTTGCCGATCATCGCCATGGCGATCGGATCGTTTACGACCATGGCCTTCCTCACCAAGAACAGCTTTCTCGACGAGATCCGCAAGCAGTACGTCACCACCGCGCGCTCGAAGGGGCTCGGCGAGCGCGAGGTGCTGTACGGGCATGTGTTCCGCAACGCGATGCTGATCATCATCGCGGGCTTTCCGGCGACGTTCATCGGCGCCTTCTTCTCCGGCTCGCTCCTGATCGAGACGATCTTCTCGCTCGACGGGCTCGGGCTGCTCGGGTTCGAATCCGCCATCAAGCGGGACTATGCTGTCGTGTTCGCGACGCTCTACATCTTCGCGCTCATGGGCCTCGTCGTGAACGTGATCACCGACTTCGTCTACACGCTCGTCGATCCGCGCATCGACTTCGAAAGCCGGGAGGTCTAGCGGTGGACGCCAAACACGACGAGGTGCCGAAGACCGCGGTGGTGGCCGATCCCGTGCGCCCTCCGCTCGTCACGCGCCTCACCCCTCGTTTCGCGCTGAGCCCGATCAACAAGCGGCGCTGGGCGAACTTCAAGGCGAACCGGCGCGGCTACTGGAGCCTCATCCTCTTCCTCGCGCTCTTCGTGCTCACGCTGTTCGCGGAGCTGATCGCGAACGATCGCCCGCTGATCGCGAGCTACAAGGGCGAGACGCTGTTTCCGGTGCTCGTCGATTATCCCGAGTCCAAGTTCGGCGGCTTTCTCGCCGTGACGGACTATCGCGATCCTCTGATCATCGACGAGATCGAGGCCAACGGCTGGATGCTGTGGCCGCCGATCCGCTACTCCTACGATACCATCAACAAGGACTATCCGAACCGCGCGGACAGCGAAGGGCGGTGCACCATCGACCGCGACGGGGCAGAGATTCAGGGCGGCCTCGGCTATCCGGCGCCGCCGCAATGGGCAGCCCAAGCCAAGCTCTGCGATGCGCCGGCCGATCAGCTCGCGCGCTACAATGCCATCGGCAACTGGAACTGGCTCGGGCTCGACAACCAGGGGCGCGACGTGCTCGCGCGCGTCATCTACGGCTTCCGCATCTCGGTGCTGTTCGGCCTCATCCTCACGATTCTGTCGAGCGTGGTCGGGATCGCGGCCGGCGCCGTGCAGGGGTATTACGGCGGCTGGCTCGATCTCTCGATGCAGCGCTTCCTCGAGATCTGGGGCAACATTCCGACGCTCTATGTGCTGATCATCATCGCGGCGGTGCTGGTGCCGGGGTTCTGGACGCTGCTGCTGGTGCTGCTCGCTTTCCAGTGGACCAGTCTGGTCGGCGTCGTACGCGCGGAGTTCCTGCGCGCGCGTAATTTCGAGTACGTGCGTGCGGCGCGCGCGCTGGGACTGCCGAACCGGACGATCATGTGGAAGCACGTGCTGCCGAATGCGGCGGTTGCGGCCGTGACGTTCCTGCCGTTCCAGCTTTCGAGCTCCATCACCACGCTGACCTCGCTCGACTTCCTCGGGCTCGGCCTGCCGCCGGGCTCGCCGTCGCTGGGCGAGCTGCTGCTGCAAGGCAAAGGCGATCTCGCCGCACCCTGGCTCGGCATGTCGGCTTTCTTCTCGATCGCGATCATGCTGTCGCTTCTGATCTTCATCTTCGAGGGGGTCCGCGA
>DAITBB010000008.1:0-67491 GCA_036823975.1 Hyphomicrobium sp.
GGCTGGCGGCTCGTGCGCGTGGACTCCATCCTGCGCGCCATCCTGCGCGGCGGCGTGTTCGAGCTTCTGGAGCGGCGCGACGTGCCCGCGCGCGTGACGATCAACGAGTACATCAACATCGCCAAGGCCTTCTTCGAGGACGACGAGCCGAAGGTCGTCAACGGCGTGCTCGACAGGATCGCCCACAAAGTACGCGCCAAGGAATTCGAGACGCCGGGCGGCGGAGGCTGACGCCCCATGACGCGCACGCGGCCAGGGGGTGAGGACGAGCTGATCCAAAGCACCTTTGCGCCGCTCGCCCGAGGATTTGCTGGCGCGCTGGGGCTCAAGGACGACTGCGCGGTGCTGACGCCAGGTCCAGGCGAGGATCTCGTGCTGACGACCGATGCCGTCGCGGAAGGCGTCCACTTCTTCGCCGATGACAGCGCTGCCGACATCGCGTGGAAGGCGCTGGCCGTCAATGTCTCGGATCTCGTCGCCAAGGGCACGCGCCCGCTCGCCTATCTTCTGGCCATCTCCTTCCCGGAGCGTCCGGACCGCGCCTGGCTCGACGGTTTCGCGGCCGGCCTCGGGGCGGCGCAATCGGCATTCGGCCTCCATCTCGCCGGCGGCGATACCGACCGCCGTCCGGGCCCGCTCACGGCGACGCTCACGGCGATCGGAAGTGTGCCGCACGGACGCGCCGTGCGCCGCACCGGCGCGCGCATCGGCGATCTCCTGTTCCTCTCCGGCACGGTGGGCGACAGCGCGCTGGGGCTCCGCGTGCGCCGTGACGGGCGGGAGGCCGCGACGCGGATGGGGCTCGATGACGCGCAGGCCCATGCCCTCGTGCAGCGCTATCTGCGTCCCGAGCCGCGCGTCGCGCTCGCCCCTCATGTCCTCGCGTGCGCCTCGGCGGCGATGGACGTCTCGGACGGCTTGATCAAGGACGGTGGGCGGCTCGCCGCAGCTTCGGGCGTGCGCGCGGCGCTCGATGTTCGCCGGATGCCGCTGTCGGAGGCCGTGCAGGCGGCGCTCGTGCGCGATCCCGCTTTGCTGCCGGCCGTCCTGACCGGCGGCGACGATTACGAGGTGCTGGCAGCCGTGCCCTCGGACCAGGCGGACGCCTATCGGGCCGCCGCCGGGGCGAGCGGCGTGGCCGTCGCGGAGATCGGCGTGCTTGCCGCCGGGGAGGGCCTCGCGCTGACCGGCTGGGACGGAGCCCCGATGGCGCTGCCGGAGACGGCCGGCTGGGATCATTTCCCTGGCTGAGGTCTGGCTAGCCGAGTCGGCCGGTCGTACGATGTGACCCGTCGGCCACGGCCTGTGGCCACAATGACCTATCCTCCGGCCACCTTGCCGCGGGGTCTTTGTTTGGCCATATGATTTCCGTTAAACGGCTGCACCGCGTGCCCGCAAAATCGTGTCGTGCCTTGATGTGCGACGACGTCGGCGGAGAGCCTTTGCCCCCTGACCTTGCAAGGACTGGAATTCCGGTGGCTTCATTGATCTCGCTCAGCCGATGCGCCAACCGCTCTCGGCTTGCCGTTTCGCTGTCCGCTGCGGCGCTGCTGTGGGCCGGCTCGTCGGCCGCCGCGCAGGACGGCAACTGGTGGGAGGGAATCACCACCTTCGGCTCGCCGGACTACACCGGCAAGCGCGCCTCCCTCGAGCGCACGCCGCCGCGGCAGGAGGTGCTGAACGATCTGAGGCCCAACGACGTGCCCTACCGCAGCGATGAGATGCTCATCGCGATGGAGAACGCGATCGATCTCTATCAGCGCATCGTCACCAAGGGCGGCTGGCGGCCCATCCCCGGCGACCGCATGATGCGCGTCGGCGACAGCGACGAGCGGATCGCCTATTTGCGCCGCCGCCTGATGGTGACGGGCGAGCTGCCGCGCTCGGCGAGCATCAACGACTACACGTTCGACACCGGCCTCGAGCAGGCCGTCGTGCGCTATCAGGAGCGCAACGGCCTGCGTGCCACGGGCCGCGTCGACAAGCCGACGCTGGCCGCGCTCAACGTCTCCGCCGAGGATCGCCTCGCGCAGCTCAAGCTCAACCATGGCCGCATTCTCGAGCTGGTGCAGATCCCGCCGGAAGATCGCTATGTGCTCGTCAACGTGCCCGCCTATCAGCTCGAGGCGGTCGAGCGCTATCGCACGGTGCTGCGCCACCGCGTGATCGTCGGGCGGCAGGGGCGCGACACGCCCACCCTCAAGGCGACGATCCGCAACCTCAACTTCTTCCCCTACTGGCGCGTGCCGGACAGCGTGGCGAAGCTCGACGTGTTCCCGCGCCTCGTGAAAGAGCCGGACTACCTGCAGAAAGAGCACATCCGCGTCGTCTCGGGCGACTTCAATGGCCCGGAGATCGATCCGACCTCCATCGACTGGTCGCAGGCCGATGCGCGCGTCGTCAAGCTGAAGCAGGATCCAGGCCCGCAGAACGCGCTCGGGCTCGTGCGCATCGACATGCAGAACGAGCACGGCGTCTACATGCACGACACGCCGATGAAGCCGCTGTTCCAGCAGCGCGCACGCGCCTTCAGCGCCGGCTGCGTGCGCGTGCAGGACGTGTTCCAGCTCGTCGAATGGCTGGCGAGCTTCGAGCCGGGCTGGGGCAACCCCGGGCAGGTGCAGGCCGTAATCGATCAGGGCCAGGCGCTGAACGTGGCGCTGACGCGGCCGGTGCCGGTCTATTTCGCCTACATCACCGCCTGGGCCGAGCCGGACGGGCGCATCGAGTTCCGGCCCGACATCTACGGGCGCGACGGCAGCTCCGCGATGGGCGAGGTGTTCGATCCCGACGCGCCGCCGCCGCCCTCGCAAGGCCTGGCGCCTTAGTCTCCCATGCCGCTGCGCTTGTCACGGGCTCGGGAGGATGGAATCCTGCGCCCCGTGATGCTCATCGCGCGACTCGCATCGGCGGCCCGTGAGACCCTCGACGACATGGTGCGGCGATGGAAGCTCGTGCTCGCCCTGGTGCTGGCGGCGGGCTGGGTGGCGTTTGCGATCGCCCTCTCCGACATGCAGGGACGGATGGACCTGCCGCGCGCGTATTCGGTGCGCATGACCTGCGAGGATGACCCGGAGGCCGCACTCTGGCATGGCGGCTGTGAGCGCATCGCCGACGCCATCGCAGAGGCGGGACGGCCCGCGTTCGGCCCGCTCTATGCCGCGTTCGTCACGGCGCACCACGCGCCCGCTCCGGGAGAAGGGAGCCGTGCCCGCTTTGCGTCCGCCGCCGCAGAGGCGGGCTTCGACCTCGATGCGATGCTGGCCGGGCAGAGATACGGTCTTGCGGCGGTCCGCCCGGAGTTCGACGGCGTTCGGCGGCGTGACCATGCCGAGGCGATCATGGCCGCCATCGACGCGCGCGACCGGGCGCTGCTCGTGATCGGGCGCGCCGGGCTCGGGTTCGATGCACTCGTGGCCGGGGCGCTCGCCAATCTCGTGCATCCGGTGAGCATGCTCGACGGCGCCGTCCACTTCGTGCAGATCCAGCTCGGCATTGCGAAGGACAGCGATCTTTCGGCGCGCTGAGGACCCGCTACGCCTTGAGCCGGTAGCCCGTCTTGAAGATCCACCAGATGACGGCGAGGCACACCACGAGGAAGCCCAGCGTCATCGCGAGGCTGACGGCGATGTTGACGTCGGAGATCTCGTAGAAGCTCCAGCGGAAGCCGTTGATCAGGTAGACGATCGGGTTGGCCAGCGTCACCGTCTGCCAGAACGGCGGCAACATCTTGATCGAGTAGAACGTGCCGCCGAGGAACGTCAGCGGCATCAGCACCAGCATCGGGATGATCTGGAGCTTCTCGAAGCCGTCGGCCCACACGCCGATGATGAAGCCGAACAGGCTGAAGGTGACGGCCGTGAGGACGAGGAACGCGAGCATCCAGACGGGATGCGCGATCTTGAGCGGCACGAAGAGGCCCGCCGTGGCGAGGATGACGAGGCCGAGCACCACCGATTTCGTTGCCGCCGCGCCAACGTAGCCGAGCACGATCTCGAACGACGAGATCGGCGCGGAGAGCAGCTCGTAGATCGTGCCGGTGAAGCGCGGGAAATAGATGCCGAAGGCGGCGTTCGAGGTGCTTTCGGTCAGCAGCAGCATCATGACGAGGCCGGGCACGATGAAGGCGCCGTAGGCCACGCCGTCGATCTCGGCGATGCGCGAGCCGATGGCGGTGCCGAACACCACGAAATAGAGCGAGGTCGAGAGCACGGGCGAGACGATGCTCTGCAGCAGCGTGCGGCCCCAGCGGGCCATCTCGAATCCATAGATGGCGCGGATGGCTTCGAGATTCATCGCGATTGCCTCACCAGATCCACGAAGATGTCCTCGAGCGAGCTTTGATGCGTCGCGAGGTCCTTGAAGCCGATGCCCGCCTCGCGCATGTCGGCGAGGAGCGCGGTGATGCCGGTGCGCTCGGCCTGCGTGTCGTAGGTGAAGGTGAGGGCGGTGCCGCCCGCGCCAAGCTCCAGCGCATGCTGGGCGAGCGCGGCGGGGATCGCATCGAGCGGCCTCTGCAACTCGAGGACGAGCTGCTTGCGGCCGAGCTTGCGCATCAGTTCGCGCGTCTCCTGCACCACGATCAGCTCGCCCTTGGCGATGACGCCGATGCGGTCGGCCATCTCCTCGGCTTCCTCGATGTAGTGCGTGGTGAGGATGATCGTGGTGCCGTTGTCGCGCAGGCCGCGCACGATGTTCCACATGTCCTTGCGCAGCTCCACGTCGACGCCGGCCGTGGGCTCGTCCAGGAACAGGATGCGCGGCTCGTGCACGAGCGCCTTGGCGATGAGCACGCGCCGCTTCATGCCGCCGGAGAGCGCCATGATGCGCGTGTCCTTCTTGTCCCAGAGGGAGAGCTCGCGCAGCACCTTCTCGACGAGTGCCGGGTTACGCGGCTTGCCGAACAGGCCGCGGCTGAAGGAGACCGTGGCCCAGACGGTCTCGAACATTTCCGTGGCCAGCTCCTGCGGCACCAGCCCGATCAGCGAGCGCACGGCGCGCGCGTCGCGCGCGATGTCGAGACCGGCGACGGAGATGCCTCCCGAGGTGGCGTTGACGATGCCGCAGACGATGCTGATCAGCGTCGTCTTGCCGGCGCCGTTGGGGCCGAGCAGCGCGAAGATCTCGCGCTCGCGGATGTCGAGCGTGACGTCCTTGAGCGCCACGTGGCCGGACGCATAGGTCTTGCCGACGTTCCGCAAGGAGATGATGGGCGTCATGGGACTCCGTCGGATGAGGCGTGGCGGCATGCCGGCTGCCCTCACATAGGGGCATCGCCCCGGGGCCGCAAGCGCGGCGGCGCGCGGGGGCGGAGCCATCAGCGGAGCGACGCATCACCCAGAGGCACGCGGCGGATCCAGCAGCCGGTGAGGCCGGCGGCGCGCAGCTTCGCGCACAGCGCCTTGGCATCGGCCTGCGACTGCGGCGGCACGAGGGAGAGACGGTGCCACGTCTTCTGATCCTGCCCCTGGATACGCTCGACGCGAGCCTTTCGACCCTCGAGAAGCGCCGCATAGGTCTCGCTGAAGCCTTCGAAGTCCTTGCGCAGCTCCTCTGTCGTCAGACGGGTCGTGAGCACGACGAGATAGGGTTGCTCGACGCTTGAGGGGTCGGCGGCGGCCGCGGCGAACTGCGCCGTGGGATCGGGAGCGGCCGGTGACGACGCGGAGGGCGTCGGCTCGCCCGCGCCGAGGCGTCCGTCGAGCTTCGGGCCGGAGGCTTCATCGCGCCGCGCCTGCACGCTGGCGGGCCCCGGCATCAGGAAGGACGCAACCAGGAGCGTACCGGCCATCACGGTCAGCGTGGCCGCCGCGGCGGCATAGATGGGCTCCGTCAGGCGCCGGCCGAGGGCCGCGAAGTTCAACCGGCGCGAGAGGAGAGCCGTGGAGGGTTTCCCACCTCGGCGCTGCTGCTGCTGCTGTTGCTGCGCCGGTGTTTGAGGCTGCGCCGGACGCTGCTGTTGTGGAGCGGTCGACGCGCCATATTGCGAGGGATGCGGCGCAGGAGGCCGCACCGGGGCTGCTCGCCCCGAGGGTTGGCCTTGACCAGGGGCTGGGCGGGCATAAGGCGGCGCGGACGGCGCATAGCCCGGATGGCGGGGCGCTGGCGCGTGAGCGGGGGGACCCGCCGCTCCCCAGTGCTGTTGCGCCGGATAGCGCGGCGCCGGTGCAGTGGTCTCCACGGGCCATGGAGCGGGCGTGGGGGCAGCATAGCCCTGGATACGCGTCTCGAGCTGCTCGAGCAGGCCGAGAGCATGCTGCTGGCTGGCGAGAATGTGCGTCAGCACCGGCATATCGAGCGGAGCACCGAACGGCTGCGTGGCCATGACGGTCTCGACGTCGCGCTGCACGTCGGAGATCCTGCGCGCAGTGGCATCGATCTCGCCCGCGAGCTGAGGCGGGGCGTGACGGCCGGTTTCGAGCGCGTTCAGGAGACGGCGCGCGATGTTGAGCGCGATCTCGTGGATCTGCTGACGCTCGACACTGCCATCGCGGTCGTAGTGCGACATTCGCTTCACGCCTTGTGACGTTCCGATGCGCAGCTCAACCGGCGCGGCATTCGGGGAACATGCCGCGCAGGATGTCGGCCGTGCAGCCCGGCGTGCCTTCGATGCATTGATAATTAATCACGGGTGGGGCCTGCTCGCTGGCGATCGAGAGCTGGCTTCGGATCTTTTTCGTGAAGCAGCGGGCCGCGGCCGCGGCGTCACCCGTCGCCAGCTCGATGGACGTTAGCACGCTCTGATCCGCGCAGGCAGTATTCGAGATCAAATACGTCGTCGCAGACGATTGCGTGATCGTGAGGCATTCGGGGTCGGCCGTATTGGAGGGGGCCGCATCGGCCTGAGACGGGCCTGCGCCGCCGGCGGAGGAGGGATCCGCGCCGGCCCTCGCCGCAGAAAGGGGCGCGCTCGTCGCCCAAAGCGCTCCAAGCACAGCGATCGCGACGAGGCGTGTGGGGATTGCAAAGCTCACGGGCTGCACGCTCTGACTGTTCTTTCCGAGGCCGCTCTGACCGGCAGGATACGTCTTGCCGGCCGCGCTCGGATCTCGAGGCGGCGCGCTCCCGCATCGGCCGGCGCACCCTCTCGAGTCTCCGGCTTCGGCGGCGGCTTCGCCAGCCCCAGCCGTTCACAGAGACCAACATTCCGACCGGATCAGGGCAGGCGGGAGCTTTTCCCGAGAGGCGCGTCGGCGGCGCTCCGCGCCTCCTCAGCGTGTCTCCTCGTCGGCGCGGCGATAGATGTCGTCGCCGCGGATGATGTCGTCCTCGCCGAGATAGCTTCCGATCTGCACCTCGATGAGCTGCAGCGGCACCTTGCCCGGATTTTCGAGGCGGTGCCATTGCCCGGCGACGATATAGACGCTTTCGTTCTCGCGGACGAGCGTCTCGCGCCCCTCGACCGTGACGCGGGCCGTCCCCTGCACGACGACCCAGTGCTCCGAGCGGTGATGGTGCATCTGAAGCGAGAGCACGCCGCCGGGGGTGACGTTCAGCAGCTTCACCTGAAAGCGCGGGCCGACGTTGAGGACCTCGAAGTAGCCCCACGGCCGGAAGCTGCGGACGTGCTGCTCGTGCTCCTTGCGGCTCGTGCTCTTCAGCCGCTCCACCATGCGCCCGACATCCTGCGAGCGCGACTTGTCGGCGATGAGCACCGTGTCCGGCGTTTCGACGATGACGAGATCCTTGACGCCGATGGTGGAGATCAGCGCTTTCTCGCTGCGGATGTAGCAGTTGGTCGTGTCCTCGATCAGGGCGTCGCCCTGCACGAAATTGCCGTCCGCGTCGCGCGGGGCAGCATCCCACAGCGCGCTCCACGAGCCGAGGTCGCTCCAGCGGATCGAAAGCGGCAGCACCACGGCGCCGCGCACCTGCTCCATCACCGCGTAATCGATCGAGATGCTGGGGGCGGCGGCGAATGCCTGCGTCTCGAGCCGAAGGAAGCCGAGATCCTCCGTCGCGCCATCGATGGAGGCGCGGGCGGCGGCAACGAGGGGCGCGTCGCGCCGCTCGAGCTCGTCGAGGATCGTGCTCGCCTTGAACACGAAGATGCCGCTGTTCCAGAGGTAGCTGCCGTCGGCGAGATAGCGGGCGGCGGTCTCGGCGGTGGGCTTCTCGAAGAAGCCGTCGACGTCGTAGGCGCTGATGCCGTCGTCCGGACGCGCGGCGCCCTTGCGGATGTAGCCGTAGCCGGTATTGGGCTCGGTCGGCGTCATGCCGAACAGCACGATGCGCCCCTCGTTGGCGATCTCCGCCGCATGCCGGACGGCGGGCTCGAAGCTCGACGCATCGAGGACATGGTCCGACGGCATGACGACGAGGACCGCGTTCGGATCCCGGCGCTGGGCGATGAGCGCGGCCACGGCGATGGCGGGGGCGGTATTGCGGCCGACGGGCTCGAGCACGATGGCGCCCGGCTTCACGCCGGCCGCCTCCGCGTTTTCACGCACGAGGAAGCGGTGCGCGTTGTTGCAGACCACGATCGGCGCCGCGAAGCCCACATCCGGCGAGAGGCGCGTGAGGGTCGCCGTGAGCAGGCTTTTCGATTCGCCGTTGAGCCCCGTCACGAACTGCTTGGGATAGAGCGCGCGGGAGATCGGCCACAGGCGCGTGCCGGATCCGCCCGAAAGGATGACGGGGACAATATGGGCGGCGGGAATGGAGATCTTGAGCATATCGACGTCTTACGCAAAACGACGTTGCAGAACAATGAAAGGGGCCGCCGAGACTTAAGTGAAGGTTTCCATGCTCCGAACCCGCCCGCCTCCTGTCTCCATGCGGAGGGGAAGGCGCACGCCGGTCACGCAGGACATGGACAATATGAGCGCTGCGCAGGCGGTCGAGGGCGAGAGGGTCGCTGTCGCCCGGTCGCGCCGACCCTCGATCCTCACATGCGCAGCCACCACCACACCCACGTTGGATTGGTTGTGCCACCGGCACGAGACGCGATCAAGTGGAAGGTGGTGCAGCAACTTAATAAGGTAAAGACCCAATTCCTTGAAAGGATTGGATCTGTTTGGGGGATTTCGGGGCGTGCAAAGCGCACGGAAATCCGACGGCTGAACAATAGGCGTCGCGGCAGATTTTGAAGGGAAATGGCTCAGCGGGTCGGAATGGGATCGCTTTAGAAAAGCCTTTTATATGAACACACGCGCGTTCCCACGTGTGTTGCGCTCGATATTGCGCATTTTGTTGCGCCTTGAGCGGCAACAGGCAAGTCGCTCTTGGTCTATTTTGCTTCGAGCGGTAGCGCGACGCGTCCCAAAAGACCGAGACGGACAGGCGGCGCGCTACCGCTTCAATTTCGCTCACGGAATCCGAATGGTGAATATCTTGCGGATACGCTCCTCGGTTCTCCAGAGTCCGATGAAGCCCTTCGGGATCTGGAAGCCATCGCCGGCGGAATAAGTCGTCGTCGCTCCGCCCTCCTCGGAAAGCGTCACCTTGCCTTCGAACAGATGGATGAACTCGTCTGCCGCATACGTGACATGATAGGTGCCAGGTGTTGCTTCCCAGAAGCCCGTGAGGAACTTGCCGTCGTCGGTTTTATGCTCGATCCACGTCTTCATGGTCGGCGATCCTTCGACGGGTTTCCATCCATCCAGATCTGTTTCAATCGGCGTCGCTTTCGGAGAGAAGTTTTTTCCGTAAGACAGGACCGTCATGGAGATCTCCTTTTTTATGCGGGTTGGCGGCCGGCTTTTTGCCGTAGCGACCACCAAGGGATAAAAAGGACCGGAAACGCGAAGTTTCCGGCCAGTCCAGGAGGTGCGCGACCCTGGTTCAGCCGCGCACGGGGGGATGTGTTCTGAGCCTCAGCGGATCATAGAAGGGCATGCGAACCACGGTCGCCTTCAGAGCTTTTCCGCCGTCATTGATGTCTAGCGCCGTACCGAGCGCCGTGTGGGACGGCGCGATCTGAGCCATGGCGAGCGATTTTCCAAGGTGCTGGCTGAATACGGTACTCGTTACGACGCCGACATCCTGACCCGCTGCCAGCACCTTCGCGCCGGGTGTAACGGCTTCGGCCGCATCCACCTCAAGCCCCGTGATGAACGAGCGCTCCTTGCCCTTGCTGGCCGCAAGAGCAGCCTTGCCGCGGAAATCCGGCTTGGCGAGATCGACCGTCCAGTCCGCCCGGACTTCCCACGGGGTGGTGTTCGGATGAGGCATGTCGAAGGGGAAGAACAGCAGCCCGGACTCGACGCGCACGATGTCGAGGCATGTCCAGGACACGGGGATCACGCCCTTCGCCTTGCCCGCCTCGAGGATGGAATCCCAGAGGAACGGCGCATCCTTGCGGGAGCAGAACACCTCGTATCCGCGCTCGCCCGAATAGCCGCCGCGGGCGAGCGAGACGTCACGGCCGAAGAGGGTCGTCTTGACATGCTTGAAGTAGCCGAGGCTGGCGAGATCTGCAGGGGTGTGCGGCGCAAGCACCTCCAGAGCGGCAGGTCCCTGGAGCGAGAGAATATGCACGTCGTTGTCGGGCTCGACCGTGACGTTGTACTTCGGCGCATACGCCTTGAGGGTTTTGCCGAAGTCGCCGCCGCCATGCGAGACGCGGAACGTGTTGGGGCCGTCGATGTAGACGAGCACGTCGTCAATCAGACCGCCCTCGTCGTTGACGGTGTTGGAGATGTGGGAATCGCCCGGCTCGGCCTTCGCGATGTCGGTGGAGAGCAGATAGTTCAGGAAGGCCGTCGCGTCGGGGCCTGAGACGTTGACGATGTTGAGGCCCGTGACCTCGATGAGCCCGGCGCGATAGCGGGTTGCCGCCACCTCGTCATAAGGATCGCTCGCATAGTTCTGAGGGATGGGCAGCTCATTCCACGACTGGGCGAGGTCCGATCCGAGTGCCCTATGCCGGCTTTCGAGGGCGGTGACGCGGGTAGTGGTCGACATGACGTATCCTCTGGATGTTTATTTTCAGTGCTTATGCGCTGCCGCGGACGGCGCGACGCGGTGCGGTGCTCTGTTTCAGTCCGGGCTGCCTCCCGGGGATGTCGGAAGTCCATCGTCATACTGGGCCAGCCAGGCGAGGGTCGTGTCGCGGTAGCGGGTGATGCCTTTGTAGTCGACGAGCTCCTGGGGCACCGTCTTCAACACGCGGTGCATGCGGCGGCCCCATTTCGGCACCGTCACCAGCTCCCGCATCTTCAGGAGATAGCCGCGGATGGAGAACAGGATGGCGTTCGACCTCGGCAAGCGCCACATCGCCTGAAGCTCGACACGCAGGTGGACTTTGTCGCCGACGTTCTCTGGCGTCACCGTGGTGCGATCCTTGCCCCATTTGTTGTAGTTCTCGGGGCTCGTATCGAGCCGCGGGTTGATGGTCATGGTCCAGTTGAGGCGGCGCACGGGATGGCCCTGCTGGAGATTGAGAAGGAACTTGAGGGCGCGGTCGAACACGCCCATGTCGTGAGCCAGCGGCACGGGGCCATGCCATTCCATGAAGTTCATGCCGACGTCGAAGTCGAGCGACCAGTCTGCCTGCGAGGTGATGATGCCGCCGTCCATCCAGAGCTGGCCGTCGCGCTGGTCCTGAAGGGAGAAGTCGCCCTGGCACTGGCGGCCGATATACTCCATCGGCTCGCAGGGCAGCGTCGAGGCATCGCCGAAGACGAACTTCTGATCGATATTGAGGGGGCGGTTGATCCAATGCCAATGATCGCCCTCGGTCTTGAGCGAGAACCATTGCGGATAGTCGCGCGCCATGCTCGTCATCAGCAGCTCGAGCATGTCCCATTGTGCCAGCATCATATGGGGCAGTGCCTGGCACCGCAGCGGATCCTCGCGCAGCACGAGGGCGCGGTCCGCCACCTCCGATACGTAGTGCTCGTCGATGTCGATGGGGAACTCGAAAGGCGTGCCCGGCTCACCCTTGGTGTGCGGCTCGATGTTGACCGAGTACATGTACTTGTCCTCCCAGAACGGGAAGGGAAAGCGCCTGATCGCACTCGGGCTGTTGAAGTACGTGAAGTCGTTCCTGAAGGTCTCTTGCTTGAATTCGTGGTTCATGGCTGCTCCTTTGTCGTATCGCGCAGGCGGAGGCTAGAGATCGAGCGTGATGTGTGATCCCTTGATGCGGGAGACGCAGATCATGATCTTGCGGCCGGCCTGCTTTTCCTCGTCGGTGAGGTAGTGGTCGTAGTGGAGGATGTTCCCCTCGCAGTTGACGACGGCGGTCTCGCACTGACCGCACGCGCCCCCGCGGCACAGATACGGCGGATTGAGCCCGGCGGACTCGAGGGCGTGCAGGATGCTCTCGTCCTCCTGCACACGAACGGTTCTTTGAGACTGAGTGAGCACGACGTCGAAGGGCAGGCCGCCGCGCGGGGCGGTGAAATGCTCGGAATGCACGTGCTGGCTCGGCCAGCCGGCTTCCTTCGCCAGCCGCAGCACGTCCTCGATCATGGCGTCGGGGCCGCAGACGTAGAGGTGCGTGCCGAGCGGCTGCTGCGGCAGGAGCCCGGCCAGGTCGATGCGGCGCGACGAGACGGTCTGGTAGTGATGCAATTTGCGGCCGTGCTTCTGCTTGAGCTCGTCCACGTAGGCGCCCGAGCTCGGCGTGCGTGTCGAATAGTGCAGCTCGTAAGGGGCGCCGATGGCAAAGAGCTGGTCGGCCATGGCCATGATGGGCGTGATACCGATGCCGCCGGCGATCAGCAGATGCTTGCGCGCGCGCAGATCGATCGGGAACAGATTGTACGGGTGGGTGATCGACAGCTGCGCGCCTTCGTAAAGGCGCTCGTGGATGAACTGCGAGCCGCCGCGGGACTGGGTCGTCCTGAGGACGCTGATCTCGTAGCCGCTGGTATCACCGAGGGGACCCATCAAGGAATAGGCGTTCCTGATCGTCCGGTCGCCGTCGCGTAGTTTGAGGACGACGTGGGAGCCGGCCGAGAACGTGGGCAGCGGCTGGCCGTCAACCGGAACGAATCGGATCCGCTTGATGCGCTCGGCCACGGTCTCTATGCGCGCAACGCGGACGGAAATTTCAGCGCTGCTCATTTGAACACCTCGTCGATGGGCGGAAGATCTCCAGGCACCTCGGCGTCGGCGCAGACGCCCTGAAATGCCGCGTGCCGCTTCGAATAGTGATCGCGAACGAGCAGGTTCGTGTCGCAATGCGCGCACTTCACGATGCTGGTCGTGACGTGCTCGGTGAACCCTTTGCAGTGCACGCACTGCACGCGGCGGGCGTGCGTGCCGCGGTGTTCGGTCAGCACCGTTTGCGGGTCCATGCCGCACTGCTGCGCGATCTGGACGGTGAGGCCGATCAGGGTCTCGCTTCCGGCCGCGTAGATGCGCGTGCCCATGCGCGCGCGGCCGAGAACGGCTCTCAGGCGCTGCATGGCGGTGGCCAGCGTGGGCATGGCGTGTACGACGTCGACCGGGAGCTCCTGCAGGCGGACCGCGCTGTTGGCGGTGGGCTCGGTCCGGGCGTAGACGATATCGATGCGACCTTTGATCTCGGACCCGTCCCGGGCGAAGAGGTCGAGTATGGCCTGCGCGCCATCGCCGTCGGCGGCGAACACGTGATGGTGGGCGTAGCAATCGGCAGTCAAGCCGGGGTACTTTGGTCTGCTTTTGATGCCTTCGATGAGCATCGACATGTCCTCCGCGATGTTTTCTTCTTGTTGGCTTCGCCGATAGGCCGGTCCGGGTCGGATCGGCGTTGCCGCTTGTCCTGATCGTTTGCAGCGGCCGGGTGGGCGGCGGCGCTTGTCCGCCGCCCGTGTGCCGTCAGGCCGGCAACTGGAAGATCCAGTTCGCCGCGAGAACGACCGTGATGCCCGCGATCAGCGTCAGGTAAGGCAGGATGCCCGCCTTCCGGACTTTGAGCTCGTCCTGAGTGAGGTTCAGGTCGGCCAGCATGTTCGGCGGGAATTTGCCGCGGTCCTGCACATAGTGGCGATAGATGAAGACCGGGATGATCAGCCCTGCCGCGATCAGTCCCGCCCACAGCGCCACCGGGTTCCAGACTTTGGCGCCCGCGCCGAGAAACACCGCGTTGACGAACGCGAAGCAGGTGCCGAGTACCAGCAGGAACGTCGGAGCCTTCCACGGACGCGGAATGTGGCCGTTATCGATGCGATGGATCCAACCCGAGTTGAGGTTGAGGAAGTTGAAGATGATGTAGCAGCAGTTGGAAACGGCGAGGATGAAGAAGTAGCTCGTCGCGTCGGCGGCTGCGATGGCGAGGAGCCCGACGTTGAACACGAGGTCGGTCCACATGGCGGCCGTCGGCGCGCCGTGCGTGTTCACCCGCGACAGGTAGCGCGGCAGCCAGCCGTCGACGGAGCCCTGGTAAAGCGTCCGAGCCGAGCCGGCCATCGCCGTCATGATGGCGAGCATCAAGGCGAAGATCATCATCATGACCATGGCGGAAGTGATGAACCCGCCGCTGCCGCCGCTGACCATGCGGCCCATCGCTTCGGCCACGCCCGAGCCGTCGACGATTGAGTCCTCGAGCATGCCGTTGAGGCCGAGCACGCCCTGGAACGTGAACGGCACCAGCGTGTAGAGCACGAGGCACAGCAGGCCGGAAAAGAAGATCGCCCGGAAGGTGTCGGTCTTGGGGTCCTTGAACTCGCTCGTATAGCAGATGGCCGTCTCGAAGGCGTAGGTCGACCAGGCGGCGATGAACATGCCGCCAAGCACAAGCGTCCAGCCGCTGATGCTCCATTCGCCGTGGGTCGGCACGTAGGCCTCCTGCAGCGGAACGAGCGGCGTGTAGTTGTCCCAGTTGATCTGGCCGGTGATGATCGGCGCGATGCCGACGATCAGCATCGGAATGATGACCACGAGCCCGATGAGCTTCTGCACGTTGGCAGTGCCGAGGATGCCGCGGTGCTGGATGGCGAACGTGAGCAGCATCAGGACGACGCCGATGAAGAACGTCCAGTTGAGCGAGAACGAGACCGGACCGATGCTGCCCGCGGCAAGCGTCCAGTTGCGGAAGGCGGGTGTCAGCGCCGCCACGCCATCCTGTACGAGCAGCGCCGTGACGGCGTCGGCCGGCGTCTTGCCGGCATTGGCTGCGAGCCATTCCGCGACCCGCGAGCTGTCGGCTGTGATGGAGCCGGCGTTGGCCTGTACCCAGGCCAGAACCTCGGGCGATTCCGCGCCGGGGATGGGCCCGAGAGCATTCAGAATATAGGCCGCCGCGATCGAGCAGCCGAGCGACAGCACGGGCGTCCAGGCGAGCCAGTTGCACCAGACCGAGAGCGGGGCAATCAGCTTCGAGTAACGCACCCAGGCAGAGGCGCCGTAGACCGATGCGCCGCCGGATTTATTGGGAAAGAGGCCTGCGATCTCAGCGTAGGTGAACGACTGGATGAAACCCATGCACATGCTGGCGAACCAGACGAGGAACGCGACATTGCCAGTCGTGCCCGCAATGCCACCGATTGAGAACAGGACAAGAGCGGGAACGCCGCTTGCGACCCAGAATGCCCCCGTCCAATTGATGGTGCGAAGTAAGGTTGGCGGCTGATCAGCCGTCATCGTCCCCGTTACGATGTTCATTGTTTCCGTTCCCTATAAACATTTCGGTCTTCTTTTGCTGAAAGCCGTCGCGTCTTTTGCCTCTCGGCTGGCTGGAAATGGAGGCTGGACCAGAACGAACCAAAGCTTCCCAAAACACCCCAAGCCTGCGGCAGCTTGCCCCACTATAGTTCAACGACGATCCGCATCAATAAAAAAATATTCTTACGAGGAAACTTTCCGAGTCGGAGACGGCGTTGAAAATGGGACTATCAGGCGTGTGTCCTTGATTTTCTACCGGAAATCGCGTTATTGGTTGGATATGGGCCGATATGGTCCGGTTTGCTTGGTCCTGGCTAGTGCTCGGGGGCCGGATTGGCTCCGCCGAGAACGTAAAAAGGCGAAACAGTCCCCATGCCATTATCGACATTTGATGAAGCCGTTGCCTCGGCCTCGGAGGTTCCGCCCTGGGAGCGCGATGTCGCTTCTCAGCCTTTTGTGAAACAGGCGGTCAAAACAATTGCCGGGGGAATTTTTGCGCGCATCGCGGCGGGCGAGCTTTCGTACGGAACGCGCCTCCCTTCGGAGCGCGAGCTTGCCGAAGCCTTCTCGGCGTCGCGCAATATTGTGCGTCAGGCGCTCGAGTTCCTCGAGCTGTACGGCGTCGTTGCGCGGCGCGCTGGAGCCGGCGCCTTTGTCAAATACCGCATGGGTATGAAGGACGGGCAAGGCGAGGGGGAGCAGGCCGGCTTGATCAACATCTCCGCCATCGCGGAGACGGTTTCGCCCTTCGAGATGAGCGTCGCGGAATCCATCATCGAGCCGGAGATCGCGCGCCTGGCCACGATCTACATGTCCATGCGGGATCTGGCGCTCCTGCGGTCGCTTCTGGAGGAGTTGGAAGCGATCGTGACGGACGCCGATCGGTTCGCCCATCTCGAAAGGCAGTTCATGAATGTGCTCTGCCATGGCACGCATAACTCCGCTGTCATAACGATGTACCGTGTGCTTCATGAGGTGCGCAAACAGCCGGAATGGTGCGCTCTCAAGAAGCTGACGCTCACTCCGGACCGCATCCGCCAAGTGCAGCGCGCTCTTCAAGCGTTGTGCTCGGCGCTCGAGCGGCGCGACGGCGACAAGGCCGTTGAGTGCATGAGGCTCTACCTGTCGTCCGCTCAGGAAGGCATGATCCACGCTGCGTCCTGACAACCATGGGCGGCATCCTGCCTTTAAGAAGATTGACCTGGGTTTGACATCGAGGGTGCGGTGTGGCGCGCGGAATCGCGGCACTCAGCGGACAGAGGCGAGGATGCGCGGCGGGTGTGTCCGCAGGCGCAGCGGGTCATAGAACGGCATCTTCACGACAACGGCGGGGAAGTTTCCGTTGTCCTCGACCGTCAACTCCGTTCCGAGCTTGGTGAAATCGGGGGCGATTTGCGCCATGGCGAGCGACTTCATCAAATGCTGAGAGAAAGTGGTGCTGGTGACGACGCCGACGTCCTTGCCATCTGCCGTGACCTTCGCGCCCGGCGCGATCGCACGGTCCGCTTCGACCTCGAGCCCGGTGATGAGGGAGCGTTCCTTGTCTCTCGAGGCTTGGAGAGCCTTCTTGCCGATGAAGTCCGGCTTGGAGAGGTCGACCGTCCAGTCCGCTCGCACTTCCCACGGGGTGGTGTCGGGGTAGGGCATGTCGAAGGGAAAGAACAGGAGCCCGCCTTCGACGCGTACGATGTCGAGGCACGCCCAGGATACCGGGATGACTCCCTTCTCCTTGCCGACCTCGAGGATCGAATCCCAGATGAAGGGTGCGTCGGCAGCGGAGCAGAACACCTCATAGCCCCGTTCGCCGGAATACCCGCCGCGGGCGAGGCGGACCGGCTCGCCGAACAGGGTCGTTTTGCGATGCTCGAAATAGGGAAGGGCGGCAAGGTCGAGCTCCGTGTGCGGGGCGAGCACGTCGAGCGCAGCAGGCCCCTGGAGCGAAAGGATATGGACATCGTTGTCCCGCTCGACCTTGACGTCGAACTTGTCGAGCAAGGGGACAATCGCGACCTCGAACGCGCCGCCGCCGTGGGAGACACGGTATTCGTTGGGGCCGTCCACGTAGATCAGCACGTCGTCGATGAGGCCGCCGTTTTCGTTGACGATGTTCGAGATGTGCGAATCGCCGGCCTTGGCTTTCGTCACGTCGGTGGTGAGGAGAAGGTTGAGAAACTTCGCGGCATCCGGGCCGGAGACGTTGACCATCCGCAGAGCCGTGACGTCGATCAGGCCGGCACGATAGCGGACTGCGGCCGTCTCCTCGTAGGGGTCGGTCTTGTAGGTCTGCGGGAGAGGCATGTCGTTCCAGGACGCCACCGAAAGGTCTGCGCCGAGCGCCTTATGCCGATCGTTGAGGACCGATTGGCGTGTGTGGGTTGTCAGGGTCATCGGATCTGCATCTCCCGCGTGTTTTGATTTTTCGATGGTTCGATCGCGAACCCGTCGATCGATCCCTTGGGGTCGGGCTCCATGTTGGGCGAGGGCACGAAGGCCAGAGCCATTTCGGCTTTCTTCCTGAGCGCGCTCAGAGGTCGAGCGATATGGCGTTGCCGGAAATGCGCGAGACGCAGATCATGATCTTGCGTCCCGCCGCTTTCTCGGCCTCGGTCAGGTAATGGTCATTGTGCTCGATGAAACCGTCGCATGTATCGACCGCGGTCTCGCATTGGCCGCACGCTCCGCCGCGGCATAGGAATGGCGCGTCGATCCCGTTCTGCTCCAGGGCCTCGAGAATGCTCTGGTGCCCGCCCACCGTGATCTCGCGCGCGGAGCGGGTGAGCTTGACGACGAACGGCCGCCCGCTGGGCGGCGCGGTGAACTGCTCCGAATGAATGTTCTCTTGAGGCCAGCCCGCGAGCGTGGCGGTGCGGATCGCCCAATCGATCATGGGCTTGGGGCCGCAGACATACATGTGGGCGCCGAGCGGCTGGGCGCCCAGAACGCGCTCCAGCGGCACGAGTTGATCCTTGTCCTGGGAGTAGATGTTGACGCGGGCACCGTAGCGGTGCTGCAGGAGCGTGCAGAACGCTCCCTCATCCAGCGAGCGTATGCCGTAATGCAGCTCGAAGTCGGCGCCGAGCGCATCGAGCTCGCTCATCATCGACATGAATGGCGTGATGCCGATGCCGCCTGCGACGAGGATGTGCCTGCGCGCCATCTTGACCGGCGGAAAGAGGTTCAGGGGCGCGCTGATCTGGAGCTTGCTGCCGACGCCGACGCGATCGTGCATGTACTCGGACCCTCCGCGCGAGCCCGGCACTCTGAGCACGCCGATCCCGTAGCTCGACGGGTCCCTCGGATCGCTCAACAGCGAGTAGGGATTGCGGAACATGCGATCCCCGGCGTTCATGCACACCGTGATGTGCGAGCCGCCGGAGAACTGCGTTAGCGGCGTTTCGTCCGCGCTGACGAGGCGGAATCGCTTTATGCGGCTCGCCACGGGCTCGACCTCGGCGACGCGGACGTGGCGTAGGGACGATGTCGTCATTGGAACTCCACCTTGGGCTCGGGCTTGTCATCCGGGTCTTCGGCGTTGATGCAGACGCCCTGAAAGGCGGCGAGACGGCGCGAAAAGTGATCGCGCACGAGAAGCAACAGGCCGCAATGGGTGCACGTCACCGGATTGGTCGTGACGTTCTCGATCATGCCTTTGCAGTGGACGCATTGGACGCGGCGCTTGAGCGAGCCGCGATGCTCGGTCCGTACGGACAAGGGATCGATGAAATGCTTCGCGCCTGTTTGTACGACGAGGCCGATCAGCGGCTCCGTGCCAGCCACGTAGAGCCTGAGGCCCATGCTGGCCGAGGCGAGGACGGCATCAAGGCGCGCGATCGCCACTGCGAGATCGGGTGCGACGTCGGTGTGAACCGGGGCGAGGCGCGCGATGATCGCGTCGATGTCCGCGTCGCTCAGGTCCTCGCGAACGAGAATGACGCTGGCGCGGCGGGCGAATTCCGTGTCGGCCCGCGCGAGAAGCTCGGCCGCAGCCCTGGCGCCGCCGGTGTCGCAGACGATGAGGTTGGAGCGGGCGTTGGGGTCCGGGCTGAGACCAGCATAGACGGGCCGGCTTTTAATTCCGCTCACAAGCATCGGGTCTCGACCTCGCTTCCGTAAAAATCAGCGTTGACGACAGCAGAGGCGGACTGAGCAGGGGACGCTCAGGCCGCCGGATCTCACATCCGAGGTTGAAGCGGACGTGGTCCGGTTGGCGGCGACGTGCTGAGAAATGGGCGAAAACCAATTTCAACCAATTTAAGCCTCTCACCCTCAGCTGCGACATTTTAGCCAGCGAAAAATTTCTCGCAAGTCATAAGTCTTTATCCAAAAGAAATAAATTTGCCATCTGAGCAAGTGCACAATTGCTATTCATTTGGAGTTTCCGTGACCTAGGTCGGGGATGCTGCAGGCGCGAACTCAATTGGTTTTTTTTGGTTTCTATTGGTGTCAATCGTGTGGGAGGGTGCTAAGTTTCTGTTCAAGCTCGAGTGTGCGGCATCACGAGATCGCCCCGGGGCAATCCGGCGGCGGAAGCGAGGGGACATGGAGGCGAACCGCGACTGGGCTGATGTGACCGCCCAAGGGCTCCGGGCCATGGCATCGGCCGACTACAAAAAGGCGGCGGCATGCTGGGAGGATGCTCTCGCACTTCTCGCGCGACCCGACGGCCCGGATCCGAGGCTTGCCGCAAGCCAGTCGAACGCCGGCGTTGGATGCATTCTCGTGGGGCGCGCGGACGACGGTTACGCGCTGTTCTGTGAGGCGGAGCGGACCTGGAGCCTCCTCCCACCTCTGATCGCGATGTTGGACGTTTCCCTTCCTGGAACGAGCTCGCTGTTTCACTTCCACCTGGCGTCGAGGAATCTCCCGGCCTTCCAGAACAGGCGGCGGAAACGATATGCGGAGCTGTGTGCGGCGAGCCTGGCCATCACGCGGTTCAATCGGCTTCTGGCGACAGAGCCGCGGCCCGATGACGAGCTCGTCGAGCCGGCCGCGCGCGAGCTTGCGGACGATCTGTCGGCGACGCTCGGGGCCCGTGCGCCCGAGGTTGGGCTGCTGTCCTTCCGGGCGGCATATGCCGGAGAGTCCGTGTCCCCATCGTTGCTCTACGCCGAGAAGGCCGCGCTCTTGTCGCAGATCTCGACGCCCGACAGCGAGGCGGACATCTGTTCCAGGTTCGAGGCGGCGTTTGCACGAACGGTGCTTCTCGCGCCGGCTCTTGTTTCACGCGACGCCTCTCCCGGCATAGCCGGAGAGGGGCCTTCCGCGTTTCATCATCGATGGTCCCGAGCGGTCGAAAAATGAGCGAGAACCGAAATCTTGTCGTGCCGCCCTGGGTCGCTGACGTGTCGCGGCACCCGCTCGTATCCTCCCAGGCCAAGGACGTCGCGACAAAAATCTTCATGCGAGTCGCGTCCGGGAGCTATCCCTTCGGAACGCGCATTCCCGCAGAGCGAGAGCTCGCGTCCGAGTTCGGGGCGACTCGCGCGACGATACGCCAGGCGCTCGAATTCCTTGCGGCTTACGACATCGTATCCCGTCGTCCCGGAAGCGGAACGTTCGCGTCCTACCTGCCGCCGGGAGGGCTGGCGACGGCGCATCCGCAGAGCCTGCTCGATGCGGACGATATCGATCACCTTGCCGAGACGGCATCGCCGTTCGCCATGAATGTCGCCGAATCCATTCTTGAGCCGGAGATGGTCCGGCTGGCGACTCTCTACATGTCGACGCGCGATCTCGCCGAGCTCGGCAGGAATCTCGGGTTGCTCGAAGGTATCGTGACGGAATCGGACGCGTTCGTCCCGCTCGAGGAAGAGTACATGATGACGATCGCGCGCGGTACGCACAACTCGCTCATCGTTGCGATGTACGCCATCCTGCACGAGGTTCGTCGCCAGCCGCAGTGGGCGGCAAGCCGCCGGCAGATGCTGACGCCGGCGCGCATCCGTAACATCCAGCAGCTTCTGCGTTCGCTTTACGATGCAATTGAGCGCCGGGATGTCGAGACGGCTGTCGAGGTGATCAAACTCTATATCGCACACACGCACGAAGACATGAGCTACGAGGGGTGAGGTGCGTCGTCGTTCGCGGTATCGGGGGAGGGCGACGTCGTGTTCTGGATGCGCTGGTCCCACATCAATTCGAGGGCGCGCATGTGCTTGATGAGGAGGGACTTGTGCTCCGCCCACCACGCGATGATTGAGCCGAACTCCTGAATGCGGGCGCGTCCATCCTGGATGGTGACCACCGGCCAATGCCCGACGAGTGCGTTGTCGATGCCGAACAGGTCGCGCCCCCACCAACGGGCTTCGCCGAAGGCGTGCTGGCCGACGCCGCCGACTTTCATCATGGCGAGCACGGAGAACGGCTCGAAGCTTCGCGCCCGCTCGACGGCGGATTTCCAGAGCTCGAGCGCAGAGGCATACTCCCAGGACACGGCCGACCAGGTGCCGGGGAAACGCCGACAGAACTCCTCGTAGAAGCCTCTCGCGTTTCTGAAGTTCATTTGCGGATCGTCGAGGCGGGGATCGTCGAAATCCGGAAACTGGAAAACGAAGCCTTCCATGAACTCGGCGCTCGTGCGCCTGATCAGCTCGGCGTAGTTATCGCAGGTGCACGAGAGAAGTTGGCCTTTGAAGCCCTTTCGGTAAGCGTCGATCGTAAGAGCGTGCACGAATGGTTCGTAGGCCGTGTCCCAGCAGAGGATATCCGGGTCGGCGGCCATCAGCTCGTCGACAATCGATCCGAAGTCGCTTGTTTCGGGATCGAACAGTCGCTCGGCGACCAAAGTGATGCCGGCAGCTTCGAAGGCGGCTCGGTAGGTGGCGATCGAGGGGAGCCCGAACAGGTCACGCTGAGCGCACATCGCGGCGGTCTTGAGATTCGGCTTGTTGCGTTTGAGCCAGTCGACTCCGGTCACGTTGTAAACCGGGTGGACTTCGCTCGGCGCGACGAGGGTCGACGTATCGGGTGACAGGTCGCTCGGGAGCATCCCGGCCACCAGCATCCGGTGCCGCTTGATCAGGTTGCGTACCTCGGGCGTGAGATCATTGCCGCCGTTGACCAGCATCAGCTTGACCCCGTCCTCGAGAATGAGCTTCTTGGCCCCCCGTAAAGCCTGTGTGGGATCGTACATCGTATCGTAGGAGACGAGCTCGATCGCATATCTGCGGCTGGCGACTTTCACGCCGCCCGAGGCATTGACGGCATCGACCCAGATCCGGCACCCGTCGAGACCCGGGACCGACCAGGCCTTGAGCGGCCCGCTCAGGGGGGCAAGGAACCCGATCTTGAGAACCTCGGGCGACCCGATAGCATAGCTGCGCATCGCAACGGCCAGGGCATTTGCGACCGGGCTTTTCGATCTCGCAGCCATAGAATGCCTTTATCTATTCTCGCACGCATTGGTCCGCCGCTCGTCCAAGGACGGCCCGCGGCCGCTCTGCGCCTTTCCGACGACATGCTAGCCCCGCGCGTGGCGACTTGGAAGCGGGGGCGGGGGGCAGCGTCGTGCGCACCTAAGCGTTCGAATAAGCACCAGAATTTCGAAAATTTAACCCTGACGTGGCGCCAAAATTGATCTTCAGGCGACAGAAGGGCTCAGCGAGGCCCGAACCCGATGGAGGTGACCAGATCCTGCGGCTCGCGCCAGTCTGCGACGCGCGCGGCGACCCCGATCAGGCCGCCGGGCCAATGCGTATCGTGGGCACAGACGACGAGCTCTGTCCCGCAGTGGACGCACCTCACAAATCTCGAGATCACATCGTTCGTGCACCCTTGGCAGTAGACGCAGCGCACACGGTGGGCAACCGGCGCGCGATGCTCGGTGGAGACGCACTGCCGTTCCACTCCGGAGACTTGAGCGAGCTGAAGGACGAGCTCAACCAGCGTCATCGAGCCGGATGCATAGACGCGTGTTCCCGTTCGTGCGAGCCCGAGAACAGCCGAGAGCCGCTTGAGCGCCGTCACCACGGTCGGCAGATTGTGGATCACCTCGGCGGGGAGGAGTTGCAGTCGTGCGGTGTAGGCTGCCGCATCGAGCGCGGTTTCCGCATGCACGATGGTGATGCGTCCATTGAGGTCGGAACTGTTCCGGTCGAAGAGATCGAGGATCGCCTGAGGCCCATCGCCGTCGGCGGCGAAGACGTGGTGGCTCGCATAGGGATCGGCAACAAACCCGGTGTGCTCGAGGTCGCGAGGGGTGCCGGAAGCGGACATGCACAGTCCTCCGATGGATATCTCTGCACGCCACGAGGCATCAGATGCCGGGCAAAAGGCCTTCCCATCGCAGCGCCGCGAGAAAAAAAGTGGCCGGACGCATCGAGAGGCCGATTGCTTGCACGCCACGACCCGAAGAAGCGTCCAGCAAGGGAGACGCCCGCGCGACCCTCCTCGGCTGCGACCTCTCAGGAATACTGACGCAGTTGCCTTCGTGTCAATTAATGTTCTCATGAAGAAACGAAGCCGCGCGTAAACCGTACGACCCGATGCGCCGGGTGGCGTATCGGCGTCGATCCTGCGCCCGGGCCGTGAAATTCAAGGGATTTACCCGTTATGTCCTATTAGTGTGAGGATGGAACACAACCATCAGGAACGGGGCCCCGCCATAACGATGACGAAGAGTAGGACATCCAAGAAAGCCGGCCAGATAGCGCAAGTTAAGAAAATTGCGAAAACGACGAAGGCTGCAGATCTCGCGACAGGCTCGGGTGCGCCGGGGGTCGTCGTCAGAACGCTGGAGAACGCGATTGGCGCGCAAGTGCGCGAATACAGGAAGCGTGCGGGACTGACCGTCTCCGAGCTCGCCTCGGTCGCGGAGATTTCGACCGGCATGCTTTCCAAGATCGAGAACGGTCAGATCTCGCCTTCACTCTCGACGTTGCAGTTGCTGGCTTCGGCGCTCAACCTGCCGCTTACGGCATTGCTTGAGACCTATGACCGTGGTCGCGGGTGCTCCTACGTGAAGAAAGGCGAGGGCGTCGCCATTCGGCGTCGTGGGACGAAAGTGGGTCACAACTACCATCTTCTCGGCCAATCGCTCGGCGGCGACGTTGCCGTGGAGCCCTACATTATTTCGCTGAACAAGGATGCGGACACCTACACGGAGTTCCGCCACGAAGGCATCGAGTTCCTGTACATGCTGAGCGGCACGATCTCTTACGCATATGGAGATCGCTCATATCTGCTGGAGCCCGGCGACTCGATGATGTTCGATTCAGCGGAGCTGCATGGCCCCGATAAGCTCGTCGAGCTGCCGGCGATCTACCTTTCGATCATTATTTATCAACGCCGATAAAAACATGAGGTGCCGGCCCGGGCCGCGGCAGCGTCGGATAGCGTAGAGCTCCCGTCTGGCGCCTCCTTTTGCGGTGCAAAAAACTCCCCTTCGCTGCTTCGATCTCGGTTTCCTACAGAGAAAATTTATTTCGCGATAGTTGACGTGCGACGTTGCGTCATCTACTGTTCCTAGGAAGCCACAAAACGAAGGGAGTTCGCCCGATGTGTGGAATTGTTGGACTCTTCCTCAAGGAGGCGGCCCTTGAGCCTGAGCTAGGCGCTCTCGCAGCCGGGATGCTCGCGACGATGTGTGAGCGCGGTCCGGATTCGGCGGGGTTTGCCGTCTATGGCACCCCCGAAAAGGGAAAAGCCAAGATCACGCTGCAGTCGGCCCATCCGGAGCGCAATTTCGCGGACCTCGCGCCTGCGGTCGAAAAAGCGGTTGGCAGCCTGATCCTGCTCGATGTGCGCTCGACGCACGCGGTGCTGACGTGCGGCGCCGACAAGGTGGAGGATGTTCGGCGGGCCGTGCGCGAGATCGCGCCCGACGTCAGCATCATGGGCGTTGGGGAAGCCATCGAGATCTACAAGGAGGTGGGCTACCCGACCGACGTGGCGAAGCGTTTCGACCTCGGGGCCATGACCGGCACGCATGCCATCGGACACACGCGCATGGCGACGGAATCGGCGGTGTCGACGCTCGGCGCGCATCCGTTTTCGACCGGGTCCGACCAGTGCCTCGTTCACAACGGCTCGCTGTCCAATCACAACAACCTGCGTCGCACGCTCGTCCGCGACGGGATGAGCTTCGAGACCGAGAATGACACGGAGGTGGCGGCCGCCTACCTCACGTGGCGCATGAATCAGGGCCTCAATCTCGGCCAGGCGCTGGAGAAGAGCCTCGAGGATCTCGACGGTTTCTTCACGTTCGTCGTCGGCACGAAAAACGGGTTCGGCGTCGTGCGCGATCCGATTGCCTGCAAACCCGCGGTGCTGGCCGAGACGAACGACTACGTCGCGTTCGGGTCGGAGTACCGCGCCCTCGCCGGTCTGCCCGGCATCGAAAAGGCGAAGGTCTGGGAGCCCGAGCCTGCAACCGTCTACTTCTGGGAGCGCTGATATGCCGGCGATCGATCTTGCAACGACACCGTTGCGTGCACTCAACGAGAGCCTGCACGCACTCGCGGACGGCACCAATGAAACCGACTGGGTCGTTCTGAACCCCGATGGGCGTCATGCGGTGGCCGTGGGGCTCGACGCGCCGGTCACGATCAATATTCGCGGTTCCGTCGGTTATTACTGTGCCGGCATGAACAAGCGGGCGAGCGTGATCGTGCACGGCTCCGCCGGACCGGGCGCGGCCGAGAACATGATGTCGGGTCGCGTGGTGGTGAAGGGTGACGCGAGCCAGTACGCGGGCGCGACAGGACGGGGCGGGCTGCTCGTGATCGAAGGCAACGCGTCGTCGCGCTGCGGCATCTCGATGAAGGGCATCGACATCCTGGTCAAAGGCAACATCGGGCACATGTCGGCCTTCATGGCGCAGAGGGGCAATCTCGTCGTGTTGGGTGATGCCGGCGATGCGCTCGGCGATTCCATCTATGAAGCGCGCATTTTCGTACGCGGCAGCGTGAAAAGCCTGGGTGCGGACTGCATCGAGAAGGAGATGCGGCCCGAGCATCACGAGCTTCTCGCCGGGCTGCTCGAAAAAGCAGGCGTTGCAGACCTGAAGACGAGTGCGTTCCGCCGCTACGGCTCGGCGCGCAAGCTCTACAACTTCGACATCGACAACGCGGATGCTTACTGATGACCTATCATAACCCGCCGACCACACCCCGCAAATCCGCGACCTTCGACGACTATACGCTCTCGGAGATCCGTCGCGCCGCCGAGACCGGCATCTACGACATCCGCGGCGCCGGCGCGAAACGCAAAGTTCCGCATTTCGACGATCTCCTGTTCCTCGGGGCGTCGATGTCGCGCTATCCGCTCGAAGGCTACCGCGAGCGGTGCTCGACGGATGTGGTGCTCGGCGCGCGGCACGCGAAGAAGCCCATCCACCTCAAGACGCCGATCACCATCGCGGGCATGAGCTTCGGCGCGCTTTCGGGGCAGGCCAAGGAGGCGCTCGGTCGCGGCGCCACCATCGCCGGCACGTCGACGACGACGGGCGACGGCGGCATGACGGTCGAGGAGCGCGGCCACTCGAAGACGCTCGTCTATCAGTATCTTCCCTCCCGCTACGGCATGAACCCGGACGATCTGCGAAAGGCCGACGCCATCGAGATCGTCGTGGGCCAGGGTGCGAAGCCCGGCGGCGGCGGCATGCTGCTCGGCCAGAAGATTTCGGATCGGGTGGCCGAGATGCGCACGCTGCCCAAGGGCATCGACCAGCGGTCCTCGTGCCGTCATCCGGACTGGACGGGGCCGGACGATCTCGAAATCAAGATTCTCGAACTGCGCGAGATCACCGACTGGGAGAAGCCGATCTACATCAAGGTCGGCGGTGCGCGGCCTTACTACGACGTGGCGCTTGCGGTGAAGGCCGGGGCCGACGTCGTCGTGGTCGACGGGATGCAAGGCGGCACGGCAGCGACGCAGGAGGTCTTCATCGAGCATGTGGGCCAGCCGACGCTCGCGTGCATCCGTCCCGCCGTGCAGGCGCTGCAGGATCTGGGCATGCACCGCAAGGTGCAGCTCATCGTCTCCGGCGGTATTCGAAACGGCGCGGATGTCGCCAAGGCGCTCGCGCTCGGAGCGGATGCCGTGGCCATCGGCACGGCTGCGCTCGTCGCGCTTGGCGACAACGATCCGGCATACGAAGCCGAGTACCGCAAGCTCAACACGACGGCCGGCGCCTACGACGACTGGCACGAAGGACGCGATCCGGTCGGCATCACGACGCAGGATCCGGAGCTTGCACAGCGGCTCGATCCGGTTCGCGCCGGGCGGCGGCTCGCCAACTATCTCAAGGTCATGACGCTCGAGCTGCAGACCATCGCGCGGGCGGCGGGACACAATCACGTGCACAACCTCGAGCCCGAGGATCTCTGCGCGCTCACCATCGAGGCGGCCGCCATGGCACGCGTGCCGCTCGCGGGAACGAGCTGGATACCCGGGCACGGCAAGTTTTAGTTCAGGAAGGTCTCGGGTCCACACGGTTCGCGGGACCCTCATCGTTCTTCGATCTCAAAAAACAACGAGCGAAGACGCCGAAGTTTCTAGGGGAAACGACAACCCAAGCGTGGATCAGATACCATGACACATGACCTCGCCACAATCGGCAAAGAGCACGCTATCCGTGCGACACAGGATCTCGCTTCCATCGCCGCGGAACGCGACATCCGTTATTTCATGATCTCGTTTACGGATCTTTATGGCTTCCAGCGCGCGAAGCTGGTTCCGGCGACGGCGATCGCGGATATCCAGAAGGATGGTGCCGGGTTCGCCGGCTTTGCCACCTGGCTCGATATGACGCCTGCCCATCCCGACATGCTCGGGATTCCCGATCCGTCCACATTCGTCCAGCTTCCCTGGCGGAAAGAGGTCGGCTGGGTCGCCGCCGATTGCGTGATGGAGGGGCAATTCGTGGCCCAGGCGCCTCGCGTCGTGCTCAAGAACGTCGTGGCGGCGGCGGAGCGCGAGGGGCTCTATGTCAAAACCGGCGTGGAATGCGAGTTCTTCCTGACGAAGCCGTGCGGCAGCCAGATCTCGGACGACTCCGACCAGGCCTCGAAGCCCTGCTACGATCAGCAGGCGTTGATGCGCCGCTACGACGTCATCAGCGAGATCTGCGATTACATGCTGGAGCTCGGCTGGAAGCCGTACCAGAACGATCACGAGGATGCCAACGGCCAGTGGGAACTGAACTGGGCGTTCGACGATGTGCTCAAGACCGCCGACCGTCATGCCTTCTTCAAGTTCATGACCAAGACCGTTGCCGAGAAGCACGGCCTGCGCGCGACGTTCATGCCGAAGCCGTTCGCGAACCTCACCGGCAACGGTTGCCACGTCCACGTCTCGGTGTGGGACGAGACGGGCAAGGTCAACAAGTTCGACGATCGTGCCGACGAGATCGGCCTTTCGCAGCAAGGCTACAACTTCCTCGGCGGCATCATGCGCCATGCCGAGGCGTTCTCCGCCATCACCAATCCGACGGTCAACTCCTACAAGCGCATCAACGCACCGCGAACGACCTCGGGCGCGACCTGGGCGCCGAACAGCGTGACCTGGACCGGCAACAACCGCACCCACATGGTGCGGGTGCCGGGACCCGGCCGGTTCGAGCTCCGGCTTCCCGATGGGGCGGCGAACCCCTATCTGCTTCAGGCCGTCACGATTGCCGCCGGCCTGAGCGGCATCTACCGCAAGGCTGAACCAGGCCGTCGGCTCGACATCGACATGTACCAGGAGGGGCATACCGTGACGGGCGCCCCCAAGCTTCCGCTCAATCTGCTCGATGCGCTCCGCAATTTCGATAAGGATTCGGAGCTCAAGCAAATGCTCGGCGAGGATTTCGCCAATTCCTACATCAAGCTCAAAATGCTGGAGTGGAATGCATACGCGTCGCATCTCACGGAATGGGAGCGCGCGAACACGTTGGATGTTTGACGGCGGCGCAGCGAGGCTAGTTTCCATCCTCTCGCTTAACGAGCATCAAGTGCTGTTTCGTTCGGTCGTGTCATTGTTGTGTGTTGCCGCGCAACGGGAGAAGAATTGATGATGACGAATGACGCAAGTCCCAACGTCTCTTCTGGCGCCGAGAAGCCCCCGACGCGGGATGCCAGGGCGGACGCAGCATCGTCGCGCCGCGCAGCTCCCTTGCTCTATGACTTGGTAGGCGGCGAGGCCGGCCTTCGTCACCTGGTCGAAACGTTCTACGATATTATCGAGTTCGAGCCGGAAGGCCGCAGCTTGCATCTCTTGCATTTGCGCGGGCACGGGGTGGCCCATTCGCGGATCGAACAGTTCAAGTTCCTGTCGGGTTTCCTGGGCGGGCCGCAACTCTACGTCGAGGACCATCAGCACTCAGACGTACGGGAAATGCACGAGCATGTGGAGATCGATGCCGAAGCCCGCGATGCCTGGCTCAAGTGCATGTCGATCGCGATCGATCGGGTCGGGCTTCCTGAGCAGACGAAAGTCAAGCTCATGGCGCCGTTTACGCAGGTCGCGAAGATGCTGGTGAACAAGGACTGACCGAAGAGGCCGCCGCGCGCCTCCCGCCTGACCGGGAGGCCCTCCGCCGATGGCGGAGGGCTCGTTGTCAGATCTCGCCTTTCAATCCGCGCTCGAAGTACTTGTGGACGATCTTGTCCTGGTTCTCGAGCAGCCAGTCGATCGAGGGCTCGTTCGACATCGCCTTGTGAATGGCGGCGGCTGTGGCCTTGCGATGGATGTCGAACAGGATCCTGTGATCCAGGTCCTTGATTGTCGAGACGGAGGGATTGAGCCACACCGAGACGATGATTCCGAGGTCGTTGGCCTTCTCCTTTGGGATGTCGCCCGCGCGCACGGAATCGAGCACGCCCATCGCGGTCGCATACTGCACCGTTCCCATCAGGATGTTGGTATAGCGCTCGTCGGTCACGGTCACCTTGCTCACGCAGATCGTTGCGGGACGCACCATCACATCCGTGTTGAGCAGGGCCAGCACGCGGCTGTGGCCGGAGACCTGATTGCCCAGGAGATTGGCGAACGCAGTGCCGAATGGGCCATCCATCTCTCCGATCGCGACCTCGGGCTCTGCCGCTGTGCCGGGCGGACCGCCCGCGACAAGCGCTTCGCCGATCCGAATTCCAATGCGTCCGCTCATGATGTCACTCCGTTCTGTCTCGGGTGTTGGGGCCGTGCGGCCTTTTCTATCCGATTCCGGTCCGGCACAAATTCGGCCGCGGCTTCGTCGAGCCAATGAGAGAAGCTCTCCGCATAGCTGCGGAACATCGCAGCCTCGTAAGTGGGGGCGTCGTCGAGCATCCAGAACAGAATGCCGATGTGGCTCGCATGCGTAATGGCGACGTCGCCCGGGCGAAAAGTGCGCGGATGCAGGTCGATCGGAAGCCCTTTTGCGAGCACGTCGCGCGCGCGGGGCCCCGAGATGCGCACGACGGCGCGTCCGTCCGATTGGTCGACCACGGAGGCGAGGCCGGCGAGAGCTTTCTTGAGCTCGCGCTCGAGGTCACGGCCATCTGCTCGCTCTGCCATAGCCAGCCACTGATTGGGCCCGGCCCACGCCAATGCGATGCTCTCGCCTTCCACGCGGCGGCCAGGCTCTATCGGAAGCTCAACGCCGTAGGCGCTGTGGAGCGCCGCGCTCAGGGCCGCTCTCTTTCCTGCGCACGGCGCGAAGCTTGCCATGGTCAGGTTTTCGCGCGGCACGACCGTGAGCGCGGGATGGGAAACGGGCGTCCAATTGAGGAACGCCGAGGTTTCGACGAGGTCTTGATCAGCCACGGACACGTCCTCCTTCCGGGTCTACGAACACCGGTGATACGACTTCGACCAGCGTGTCGCCGCCGCGCACCGGGTCCCATGCGCGCACGATCTCTCCGAGACGCTCGGGCCCGCGCCTCAGGAAACCTAGCCCTATCCAGTGCCCGTTCGAAGGCGAGTAGGCGACGGAGGTCATGTATCCCTCGTCGTGCTCCGGGCTGGGCGTGGCATCGCGGGGCACGAAGTGGGCGCCCGCTCTCAATCGCTCTGCGCGATCGACCGGGCGAAAGCCGATGAGTCTCGGTCGCTCGGGATCGGCGAGTCCCGGGCGCTTGCCGAGCACGTTCCCGATAAAGTCCTTTTTCTTCGCCACCATGCCGCCAAGGCCGACGTCTGCCGGCGTCGTTGTGCCGTTGAGCTCGGGGCCGCTGATGTGTCCTTTCTCGATCCGCATCACGCCGAGTGCCTCCGTGCCGTAGGCGCAGGCGCCGAACTCCTCGCCGGCCTGCATGAGGCGGCGGATCAAGGCATCGCCGTAGCGGGCGGGCACGCCCAGCTCGTAGGCGCGCTCGCCGGAGAACGAGAGGCGGTAGAGGCGCGCTTTGATGCCGCCCGCGACCGTGATCTCGCCGACGGCGAGATAAGGAAAGCCTTCGTCGGAAATGTCGAAGGCGGGATCGACCACCTTGCGCAGGAGATCGCGCGATTTGGGGCCGGCTATGGCATACTGCGCCCATTGCTCGGTGGCAGAGACGATCTCGACGTCGAGCTCCGGCCACAGCCACTGCGCGCAATAGTCCATGTGCTGCACGACCTTGACGGCGTTGGCCGTCGTCGTGGTGATGAAGTAGTGGGTCTCTCCGAAGCGTGCGACGGTGCCGTCGTCCATCAGGATGCCGTCCTCGCGCAGCATGCCGCCATAGCGCGCCTTGCCGACGGGGAGGGTCTTGAGGCCGTTCATGTAGATCCGATCGAGGAAGGTCCCGGCATCGGCGCCCTGAACATCGACCTTCCCGAGCGTCGACACATCGCAGATGCCGACGGCGTTGCGCACGGTCGTGACCTCGCGCTTGATCGTGTCCATTAAGTCCGTCTCGCTGAGGCGAGGGAAGCAGCTCGGCCTCAGCCAAAGCCCCGTCTCGACAAACACGCACCCGTTCTCCTTCGCCCAGTGATAGGAGGGGGGCAGGCGCGTGGGCTTGAAGCTCTTGCCGCGATGGTGCCCGGCGAGGGCGCCGACGGCGACCGGCGTGTAGGGAGGACGCGCGAGCGTGATGCCGGTCTTGGGGATCGTGCGGCCCGTCAGCTCGGCCATGATGGCGAGGGCATTGACGTTGGCCGTGCGTCCCTGGTCCGTCGCCATGCCGAGCGTCGTATACCGCTTGAGGTGCTCGACGGCCCGGAACCCCTCGCGCTCGGCGAGTGCGATGTCGGATGCGGTCACGTCGTTCTGCTGGTCCACGAAGGCCTTGCCTTGCGGGCTCGCGACATGCCAGAGCGCGCTTATCGCGCAGCTCTCGGCGGCCGCGCTGGGGACGGGCGTCTCGGCAGGTTCGAAACCACACTGGCGGGCCGCCTCGGCGCCTGCGGCTGCGCCGCTCGCCAGGGACTCGGCCAACGAGAATTGTCCCGCCACAACGCCGGCCAGCGACATGCCCGGCGGCAGCGCGCCCGGCAGAAACGCCAACAGCTCGTCGTTCCACGCCGGCTTGCCGCCGAGGTGCGTCGAGAGCTGGACGTTCGGGTTCCAGCCGCCTGACACAGCGATGAGATCGCACTCGAGCCGGACCTCGTCGCCGCTTTGCGTACGCACGACTGCGCCCGTGACGCACCTGCGGCCGAGCGCGCCGGTCACCGTGCCGCCACTGATCACGCGGGTTGCGGAGCTTGCGGCGATCCGCTTCACCTCGTCGGAAAGTCCGGTGCGGCCGTCGACCAGCGCGACGACATCGGCCCCGGCGTGCCGGAGCGCCGAGACCGTCGAGGCGCCGTAATCGTTGTTCGTGAACACGATCGCGCGCCGCCCCGGAACCACGCCGAAGCGGTTGATGTAGCTGCGGACGGCGCCCGCCAGCATAACGCCCGGCCGGTCGTTGCTGCCGAACACGATCGGGCGCTCCGTCGCGCCGGCCGCCAGAACTACACGCTTGGCAACGAGGCGCCAGAGCCGTTGGCGGGGCGCGCCGGGGCGGGACGACGGAAGGTGGTCGGTCACGCGCTCGACGGCGCCGTACGTGCTTCCGTCATAGGCGCCGAATGCCGTCGTGCGGCGGAGGATGCGCACGTGCTCGTAGGCGGCAAGCTCCGCCTCCACCGCTTCGACCCAGGCGCGCGCGGGCATTCCGTCGATCTCGGAGGCGTCGTCGACGGCCCGGCCGCCGAGCGTCGCGTTTTCGTCGGCCAGCAGGACGCGTGCGTTCGCTCGTGCCGCCGCGCGCGCGGCCGCCAGCCCGGCCGGACCGCCGCCGATGACGAGCACGTCGGCGAATGCCGTCGCCTTTTCGTAGCTGTCGGGATCGGCGTCATCGGCCGCGCGCCCCAGGCCGGCGGCGCGCCGGATCAGGGGCTCGTAGATCCTCTCCCAGAAGGCGGCCGGCCACATGAACGTCTTGTAGTAGAAGCCGGCGACGAAGACGGGAGAGAGAAGCGAGTTGACCGACATCACGTCGAAGGCGAGCGAGGGCCAGCGGTTCTGGCTGGTCGCCGCGAGCCCTTCGAAAAGCTCGGCCATCGTTGCTTTGGTGTTGGGCTCGCGGTGGGCTCCGGTGCGAAGCTCGACGAGGGCGTTCGGTTCCTCGGAGCCGGCGGACAGGATGCCGCGCGGGCGGTGATACTTGAAGGACCTGCCCGTCAGCACGACGCCGTTGGCCAGGAGTGCCGACGCGAGCGTGTCGCCCGGATGCCCGTGGTACGCCTTGCCGTCGAACGTGAAGCGGAGCGTGCGGCTGCGGGCGATCAGCCCGCCGGAAGACAGCCGGTTCGGTTGGGCGGCACGTGCGGCATGATTATCGGAGGTCGTCACGAGGCGTCGCCTTCCCGCTGGGATTTGGATTTCAACGCGACGTCGCGCGCCAGCTCGACATCTGAAATGACATGGGAGGACGTGTTGCGCGTCACGACGAGCCAGGCGTGGCAACCGGCCGCGTGGTACCAGAGCTCCCGATGCGGCCCTGAAGGATTGGTGCGCACGTAGACGGACTCGACGTAGGCATCCATTGCATCGGGGCGTGCATGACTTGGGCGATGGACGGTGGCATCGCCCGCGTAGAGGAACTCGTCGAGGCTGCGCTCACCGCAGTAAGGGCATGCGAGTCTCATCGCCAGAGCCTTTCCATTTTCTTCAGCGTCAGTGCAGGTTGGGGTGAGGCCCCATCCCTTTTTCGTCGACGGCGTGTCCGGTCGAGAAACGGTTCAGGCGATAGGCCCGTGCGACGGGATGAGGTTCGTCCCGCGCGATCAGATGGGCGAACGTCACGCCAGATGCGGGCGTTGCCTTGAAGCCGCCGTAGCACCAGCCTGCATTGAGGTAGAGCCCTGAGAGCGGCGTTCGGTCGATGATGGGGCTGCCGTCCATCGACATGTCCATGATCCCGCCCCAGTGGCGCAGAAGACGGACGCGCCCGATGCGCGGCATCAGCGCCATCGCCCCTTCGCAGACATCCTCGACCACGGGAAGGTTTCCGCGCTGCGCATAGCTGTTGTAGCCGTCGAGGTCGCCGCCGAAGACGAGCCCGCCTTTGTCCGACTGGCTGACGTAGAAATGGCCGGCTCCGAAGGTGACGACGCCGTCGACGAAGGGCTTGATAGCCTCCGTTACGAAGGCCTGCAGGACGTGGCTCTCGATCGGGAGCCTGAGGCCGACCATGGCGGCGACACGGGAGGAGCTGCCTGCGACGGCGAGCCCGATCTTGTCCGCGCCGATGAAGCCACGCGAGGTCTCGACGCCGACCACCCGGTCGCCGATGCGTCGGAAGCCCTGCACCTCGCAGTTCTGAATGATGTCGACGCCGAGGCTCGAGGCGGCGCGCGCATAGCCCCAGGCGACCGCGTCGTGACGCACCGTGCCGCCGCGGCGCTGCAGGAGGCCGCCGTGAATCGGAAAGCGTGCGTTCTCGAAATCGAGAAACGGCACCATGCGGCGCACGGCGGCACGATCCAGCAGCTCGGCATCGACGCCGTGCAGGCGCATGGCGTTGCCGCGTCTTGCAAATGCGTCGCGCTGGCCGTCCGAATGGTAGAGGTTCAGCACGCCGCGCTGGCTCACCATCGCGTTGTAATTCAGCTCTTGTTCCAGCCCTTCCCACAGCTTCATCGAAAGCTCGTAGAACGGGATGTTGCCGGGAAGCAGATAGTTGGAGCGGACGATCGTGGTATTGCGTCCGACGTTTCCGCCGCCGATCCAGCCCTTCTCGATGACGGCGATGCGCAGGGGGCCGTAGCTCTTGGCGAGATAGTAGGCCGTGGCGAGGCCGTGTCCGCCGCCGCCGACGATGACGACGTCGTAACGAGCTTCGGGGTCGGCGTCGCGCCACGCCGGACCCCAGCCGGTATGTCCGCGGAGCGCCTCGCGGAGGACGGAGAAAATCGAATAGTGAGCGCGGGACATCGGCTGGCTCGTCGTTCCGGTTTGGGAGCTCAATCGTTAAGAGCGAAAGCCGTTGTGAGCCATATAAGCGTTACTTATACTAGGGCCATGCGCGACCTTCCCTCCACGCTGCCGTTCGACCTCAGATCGCTCGATATCTTCCTTGCCGTCTGCGAGGGTGGGGCGATGTCTTCGGCAGCCCGCGCGCTCGGGTTGACGCAGCCCGCGGTGTCTCTTGCCGTCGGCGAGTTGGAGCGCAAGCTCGGATTCGATCTGTTCGATCGTACCGTGCGGCCTCTCGCCGTGACCGTTGCCGGGGCGCTCCTCAGGCAGCGCGCCAGCGCGTTGCTTGCGGAAGCGCGGCAGATTGGCCCGCTGCTCAGCGAAACGCGGCATGGGAAGCTTCCGCTGATCCGCGTGGGATTGGTCGATTCGCTGGCGCGAACGTTGAGCGTGCCGCTGGCCTCGTATCTTTCCGCGAAAGCAGATGAGGTGGCGATCCTCTCGGGCCTGACGGCGTCCCATGCAAGCGACTTGCTGACGCGTCGCCTCGACGTGTTCCTGGGAGTCGACGACCTCGAGAGTTGGGCCGGGCTCGAGCGTTGGCCGCTCGTCAAGGAGCCCTACGTTCTTCTTTTGGCCGCGGGGAAGAAGCCGCCCCGCACACTCGCGGCCCTGAGAACGCTCGCCGCCTCCGTGCCTCTTATCCGGTTCAGCGCCCGCTCGCAGACGGGCCTCGAGATCGAGGCCCATCTTCGCCGGCTGGGGCTCGACGTTCCACATGCATTCGAATTCGATGGGCCGAGCGCGGTCGCATCCATGGTGGCCGCGGGTTTGGGATTTGCCATCACGACGCCGCTTTGCATCCGGGAAGCCGCGCTTCCCCAACGCCAGCTCGTCGTAGCGCCATTGCCGGGGCCGCAAATCTCGAGAAAACTGACTCTTGTCGCCCGCCATCGCGAGCTGGGGCGGATTCCCCGCGAACTCGGGGAGATGGCGCATCGCATTCTGCGGGACGCGATGGGCTCTTCGGAGGTGTAGGGCGCCTCATCCGATGGTGCGTCTTTCAAGCGAAAGATCGTTGTGGGCAGGCCAACTCCGCCTGCGTCCCGTCCAACGACCGGATCTTCCGTGAAACGATACGGAAGCCTTGATGCGCACACCAAGCCTGCCGCCCCCGTTCAGGGGCAGCCACAACGCGATTCATCGTGTGATTTCAATGTGGGAAGGTCGAGGGAAATGGCTCCGCGGGTAGGATTCGAACCTACGACCGTCCGATTAACAGTCGGATGCTCTACCACTGAGCTACCGCGGAATAGCCGGCACATGCCGGAGAGCCGGGCTCATAGCAGATGGTTGTGGCGAGGGCCAGAGGGTTCGCGAAAAATCTCGCCCCTCCGGTACGAGGACCGCGGCGGCCGCGCCATATTTGTCCCATCTGCGAGGGGCGGGAGAGCGCCCGCGCAGGAGGCACCAGTTGCGCGCCGCGCCGTTTTGGCGCGGTGCCCGGGCCCTTAATGCGACGAGGCCGTACTGGCGCCGATGCCGGTCTCGGAGCGCACGAACTGGGCGGCGAACGCGGCCCGCTCCTGCGCCGCCGTTGCGCTCCGGTCGAGCTTCGAGACGAGGTAGATGCCCGCGAAGGCCAGCGTCATCGAGAACAGCGCCGGACTGTCGTAGGGGAAGAGCGCCGCGCTGAAGCCGAACGTCTTGACCCACACGGCCGGGCTCAGAAGGACCATGCCGATGGCGGAAGCGAGGCCGAGGAAGCCGCCGACCACAGCGCCGCGGGTCGTGGTGCCGCCCCAGAAGATGCTCATGACGAGGACCGGGAAATTGCAGCTCGCCGCCACCGCGAAGGCGAGCCCGACCATGAACGCGACGTTCTGGTCCTCGAACACGTAGCCGAGCACGATCGCGACGACGCCGATGACGAGCGCGCTGATCTTCGAGATGCGCACCTCCGTCGCCTCCGAGGCGCGCCCCTTGGCGAGCACGCTCGCGTAGAGGTCGTGGCTGATGGCGGAGGCGCCCGCGAGCGTCAGCCCGGCGACCACGGCCAGGATGGTGGCGAAGGCCACCGCCGAGATGAAGCCCAGGAACAGCGAGCCACCGACGGCCTTCGAGAGATGGACGGCCGCCATGTTGGTGCCGCCGATCATGCCGCTGATCTTGTCGTACACCCCGCCTTCGCCGGCTTTGAAGTAGGAAGCATCCCCCATGAGGTAGGTGATGGCGCCGAAGCCGATGATGAAGGTGAGAATATAGAAATAGCCGATCAGCCCCGTGGCGTAGAACACGGATTTACGCGCGGCCTTGGCGTCCTTCACGGTGAAGAAGCGCATCAGGATGTGCGGCAGGCCGGCCGTGCCGAACATGAGCGCGAGGCCGAGCGAGATGGCCGAGATCGGATCGTGCACGAGCTTGCCCGGTGCCAGGATCGAGGCGCCCTCGGGATGCGTCTCCGTGGCGGCGCGGAACATCGCCTCGAATGAGAAATCGTAGTTGAGCAGCACCATGAACGCGAGGAACGTGGCGCCGCCGAGCAGCAGGCAGGCCTTGATGATCTGCACCCACGTCGTCGCGACCATGCCGCCGGTCGCCACATACGTCACCATCAGGACGCCGACGATGATCTCCGCGTAGAGGTAGGGCAGGCCGAACAGAAGCTCGATCAGCTTTCCGGCGCCGACCATCTGGGCGATGAGATAGAGCGACACGACGGCGAGCGTGCCGACGGCGGAGAGCGTGCGGATGGGCGTCGTCTGCAGGCGGAAAGCGGCGACGTCGGCGAACGTGAAGCGGCCGAGGTTGCGCAGACGCTCGGCGATGAGGAACAGCACGATCGGCCAGCCCACCAGCCAGCCGACCGAATAGATGAGCCCGTCGAAGCCGGACGCGAACACGAGGCCCGAGATGCCGAGAAAGGAGGCGGCCGACATGAAGTCGCCGGCGATGGCGAGGCCGTTCTGCCATCCCGTGATGCCGCCGCCGGCGGCGTAGAAGTCCGCGGCGGTCCGGGTGCGGAGCGCGGCCCAACGTGTGATGAGCAGCGTCGTCGCCACGAACAGCAGGAACATGACGATTGCTTCGACGTTGATCGCCACGCGAGCCTCGCCAGGATGCGTTCGGTGGTGGCGTCGAAGTCGGAGTTGGCACGGCGCACGTAAAGGCCGGTCAACACGAAGGCGGTCAGGATGACGCCGATCCCGATCGGAATGCCGAGCGTCGTCACGCCGGTGCCGATCGGCAGGGCGAGAAGCTCGGGAGCGAACGCCACGGTCAGGATGAAGCCGAAGTAGATGACGATCATGATCAGCGTCAGCGTCCACGAGAACCGCGCCCGGCGGCGCTGGAGGTCGCGGAACTCCGGATCGCGCATGATCCTCTCGATCAGCGCCGTATCGGCTGGTGACATTCCTTGTGTTCCCCCGCCCTGGGTCCCCCTGCGGCCGCTCTTGCCGCCGATCGGGCGGGATGGGCCTTTCCGCCGAGATTATCCGAATCGATGCCGAGGGAAAGACCTTCGTGCGCCGAGGGGGCGAGACATTCGTCGTCCTAAAGTTTAAACGTCGCTCCCTCGCGCCTCATTCGATCTCGGGATTTCCGCCCATGACCGCACGTGCCGGAGCCGCTCCTCACGTTTCCAGGCGTGAGCTGATCGCAACCTTCTCGGCGCTCATGCTCGTGCTGCTGCTGGCCTCGCTCGACCAGACGATCGTCGCCACCGCCCTTCCGGTCATCGTCAACGAGATCGGCGGCCTCGCGCATCTGTCGTGGATCGTGACGGCCTATCTCTTGTCGAGCACCGTCGTCGTGCCGCTCTACGGCAAGCTCGGCGATCTCTACGGCCGGCGCATCGTTCTGCAATGGGCGGTGGCCGTGTTTCTCGCCGGATCGCTCCTCTGTGGCCTCGCGCAGAACCTGCCGGAGCTGATCGCGTTCCGCTTCCTGCAGGGTCTCGGCGGCGGCGGCCTCATCGTGACGGCGATTGCGGTGGTCGGCGATATCGTGCCGCCGCGCGAGCGGGGCCGCTACCAGGGCTTCTTCGGCGGCGTGTTCGGACTGTCGACGGTGCTCGGCCCCCTGCTCGGCGGCTTCATCGTCGATCAGTTCTCCTGGCGCTGGATCTTCCTCATCAACCTGCCGCTCGGTCTTCTGGCGCTGGTCGTCATCAGCCGCACCTTCCGCGCGCCGCAGGCGCGGGGCCACGCCACCATCGATTATCTGGGCGCGCTGCTGCTGGCTCTTGCGCTCTCTGCGATCGTGCTGGTGACGAGCCTCGGCGCGACGCTGATCGAGGCGGCGCCCGTCAGCCTGTTCGCGCTCGTCGCGCTCGCGGTGGTCTCGCTCGCGGGGTTTTTCTACGCGGAGCGGTCCGCCGCCGATCCGTTGCTGCCGCTCGCGCTCTTCCGCAACCGGGCGTTCGCGATCGGCACGTCGGTGGGCTTCATCGTCGGCCTGGCGCTGTTCGGCGCGATCACGCTGCTGCCGGTCTATTTCCAGGCGGTCAAAGGCCTCGATCCCACGACGGCCGGCCTCTACATGACGCCAATGATGCTCGGCGTCTTCACGAGCTCGATCACGAGCGGGCAGATCATCAGCCGGTGGGGGCGCTACAAGATCTTTCCGGTGGCGGGAACGGCCATCATGACGACGGCGCTGCTCTTGCTCTCGACGATGGAGGTCGCAACCTCGGCGACGACGGTGGCGGCCTATCTCCTGTTGCTCGGCGTCGGGCTCGGCATGGTGATGCAGATCCTCGTCATGGCCGTGCAGAATGCGGTGCCCTACGAGCGGCTCGGCGTGGCGACATCCGGCACGACGCTGTTCCGCTCCATCGGCGGATCGGTCGGGGCGGCACTCTTCGGCGCGATCTTCGCCCATGCGCTCGAGGCGAATCTGCGTCTCGCTCTGCCCGACGTGGGAGGTCTGCTCGATCCGGACCAGATCGCCCGCCTCGGCGAGCCACTTCGCAGCGCCTATCTCACCGAGTTCGTGGCGGCGCTGCATCCGGTGTTCCACACCGCGGCCGCGCTGGCGGCGCTGGGCTTTCTGCTGACGCTGGCGATCCGCGAGGTTCCGCTCAAGACGACGATCGCCCCGGATGCGGTGAGCGAAGCCTTCGCGATGCCGCGCGAGGCGACCTCGCTCGACGAGCTCAGGCTGATCGTCACGCGCATCACGGCGCGCGAGAACCGGTGGCGGGTCTATGAGCGCGTGGCCGAGCGCATCGGCCTGACGCTTCGGCCCGACGCGCTGTGGCTGCTGGCCCGGATCGGCGAGCGGGACGGGCAGGGAACGCTCGCCGACCTCGAGGCGCGTCTCCACATGGCGCCGGGCGAGAGCCAGGCCCTGCGCGAGCGGCTGGTGGGAGCGGGGATGCTCGCCGTATCGGAGGACGGCCGCCGCTACGCCCTGACGGAGGCGGGCCGCAGCGCCTATGCGCGCCTCATTGCGCGGCGCGAAGCCGACCTCGAGGACATGCTCGCCGACTGGGACCGCAACGAGCACCCCGAGGTGCGGGCGCTGATGAAGGAACTGGCCCAGTCCTTCGCCCAGGCGCCGCCGGTGCGGCCATAGGAAGGTTGGAGCCACACGAGGCAGAAGGGCGCGCGGCGACGCGCCGGCGCCAGGCTTATGAAATTGATTTCGCAAGGAAATTTGGAGGCCACGCCCGGAATTGAACCGGGGTACGCGGATTTGCAGTCCGCTGCGTCACCACTCCGCCACGTGGCCTCTCGGTGAGGGGAAACATCGACCAGGGACACGCAGATGCCTCCGCGTGCCGTCGTCCTTCCCCGTGCCGCAGGCATCTATCATATAGATAAACCTTTGCACAAGCGGCGGGATCGCGCGTCCGCCCCGCAATTTCGTCACGGGAGATCAGGGAAGTGGGAGAGGCTCTCCGCGCACGGTGCCGATCCTGGCTCCAGCGCCTCGAAGCGCTCGCCAGGCGCGCCAAGCAGGACGGCGTGGCGCTCTTCCTCGCCGCCCGCGATCCGCGGGTGTCCTGGAAGGTCAAGGGCTTGGCCCTGCTCGTGGCGGCCTACGTGCTCTCGCCGATCGATCTCATCCCCGATGTCATCCCCGTCCTCGGGATCCTGGATGAGCTGATCCTCCTGCCGCTGGCGGTGGGCCTCGCGGTGCGCTGGATCGATCCCGGCGTCATGGCGGCCCTGCGCGAGGAGGCGGCCCGTCTCGCGGCGCGACCGAGGAGCCGGCTCGGGGCCGTCCTCGTGGTGCTGGTGTGGGCCGCCGTTGCGGCCGGGCTCGCCGTCGTGTTCTGGCCCTGAAGGGGGTGCGGACGTCTCCCTGCCTTTCGACGGGAGCGGCAAGGGGACGAGTGGCCGGACCGCGGGACTTTGAGTATGGTCTCGCGTCGAGCAGAGGTGCCGCGGCGCGGCGGTCGCGTCGGCGCGGGCAGCGTTCGGGAGAGCTTCAAATGGATTTCGCCACTCAGCGCACGAACATGGTCGAGTCGCAGGTGCGCCCGAGCGATGTGACGGACCGGCGGATCATCCGCGCCATGCGGGCGTTGCCGCGCGAGCGCTTCGTGCCGGAGCCGGTGCAGACGCTCGCCTATAGCGACGGCCCGGTGCCGATGTCGGCGGAGGGCGGCGCGGCGCGGCGGCTCATGCTGCCGGCGCGCGTGCTCGCCAAACTCGTCCAGGCCGCCGAGATCGACCCCGGCGCAACCGTGCTCCATGTCGGCGCGGGCACGGGCTATGGGTCGGCCGTGCTGTCGCAGCTTGCCCTCGCGGTCGTGGCGCTCGAAAGCGCGCCCGCGCTCGCGGCGAAGGCGCGCACGGAGCTCGCCGCCCTCGGCTGCGCCAACGTCTCGGTCGTCGAAGGTCCTCTGACCGAGGGATGGGCCGACGGTGGCCCCTACGATGCGATCGTCGTCGAGGGAGCGATCGAGGAAGCACCGGACAGGCTGCTGGACCAGCTCAAGGACGGCGGGCGCCTCGTCGCCATCCTCGGCCGGGGCGCGAGCGGGCGGGCCACCGTCTGGCAACGCCAGGGCCGGGCGTTCGGAGCGGTGGACGTGTTCGACGCCGCCGGCGAGACGCTTCCGGGCTTCGAGCAGCCCCGGGCTTTCGCCTTTTGAGGGGCTGAAAGGGCGCATTCTTCTTGGGGAAGCCGGAGCAGGGCCTCATTGAAAAATATGAGGACGGCCGAGTCCTCACACCCACACTTCGTTATTTATTCTGAAAATTCAGCATCTTAGATTTCCGCTCCGGGCGCGCGAGTCGCGCTCGCGCGGCGATCTTATCCGTGGGCGTGTGGGAATGCGGCCACGCCATGGGGCCGTGTTTTGATTCCGGGGTGTGGCCGCCTTCATCGAATCGAGAGGCTGCTCTAAGAGGTTAAGAAAGTGTTGACGGGGGCGTGACCTGCCGGGGATCGGAGCAGGTCGGATCAGCGAGTGAGGGTCGTCTTGGCATCGAGGTTCGTCTCACGCAAAGCGAGCTTTCGGGCGTTGCCGCTCGCAGCTGCCACGCTATTGGCCGGGGCTTTCCCGCACGCCATCACCGTTGCCCATGCGGAGACGCTCAATCAAGCCCTCGCCTCGGCTTATGAATACAATCCACAGCTCGACGCCGAGCGCGCCCGCCTGCGGGCGACCGACGAAGAGGTGACGCGGGCCCGCTCCGGCTTCCGGCCGGTGATCACGGGCGGCGCCGACATCAATTACCAATACAACCGGACGCGTTCGAGCAATCCGGCGCTCGGCACCACCGAGTCCGAGACCCATCCGAAGGGCTACTCCATCGATGCGGTGCAGCCGATCTTCAGCGGCTTCCGCGTCATCAACGCCGTCAACGAGCAGGAGGCGAACGTGCGCGCCGCGCGCGAGTCGCTGCGCGCCGTCGAGCAGGACGTGCTGCTGCAGGCCGTGACGGCGTTCATGGATGTGGTGCGCGACCAGGCGATCGTTCGCCTGCGCGAGAACAACGTCAACGTGCTGTCGCGCGAGCTGCGGGCGACGGAGGATCGCTTCGCCGTCGGCGAGGTGACGCGCACCGACGTGGCCCAGGCCCAGGCGCGGCGCGCAGGCTCCGTGTCGGCGCTCGATCTGGCGCGGGCCAACCTCAAGACCAGCCGCGCCGTCTACGAGCGCGTCATAGGCCATGCGCCGGGCACGCTGGTCGAGCCGAATGGCTTCGAGCGCTGGCTTCCGAACTCCCTCGAAGAGGCCAAGAACATCGGCGGGCAGGAGAATCCGGCCGTCGTTTCCGCGCTCTATCTCGAACAGGCCTCGCGCTTCGGCGTCGACCGCATCCGTGGCGAGCTTCTGCCGAGCGTGCAGCTCGAAGCCTCCTATTCGGATCGCTTCGATTCTTCGCCGACGATCGACGAGTCCGAGTCGGCCGTCGTGACGGGACGCCTCCGGGTTCCGATCTACGAGGGCGGCGAGGTCTACGCGCGCGTACGTCAGCAGAAGCACATTCACGTCAGCCGCCTGCAGGAGATCGAGCAGGCGCGCAGCGAGGCCGAGGCGCTCGTGGTCGCGGCATGGTCGCAGGTGCAGGCGGCGCAGGCCCAGGTGCAGTCCGATCAGTCGCAGGTGAGTGCGAACACCACCGCGCTGACCGGCGTGCGCGAGGAGGAGCGCGTGGGACAGCGCACGCTGCTGGACGTGCTCAACGCCGAGGTCGAGCTTCTCAACTCGCAGGTGCAGCTCGTCTCGACGCGGCGCAACGTCGTCGTCTCGAGCTACACGCTCTTGTCCGCGGTTGGGCGCCTGGATGCCATCAACCTCGGCTTCACCGGCATCGCCTACGATCCTGAGGCGCATTATCAGGAAGTCCGGCGTAAACCTTGGGGCACTTCGATAACTCACGCCGACGGCCGTTACGAAGAGCTGCCCTCCTCCGGACCGATCAAATAAAACTCCTTGAGCGCGGCACTTTGCGGGGGTAGCTCACGACCGATCGCTTGTCGATTTCGGTTGGCCTGTGTCTTTGCCACATCGTTGCCGTTTATGTTGCATAGCGTCGGCAGCGTGGGGATCGCACTCACAACGTATCGAGCGGGAAGGCCGCGTCTGCCGACGCAAGGGGAATGGCAGGCACGCGCCACACGTTTCCTCGCCGCGGGCGCGCGAGCGAGGGGAGATGCCGTCTGCGATCGGCATCATACGGGGCGGTACCTAGTCGGGTCGGTGCCGGTGTTCTTGTCGTGGTGTGCGTAGGGAGTGGCGTAATGAACATGACAGAGAAGAACGGCCAGCCGAGTATGGAAGAGATCCTGGCTTCGATCCGCCGCATCATCGCGGAGGAGCCCGGACAGCATAACGGCGAGCTCGGCGGCACGCCGATCCTGCTCAAGGGCGATGGCCTTCTCGAAGATACCAGCGATTTCGATTTGCCCGCGATTTTCCGGGCGTCGCCGCCGCAGGTGGATCGGCAATCGCCGTTGCTGGGACGGCTGACGGATGCCATCCGCAATGCCACCGCGGCGCATGGCGACGAGTCCAGTCTCCATGACAGCGAGATGCCGGCGAATGGCCGTAACGGCCACAACGGTCATCACCAGAACGGCTATCATCAGAACGGCCACCATCAAAATGGCCATCAGAACGGACATCATCCGGCGCTGAGCTCGCTCCTCGTCCGCTCGGGCGAGACGGGGCACGCGAACGGCGCATCCTACGCGCCCGAGACCCCCGCGTCCGGCGCGCCATCGCCTGCGGCATCCGCGTTGCCAGGCGAGGAGCCGAAGCGCGTGATGGCGCCATTCAAGGACACGCATTTTCTGCGCATGACCCAGCCCGTGGCGCTGGCGCAGCCGGCGCCGGCGGAGGCCGAGCCGTCTCCCGAGCCGGAGGAGGTCGCGCCCGTCGTGAGCGCCGCGCCCGAGCCGGAGCCGCTCCCCTGGCCGGCCGCCCTTCTGGAGCCGGAGATGCCGGCGCCGGAGCACGCAGCGTCCGAGGCCGCTGCGCCGGCCGTGACCGTGCCTCCGCCTCCGCTGCCGATGGCCGCGCCCATGGGCGAGCCGGCGGCAGCGGGCGGCATCGAGGATGCCACCGCCGATCTCCTGCGCCCGATGTTGCGGCAGTGGCTCGCCGATAACATGCCGCGCATGGTGGAGAAGGCGCTTCACATCGAGATTGCCGAGAGCGTCAAGCCGCTGAAGAAACCCTGAAACCTGCGCTCGTGACCGCTCCGCGTCGCCACAAAAGCGACGTACGCCACGTTGAGCATTAGGGCGAGCGGGGTGTGCGTGACCGTGCCGGACCGATTGAACCTGGCCCGAGGGCGGGGTACGTCTTCGCCCAGCCTGTCCTTCCGTTCTGCTTCGGCAGAGCGTGCGGGCAGACTTGAATCGGGCGGTGGGTAAGATCATGACCAGCGTGGACAAGGCCGGCGAGCCAAGCATGGAAGAGGCGCTTGCGAGCGTGCGCCAGCTCATTGCGGACGTGCCTGTGAAAGACGTGCCTGAGAAACCAGTCTCGGTGTTTCCGGCGCTCGAGCCCAACCCGCTCGTGCCGCAGGCGTTCGGCCCGGACGCAGACGCGGCGGGCCGGGCAGGCACGCCCGAGGCCGCGCCACCGGCACCGGATCGCTTGAGCGGCGTGCTCAAGAGCGGTGCCCTGCCGGCGACCCGTCCCTTCGGCTCCAAGCGGCCGATGCCCTTCGACCAGGACCTCGCCGATATGCTCGACGAAACGGCGGGCGATAGCGCCCCGAAGCCGTCCGTACGCGCCGACGAGCCCACAACGGCCGCCGCAGCACCGGCGCCGAAGACGCCTGCTGCGCCGGAGCCGCCGGCCGCACGCGCATCCTCTCCTTTTCCGTCGCCGTCGCTCTCGGCATCTGCGCCGTTCTCCATCGGTGCCGCGCCCACGGCCGCAGCCCCGCCGCCGCCGACGCGCACGTTCGGCTTTCCCCCGCTCCGGAAATCGAGCTTCTATCCTCCGCAGGCTGCGGTGACGCCGACGTTGCCGCCGCTTCCGGCTGTCGAGGCCGCCCCGACGCCGGCCGCATCCGAGCCCGCGGCGCCCAAGGCCCCCGCGGCGCCTACGACCAAGGCCGCCGAGCCGGGTGGAAATCTGGACGAAGCGCTGAAGCGGCTTTCGAACCTCGGGGCCGTGGTGCCCGGGGCTCCGGTGGTGGCGCCCAAGCCGTCCGCGCCGACGATGCTGTCGCTCGGGACGCCGCAGGTCGCCGAGTCGCTTTTCAATGGCAGCTCGGTCGGCGCCGGACGGGACACCCCCAGGCCGGCGCCCGCAGCGGCAGACCCGAAGATCGACGACAAGGCTCTTTGGCGCCCGGTTGCGCGCGAGGAGGCCAAGGATCCTGTGACGCCTGCGCGCGAGCGTGACGCGGCGACGCCCGACGCGGCTACCAAGCCGGCGATGTTCGCTTCTGCTGCGGCCCCTCTGCCGAAGACGGCGCGCGAAACCGATCCGTCCACCGTCGCGGCCCAGGCCCTCGATGCCCTGGCGCAGGGGCTGGCCGCGTCCGGAATGCCGGCGGCGGTTGCACCGAAGGCGGCCCCCGCGCTCGCGGAGCCAACACGCGCGCGGCCCGAGGCTGCGACGCCGGATCCCGCGCCCACGCTCACGGCGTCGGACACGCCTCCTGCCGCTGCCGCTCCGGCATCGGCCCGCACGCTCGAGGACGTGGTGGCCGACATGCTGCGGCCGATGCTGCAGCAGTGGGTCTCCGACAACATGCCGCGCATCATGGAGCGCGCGCTCCGGGTCGAGCTGGCGAAGAGCCTGCCGCCGGGACAGAAGCCGCCAGGAGCCTGAGCGCACGGGAAAATTCCCGGCCCCTCACGGAGCCGGGCGCGGCGCGTGCCGGGCCAGCCGATTGACAGGCGGCAGGCGGGTTCGTAGGACCCCTTGTCTCTGCCTGCCTTATTTCCAAATCCGCAAAGGCCCGCGCTCCATGCTCGAAAAGACGTATCAGCCCGCTGCCATCGAGCCGCGCATCGACGAGGCATGGACCAAGGCCGAGGCTTTTCGCGGTGGACGGGAGGACCGCGCGGACCGCGAGGCCTATTCCATCGTCATCCCGCCGCCGAACGTCACCGGCTCCCTGCACATGGGGCATGCGCTCAACAACACGCTGCAGGACGTGCTCGTGCGCTTCGAGCGCATGCGCGGCAAGGACGTGCTGTGGCAGCCGGGCACGGATCACGCCGGCATCGCGACGCAGATGGTGGTCGAGCGCCAGCTCATGGAGCGCCAGCAGCCCTCGCGGCGCGACCTCGGCCGCGAGGAGTTCGTGCGCCGGGTGTGGACGTGGAAGGAGGAAAGCGGCTCCACCATCGTCAACCAGTTGAAGCGCCTCGGCGCCTCCTGCGACTGGTCGCGCGAGCGCTTCACCATGGACGAGGGCCTTTCGCGGGCCGTCATCAAGGTTTTCGTGGAGCTCTACCGCAAGGGGCTCATCTACAAGGATAAGCGGCTCGTCAACTGGGACCCGAAATTCCAGACGGCGATCTCGGATCTCGAGGTCGTGCAGGTCGAGAAGAAGGGGTCGTTCGTCTGGGCCCTGCCGGAGGCGGGCGAGCAACAGGACGGAGATCCCGAGAAGCCCTTCGATGCGGAGGCGCTGGCGAAGGTCCTGAAGAAGGATCCTTCAGGCCATATGTACCACTTCCGCTATCCGCTGGCGGACGGGGCCACCTATCAGCACCCGACCGCGTTCGACGGGGAGGGAAAGGCGACCGCCTTCGAGACGCGCGACTATATCGTCGTTGCGACGACGCGCCCGGAGACGATGCTCGGCGACAGCGGCGTGGCCGTGCATCCCGACGATGCCCGCTACGCGGCGTTGGTCGCAGCCGGTGCCAAGGTCGTGCTGCCGCTGGTCGGCCGCAAGATTCCGATCGTCGCGGACGAATACTCCGATCCCGAGAAGGGCACGGGCGCGGTGAAGATCACGCCGGCGCACGACTTCAACGACTTCGAGGTCGGCAAGCGGCACGACCTCGCCCGCATCAACGTGCTCGATGCCTACGGGCGTCTGACGGACGACGTGCCGGATGCCTATCGCGGGCTCGACCGCTTCGAGGCGAGGAAGCGTGTCGTGGCGGACATTGCCGCGCTGGGCCTGCTCGCGAAGATCGAGCCGACCACGCACACGGTGCCGCATGGCGACCGCTCGAACGACGTCATCGAGCCGTGGCTGACCGACCAGTGGTACGTGAACGCGGAGGAGCTTGCGAAGCCCGCCATCGCGGCGGTCGAGAGCGGACGCACGAAGTTCGTGCCGCAGAACTGGGAGAAGACCTACTTCGAGTGGATGCGCAACATTCAGCCCTGGTGCATCTCGCGCCAGCTCTGGTGGGGCCATCAGATCCCGGCCTGGTACGGCCCTGACGGCGAAGTCTTCGTCGGCCCGGACGAGGCGGACGCCAAGGCGCAAGCCCTGAAGCGCTACGGCAAGGACGTCGCCCTTGTGCGCGACGAGGACGTGCTCGACACGTGGTTCTCCTCCGCGCTGTGGCCGTTCTCGACGCTCGGATGGCCGGACGAGACGGCCGAGCTTAAGCGCTACTATCCGACGAGCGCGCTCGTCACCGGCTTCGACATCATCTTCTTCTGGGTCGCCCGCATGATGATGATGGGCCTCCACTTCATGGAGGAGATCCCGTTCCACGACGTCTACATCCATGCCCTCGTCCGCGACGAGAAGGGGCAGAAGATGTCGAAGTCGAAAGGCAACGTCATCGACCCCCTGGCGCTGATCGACAAGTACGGCGCGGATGCGCTGCGCTTCACGCTCGCCGCCATGGCGGCGCAGGGCCGCGACATCAAGCTCGCGCCCGCCCGCGTCGAAGGCTATCGCAACTTCGCGACCAAGCTCTGGAACGCGGCGCGCTTCGGCGAGATGAACGAGTGCGTGCGCCAGCTCGATTTCGATCCGTCGACCGTCACGCACACGCTGAACCGCTGGATCGTCGGCGAGACGGAGCGGGCGGCGGAGGCCGTCACGGCGGGGCTCGAAGCCTACAAATTCAACGAGGCGGCCGGCGCCATCTACGAGTTCGTCTGGGGCGTGACGTGCGACTGGTACCTCGAGCTGATCAAGCCGATCCTGGCGGGCGACGACGAGGCGGCGAAGGCCGAGACGCGGGCCTGCGTCGCCTGGGTGCTCGATCAGTGCCTGAAGCTGCTGCATCCGTTCATGCCCTTCATCACCGAGGAGCTGTGGGCGCATATGGTCGAGCACGGCGAGCGGCGCCTCTCGCTGCTCTGCCTGGCCGAGTGGCCGCGCCTCTCCGGTCTCGCCAACGCGGAGGCCGATGCCGAGATCGGCTGGATCGTGAAGCTCGTGTCGGAGGTGCGCTCGGCGCGTATGGAGATGAATATCGCGGGCGGCGCCAAGATCCCGCTCGTGATCTCCGGCGCGAGCGCTGAGACCATCGCGCGCGGCCAGCGCCACGACGAGACGATCTGCCGTCTCGCGCGGCTCGACAGCATCACTTTCGCCGAGACGGCCCCCAAGGGCGCGGCCCTGATCGTGATTGGGGAGGCGACGGTCGCATTGCTGCTCGAGGGCGTGATCGACATGAACGCCGAGCGCAAGCGCCTCGAGAAGGAGATCGAGAAGGCCGAGGGTGACCGCAACAAGGCGGCGACCTGGCTCGCCAACGCCGCCAACGTCGCCAAGTCGCCGGAGCACGTCGTGGAGCTCAACCGCGAGCGGGTGGCGGATGCCGCGGATCGCATTGTGCGCCTGACGGCGGCGCTGAAGCGCATCGAGGGCTGAGCCGGTCCCGGTACCCGTCTTCGGCGTGGGATGCGGCGGGGCTCAGACCCCGCCCGTGTCGGGCGCGACCGTACGCAGGCGCAGCTCGGTGAGCTTCCAGGACATGCCGCGGAGCTTCAGGAGCCCCACGTAGTGGCGCGTGGGATCATTGCGGTCGGCGATCTCGATCTCGAACTCGGTCAGGCTGTGGAACTCGGCGCGCTTGAGGCGGCTCCAGAAGCCGTGCGCGCGCTCGTACCAGGAGGCCGCGGCCGGGCCCGGCTCGCCCGGCACGGTGTTGCGGTAGAGCTGGCGCAGGCCGAAGAGCTGGGGCAGGCCTTCCGGCGTCACGTAGCTCTCGACGAGGTTGTCGACGGCCCGGCGGCTGAGGCCGGCCTTCAGGCGTTGCCAGAGGGTCGGCGTCGCGGCGGGCTGGCCCGGGAGCGCGACGACCGTCGGCCCGATCGCGTAATCGGTGAGCGAGGCTCGGAGCGAAGCGCGGACGGTCGGCCATTCGAGCGTCTCGGCGAGGAAAGCCGAATCGCCGCTGCGAATGGCCTCCCGCACGCCCCAGACCGTGACGAGCGGGGAGGCGATGTAGGCGGCGGTCAGCGCAAGCAGGGCAAACGCCGAAACGAAAATGCGTCTCATCGAATCGATCTCATCCGCCCGCCTCGGGCACGCACCGCCCTTAAACACCAAAATTCTGGCTCCCTTCGGGCAGGCGAACGCCGTTCGGGCAGGCATGGGTCATTTCGGTGCAAGGAGCCCGGAGGCTCTGCGTCTCAAGCAAGATCCGCTCCGGATGACGCCGTCGTCTCCGCCTTTCGTCTGGCAGGGTTGGCGAAACCTTGACGGATGTTCCGTCCTCGGTCGCCAAGAGGCCCCAGTCGGAACAACGTACGGCCGGGATTGCCGGCTAGTCTCCTCAGGGTGGGATCGGAGGAGGCTGTTAACTGTGATTGCAATGACACGCTCCGCAAAATGTCCGGAAATCCGGCATCCTCGTCGCTGGATGTTGCCGCGAGGCCACGAGATCCGGAGCATATGCCTCGTTTGAGCCACAAATAAGCGCAACGACAAAGAGGCGGGAACGGAAGCTGCGGGGGCTTCAGGTTCAGACCACCGGCCGGGTGTCCTTCGAGGACGAGGCCCGAGCCAGGAGCCAACGCGGAGAGACAGCAAGACATCCCCCGCTCTCGGCTGGCAGCACGGCCTTTGCAGGCTGGCGTCCGTCGGAAGACGTCGTAGAGCGATTGGACGGATAATGGACGCGAAGACGTTCGATAAATCAAAGCTGCCGAGCCGGCACGTGACGGAAGGCCCGTCGCGCGCGCCGCATCGGTCCTACTATTACGCCATGGGCCTCACCGAGGAGGAGATCCGCCGGCCGTTCGTCGGCGTGGTGTCGTGCTGGAACGAGGCTGCCCCCTGCAACATCGCTCTGCAACGTCAGGCGCAATCGGCGAAGGCCGGCGTCAAGGAAGGCGGCGGCACGCCGCGCGAGTTCTGCACCATCACCGTCACCGACGGCATCGCCATGGGCCACCAGGGCATGAAGTCGTCGCTCGTCTCGCGCGAGGTGATCGCCGATTCGATCGAGCTCACCATGCGCGGCCACTGCTACGACGCCCTCGTCGGCATCGCGGGCTGCGACAAGAGCCTGCCCGGCACCATGATGGCCATGCTGCGCCTCAACGTGCCGTCCGTCTTCATGTACGGCGGCTCGATCCTGCCCGGCAAGTTCCGCGGCAAGGACGTCACCGTGCAGGACGTGTTCGAAGGCGTGGGCAAGCATTCGGTCGGCGACCTGTCGGACGAGGATCTGCATGAGCTCGAGTGCGTGGCGTGCCCGAGCGCGGGCGCGTGCGGCGCGCAGTTCACCGCGAACACCATGGCGTGCGTGTCCGAAGCCATTGGCCTTGCGCTGCCCGGATCGGCCGGCACGCCGGCGCCTTACGAGAGCCGTGACGCCTATGCCCGCGCCAGCGGCGAAGCCGTCATGAAGCTCATCGCGCTCGGCCTCCGCCCGCGCGATATCTGCACGCGGAAGGCGTTCGAGAACGCCGCGATCGTCGTGGCCGCCACGGGCGGCTCCACCAACGGCGCGCTGCATCTCCCTGCCATGGCGCACGAGTGCGGCATCGATTTCGATCTGTTCGACGTGGCCGAGATCTTCAAGAAGACGCCCTACATCGCCGACCTCAAACCCGGCGGAAAATATGTGGCGTCCGACGTGCACGAGATCGGCGGCGTCCCGCAGATCCTGAAGGCGCTGCTCGAAGGCGGCATCCTGCACGGCGACTGTCTGACCGTTACCGGCAAGACGATGGCCGAGAACCTGGCCTCCGTGACCTTCAACACGGACCAGAAGGTGGTCTATCCGGTGTCCAATCCGATCAGCTCCACGGGCGGCGTGGTCGGCCTCAAGGGCACGCTCGCGCCCGACGGCGCGATCGTGAAGGTCGCCGGCCTTCAGACGCTCAAGTTCCGCGGTCCGGCCCGTTGCTTCGACTGCGAGGAGGACGCGTTCGCGGCCGTCGAGCGGCGCGCCTACAAGGAAGGCGAGGTGCTGGTGATCCGCTACGAGGGCCCCAAGGGCGGCCCCGGCATGCGCGAGATGCTGGCGACGACGGCCGCGCTCTACGGTCAGGGTGCGGGCGACAAGGTCGCGCTCATCACCGACGGGCGCTTCTCGGGTGCGACGCGCGGGTTCTGCGTCGGCCACGTGGGACCGGAAGCCGCCGTGGGCGGGCCCATCGGGCGCGTCCAGGACGGGGACATCATCGCGATGGATGCTGTGACCGGCACGCTCGACATCGAGGTCGAGCCGGCCGAGCTCGAGCGCCGTCGCAAAAGCTGGAAAGCGCCGCCGAATGCGTACCAGAGCGGGGCCATCAGAAAATTTGCGGATCAGGTGGGCCCGGCCCGTTACGGGGCCGTCACCCACGCTGGCGGGAAGGCGGAAATTGTTTGCTATGCGGACATCTAGGCTGGTTCTCGGATTGACCGTGGCGCTGCTGCTGCCGGCGGTGGCGCTTGCGCAGACGACATCCTTCAGCTCGCCGCGGGAGGCGTTGCGACAAGGCGTGAGCGCCTTCCAGGGCGGCTATTACGAGATCGCCATGCCGGCACTCGCCTATGCGGCGGGCGGCGGCGAGTACATGGCGAACTACTATCTGGCCAGGATCTACCAGGACAACGCCAGCGCCTATACCAACCACGCCAAGGCGTATGCGCTCTTCGAGAAGATCGCGGACGAGCACCTCGACGTCGATCCCGACGATCCGCGCGCGATGTACGTCGGCAAGGCGCTGACGGCGCTCGCGGGCTACCTCCTGCGCGGACTGCCGGAGATCGGCCTCGATCCGGATCCGGAGCGCGCGGTGTTCTACCTCAAGAACGCCTCCACGACCTTCAACGACGAGGATGCGCAGTTCGAGCTGGCCAAGCTGCAGCTCAAGGGCGAGGGCGTCGAGACCAACGTTCCGCTCGGACGGCACTGGCTGTCGGTGCTGAGCCGCAACGGCCATGCCGGCGCGCAGGCCTTCTTCGCAGATCTGCTCTGGCGCGGCATGCATGTCGAGGCCGATCCTGCGCAGGCGCTGGCGCTGATCTCGGTCGCCGTCGAGAACGCCGCGCCGCAGGACGCGATGTGGATCGAGGAGATCTATCAGAACATCTTCTGCGGCTCGGCCGACGGTACGCGCAAGCAGGCGACGGGCATTGTCGCCCAGTGGGGCAACCGGTTCGGGCGGCCGCCGGCGAGCAACGTGCGCGACCACAGCGGTCTGCCCAAGCTCGCTTCGGGCCCGGTGCGCACGTGCAAGAACGGCGAGCGGGTGAACGCGCTTTCGGCGACGGTGAGCACGGCCGCGGCGAGATCCCGTCTTCCGGCGCCGGAGACGCAGCGCAGCTTCAATTACGGTTCGTCGACCGGCACGCCGGCGCTGCGCGACGTCAACGCACCCGGGCCTCAGCCGGGGGCGGGCTCACGCTGAGCGCGGCTGAGCTGGCACGTTGGTTGGCCGGTTTCGGTCGCGGGCTGGAACCCGGCGCACGATCTCCAGCCTGTCGCCGTGGGCGCGAGAGCAGCAGATCGGCATTGATTGGCTGGGCAAGGCGAGAGCGGGCCCGCTCCGCCACGCAGCGACCTCTCTCGCTGGATGCAGAGCCCCAGTGAGATCGCCGGCGAGCGCAGGGCAGGATGCACGCCAGAGCGCGATCACTCTTCGGCTTTTGAGCGTGAACGCGCTCCAAGTCGTTGTTTGAGAGTCTGAGCGCGTCCTCGATGCGAGCGATTGCTCGCATCTCAAACGATCAGGCCTCTACGCCTCGGGCAGGGCCCGTAAAAGCCGAAAGATCAGCTTGCGATCGGCGCAGCAGGGGCGCTCTCACTCGCCGAAGACGGCGACGCGGTTGCGGCCGGCGCCCTTGGCCTCGTAGAGCTTCGAATCGGCACGCTGCACCAGAGCGTCGACTGTATCGCCGGCGCGATACTGCGCCACGCCGAACGACGCCGTGAGCTGCCCGACCTTCTGGTTCGTCTCACGCACTGTGAGCTTCTTGCTTTCGAACTGACGGCGGATGCGCTCGGCCACGCCTTTCGCGGCCGCCTGATCCGCCAACGGCAGCACGACGGCAAACTCCTCGCCGCCGTAACGGATGACGGTATCGCCCTCCCGCATGGCCGAGGAAATGACGCGCGAGAACATCTTGATGATCTCGTCGCCCACCTGATGCCCGAAAGCATCGTTCACGCGCTTGAAGTGGTCGATATCGCAAATGACGAGCGAGAGCGGCGTCTTCTTCTCGACGCAGTCGTCGATGGCCTTGCGCATCGTCAGGTCGAACGCGCGCCGATTGCCGACGCCGGTGAGAGGATCCTGCAGAACGTGCTCGCGCGCCTCCCTCAGGCTCGTGCGCAGGTCCTCGACCTGCTTGCGGGCCTCTTCGAGGTTGGCGACGAGGTGATTGCTGTCCCGCCGCATACGCTCGTTCTCGGCCACCAGCAGGCTCACGATGACACGGACCTGCTCGGCCTCGTTCAAGCCCGAGAGGCGCGTCTGCGCATTGGCGAGCGACTTGGCATAGCTCTCCTTGGTGGCGATATGGGCGCGGATCAGCTCCAGCACCTTCGACAGCTCGCGATCGAGCTTGCCCCCGGCCCTCGTCACGTTGTCGTCGGGGGTGGCTGCGGCGGCCGTGGATGCCGCACCCGAGAGGCGGGGCAGGATCCAGAAGACGAGCCCGGCGAGGGCCGCGATGACGGCAAGTGCGATCGCCGCCATGCCCAGGATCGCGAGCGGATTGTAGGTGGTGTAGATCACCGACCCGCCTTCGCCGATCGTGGCGGTCTGCACCGTGCGGAATGCCGTGGAATCGAGATCGGATGTGCCGATCAGCACGCCGATGAGCGTACATACGGCAGCGCCCCCGGTGAGGAGCAGCGCCCGCTGTGCAGAGGTGAGATTGAATGACGTCATAGGGCCTTTGATCGCAAGCAGATCGACTCGCACGATCGCACGGGTCTCGAGCATAGCTTTCGGGACGGACACGGCGGAACGTGGACCTTAGGAGAACCCTTGCGTCCACTCACTGTCCGCATGCAGAATTCTGGGCGCGCCAGTCCTGCCCCGGACGATAGTCACGTAACAAACTAATTGATTCTAGAACCCAGCGGGGCGAAATCGCGGGCGGGAAGACGAGAACCGAGCGCCGGCGCGTCTCGAAAAATCGCTGTCCAGAACGTTTACCTTTCGCGCGCGGTATTTAAGTAGCAAAGGGCTTGCTGGGTTCCGCCAGGTGGCCTTCGACGCACCTTGCCGAAGAGCCGGCGAACGGCCGCACCGGGCTTAGAATTATCTCTTGGAATCATAGCCCGAGGAGCCGGTCGGGCATATGCACCTCGTGGGCCGGCTTGTCCTCGCGCAGCCCCTTGAAGGCGGCATGGCGCAATCGGCGGTCGGTCGTCACGGCGCGATAGGCGATCTGGGCCACCTGTTCGGGCGTGAGCCATACAACACCGCGCCGCTGCAATGCGGTGAGCCGGCCGGCGAACGGGGGGCGGCTCTGGGCCAGAGGGTGAAGCTGGGCGAAGAGATGCCGGGCGGATTGGTGCGTAAAGCCCGTTCCGACGCGCCCGACATAAACCAGGCGTCCCGCGTCGTCATAGGCCCCGAGGGCGAGCGCGCCGATGGCCTGCGGATCGACGGTCGAGACGACATAGCCGCCGATGACGAATTCGTCGGTATGGCTGCATTTGGATTTCAGCCAGTCGCCGCGCCGCCCGGAGCGGTACGGCAGATCGCTGCGCTTCGAAACGAGCCCTTCGAGGCCGAGCCGGCAGGCCTCCGCGAGGAGGGCCGCGCCGTCGCGCACGAAATGCTGGCTGTAGCGCAGGCGCGTCGAGCGCGTGCGCTGCATGAGAACTTCGAGCAGCCCCTTGCGGCCTTCCAGTGGCTCCCTCGTGAGATCGACGCCGTTGAGGAACAGGAGGTCGAAGGCGATGTAGGCGAGGGTGTCGGAGCGGCCCTGCTCGAGCGCGCTGACGAGATCGGCAAAGCTCGTCACGCCATCCTTGCGCTCGGCCACCACCTCGCCGTCGATGAGGGCCGAGCGGACCTTGAGCCGCGCGAGCGCCTTGGCGACGGCTGAGAAGCGATGCGTCCAGTCGAGGCCCGTGCGCGTCAGGAGCGTGACCGACCCGTCCACGATCCGCGCCTCGATGCGATAGCCGTCATATTTGATCTCGTGCACCCATCCCGCGCCGGAGGGGGGAGTCTCGGCGGGCGTGGCGAGGCACGGCGGAACGAACTGAGGGCAGGCACTGCTGGCATCGGACGCGCGGGAGGCGTGGCGCCGTGCGGTCTGCGTCGGGCTGTCGGCGGCTTTTTTCATTGCGACCGCCGGCCCTGAAGGAACTGCGGCGCCCCGACGAGCATTCGCGTAAGAGCGGCGCGGCCGAGATCGTGGCCCGCGCGCCCAGATCCGGAGAACCCCATGGTCAGCACCGCGCTCGTCACGTTCATCCTTCTCGTCATTATCGGCATCGTCGTCGGCCTTGCGTCCAATCGCTACGGCCGGAGTTGGTTCGGCCGCCAGGTCGCGGGGGCAACGGGTGCGGGCGACGTCACCGCGAGCCTGGTCGGGATCTCCGGCTCGTTCATGGGGTTCCACATCGGGGTGATCCTCGGAATTCTGCCGTCCGTGCTGCTCTATGTCGTGGCCATACTCGGCGCGGCGCTGACGCTCTGGCTGTGGCGTGGCCGCTGAGACCGACGCGAGCGGGCTTCATCGTCCGCGCACCAGACGCCGGATCGCGGGAGCGAGCGGACGGGCGGCCGCGGCGTAGTCCGCCCAGGCTTTCGACGTCTTGAGAAGGCGCGGAACGGTCGTGAGCGTGTAGCGCATCGGATCGAGCCCCTTGCGCACCTGGCCCCACGTCAGCGGCATCGAGACGGGCGCGCCGGGCCGCGCCCGCGGCGAGAGCGGCGCCACCGCCGTCGCCATGCGGTCGTTGCGCAGATAGTCGAGGAAGATCCTGCCGCCTCGTAGGGCCTTGGTCATCGTCGTGAGATAGCGGTCGGGACTGTCGGCCGCCATCATCTCGCAGACGGCGTGGGCGAAGGTTTTGCCCTCGCTCCAGCCCAGGCCTTTGGCCCCGCTGGTGTCGAGCGGCACGACGACATGCAATCCCTTGCCGCCCGTCGACTTGCAGAACGGGACGAGGCCGAGCGCCGTGAGCCGCTGGCGCATCTCGTTGGCGGCGTCCACGACGTCGTCGAAAGCGACATCCGGGGCGGGATCGAGGTCGAAGACGAAGCGCCCCGGCGTGTCGGGCGCGCCCGGCGCGCAATTCCAGGGATGAAACTCGATGGCCGCCGCCTGCGCCATCGCGACGAGGCCCTCCACCGTGTCGATCTGAAGATAGGGCTCGCGATCGCCTTTGATCGTGACGAGCGTCACGAGATCAGACGTCCCGCGCATGGCGTGGCGCTGAAAGAAGCTCTCGGCGCCGATCCCGTCCGGCGCGCGGATGACGGAGCAGGGCCGCCCCGCGATGTGGTCGATCATCCAAGACCCCACCGCATCGAGATAGCGCGCGAGGTCGAGCTTCGTCAGCGCCGGATCGGACTTGGTTTTCGGCCACAGCGCCTTGTCGGGATTGGAGAGGGCGACGCCGCGCACAACATTCGGGCCCGGGTCCGCCGGGGCGGCGCCCGATGCGGAATGCCACACGGCATCGGCTTGGGCGAGGCCGCGCCCGCCCAGCATGAAGGGCTGCGGAGCCTTGCCCTTGCCGGCTGCGATGGCGGACATGCTGCGTCCGGAGGCGACCGAGCGGTCCTTCCGCAGCACAGCTTCGCCGTCGCCCGGTTTGGCATAGGCATCGCGGTGCTTGATCAGCAGCCAGTTGCTGCGCGCGCCGCCCGTGCGGTCGCGCCGCATGCGCACGAGCACCCAGCTTCCCTTGAGCTTCGTGCCGGCGAGCGAGAACTTGAGCTCGCCCTTCGCAAGCGCCTTGGCGGCGGACGCGGTCTCCTCGGGAAGCCAGAAGCCGCGGTCCCACAGCATCACGGTGCCGCCGCCGTATTCGCCTTCGGGGATCGTGCCCTCGAAATCGCCATAGGCGAGGGGATGGTCCTCGACCTCGACGGCGAGACGCTTGTCGGCGGGATCGAGCGAGGGCCCGCGCGTGACGGCCCACGACTTGAAGACGCCATCGACCTCGAGGCGGAGATCGTAATGGAGCCGCGTCGCATCGTGCTTCTGGATGACGAAGCGGGGGTATTCCGCGGTTCGGATCGCCCGACGTCCCGATGGTTCGGCCGTCTTCGCGAAGTCGCGTTTGGCGCGGTAGGTGGAGAGCTTGTTGGTCGAGGATTTGGCCATGCCGCTCCTGGTCCGTCTCCCGGTGCGCGTTCCGGCCCGTCTCGCCGCTTACGCGCGTTTCTTCGTGGTCCGCGACGCCTTCCCCTTGGAGGGAGAGGAGGAGGATCTGCCCGGCGTGCCGCCCCGCCCGGATCCGCCGGCGGGAGCGCCGACGCTGCGCTTGAGCGCCTCCATGAGGTCCACGATGTTTCCGCCCTTCGGCCGATCCTGCTCGTGCGCCACGATCTTGCGGCCCTTGAGCTTGTCCTGGATCAGCGCCTTGAGGGCGGTCTGGTAGTGGTCCTCGAACTTCTCGGGCTTGAACGCAGCGGACTTCTTCTCGATGAGCTGCACGGCGAGATCGATCATCTCCTTGTCGGGCTTCGCGCCCGGGACTTCGTCGAAGAAATGCGCCGGATCGCGCAGCTCCTCGGCATAGCGCAGCATCTCCATGACGAGGCCGTCCTCGAGCGGGGCGATCGCCACCAGCCATTCCCGCCCCGCGATCGTGATCTGCGCGAGGCCGACCTTGCCCGTCTTGCGCAGCGCGTCGCGGATCACGACGTAGCCCTCGCCCGAGAGCGCGTCGGCGGGTGCGATGAAATACGGGCGCTCGAAATAGCGGTAGTCGATGTCCTTCGCGTCGACGAACTGAACGAGGTCGATCGTCTTCTTGCTCTCGAGCTTGACGGCGTCGATGTCCTCGGGGTCGAGCGTGATGTAGGTGTCCTTGTCGACCTCGTAGCCCTTGACGATGTCGGCGCTCTCGATCTTGCCGAGGCCCTGCACGACCTTCTCGTAGTTCACGCGCTTGCCCGAAGGCTTGTGGATCTGGCGGAACGAGATGTCGGCCTTCGATTCGACGGCGTTGTAGATCTCGACGCCGATGGTGACGAGCGAGAGCCGGAGAAAACCTTTCCAATAGGCACGGGCGGATTTGGGCATGACGCGGAACTCAATACGAGGGCTTGAGAGGAGGCTCCCTTTCTGGCGTTCGAGAGGGAGGCGGGCGTCTTACGAGAGCCACGATAGCAACGCGCTGCGGGCCGACAAAGTTCATTCTCCGGGGAAGCGGGGCGATTTGCGGTTAACGGCGCGGCTTATCGGTTTCAGCCGGGTTGACCGCGCGCCCTCCGGTTGCCACGCTCCGCATGCGCCGGAGAGAAGGAAAAGGATCGCCGCATGACCACGCCAGGGAGCGATCGCGAGGGGGCCGAGGCGCAAGGGACGAGCGGAGCGGAGCCCGCGCTGCACCGCGTCATGGGCCCCTGGCTGCTGCTCCTCTTCATCATCGGCGACGTTCTCGGCACCGGCATCTATGCGCTCACCGGCAAGGTCGCGAGCCTCATCGGCGGCGCCGTCTGGCTGCCGTTCCTGATGGCTTTCGCCGTGGCGCTGCTGACCGCCTTCAGCTACCTCGAGCTCGTCACGAAATATCCCCGCGCCGCCGGCGCCGCCCTTTACACGCACCGCGCCTTCGGCGTGCATTTCATCACGTTCCTCGTTGCCTTCGCCGTCATGTCGTCCGGGATCACGTCGGCGTCCACGGCCTCGCGAGCGTTCGCGGCCAACATGAACGATGCGTTCGGCCTCGGTCTCTCCGGCGGCATCGGCATCACCGTCCTCGGCCTTCTCTTCATGAGCCTCGTCGCCGCCATCAACCTGCGTGGCGTCGGCGAGAGCGTGAAGCTCAACGTGGTTCTGACCATGGTCGAGCTGACCGGACTTCTGATCATCATCGCCATCGGGCTTTGGGCGATCGGCAGCGGCGAAGGCGACGTCTCCCGTGCCTTCGTGTTCGAAGCACCCGACGGAGGCAGCCTGCTCTGGGCTTCGATCGCTGCGACCACGCTCGCGTTCTTCGCCATGGTCGGCTTCGAGGACAGCGTGAACATGGCGGAGGAGACCAAGGATCCGACGCGGACGTTCCCGAAGGTCCTCCTGCTCGGTCTTGCCGTGACGGGGCTGATCTACGTGCTGGTCTCGGTCTCGGCGATCACGCTCGTGCCGCCCGCCGAGCTGGCGGAGGGCGAGACGCCGCTCCTCAAGGTCGTCGCCGCCGGCGCGCCGGGCTTTCCCATCGCCGTGTTCGGCTTCATCACCATGTTCGCGGTGGCCAACAGCGCGCTCATCAACATGCTGATGGCGAGCCGGCTCGTCTACGGCATGAGCCGCGAGCACGTGCTGCCGCCGCTGCTCGGCAAAGTACATGCAACGCGGCGGACGCCGTACGTGGCGATCGCATTCACGACGGTGCTGGCGATGCTGCTGATCACGTTCGTGGGCGAGGTGCCGGCTCTCGGCGGGACGACGGCGCTGCTGCTGATCTGCGTCTTCGCTGTGGTGAATGTGGCCGTCCTCATCCTGCGACGGGATTCGGTGGAGCATGCGCATTTCCGCACGCCCACCGCTCTGCCGGTCGCGGGGGCGCTGAGTTGCGCGTTCCTCGCCGGTCCTTGGACGGGGCGCGATCCCGTCCAGTATCAGGTCGCGGGCGTTCTTGTGGCGTTGGGCGTCGCGCTCTGGCTGGTGACGCTCGCCATCGATCGCGCGATCGGCGCATCGCCGGCGGAGCCGCGGGCCGAGGACATCGGCGGACCAGGCCCTCGCAACTGACACCCTCGCAACTGACAGGAGCGCGCGGCAGCGCGGGAACTCATCGCGCCTTCGGGCGTTCCATCATAGCCCTTTCGTCCGCACGCGCCCCCCGCGCGTGAGCGGCGGCGTCAAACGCACGGAACTCGGTTGCACGACGATGGGTCCTCGCTCCTGGCGAGGATGCTCCCATCGACGGCGGCCGCGTCATCGCCCGTATCCGAGGCTGGGGAATACTACGTAGCCGATTGCGAATGTTGACCCCGGAGACACCAGCGCGCAGCATGCAGGCCGATCCCACCACATCCTTGTCCACACCGCGCCGGCTCACTGCCCGGGAGGGTCACGCGATTTCATCGGTCTCCCAACTTTTGCAACGTGTTCTGCCACTTGGCAGCTCACCGGCCGTCCGCTCGTTCCGCATTGTCATCGGGTATGCGCTCGCCGCGGCGGCCATTGCGCTCGCGTCGCTGACGATGCTGGGCCCGCTCGTGTCGTCGTTCGTCGACGACTGGTCGCGCCGCGATGTCGAGCAGCGCGCCGTGCTCGTGTTCAATGCCATTGGCGGACCAATATCCACGATGCTTTCGAGCGGAGAATCCGAGGGCATCATGGAGCTGTTCCAGGGCGTCGCACGCGATCCGCGCATCGTGGCGGTCGGCGTTTGCCGCGCCGGGGATGCGCCCGAGTATGCCACCCAGCTCATGCCCTCCTCGTGCGGGAAGCTCAGCCGCGGCGAGAGCGAGAGGTTCTCGCCGCTCGTCGTGAATGGCCGGCGCATGCTGGTCGGCACCTTTCCGCTCTCCGGTGAGGCGCATGACGGCCATCTCGTCATCATCCAGGACCTGAGCTTCTCGGAGCATCGCGGCCAGGAGGCCCGCACCTACGTCACCCTCATGCTGGGCGGCGTGATCCTGGTCGGCGGTGCGTTCGCGCTGGGCCTCGGGCTCTATCTGATCCGCAACTGGATGCGCAATTTCCGCGAAGCCGTCATCACCGCTGCGTCGCGCAGCAGCACCGTGCAGACTACGAGCGGCTTCAGCCCGATGGACACCGAGGTGCGCCAGCTCTTGCGCGAGCTGGAGATGAGCCAGGTCTCGGTCGACCGCGATCAGGCGATCTGGAGCAAGGCGACTCTGCGCGACATCATGATGGAGCTGCCCGGCGTCGAGGTCCTCGTGGTCGCCAACCGCGAGCCCTACATCCACAATCACATGCCGGACGGCATCGAGATTCAGCGCCCGGCGAGCGGACTCGTCTCGGCCGTGGAGCCGGTGATGCGCGCCTGCGGCGGGACCTGGATTGCGCACGGCAGCGGCACCGCGGACCGCGACACCGTCGATGCCGCCGACCGCATCGGCGTGCCGCCCGAGAATCCCGAATACACGCTCCGGCGCATCTGGATCACGGAGGAGGAGCAGGACGGCTACTACTACGGCCTCGCCAACGAAGGCCTCTGGCCGCTCTGTCATATCGCCTTCACGCGGCCGGTCTTCCGCGAATCCGATTGGCGCATGTACCGCGCCATCAACCAGCGCTTCGCCGATGCCGTGGTGGCGGAGGCCAAGACCGCCTCGCCCATCGTACTGGTGCAAGACTATCACTTCGGCCTGCTGCCGCGCATGGTGCGCGAGCGCCTGCCGGAGGCGACGATCGTCACCTTCTGGCACATTCCCTGGCCGAACTCCGAGACGTTCGGCATCTTTCCCTGGAAAGAGGAGCTCATTCACGGCCTCCTCGGCAGCTCGATCATTGGCTTCCACACGCAGTTCCACTGCAACAACTTCCTCGAGACCGTGGACCGCTTCGTCGAAAGCCGCATCGACCGCGAGCAGGAGTCCGTGACGCTCAAGGGGCACGAGACGCTGATCCGCCCCTATCCCATCTCGATCGACTGGCCGCCCGCGGCCCTCGTCGAGCAGAAGAGCATCGAGGAGTGCCGGCGCACCGTGCGCGAGCGCCTGGGCGTGCCCCTCGACACCAAGCTCGCCGTCGGCATCGAGCGCTTCGACTACACGAAGGGCGTGCTGGACCGCATCCGCGCCGTCGATACGCTGCTCGAGTCGCATCCCGAATGGCGCGGGCGCTTCGTTCTGCTGCAGGCGGCCGCGCCCACGCGCTCCAAGCTTTCGACCTACAAAGGCCTTCAGGACGAGGCCCAGGCCCTGGCCGACGAGATCAACGCCAAATACGCCGATGTCTCGCCGAAGCCCGTGCAGCTCGTCATCCGCCACCACGAGCCGACGGAGGTGTTCGAGCTGTTCCGCGCCGCCGACGTGTGCGTCGTCTCGAGCCTTCATGACGGCATGAACCTGGTGGCGAAGGAGTTCATTGCGGCGCGCGACGACGAGAAGGGCGTGCTGATGCTGTCGCATTTCGCGGGCGCCTCGCGCGAGCTGGCCGAAGCGCTGATCATCAATCCCTACGATGCCCACGCGACGGGCGAAGCGCTGCACAGCGCGCTCACCATGCCCGAGTCCGAGCAGCACGAGCGCATGCGCCTGATGCGGGCCTATGTCAGCACCCGCAACGTCTACCGCTGGGCGGGCCGCATGCTGCTGGACGCGAGCCGCCTGCGCAAGAAACGCCGCATCCTGGAATACGCCGCCGCCCAGCTCGTGTGAGGCGAGGGCTGCAGAGCAGCGCCTGCCGTCACGTTGCGGCGCTCCGGCTCACGAGGCGAGAACGCGCGCAATTTCCTCCTCGGCCACGGCCCGCTCCGCCGCGGGAACGTGGAGGCCCGCCTTCGTGCGCCGCCAGAGCACATCCTGCGGGGTCAGCGCCCATTCCTCGTCGCGGAGATAAAGGACCTCTCTCTCGGTGAGCTCGCCCGGGAGCGCGCGGCCGAGGTCCGCCTCGGTGGCGGCGCCCGCGAGCATCCGCTCGGTGCGCGTGCCGTAACGCGAGACGAGCCGCCGTGCAGTCGCGTCAGAGAGGCCGGGCACGCGGCGCAGGAGCGCGGTGAGATAGGCTTCGCCCGTCCCGTCCTCGAAATCTCCGCCCGGCAGCGGGGAGCCGGCCGTCCAGGCCGCGCCCATGCCGGGAAAGAAAGGGGCGAGGCGCGCGAGGGCGGCTTCGGCGAGACGGCGGAAGGTCGTGATCTTGCCGCCGACGACGTTGAGGAGCGGCGGGGCGCCGGGTGCGGTGACGAGGTCCAGCTTGTAGTCGCGCGAGACGGCCGCGGCGCTCTCGGCGCCATCGTCGATCAACGGCCGCACGCCCGCGAAGCGCCAGACGACCGACGCGGGCGCCAGCGGATGCGCGAAATAGGCGGCCGCGGTCCGCAGCAGATACGCTTCCTCCCCCGCGCTCGGCACGAAGCCGTCTTCCGGCGTCGTTACGGGGACGTCCGTCGTGCCGATCAGCGTGAAGGCGTGTTCGAAGGGAAGCGCGAAGACGACACGTCCGTCGTCGTTCTGCAGGATGTAGGCAGCGTCCGCACCGGGAATGCGCGGGACGACGAGGTGCGTGCCGCGGACGAGACGGATCGCGGGTACGGGTGCCGCTTCGGCCCCGTGCGCTCCGGCGAGGCGGGCAACGGCGGAACACCAGGGGCCCGCGGCGTTGACCAGCACGCGGGCGCGGATCGTTTTCTCACGCCCGCCGTGGTGAGCGGTGAGGCGCCACTGGCCCTCCTCCTGGTCGAGCCCGGTGACGGGCGTTGCGGTGAGGATGGTCGCACCGCGTTCGCGCGCATCGATCGCCGCGGCGACGACGAGGCGCGCGTCATCCGCCCAGCAATCGTAATAGGAGAAGCCCGAGACGAGCTCGGCCTTGAGCGGCCGGCCGGCCGGGTCGCGGCGGAGATCGACGGCACCCGACGCCGGGATCCGCCGCCGGGCTGCGAGATGATCGTAAAGGAAGAGCCCGGCCCGGATCATCGTGCGCGATCGCATGGAGGGCGCGTGCGGGAGGATGAAACGAAGCGGCCGGATGAGATGCGGCGCGCGGGCCATGAGCACCTCGCGCTCGGCCAGCGCTTCCCGCACGAGACGGAACTCCCAGTGCTCGAGATAGCGCAGGCCGCCATGGATCAGCTTGGAGCTGGCCGACGACGTGCCGCTCGCGAGATCGCCCTTTTCGAGCAGGATGACATTGAGGCCGCGGCCCGCCGCGTCCGCAGCGATGCCCGCGCCGTTGATGCCGCCTCCGACGACGGCGAGATCGTAGACGCTCAGCTCCATGCGCGCGCTGCCCTCGGCATCTCCCCTTCCGCCATCCTAAGCGAGCCGAAGGATTCGCGCCTGCGGCGTAGACAGCCGCCCCAGCCGCGTCACTCGCCGCCGGAACGTTGAGCGAACGCGGATAGACCCCAGGCTCGCGCATGAGGCACGGCCACATGAGGCACGGCCAAAAGGGACGGATCGGAGAAAGAACCGGAAAAGGAATGGTGGGTGATCACGGACTCGAACCGTGGACCCGCTGATTAAGAGTCAGCTGCTCTACCAACTGAGCTAATCACCCGCCGCCGTCTCGCGAAAAGACGGCAAAGGGCCCTTGAACGATTGTGCTCGAGGGCCCCAACGCCGGTTCGTCTAACACCGGAGGCCGCCCCTGTCCAGTCGGATATCCGGGGGCGGCCTGCAATTTCCTGCCCTTGCGGGCCGGGGCCTAGCCGGTTAGCCGAGCTGCTCGGCCTTGGCCGTCTTCTGCCGCTTCAGCATCAGCTTGTTGAGGGCCGCCACGTAGGCGCGGGCGGAGGCGACCATGGTGTCCGTGTCGGCGCCGCGCCCCGTCACGACGCGCCCGTCCTCCGCGAGGCGCACCGAGACCTCGGCCTGTGCGTCGGTTCCCTCGGTCACGGCGTGGACCTGGTAGAGCTCGAGCTTGGCCGTGTGCGGCACCAGCATGTGAATGGCCGCGAACGTCGCATCCACCGGGCCGTTGCCGTTGGCGTGAACGGTCTTCTGGGTGCCGTCGATGTCGAGCGTCAGGGTGGCCGATTGCGGCCCGCCCGTGCCCGCGATCACCTGCAGCGCCACCACCCGCATGCGGTCGTGCGCGTGCGCGATCTCCTCGTCGACGAGCGCCTCGATGTCCTCGTCGTAGACGTGCTTCTTGCGGTCGGCGAGGGACTTGAAGCGGTTGAACGCATCCTCGAACGCGTTCTCGCCGAGGTCGTAGCCCAGCTCCTTGAGCTTGGTGCGGAACGCGTTGCGCCCCGAGTGCTTGCCCATGACGAGCGAGGTCTTGCCGACGCCCACCGATTCCGGCGTCATGATCTCGTACGTCTGCTGGTGCTTCAGGATGCCGTCCTGATGAATGCCGCTCTCGTGTGCGAACGCGTTCCGCCCGACGATGGCTTTATTGTACTGCACCGGGAAGTTGGTGACGGCCGAGACGAGCTTCGAGGCCCGCGCCAGCATCGTGCTGTCGATGCGCGTGCGGTAAGGCAGCACGTCGGCGCGCGTCCGCACGGCCATCACGATCTCCTCGAGCGCGGCGTTGCCCGCCCGCTCGCCGATGCCGTTGATGGTGCATTCG
>DAITBB010000073.1:0-13618 GCA_036823975.1 Hyphomicrobium sp.
GACGCGGTTGGCGTCGAGAGCGGGCGTCGATTCCGGCAGCAGGTCGTTGCGCGCGGACGCGTCGGGCAGCTCGGCGGTCGGCGTCGCCTCCGCCGTCTTGATCTCGTCAGCCGTGCGATTGCGGATGAAAATCGGCTTGCCGCGCCACATCGCGGTGATGGCCTGACCTTCCTTGATCGGCGAAAGATCGATCTCGATCGATGCCAATGCCTGAGCGCCAGCATCGGGATTCATCTGATCGATGAACGGCCACATCGTTGCGGCCGCGCCGACGAGGGCGAACGCGTTGCCCGCGATGATGAGAAAATCCCGGCGGTTTGGCTCTACGGCTTCGCTTGCCACGTAAACCCTCCAATATCGAGGATGAGATCAAATACTTGCAACACGACGAAAGGGGAGATTTCACCGAAACCGGCAACTGGCGATGAGGTCCGGAGATCCCGGATGCCGTTGCGACGGCCGAAACGATGCGCTCACTTGATAGGCCGTCGGAAGCACTAACCGAGGCTTTATCCGCGCGCAAGGTTTGCGACTGGTCGCGGCGCCACTCCCTAACGCCTTTGACAGTTCCGACCTGCGTCGTTCTTCCTGTCTTCTTTTCTGGCATCGATTGCGAAAGCGCTCAAGGCTGGTCCTCTGAGGCTCCGCGGGTCAAAGTGGCGCAGACATTCCTTTCAGAGATTGCCGATGCGGCTCGCGCTTTATCAACCCGATATTCCGCAAAATACGGGCACAATCCTTAGGCTTGCGGCCTGTCTCGGCGTGCCGGTGGATCTCATTGGACCGGCGGGATTCGACTTCAGCGACCGTTTATTCCGGAGGGCTGGACTCGACTATCTCGAGCATGTCGCGATCACCCGGCACGAAAGTTTCGCCGCCTTCGAGCGGGCCCGCGCGAATCGCACACCCCCGCCCCGTCTCGTGCTGCTGACGCGTCACGGGGCCCGCGCCCACGTCGCCTTTCCGTTCGCGGCCGATGACGTGCTGATGCTGGGGCGCGAGAGCGCCGGCGTGCCGGAGGAGGTGCATGCCCTCGCCGATGCGCGCGTGCGGATTCCGGTGCAGGCGGGCTTGCGCTCGCTCAACATCGCGGTGGCGGCAGCGATGGCGCTCGGCGAGGCGCTGCGGCAGACGGGCGGATTTCCGGAGTAACCGGCGCAGAGGCGCTCGCCTTGCGCGCGGTCAGCCCTTGTTCAAAAGGAGCGTGAGACCGATCAGCGTCTCGCTGAAGAACTGGATCTCCACCATCTGGCGCTTGTCCTTGACGATGATGTCCATGTTCGCGGAGAGGGAGCTCCCTTCCGTGCCTTTGACGGTGACGCGGTAGCCGCGCGGCGTCACCTCGCCTTCGAGCACGCCCGTCACGTTGTAGACGACCTCGGTCCAGGCGCCGCTGAGCTTGCCGTCGGCATGGCGGACGGTGCTCTTCACCTCGATCTTGCCGCTGCCAGAGGCGCAGCGGATCGTCTGCTTACGCACGTCGCCCTGGTTTTCGCCTCCGGTTCACCCGCGATTCCCGCGCGCGGACAGGTTGCCGGCCGGCGCGGCGCTTGCAATTGCCGGCGGATCCGCGGATGGCAGATTTCTCGCGGCCTGTGTCGGCCAAGACGCAGCGATGAGCCCGGGTGACGCGGCGCCAGTTGGCGCCAGTTAGAGCCCGAGCTTCGCCTTCAGGATCTCGTTGACGGCCGCCGGGTTGGCCTTGCCGCCGGTGCCCTTCATGACCTGGCCGACGAACCAGCCCAGCATGGAGGGCTTGGCCTTGGCCTGCGCCACCTTCTCGGGGTTGGCGGCGATGATCTCGTCCACGGCCTTCTCGATGGCGCCGGTGTCCGTCACCTGCTTCATGCCGCGCGCTTCGACGATCTCGGCCGGATCGCCGCCCTCGGTCCAGAGGATCTCGAACAGGTCTTTCGCGATCTTGCCCGAGATGGTGCCGGCCGTAATGAGATCGACAAGGCCGCCGAGCTGGGCGGCGGAGACCGGAGAGCTGGCGATGTCCTTGCCTTCCTTGTTGAGGCGGCCGAACAGCTCGTTGATGACCCAATTGGCCGACACTTTTCCGTCGCGCGGCTCCGCCAGGGTCTTTCCGTCGCGCGGCTCCGCCACGACTTTTCCGTCACGTCCCTTGGCCACCGCCTCGAAGAAATCGGCGTTCTCGCGCTCGGCGACGAGCACGGCCGCGTCGTAGGCGGAGAGCGCGTACTCGGCGACGAAGCGGGCGCGCTTCTCGTCCGGCAGCTCCGGCAGATGTTGCGCAAGAGCGTCCACGTCCGCCTGCGCGAGCTCGAGCGGCAGAAGGTCGGGATCGGGGAAGTAGCGGTAGTCGTGCGCCTCCTCCTTCGAGCGCATCGAGCGCGTCTCGCCCTTGCCGGGATCGAAGAGGCGCGTCTCCTGGTCGACCGTGCCGCCGTCCTCGATGATGTCGATCTGGCGGCGCGCCTCAACCTCGATGGCCTGGCCGATGAAGCGGATCGAGTTGACGTTCTTGATCTCGCAGCGCGTGCCGAGCGCGTCGCCGGGCTTGCGCACGGAAACGTTCACGTCCGCGCGCAGGTTGCCCTTTTCCATGTCCCCGTCGCAGGTGCCGAGGTAGCGCAGGATCGTGCGCAGCTTCGTCACGTAGGCTTGCGCCTCCTTCGACGAGCGCATGTCGGGTTTCGACACGATCTCCATCAGCGCGACGCCCGAGCGGTTGAGGTCGACGAACGAATAGTCCGGGCTCTGGTCGTGGATCGACTTGCCGGCGTCCTGCTCGAGGTGCAGCCGCTCGATGCCGACGCGCTTCGTCTCGCCATCGACCTCGATCTCGATCTCGCCCTCGCCGACGATCGGCTGCTTGTACTGGCTGATCTGATAGCCCTGGGGCAGATCCGGATAGAAGTAGTTCTTGCGGTCGAAGACGCTCGTGAGGTTGATCGCGGCCTTGAGGCCGAGGCCGGTGCGGACGGCCTGCGCCACGCATTCGGCGTTGATCACCGGCAGCATGCCGGGCATCGCCGCGTCCACCAGCGAGACGTGGCTGTTCGGCTCGGCGCCGAAGGCCGTCGAGGAGCCGGAGAACAGCTTCGAGGCGGAGGCGACCTGGGCATGCACCTCCATGCCGATCACCACCTCCCAGTCGCCGGTCGCGCCCGCAATGAGGTTGCTCGCCTTGGCCTTGCCGCCACTCTTCGCCGTGTCCTGCATCTCTTCTTCCTTCCGCGCGCGTCAGCGCGTCCGAAACTTATAGCCGATCGCGGCCCAGACGAGGCCGAAGGCAAACCCGAGAATGAGAAGCGCCGCCTCGCCGCCGATGGCGTGGATCGCGAAGACGCCGATCTGGCCGCCGATCCAATAGAGGATAAACCCAGCAAGGCCCGCCGCGAACGCCGCGACGGGCAGTTTCTGCCACTGGTCGGCGCTGCGGCCCATCAGGAAAGCGACGACGATGACCGCCGGATTGAGCGCCGCCAGCAGCACGAGAGTCGTCGGATCGAACGAGTTGATCGGGATCATGCGCCGCGACCGCCGCTGCTCGCTTCCTGCTTGCGCAGCTTCTCCTCTTCGTACTGGACGAACCAGCCGATCATGTTGCGCCACTGCGCGCCCACCATCTCGATCATCTCGGCGGGAAGGCCGCGCTGGCGCGCCTGGACCTTCACCTTGTCGATGACCTGCTGGATGCGCCAGGGCACGCTGGCCTCGCTCGGATCCTTCTTGAGCTGCCAGGCGCGCTCGACGTAGCCGAAACGCTCGGCGATGAGATCGACGAGCGCGGCGTCGATCCGGTCGATCTCGTCGCGGACCTGGCTCATGTCCGCGCACTCCGAGGGGCGCCTGGGGTCCATCTCACTTGCCTCCGGTTCTAGCTGGGGGCGCATCCGCCCCGGTCCACCACGCCTCGGAGACCGTGAAGCGGCCGGCGGCGTCCTCGATGGCCTGGGCGGCGCGGAACAGGGTCGCCTCGTCGAAGGGCTTGCCGATGAGCTGAAGGCCGAGCGGCGTGCCCTCCGAGGAAAGCCCGGCCGGCACCGAGATGCCGGGCAGCCCCGCCATGTTCACCGTCACGGTGAAGATGTCCTCGAGATACATCGCGAGCGGATCGCCCACCTTCTCGCCGAAGGCGAAGGCGGGCGAAGGCGTCGTCGGCGTCAGCACCACATCGACCTTGCTCCAGGCCTCGTCGAAGTCGCGCTTGATCAAGGTGCGGACCTTCTGCGCCTTCAGATAGTAGGCGTCGTAGTAGCCGGCCGAGAGCACGTAGGTGCCGATCAGGATGCGCCGGCGCACCTCCTTGCCGAAGCCCGCCGCGCGCGTGCTCTCGTAGAGGTCGATCACGTCCTTGCCGGGCACGCGCAGGCCGTAACGCACGCCGTCGTAGCGGGCGAGGTTGGAGGAGGCCTCAGCGGGCGCGACGATGTAATAGGCGGGCAGCGCATAGCGCGTGTGCGGCAGGCTGATCTCGTGGATCGTGGCACCGGCCGCCTTCAGCCATTCGATGCCTTCCGTCCAGAGGCCGTCGATCTCCTTCGACATGCCCTCGACGCGATATTCCTTCGGCACGCCGACGCGCAGGCCCTTCACGCCCTTCGCGAGCGCGGCCTCGTAATCCGGAACGGGCGCACCGACGGAGGTCGTATCCTTCGGATCATGTCCCGCCATGGCGCCGAGCATGATGGCGGCGTCCCGCACGGTCTTGGCGATGGGGCCGGCCTGATCGAGCGAGGAGGCGAAGGCGACGATGCCCCAGCGCGAGCAGCGGCCATAGGTCGGCTTGATGCCGACGGTGCCGGTCAGGGCCGCGGGCTGGCGGATCGAGCCGCCGGTGTCGGTCGCGGTGGCGGCGAGGCAGATGCCGGCCGCGACCGCCGCGGACGAGCCGCCGGAGGAGCCGCCCGGCACGAGCTTGTCGGTCTTGCCCGTGCGCCGCCAGGGCGAGACGACGGGACCGAAGGCGCTCGTCTCGTTGGAGGAGCCCATGGCGAACTCGTCGTTGTTCAGCTTGCCGAGCATCACGGCGCCGGCGTTCCAGAGATTGGCGCCGACGGTCGATTCATATGTGGGCGTGAAACCGTCGAGGATCTTGGAGCAGGCCGTGGTGCGGATGCCCGCGGTGCAGAACAGGTCCTTGTTGCCGAGCGGCAGGCCTTCGAGGGGGCGCGCCTCATTGCTCGCGAGGCGCGCATCCGCGGCCTTGGCCTGCGCACGCGCGTGCTCCGCCGTCACCAGCACGTAGGCATTGAGGGCCGGGTTGGCGGCGTCGATGGCGGCGAGATGCGCCTCCGTCAGCTCGGCCGACGAGAACGACTTCGCCTTCAGCCCGTCGCGGGCTTCCGCCAGCGTCAGGCGCGTGAGATCCGTCACGGCTTCATTTCCCTTCCTTGGCGTCGCACCTGTTGTAGATCACAGGGCCTTCCTCATCGTCGGCGTGACCGACCTCGAAGCCGTCCTCGTCCTCGAGCCTGCTGATCACGTACATCTCGGGCACGGTGCGGGTGCCTTCCGAGCAGACCATCAGCGCGACCCAGGACTTGTCGGGCTCGTGCGCGAAGATCTGCGTGAAGGCGCAGCCGCCCTCCCAGCTCTTGAACCCGTCGGCGTCCAGAAGCTCGGGCGTGGTCTCGACATTTTTCGGCGTGCCGGCCTCGATCCTGCGCAGCTTCGCGCACTGCTCCTTCGTCGCGTACTGGCCGTCGATGAAGCTCGCACGGTCTTTTGCAACGGCTCCCGTCGAAACCGCAAGCGCCAGGGCGATCACAAACGTGCGCATGGGATCTCCGTCAGGGGTCAGGTCGAGCGGCGCAGCTCGGCCTCGGCCCGGGCCTTGTTCATCTGATAGGAGCGGCGCGAATAGAAGAGACTGACCAGGCCGAACACGATCGACAGGGGGGCATTCACCTGCTCGGCCATCTCGCGCGCCTTGAGGAGATAAGGCGGCGTCTGGCTGACGCTCTGCGGCGAGAGCGAGCGGGCGCCGGCGGCTCCCTCCTCGCGCGGCACGGCGAGCACGAGGAGACCCGTGGCGATCAGCAGCACGGCCAGCAGTGCGAACAATTTCGACATGTCCGTTTCTCCGCTTCCTGTCGCTCAGGCCGGCTTTCGCCCGCCTTGGCTCCGCTACTCCACCACCTTCGGCACCACGAAATAATGATCGTCCACCATCGGCGCGTTCTTGACGATGTCGTCGGCGATCTCGCCGTCCACGACCTTGTCCTCGCGCATCTTGAGCTTCTGGGCGACCACGCGCGTCATCGGCGCCACGTCGGACGTGTCGATCTCGCCGAGTTGCTCCACCCAGTTCAGAATCCCCGAAAGCTCGCCTTCGAGGCTTCGGGCCTCCTCGTCGGTGATCTTGATGCGCGCCAGCCGCGCAATGCGGCGCACGGTCTTCTCGTCAACATGCATGGGGGCCTCATCGGAGCCTGATCGGCGGCCCCGTGAAGCGCCGCGCTGTTCTCATAGCGGGACGCCCAGGCCCGTGCAACTCCGCCTCAGTGGTGCTTGCGGTACTGGGAGAGGAACGGACCCAGCACATCGGAGGCGTCGTCGGTCCACGGCTTCAGCTTCGGCGGCGGCAGGTCGCGCGCGCCGGGGATGGCGCGGAAGGGGGTGATCGCCTCCATGCTCCGGGCGAAGATCACGATCGTGGAGCCGGTCACGGCGTAGCCGTCGTCCTCGGCCTGGTCCTCCACCGTGATCGCATGCAGCCCCGGCACGGTCGGGATCGTGGCGGCAAGGACGGCCTCGAGGTCGAGGTAGCGATTGGAGATGTGCAGCACGCCCGCCCCCGTCGGCTTGATCTTCGAGGCGTACATGGCGATCGCCTCGGCCGTCAGCAGATGCATCGGGACCGCGTCGGAGGAGAAGGCGTCGACGATGAGCAGGTCGTAGCTCTCGGCGGGCTCGCGGGCGAGCGTCAGGCGGGCGTCGCCGAGCACGATGTCGGCGTTCGGCTGACAGTTGGAGAGGAACGTGAAGTTCCGCGACTTGGCGATCGAGACCACGACGGGATCGATCTCGAAGAAGCGCCACCGCTCGCCCGACGCGGAGTGGCAGGCGAGCGAGCCGGCGCCGAGGCCAACGACGCCGAAGTGCGGCTCCGTGCGGGCCATCGCGGCCATCGCTCCGGTGAACCGCACGGTCGCGGCCATGGGACTCCTCGCATGATAATAGGTGACGGGCGTGGTGCTCGCCACGGAGGCGCCGGTCGCGTCGCGGATCCGTTGCGCGCCGTGCAGCGTGGTGCCGTGCTGAAGCACGTTGAACTGGCCATCCCACGACTGGATCACGCGGTAGACGCCGAAGTAGCTGCGCTGCGCGGCGCCGCGATGGACGCCGGACGGCAGCAGGACTACCGTCAGATAGAGCGCGAGCGCCGCGACCAGCATGTGGGGCGGAAAGCGCCAGAACGCCAACGCCGCCACGGCGAAGCCGGCTGCGATGGCCGCGGTCGAGCCCCAGTCGTAAAAATCCACCTCGTAGTACGCGGCGAGCGAGGGGCCCCATTTGATGGCCGCCGCGGCAAGCACGACGAAGCCGGCCATGAGGGCGAGCGAGCGGCCCCGCTCGGCGCTGAGATCGAGGGCGCCGGGGCGGCACGCGAACGTCAGGGCGAGCAGCAGCGGGTATTCGAACACCTCGGAAAAGATGCGCGGGGCGATGAGCGCCGCGAAAAGACCGCCGAGCACGCCGCCCAGCGACATCCACATGTAGAACTCGGTCAGGCGGCGGGCCTCGGGCCGGCTCTCGTAAAGCGTGCGGTGCGCCACCAGCGTCGACGTGACGAAGGCCGCCACGCCGAAGCCCGCCGCGTAGAACCAGGTCTCCTTCTCCGTCTGCGCGAGCTGGAGCATCGCCAGGATCGTCGCCACGGCGTGCAGCGCCAGCAGAAGCGGCGGCGGGATCAGGGCGCGCTCGCGGAAGACGACGACGAACGACGCGAGATAGAGCGCGAGCGGAATCACCCACACGAGCGGGGCGGAGGCGACATCCGTCGCGATATGGGTGGTGAACGCCGTGAGCAGCGCGGAGGGCACGAACGCCAGGCCCACCCAGGCGGCGCGGCGCGCGGCATCGGGCTCCGCACGCGGCCCCGTCTCCCCAGTTGCCGCCGGCGCGCGATCGGCCGCGTCGGACGCCGCCGCGCGGACGACGAGAAAACAGGCCGCGAGCGCCGCGATCAGGGCGATGAATCCGCCCGTCCAGATCACGGCCAGCGCCTTCAGGCCGAAAACCGGCTCGAACAGGAACGGATATCCGAGCAGCGCCAGGAGGCTGCCGAGGTTCGAGGCAGCGTAGAGAAAGTAGGGGTCGGCGCTCGACGGCAGACCCGTTCGGGCAAACCAGGCCTGAAGCAGGGGCGCATTGGCGGAGACGGCAACGAACGGCAAGCCGATGGCCGCCGTGAACAATCCGAGCTGCCAGAGGTAGGCGTCGCCGGGCGGCGGCTCGGTCCAGCCGGCGGGAATGGCGATCGGGAGCGCGATGAGCGCCAGGGCGGAGAGGGCGAGATGAACGAACCCCGTGCGCCGCGCCGGCAGCAGGCGGACGAGCAGATGCGCGTAGGCATAGCCTACGAGCAGCGCGCCCTGGAAGAACAGGAGCGCCACCGCCCACACGGATGGGGCACCACCAAGGAGCGGCAGCACCATCTTGGCAAAGAGCGGCTGGACCGAGAACAGCAGCATCGCCGACAGAAACGTCGTGGCCGTGAAGAGGGCGGCAGCTCCGCGGGCTGCGGCCGCATTGCGGGGAGCCTCGCTCGCCTCCCGTTCCCGAATCACGTTCGTCACGCGCCCTCCCGGCTCCGATCTCAGTCCTGCCGTTTTCGCGCCGGCCTCCTGCCGCGCGGCGGGACCTTAGACGGGAAACGCCGTCGTGTCAGGGCTGAGGGGCCAAATGAAAACCCTTCCGTCAAAAGCGCGACGGCACGCGGCAGCGGCGTGTCCCGCCGTCGTCCGAGCGCGTATAACCCGCTCATGATGATCCGAGAGGTGAAGATCCATGCCCGCTGACACTCTGCCGCCCGGCCGCGGCCGCACCACCGCCGATGTCGCGGCATTCGCCGCGCTCATCGGACCGGGACGCCTCATCGGCATCGACGCCGGAACGAAAACCCTCGGCCTCGCGCTGAGCGACGTCACGCGCACGATCGCGTCGGCCCTCGAGACGATCCGCCGAACGAAGTTCGCCGCGGACGCCAAGAGGCTGCTTCACCTCTCCGAAACCCACGCCATCGTCGGCTTCGTGCTCGGCCTCCCCGCTAACCTCGACGGTAGCGAAGGGCCGCGAGCACAAGCGACACGTGCGTTCGCCCGCAACGTGAATGCGCTCTCGCCGCTTCCCATCCTGCTGTGGGACGAGCGTCTAACAACGTCTGAAGCCGAGCGGCTTCTCATCGATGCCGACACAAGCCGCAAACGGCGCGCCGACGTGATCGACAAACTCGCCGCAACGCTCATTCTCCAAGGCGCACTCGACCGGATGCGAAATCTTCGGGCTGACGACAGCGAAAGGTTGTGAGGCTGTGCGAAACAGCGCAAAATCGCGTTGCGCACAAAGATATTCCGCATCGCTCTTGAAAAAGCCTCGCCGGACTTTCATGTCGCAAGCGTTAAAGGAACTCTCATGCAAGGAGAGCGTTTCAAGCGTGAGAATTTCCGGGGGGCGTCATCGTAATGCTCGAGGCCGTACGTGACCAAGCGTCGCGCAGACAAGCCCTTCGAACGAATGTCTTCAATAGGTCTCGCTCCGCGGGGCCGTGCGTGAAATATGAAACCAGATGCCTGCGGAAGAATTGGGCTGCGGTGCAGGCACTCGGCCGTTTCGTACAAAATCATTGTAGTCATTCGATTGCGTATATTCAGGGTTGTGCACCTCGTAACGAGGCGGATCCCCACACCCCAATTTTTTGGATGAGAGATTGCGCCGTACGGGCCGTCCCGTCGCGGCGCATGCGTTTTGAACGCTGCAGCCCAGCACAAGGATGGAACTCATGAAACAGGATGCCGGAGAAGAACGGATGTCGTCGGCGCTCCACCTGCTCCACAGGGCTGGCCAGTGCGCGGACGAGATGTTTGCCGTCAGCGTCGGCGAGGCGGGGCTGACGCCGCGCCAGTTCGCGGTGATGATGGCGATCGCCAACAGCGAGGAGCCGAGCCAGACCACCCTCGTCGAGGTGACGGGCATCGATCGCTCGACGATGGCGGACATCGTGCGCCGTCTCACCTCGCGCGGCCTCGTGCAGCGCCGGCGCACGAGGCGCGATGCGCGCCGCTATGCGGTGCGTCTCACCGACAAAGGCGAGACCGCGCTCCGCCAAGCCGAGCCTGCGGCCCGCACCACGGACGAGAAGATCCTCGCCGCTCTCGCTCCCACGCAGCGCGATCTCTTCCTGAAGTCGCTGTCGCGCATCGTGCTCGCAGTCGAGCCCGAAGCCGCCCATCGCAACGGCCGCTGACGCCGTTGTCCGGTTCAGAGCGCGCCGCCGGTCTCTCGCCCGGCGCGCTCTTCCGCCACAACTCCGTTGCCGGAGGGCGGATCAGCCACTAGCCTTCCCCGCGGATCTCGGAAACATGGACCAGGGGACCTCGGCATGGTGGGCAGCTTCGGCGCCGCGAGCGGCATCGCACTGGCAGGCGTTCCGCTTGCCGCTCTCGGCGTAGTGCCCGCCGTCTCAGACCCGGCGGCCCCCTCCTCTCTCGCGCCCTTCTGTGCGGCGCTCGTCGGCTACCTTCTCGGCTCCATCCCGTTCGGCCTCATCCTGACGCGCCTCTCCGGGCTCGGCGACATTCGCGCCATCGGCTCCGGCAATATCGGCGCCACCAACGTGCTCAGAACGGGACACAAGGGGCTCGCCGCCCTTACCCTGCTTCTCGACGCGCTCAAAGGCACGCTCGCGGTCGTGGCGGGCTTCGCGATCGGCCGCCATTTCGGCGCCGAGACGACGTGCGCTCTGGTGGCGGGGCTCGCCGCATTCCTCGGCCACATCTTTCCCGTGTGGCTCGGCTTCCACGGCGGCAAGGGCGTGGCGACGTACATCGGCGTACTCGGCGGGCTCGCCTGGCCGGGGGCGTTGATCTTCTGCGGGCTGTGGATCGCAACGGCCTTCACCACGCGGCTCTCCTCCGCCTCCGCACTGGTGGCGAGCATCGGGACACCGGTCGCGCTTCTTGCGCTCGGGTATGACGCGGCAGGCCTGCTCGCCGTTCCGATGACCCTTCTGCTGCTCTGGAAGCATCTGCCCAACATCCGCCGGCTGCTGCGGGGTGAGGAGCCCAGGATCGGTGCCAAAACGTAGCTCCGCCTCTCTCTTCACCGCAGCCCCGCTGCCGGTCGCCGTGCTCGATGCACGGGAACGGCTCGCCTGTCTCCGGCTGATCCGCTCGCCGCACGTCGGGCCCGCCACCTTTCGCGAGCTGATCAACAACTTCGGCAGCGCGAGCGCTGCCCTCGACGCGCTGCCCGCGCTCTCCCGGCGTGCCGGAACGTCCGTGCAGCCTTGCTCCGTTGCGGAGGCCGAGAGGGAGCTCGAAGCCGCCGAGCGTGCGGGTGCCACGCCGCTGTTCACCATCGAGCCGGGCTATCCTGCGGCCCTCGCCATGATCGAGCCGCCACCGCCTCTTCTCTACGTGAAGGGCGACGTCGCGCTCCTCAACCGGCCGGCGATCGCCATCGTCGGCTCGCGGCAGGCTTCCGCGGCAGGCGTGAAGCTCGCCCGCCTCTTTGCGAGCGCGCTTTCGGCAGCGGGCCTCGCCGTCGTCTCGGGCCTGGCGCGCGGGATCGATGCGGCCGCGCATGAGGCCGCACTCGCCCATGGCACCATCGCCGTGCTCGCGGGTGGCTTGGACGTCATCTATCCGCCGGAGCACAAGGCGCTTCAGGCCGAGATCGGGCGGCGCGGCTGCATCGTGACCGAGCAGCCGCCCGGCTTCGTGCCGCGCGCCAAGGACTTTCCCCGGCGCAACCGGCTTATCTCCGGCATCTCGATGGGCATCATCGTCGTCGAGGCCGCGCATCGGTCGGGAACGCTCGTGACGGCGCGCTTCGCCGGCGAGCAAGGCCGCGAGGTGTTCGCGCTGCCCGGCCATCCGCTCGACCCGCGCGCCGAAGGTACGAACGGGCTTCTGAAAGCCGGGGCGACCCTCGTCACCGAGCCGCAGGACGTGCTGGACGCCCTCGCACTCCAGCTTCGGCCGGACGGCCTTCGTGAGCCTCCCGCAGCACCGCTTTCCGTGCCGGCGGACGGATGGGCCGGCGGGCGCTCTGCCGGCGTGCCGGAGCCTATCTCGGAGCTCGACGGAGGGGCGCGCGAGCGCGTCCTGGCGGCGCTCGGTCCCCATCCGGTAGATGTCGATGAGCTGGCCCGCGTCACGTCACTCGGCGCGCGCGAGATCCGCATTCTGCTGCTCGAGCTGGACCTCGCCGGCGAGATCACGCGCCACGGCGCGCAGCTCGTTTCACGTTCCGAGTCTCCTGTCTCACGATCCGACTCACCGTCCGAGCCTGGCGCGTGACGGCCTGCAATCCTTCGCGCAGGCTCGCGCCTCTCCATGCGCCAGAACCAGCAACTCGGACAATCTCTTGAAGTCATTCTGGACCGCCATCTCGTTCAGAGACAGGATCAGGGCGGAGATATACTCAAGCGTCTCCTGACGAAGCTCCGGACGCGAGTCTCGCGATCTTTGATTTATGGCATCGAGCACGGCCAACCTCATGCTTTGCCGGTTATGACTTTCCCAACACACTGACTTTTCCGTGGTCCACCCAATAACCCTAAACGGGCGATGGACAGGTTGCAATATTATTTTCGTACATCCTTTGATTGTTTTTGGGGCCTACAGGCTCATTTTCATAAGAAAAACTTATCTGATGAATAGGTGAATAGTATTTGATCTTATGAGTTTTTATCTCTAGCAGATTGGAAGTGCTCTAAAGAAGGGATCGGGATGATCAAGCTTCTCTGCGTCGCCGCGACCGGCCAACCTCCCGCGGGCCATCCACATTCCCCGTCTTTGAGCACTGCGCGCACCGTGCTGCGCCCGTCGCACTGGCGACTTCAGACGCGCGTCCGCATGGCGCGCCGAAGCGAGCTCGCGGCCGTCGGCGCCTCCGCGCCTCCGCGATGCTTCGGCATCGATCCTCTCGGAAGACTGCGAACACAATCGATCGGAGATCTAGTATGGACGCGAAAGTCGATGACAAAGGCCCGGGCAAATGTCCGGTCGCACACTCCGGCGCCAGCGGGAGATCCATCCGCGACTGGTGGCCCAACCAGCTGAACCTCAAGATCCTGCATCAGCATTCGGACCTCTCCAATCCCATGGGGGAGGCGTTCAACTATGCCGAGGCGTTCAAGACGCTCGACCTCGAGGCCGTGAAGGCGGACCTCAAGGCCCTGATGACGGACTCGCAGGAGTGGTGGCCGGCGGACTTCGGCCATTACGGGCCGCTCTTCGTCCGCATGGCCTGGCATAGTGCGGGCACCTACCGCATCGGAGACGGACGCGGCGGCGCCGGGGCCGGCCAGCAGCGCTTCGCCCCGCTCAACAGCTGGCCCGACAACGTCAGCCTCGACAAGGCCCGCCGCCTCCTGTGGCCGATCAAGCAGAAGTACGGCCGCAAGCTGTCCTGGGCC
>DAITBB010000009.1:0-67365 GCA_036823975.1 Hyphomicrobium sp.
AACCTGCCGCATCAGATCGGCACGGAAGCCCTCATCGAGACGCCGCTCGGCATGGCCAACGTGGAAGAGATCGCCTCGGCCAACAGCCGCCTCGAGTCCATGCACTTCGGCGTTGCCGACTACTCGGCCTTCAACAAGGCCCGCACGGTCGTCATCGGCGGCCTCAACCCCGACTATCCGGGCGACCAGTGGCACTTCCCGCTGTCGCGCATGACGGTTGCCTGCCGCGCGTTCGGCCTGCGTCCGATCGACGGCCCGTTCGGCGGCATCGACGATCCGGAAGGCTTCAAGGCTGCCTGCCGCCGCGGCGCTGCGCTCGGCATGGAAGGCAAGTGGGCCATCCACCCCTCGCAGATCGAGATGGCGAACGAGGTCTACTCGCCGACCGCCAAGGAAGTCGAGCGCGCCGAGCGTATCCTCGTCGCTCTCAAGGAGGCCGAGGCGCAGGGCAAGGGTGCCGCTTCGCTCGATGGCAAGATGATCGACGCCGCTTCCGAGAAGATGGCGAAGAACATGCTCGCCACCGCGGCAGCGATCAAGGCGGCCGCAGCCGCCCGCGCCAGCCAGAGCTAAGAAAAAGCAGCCCAGGAACGATACGTTCCCCCAAGGAGGTCCCCTAAAATGGACATTCACGAGTATCAAGCCAAAGAGCTTCTCGCGAAGTTCGGCGTGCCCGTCCCGCGTGGCGGGCTCGCCTACAGTCCTGAGCAGGCCGTCTACCGCGCCCACGAGATCGGTGGATCGCGTTGCGTGGTGAAGGCGCAGATCCACTCGGGTGCCCGCGGCAAGGCCGGCGGCATCAAGGTCTGCAAGTCCGACTCCGAGATCGAAGCCGCGGCCGAGGGCCTGCTCGGCAAGAAGCTGGTCACGATCCAGACCGGCCCGCAGGGCAAGCTCATCTCGCGGCTCTACATCGAGGAGGCCACCGACATCGACAAGGAGATCTACCTCTCCTTCGTCATGGACCGCGCAGCCGAGCGGATCGTCGTCGTCTCGTCGGCGGCCGGCGGCATGGACATCGAGGAGATCTCGCACAGCCAGCCCGACACCATCATCAAGGTGGTCGTCGATCCGGCCGTCGGCATGCAGGGCTTCCAGGCCCGTGAGGTCGCCTTCGGCCTCGGTGCCGAGCCCGAGCTCATCACCCGGCTCGAGCGCGTCATCCTGGGCTGCTACCGCGCGTTCCGCGATCTCGACGCGTCCATGCTCGAGATCAACCCGCTCGTCATCACGAAGCAGAAGACCGTCGTGGCGCTCGACGCCAAGATGAGCTTCGACGAGAACGCGCTCTTCCGCCGCCCGCAGATCGCGGAGCTGCGCGACAAGAGCCAGGAGGATCCGCGCGAGACGTACGCCAACGACCGCGGCCTCTCCTACGTCGGCCTCGACGGCGACATCGGCTGCATCGTGAACGGCGCGGGCCTCGCCATGGCGACCCTCGACATGATCAAGCTGGCCGGCGGCGAGCCTGCGAACTTCCTCGACATCGGCGGCGGCGCAAGCCCCGAGCGCGTGACGAAGTCGTTCAAGGCGGTGCTGCGCGACAAGAACGTGAAGGCGATCCTCGTCAACGTGTTCGCCGGCATCAACCGCTGCGACTGGGTGGCCAAGGGCGTCGTCGACGCCATCAAGGAGCTCGAGATCAAGGTTCCGATCGTCGTGCGCCTTGCCGGCACAAACGTCGAGGAAGGCCGCAAGATCATCGACAACAGCGGCCTCACCATGATCAGCGCCGAAACGCTGGCGGATGCGGCCAACAAGGCCGTGGCGGCCGCCAAGAACGCCGCATAAGGAGGAAACCAATGGCTATCTTCATCAACGAGAATACGCCGATCCTCGTGCAGGGGTTCACCGGCCGCATCGGCACCTTCCACGCCCAGGAGATGATCGACTACGGCACCAACGTGGTCGGCGGCGTGACGCCCGGCAAGGGCGGCACCACCCATCTCGGACGGCCGGTGTTCAACACCATGAAGGGTGCTGTCGACGAGACCAAGGCGGAAGCCTCCATCGTGTTCGTGCCGCCGCCGTTCGCGGCTGACGCGATCATGGAAGCGGCGGATGCCGGCATCAAATACTGCGTCTGCATCACCGACGGCATCCCGACGCAGGACATGATCCGCGTGAAGCGCTACATGCGCCGCTACAAGAAAGAGGCGCGCATGGTCCTCACCGGGCCGAACTGCGCCGGCACCATCTCGCCCGGCAAGGCGATGCTCGGCATCATGCCCGGCCATATCTACATGCCGGGGCGCGTCGGCATCGTCGGCCGCTCGGGCACGCTCGGCTACGAAGCCGCCGAGCAGCTCAAGGCGCTCGGCATCGGCGTGTCGACCTCGGTCGGCATCGGCGGCGACCCGATCAACGGCTCCTCGTTCAAGGACGTGCTCGAGCACTTCGCCGAGGACCCCGAGACGGATGCCGTGATGATGATCGGCGAGATCGGCGGTCCGCAGGAGGCCGAGGCCGGCCAGTACATCCGCGATCACTTCAAGAAGCCGGTCGTCGCCTACATCGCGGGCCTTTCGGCTCCGAAGGGACGGCGCATGGGGCATGCGGGCGCAATCGTCTCCGCGTTCGGCGAGTCGGCTTCCGAGAAGGTCGACATCCTGCACGACTGCGGCGTCTTGATCGCTCCCACGCCGTCCGAGATGGGCGTCACGGTGCAGAAGGCGCTCGCCTCCCGCAAGGCCGCCTGAGGCTTACGATCTCGGCTTCCTGTCCACCCAGCGGGAAGCCAGCGAGGTCTGGGCCGCTCCTGCGCCCGATGGCAGGGGCGGCCCGACGACCCGGCGGTCTTTCGCGGACCGCCGGGCCACTTCTCCGTCTTTGGGACCCAGGTCGCGCAAGCCCTGTTCCAGCCGGGGCCTCGAGGAGATGACATGTCGTCGAAGAATTCCCCCCCCGCCAGCAGCAGCAAGCTCGACGAGAAGGCGCTCCGCAGCGAGCTCAAATCGCTGCGTACGCAGATTCCCGATCAGCCGACGCTCAACCCGATCGTCAACATCGCCTTCGATCTGTCTCGCCGCCTCGAGAACGGCGACATCAGCATCGGCGACGTCAGCGATCTCGCCACCAAGCTGATGGACAGCGCCTGCGTTCACCGCGCGCTGCTGCTCAAGGACCAGATCGGCGTCGAGAGCGAGGAGGCGACGCGCAAGGAGTTCTCGGATTTCATCGCGGGCTACACCACGGGCCAGGGCGCCTTGGATTTCGAAGCCTTCAAGGCGCGTTTCGCGCGCGCCCGCAACGGCATCGTCTTCACCGCGCACCCCACGTTCGGCCTTTCGGAAGCCCTCTCCGACCGCATGGCGGAGATCGCCGTCTCGGGCGATCACGATGACCGCAAGATCGGGCTGCCTCACCGGCCGGATCCCTCGCTCTCCCTCGATTACGAGCACGCACGCGTGCAGAGCGCGATCAGCAATCTGCGCGACGCCTATTGCGATCTCCTGAGCGACTTCTACCGGACAGCGCATGCGGGATACGGCGACCAGGCCTTCACCGCCACGCCGCAGCTCGCCACCTTCGCCTCCTGGGTGGGTTACGACCTCGACGGCCGGACCGACATCAAGTGGACGTTCTCCTTCCTCGTGCGCCTCAAGGAAAAGGCGGCGGCCCTTGCCGATATCCGCAAGCGCCTGCTCGAGATCCGCCCGCAGCTCGACGAGGGCGCGGAGATGGTGCGCCTCATGCGCCAGATCACCGGCAAGCTCGATCTCGCCATCTCGGCTGCCGAAGGGCAGGTCAAGGCGCTCGAGCAATTGAGCAAGGGCAGCTTCACGCTGGCCCAGGCGGCCAACGTCATCACCGAGGGCGACGGCCATAACCTCACCAGCGCGGAGCCCATTCTCGCGCTCATCGATCAGATCATCGCGGCGGCCGGCAGCGTCGACGCCAAGATCGCGCTGGCTTCCGTCGCCGGCCTCCTGCGCGCCACGGGGCTCGGCACGAGCCATATCCACGTGCGCGTCAACGCCGTGCAGATCAACAACGCGTTCCGCGCCTTCGTGCACGAGAGCTGGACGCGCGATCTCACGGAGCGCCAGGCGCTCGCACGCATCGTGGAGATGATCCGCAACGTCAAGCCGGAGACGGTCAACTTCGAGACGCTCGACCTCGAGAACGCCACCGCCATCCGGCAGTTCGCGCTCACCGCGCAGATCGCCAAGCATATCGATGCCGATACGCCGATCCGCTATCTCATCGCGGAATGCGAGACGCCGGGCACGATGCTGATCGCGCTCTACTTCGCCAAGCTGTTCGGCGTGTCGGAGATCGTCGACATCTCACCCCTGTTCGAGACGCCAGAAGCGCTCGAGACCGGACCGCGCCTCATCGAGCGGCTGCTCGCCGAGGACGCGTATCGCGACTATGCGACCAAGCGCGGACGGATTGCCGTCCAGACCGGCTATTCCGACGCGGGCCGCTTCATCGGCCAGATCGCGGCCGGCCTCGCCCACGAGCGCCTGCATCACGGCCTCGCGGAGGTCCTGCGCAAGTCGGGCGTCAAGGACGTCGAGACGCTCATCTTCTCCACCCACGGCGAGAGCATGGGGCGCGGCGCGCACCCCGGCCCGCTGCGGCGGCGGCTGCGCTACCTGCTCCCCGGTGAATCGCGCTGGCGCTTCTTCCGCGGCGGCGTGCCCGTGAAGCACGAGACGAGCTTCCAGGGCGGCGACGGCTATCTCTTCTTCGCCAACCGCGCGTTCGCGCAGCGCGCGCTCGCGACGATCATCATGAGCGGCAAGGATCCGGGCGAAGGCGAGGATCCGTTCTACACGGACACCAACCTGGTGCTCGACTTCCAGCTTCGCCTGCGCGACTACCAGCAGGGCCTGTTTGCGCACCCCGGCTATCGCGCGCTGCTCGGCGCGTTTGGTGCCAACCTCCTGTTCAAGACGGGCTCGCGGCCCGTGAAGCGGCAGGGCGACCATCATTCCGAGCGCGGCGATCCGGCCCGCATGCGCGCCATCCCGAACAACGCCATCCTGCAGCAGTTCGGCTATGTCGCCAACGTGGTGGCGGGGCTCGGCGCGGCCGTCGGCAGCGAGCGCGAGCGCTTCATCGAGATGGCGAAGAAGTCCTCGCGGCTTCGTCCCCTGATCGAGATGATCGCGCGGGCCAAGCAGCTCTCGAGCCTCAACGCCGTCGGCGTCAACGCGATCATGTTCGACCCCGGCTTCTGGGCGCAGCGGGCCTCCTGGGCGCGCGAGCCGCACCTGGACGGCGCCTTCAAGTTCCTCGCCGAGCACCTGCTCGACGACGACCGCGCGCAGAAGATCATCGGGCTCGCCCACTACCTGCGGCTCGACGCCATCGAGTTGCATGGCATTCTCGAGGAGATCGGCCTCGAGGGCGGCAAGATCCCGGACGATCACCGCATGGAGCTCGATCTTCTGCAGGCGATCCGCGCGGCGCTGATCATGCGCATCTTCATCCTCACGGCGCAGCTTCCGCGCTTCACGCCCACCAACGAGACCACGCACGACGAGATCGTCGCCAAGGCGCTCGCGCTCGAGATCCCGGAGGTCGTGCGCGTCGTGCGGCAGGCGTTCCCGCGCCGCGTGGACGATCCGCGCGACGACGGCGATTTCGCCGAGAAGGCCACCTACCTGCCGAAAGGCATCGACGACTACGGCCGCATCGAGACCGAGATCCTGGAGCCGATGGAGCAGGCTTACGAGCTCGTCCGCGAGATCGGCACCGGCATCTCGCATCACTGGGGCGCATTCGGTTGACGGGAGGGAGCCGCCTCCCTCTCCCCCGACCAGACGGGGAGCGGGAGGCGGTTGCTACATCATGCCGAGCCAGCGCGGCAGCCACAGCGACAGCGCCGGCCAGAACGAGACCGCCATCAGGAACGCGAGCATGGTGCCGAGCCACGGCAGCACGGCGCGTGACAGGGTCGTGAGGCCCAAGCGCGAGATGCCGCTCGCGACATAGAGGTTGAGGCCGACCGGCGGCGTCAGCATGCCGATCTCCATGTTCACCACCATGACGATGCCGAAGTGCACGGGATCGATCCCGAGCTTGGCGGCGACCGGGAACAGGATCGGCGCCAGGATCAGCGTGACGGACGCCGGCTCCATCACGCTGCCCGCCAGCAGCAGGATGACGTTCACCACCAGCAGGAACGCGACCGGGCCGAAGCCCTGCGCGATCAGCCAGTCCGCCATGGCCTGCGGGATCTGCTCGTGCGTCAGCAGGAAGGTGAACAGCACCGCATTCGTGATGATGTAGAGCAGCATCGCGCTCATGCTGGCGGAGGCGAGCAGGACGCGGGGCACCGCGCTCAAGGGAAGGTCGCGGTAGACATAGACGGCGACGATAAAGGCATAGATGGCACTGACGGCCGCTGCCTCGGTCGGCGTGAAGATGCCGCCATAGATCCCGCCCATGACGACGACGATCAGCGCCAGCCCCCAGCCACAATCGACGAAGGCGCTCATCCGCTCGCTCCAGGACTGGCGCTCGGAGCGCGGATAGCCACGCCGCCAGGCGAGCCAGACCGTCACGGCGCCGAGGAGCGCGGCGAGCACCAGGCCGGGCACGACACCCGCCACGAAGAGGTCATCGACGGATGCGGCGTGGACCGGCTTCCCCGTGGGGCCTTCGACGGCCATGCCCGCGGTCGCCACGCTATAGAGCACCATGACGATCGACGGCGGAATGAGGATGCCGAGCGCGCCAGAGGAGGCGACCACGCCCGCGCCAAAGGCCTTCGGATAGCCCTGCGCGACCATGGCGGGGATCATGATCGAGCCGATGGCGACCACGGTCGCGGGCGAGGAGCCGGAGACGGCGGCGAAGATGGCGCACGCCACCACCGCCGAGAGCGCGAGCCCGCCCGGCCAATGCCCGGCCATCGCGGTTGCGAAGCGGATCATGCGGCGGGCGACGCCGCCGTGCGTCATGAAGTTTCCCGCCAGCACGAAGAACGGCACGCACATCAGCTCGAAGCTCTCGATGCCCGTGAAGAGCTTCAGCGCCACCGCATCGAGCGGCACGTCCGTAATGGCGAAGAGCACGAAGATGACCGTCAGGCCCAGCGCGATCGACACCGGCATGCCGGTGAGGAGAAACACGACGAGGACGAGGAAGATGAGGGCTGCGGTCATTTGCGGACCTCTCCGGGAGATCCAGCATCCGGAGCCTCGGAGCCAGGCTCGATCCCCTCCACGGCTCCCGGATCGTGATGGGGGCGCTCGCCGCGCGTCCAGAACTGCCAGGCCGCCTCGAGAAAGCGGAAGCACATCAGAAACGATCCGAGCGGCACGGCGAGGTAGACGATCCACATCGGCAGCTCGAGGGAGGCCGAGGTCTGGCCCGTGCGGTAAATGTGCAAGACGAGATGCGCGCCGAGCCATCCCACGAAGGCGGTGAAGACCGCGCCGCCCAGCAAGCCGACGACGATCATCCCCCGCTTCGCAGGACCCGTGAGGCGCTCGACGAGGAGGTCGACGCCGACGTGAATGCCCGTCCGTACGCCGTAGGCGGCGCCGAACTTCGCCATCCAGACGATCATGAAGATGCACAGCTCCTGCGCCCACGTCAGCCGCACATAGGCGATGGCGAAGAACAGGCTTTTCGCTGAGCTGGCGAGCCCGGCCATGTCCTCGGCGCGCGCCCAGCGATAGACGGAGGCCACCGCGGACAGGCCGTAGCGCTGCGCGACGGCGATGAAGATGATTGCGGTTGCCGCCGCGAGCAGGGTCGCAATCAGCGTTTCCTCGAGCGAATCCAAGATCCGCGCGGGCGTGCTGCGCTTTCGCTCCATCGTCTCTCCCACGCTGGCGTGCCGGTCCGGCTTCCCGTCGGAGATCGCCTATCGCACGGGTGGAGCGCGCCGTCACGCCCGAGAGCAACCCGCCGCGCATCTTTTCCCGGGCCACCCTTTTCCCGATCCCGTCTTTTCCCGATCCTCTTTTCCTTGTCGCGATCACGGTCATGGCTGGCACTGCCGGCGCGCGCCTCCTACGTTGGAGGCTCGATAGCCCACGAAAGGACATGCCATGGCCTACGTCGACGGATTTCTGCTGATCGTGCCTACGGACAAGATCGACGCCTACCGGAAAATCGCGAAGATCGCGGGCAAGGTCTGGCGCGATCACGGGGCGCTCGAATACCGCGAGTGCACGGGCGACGATCTGGACGTGCCGTTCGGCCGCCCCTTCCCGAAGCTGCTGCGGCTGAAGCCGACGGAAACGGCCGTGTTCTCGTGGATCGTCTACCGCTCGCGGGCGCACCGCGATCAGGTGAATGCCAAGGTGATGAAGGACGAGCGGCTGGGCAAGATGGATCCCAAGTCGATGCCGTTCGACGTCAAGAAGATGTCGATGGGCGGCTTCAACGTGCTGGTTGCGGCCTGACGTCGGAAGAGGCGGCGCTCTCCTCCGCGCCTGTGTGGGCAGTTACCGTCTCGATCCGGTCGATCAGGTCGCGGCCGATACGGTCCGCCATCTCGTCGCGCACCGGCAAGAGCGCGGCCTTCCACGCGGCGCGCTCCTCGGGCGTCGGCTCGTGGAAGGCTGTGCGGCCGGTTTTGCGCATCTCGGAAAGCGCCATCTCGTTCTCCTCGCGCGCAAAAGCGTTGGCGATGGGTGTCGTCTCTGCAAGCGCGCGCTCGAGAGCCGCGCGGATGTCCGCCGGAAGGCCCGTCCAGAAGGCGTGGTTCGAGATCACGGCATAGCCGAGATAGCCGTGGTCGGTCAGCGTGGCGTGCGACTGCACCTCGTCCATCTTCTGCGTGTACATGTTGGCCGGCGTGTTCTCCGTGCCGTCCACCACGCCGGAGGAGAGCGCCTGATAGGCTTCCGAGAAGGCCATGACCTGCGGCACGCCGCCGAGCGCCCACATCTGCGCCTCGATCACCTTCGAAGCCTGGATGCGCATCTTGAGCCCCAGGACGTCGTCGGGACCTTTGAGCACGCTGTTCGCCGACAGGATCTTGAAGCCGTTGTTCCAGTAGGCGAGCCCGATGAGGCCCTTCTGCTCGAGCATGTCGAGCAGCTCGCGGCCGATCGGGCCGTGCGTGACCTTCGCCAGCGCCTCATAGCCTTCGAACAGATAGGGCAGGTCGAAGACCTCGAACGCCCGGATCCCGAGAGGTCCGAACTTGGAGACCGAGGGCGCCAGCATCTGGACGGCGCCGAGCTGCAGCGCCTCGAGCTCCTCCTTGTCCTTGTAGAGCTGCGAGTTCGGATAGAGCTCGATGCGGACGCGGCCCTCGGTGTAGCGCTCGGCCAGCGCTTTGAAATGCTCGGCCGCCCGGCTCTTGTGGGCCTGCGGCGCGGAGACGTGGCTGAACTTGATGACGATCGGCGCCCGCTCAGCGTGCGCTGCCGGGAGCGGCGCCAGCAGAAGCCCCGCCAAAGCCGCCATCATCCCCACGCGCATGCGTCTCTCCTCCCGTCGCAAGGCCTCATTCGGAACGTGCCGCGTCCGCACCCGTCGCCGGCATCTCGGCTTCCCGCTCGCACTCCCAGGCGCGTACGATCCGGCGCGTCAGGCGAAAGACGCGGCGGGCGCGGCGGCGATCCTCCCTCGGCAGGCAGAGGCAGCAGCAGCAGAATCCCGGCCGACGCGCCACCTTCAGCATCAATTCGCGATGCTTCCAGGCCGTCTCGTTGGAAATGCCGTCTCGTGCCATGCCTGATCCTCTCGTCAGCCCGCACGGCGCAGCGCCTCGGCGGGCAAGGCGAACAGCTCGCCCTCACTTTGCTCCGTATCGAGCCAAAGGAACGGCAGAGAGGGGTATTCGGTTTCAAGGGCCGCACGCGCCCGCCCGACCTCGACCACCAGAATGCCGTCCGGATTGAGATGATCGGCGGCGGCCTTCAGGATGCGGCGGACGATGTCGAGGCCGTCCGCGCCGCCGAGATGCGCAAGCTCCGGCTCGGCGCGATACTCCGGCGGAAACGCCGCCACGGCCTCGGCCGTGACATAGGGCGGGTTCGAGAGAACGAGATCGTAGGTGCGTCCGCCCAGCGCCGAGAAGAGATCGGAGCGATGGAGCGTGAGCCGATCCTCGAGGCCGTAATCGGCGACGTTGCGGGCGGCGACCTCCAGGGCCTCGGACGAGACGTCGACCGCATCGACCGTGGCATTGGGGAAGGCAAGCGCCGCGAGGATGGCGAGGCAGCCCGAGCCGGTGCAGAGATCGAGCACGCTCGTGACGGCCTCAGGGTCTGCCACCACCGCCGACAGCCCGTCGTCGAGCAGCTCGCCGATATAGGAGCGCGGCACGATCACCCGCTCGTCCACATAAAACGGCCGGCCGCGGATCCAGGCCTGGTTAACGAGATAGGGCGCGGGCTTGCGGGTCGTCACGCGCTGCTCGATCAACGCGGCGAGACGCGCCCGCTCGCCGGACGTGAGCCGCGCCTCCAGCCAGGGGTCGAGCTGGTCGATCGGCAGGCTCAAGGCCGAGAGGATCAGAAACGCCGCCTCGTCGAGGGCTGTGTCGGTGCCGTGTCCGTAGGAGAGGCCGGCCGCGGAGAAGCGGCTCACGGCATAGCGCAGCCAGTCGCGGAGCGTGAGAAGCTCGTCCTCGGGGCGGGGCATGGCGGATACGGTCATGGACGGCTCTCAGTCTGGATCGTCTCGTTCCCTAGAGGATGTTCCGCATGGTGCCAACTGGAACAACCCTCCCCCTCCGGTCTCGCGTCCCGGCCCTTTCCCGAGGGATGCCGGCCGCGCCGCAAGCCGATACTCCCGGCCTCGCAATATCGCAGATGCGAAAGAGAATGTCGCATCGCGTCATCGTGTCCGAGCGGCAACGATCTGCTTGGCGAAAAGACCGCAAAACGCCAATATCGCCGCTTCGGCCCCGCCAGTCCCGGGGCCTCATACGTTTAGAAACGACCAGCCGGAGGGAACACCGTGACGGTGAAATCAGATATCGAGATCGCCCGCGAAGCCAAAATGAGGCCGATCACCGAAGTAGCGGCGAAGCTCGGCATCCCTGCCGATGCCGTCATTCCCTACGGCACGACGAAGGCCAAGCTCTCGTTCGACTTCATCAATGCCATCAAGACGCGTCCCAGCGGCAAGCTGATCCTCGTCACGGCCATCAGCCCGACGCCGGCCGGCGAAGGCAAGACGACGACGACGGTGGGCCTCACCGACGGCCTCAACCGCATCGGCAAGAAAGCCATGTGCGCGCTGCGCGAGCCGTCGCTTGGGCCGAGCTTCGGCATGAAGGGCGGCGCGGCCGGCGGCGGCTATGCGCAGGTCGTGCCGATGGAGGACATCAACCTGCACTTCACCGGCGACTTCCACGCCATCACCAGCGCGCACAACCTGCTCTCGGCGCTGATCGACAATCACATCTACTGGGGCAACAAGCTCGGCATCGACAGCCGGCGCGTCGAGTGGAAACGCGTGCTCGACATGAACGACCGCGCGCTCCGCTCGATCCTCAACTCGCTCGGCGGCGTCTCCAACGGCTATCCGCGCCAGGACGGCTTCGACATCACGGTGGCCTCCGAGGTGATGGCGATCCTCTGCCTCGCCTCCGACCTCAAGGATCTCGAGCATCGCCTCGGCAACATCATCGTCGCCTATACGCGCGACAAGAAGCCGATCCGCGCGCGTGACCTCAAGGCGGACGGCGCCATGACCGTTCTGCTCAAGGACGCGCTCATGCCCAACATGGTGCAGACGCTGGAGAACAATCCCGCCTTCATCCATGGCGGCCCGTTCGCCAACATCGCGCACGGCTGCAACTCCGTTCTCGCGACCAAGAGCGCGCTCAAGGTGGCGGACTTCGTGGTGACGGAAGCCGGCTTCGGCGCCGACCTCGGCGCGGAGAAGTTCTTCGACATCAAGTGCCGCAAGGCCGGGCTCGCGCCCGACGTCTGCGTCATCGTCGCGACCGTGCGCGCGCTCAAGATGCACGGCGGCGTCGCGAAGGACGATCTCAAGACCGAGAACGTGGCGGCCGTCGCGGCAGGCTGCTCCAACCTCAAGCGGCATATCGAGAACGTCAACAAGTTCGGCGTGCCGGCCGTGGTCGCGATCAACCGCTTCATCACTGATACGGATGCCGAGGTCCAGGAGGTGATGAAGGCGGCCGAGGAGATGGGTACGCGCGCCTTCACGTGCACGCACTGGTCCGATGGCGGCAAGGGCACGGAAGCGCTTGCGCATCACGTCGTCGAGGTGGCGAACTCGGGCAAGGCCGACTTCAAGCCGCTCTATCCCGAGTCCATGCCGCTGCGCGACAAGGTGAAGACGATCGCGACCGAGATCTACCGCGCGTCGGATATTTCCTGCGATGCCTCCATCGAAACCCGCTTCAAGGATCTCGAGGCGATGGGCTTCGGGCATCTGCCGGTCTGCATGGCCAAGACGCAGTACTCGTTCTCGACCGATCCCAACAAGCGCGGCGCGCCGACCGGACACGTGGTGCCGATCCGCGAGCTCAGGCTCTCGGCGGGCGCCGAGTTCGTCGTCGTCGTCACCGGCGAGATCATGACCATGCCGGGGCTGCCGAAGGTGCCGAGCGCGGACAACATCCGTCTTAACGCCGACGGCCAGATCGAGGGTCTGTTCTAGAGCCGTTCCGGTTTTAGTGGAATCGCGGAACGGCTCTAAGCTTTTGATTGATCGTGCTTCTTATCGGAAAACCGGTTCCCACTTTTCCGGAAGCACTCTAAGCCCCGGAAACGGGAACACTCGTCAACGACAACCGGCCGGGGCTCGCTCCGGCCGGTTTTTTATGCGGCTCACATGCGCCGCGTCGGATCGCTGTCGCTCGGCTCGGATCCGGGCTCAGGGGCGGCGGCAGCAGGCGCGGCCGATCCGGCAGCGGCGTTGCGGCGCTCCTCGCGCAGGCGCATCATCTCCCGGCGGGCCTGCTCCTCGCGCGGACGCTTGATGAAGACGTTGTAGGCGTGGAACGCGATGCCGGTGCCCCAGCCGAGAACGACCCACTGCACCCAGAAATGCTCGCCCTCGATCAGGTTGATGATGGCGAGACCGGCGATGACGGCGAGGAAGACGATGAAATGCGTGTAGAAGCCGTTGATGGCCTTGTCGCGCTCGCTTTCCATCGCATGCTCGAAGAGGTCGTCCATGGCGAGGCCTCCTGGTGATCCTTCACTTCACTCTGCCCCACTCTACACCCATTGCCGCCAAGGGAAATGCCTCACAGGGAACAGTTTTGTGACGGTCCATCACGGGCCGGGGAAGCTTGGTTAAGCCGCGAGCGCGAGCGGCTCGGTGGCCGGACGCATGTCCTCGAACCCTTGCGCGACGAGCCGCCCCTCGGCGGCGTCCGCGATCATCACGATCCGCGTCGTGGGGTTCAGGATCGGCGGGGCGAGCCAGGAGAAATCCGCCGTCAGCTCGGGCATGACGGTGTGCATGCGTGCGGCCCGCTCAGCGCTCTGCATACCGCGCGAGCGCCCGCGCCAGCCGGGGGCCTCCCAATGGTTGGCGGCGACGTTCGGGCCGACATGGACGCGCGCCTCCGTCTCCATGCGCTCGATGACGATGGTCTCGGCCGGCTTGAGGCCGGCGAGCGAGAAGATGGCCGGCGTGGAGATCGGCGCGCCGATCAAGCGCTCCCGCGCCTCTGCGAAATCGCGGGCGGTCTCGAAGACGGAGCGCAGGAGGTGCGCCGGCGTCGGGTGGGGCATCGTCCAGACGCGGCGGCGGCTCACCGCCCAGTCGAGCGCATAGAAGCCGATCGCCTTGCGCATCGGGGCCTGGTTCAATGCCGCCGAGAAGCGGCCGGGCGCCATGGCGGTGAGCACGCCGGTGTAGCCGGGCCAGGTCAAGGTCACGAAGCGGCCGCGCGGGGCGGCGACGCGGGCCGCGATGACATGCCGGCCGAGGCCCGGCGTGCGCCAATCGAGGACGCGGACGAGGCGCGCGCTTTTGCCGTTGGGCGCGGGCGCGACACGGCACGTGCAGGCCCATTCGTAATTGACGGACAGGAAATAGGCGCCCGGGCGTCCCAGCCGCTCCGAAATCGCGTCGATCTCGGCGAGGTGGGCGTTCTTCCACTTGGAGAGCCAGCGCCGGGAGACCTTGTCGAGCTGGCGCAGGGCGGCGGAGGGCAGTGGGCCGGTCGCGAGATCGAGCAGGGCGTGCGCGCGTGCCTCTTCGGCCCGAAGCGTCTCCATCGGAAACATCGGCCCGGTGTCGAGGACAGGGATCGGCTCGAGACGATCGAGGGCTTCAACGGCGGACAGCATCGCGCGGGCGGCCTCCTGCCGCAGGACATCGAAATGAGAAAGATAGACGTAGGCTCTCGGGCGGAGGCGTCAAGCTTGCGGGAGCCCTGCAGCATGCAATGGCTGATCGCGTCTGCTTCTGCCGCGCATCGCCGCTTATGAAATGCTTCGGCCTTTTGTCCATGACAGTGCCGACCGCAAGCCTGATACTTTGCCGCGTCAGAGTTCCATCCGCTGCCAGATGCAGGCCATGACACATTCGCTGCTTCGCAACTGCCTTACGGGCATCGGCCGGCTCGCCGTGCTCCTTTCGCTCGTGTGGCCGGCGCCGACGCTCGCGGCCGACATCGACGACCGGCGCCTGCACGAGGCCGGCGCGGATCGCGACAACTGGCTGATCCACGGACGAGACTACGCCAACCTGCGCTTCTCGCCCCTGACGGCGATCAATACGAAGTCCGTGTCGCGCCTGGTGCCGAAGTGGATCTATCAGACGGGAACCGCCGCTACGTTCCAGACCACGCCGCTCGTGGCGGACGGGACGATGTACCTCTCCGCGCCGGGCTCGAGCGTGATGGCGGTCGATGCCGCGACGGGACGCGAGCGCTGGCGCTACGATCACAAGCCCGGGAGCGGCAAGCTCTGCTGCGGGCCGGCGAACCGCGGCGTCGCGCTCGGCTATGGCAAGGTGTTCGTCGCCACGGTGGATGCGCGGCTAATCGCGCTCGCGCAGGACGACGGCAAGACGCTGTGGGACATCCCGCTGGCCGGCGGCGAGGCCATCGTCACGGAGGATCGCGCCACCCTGGGGCAGGCGGATCCCGCCCTCAAGGGCAAAGTCACCGGATCGACGGGCATCGGCGCGGCGTCGGCTCCGCTCGTGCTCGACGGCAAAGTTTATATCGGCGTGACCGGCGTGGGCTATGGGCTGCATCTCGACAGCGACCGGCCAGGAGCGCCGCTCGGGGCCGTCGTCGGGATCGCGGGCCGCTACGGCCGGCCCGGGTTCCTCGCCGCGCACGATGCGGAGACGGGCAAGAAGCTCTGGCAATTCGACACCACGCAGGAGGGCTGGGAGGGCGCGTTCACGGCGGAGACGGCGGATGGGATCAAGCTTCCGCGCGACATTGCCGCCGAGAAGGCGGCGCTCGCCGAGCACCGTGACGCATGGCGCTTCGGCGGCGGGTCGGTCTGGCATGCGCCGGCCGCCGATCCGGCGCTCGGGCTCATCTACTTCGGCGTCGGCAATCCCTCGCCGCAGGCCGCGAGCGAGAGCCGCCCCGGCGACAATCTTTACACCGTTTCCATCGTCGCGCTCGATGCCACGACGGGAAAGCTCAAGTGGCACTACCAGCAGGTGCCACACGACATCTGGGGCTATGACGTGGCGAGCCCACCTTCGCTGTTCGACCTCACGATCGACGGCCAGACCGTGCCGGCGCTCGGGCAGGCGTCCAAGCTCGGCTGGTACTACGTGCTCGACCGGCGCGACGGACGGCTTCTGTTCAAATCGGAGCCCTTCGTGCCGCAATCGAATATGTTCCAGCTTCCGACCAAAGAGGGCGTGGTGATCGCACCCGGCGTCGGCGGGGGGGCAAACTGGTCGCCGGTTGCAGTGGACGCGCGGAAAGGCGTGGCGTTCGTGGGCGCCATGCACATGCCGACGCGCTATCGCATCGAGACGATGCCGGCGCACGACGGGAAGCCCGCGCTCACCTACTACACCATCGAGCCCGAGCCGAACGTGCCGCGGTGGGGCACGCTGTCGGCCATCGACGTCGCCAACGGCGGACGGCTGCTCTGGCAGCAGAAGACCGATCAGCCCCTTATTGGCGGCGTGCTGGCGACGGCCGGCGGGCTCGTGTTCTCGGGCGAGGGCAATGGGATGTTCGCGGCCTTCGACGCGGGGAGCGGCCAGCGCCTCTGGAACTTCAATTGCGGCGCGGGCGTCAACGCGCCACCCATCAGCTATGCCGTCGGCGGGACGCAGTACGTGACGGTCGCGGCGGGCGGCAGCCAGCTCTGGGGATTCCGCCAGGGCGGGGCCGTGATCACCTTCGGCCTCGCGGGCGAGTAAGGGGTCTGGCGGAGGCCACGACGGGATGTGCGATCCCTTGGCCGGGGCTGCCACACTCACGCCCCGAATCATTTATTGCTTCCAGACATCCTCACCACACTTGCCTGCGAGCCGTTCATGACGCTTTTCCGTTGCGCCGCCGCCCGCCATTCGGCCTGGGCGCTTCTCGCTTCGATTCTCATGCTCGGCATGGCTGCACCGATCGCAGAGGCCAAATCCCCCGGCAAGACCTATTGCTACAACAGTGTGTGCCATCGCGTAAAAACGCACGCGGAGATGGAGAAACTGGTGGGATCCGAGGAGGTCGTGACGGCCTCATTCTACGACGATTGCAAGGTGGATAAACACAACCCGTGTCAGTTGCTCTCCTCCGGCGAGGAGATGCGGGCGGACCTTCCCGACAATGCGGCGAGCCCCATCTATCCGAACGGCACGATCCTGATCGTCACGAACCCCAAGACCAGCACGACGCTGCTTCTGCGCATCAATAATTCCGGCCCGTACGTCAAAGGCCGCCTGCTGGACGTCTCGCGCGCAGCCGCCGAGCGGCTCGGCTTCGTCAAGTCCGGAATCGCCAAGCTGAAGGTCGTGGTCCTCACCGGGCCTTTGAGCTGAGGCGCCACCTTCGGCGCCCCTCCTTCTTTCTCTCTTCTCTTCCCCGTCGGTCCTCCCCTTCCGGAATTTTCGTTTCGGCGGCCGATTAATTTTGCCATGTTTTGACTTGAGACTTTCACGCACCTGCCGATGCGGTTGAGCGGAGGGGGCTCGGCTCTCGTGTTTCGATTGCGCCAAAGTGCTGCCATGGCAGCGATGTGCGTCTTGGCTGTGGGTGCCTCTTGGGGTTTCGCGGCCTCGGAGGCGCGCGCGCAGGATGTGCGCAAGGGCGCGTGCGAGGCCACAGGCGAGGTCGCCGTACTCGCCTCCCCGATCACGCCCTGGAAAGGGGCGCCGCTGCGCGTCCTCCTCTCGACGGAAAAACCGCTTACCGGCGAGCTGACGCTCACAGGGCCCGACGGCAAGGTCGCCGTCCGCTCGGGCACGCGCTTCGGCGGCCCCCCCTACTTCTGGTCGGCGGAAGTGGCGGCGCCGAGCCCCGGCGTGTGGACGGCGCGGCTGACGCAGGAAGCTTCGGCCGGAAGCGACTGCCCCGCGCTGACGCAGGAGATCACCGTCCAGCGCAAGGCGGGCGCGCGCCTCTCCGCGAGCAAAACCAGCGTCTGGCCGATCCGCGCCAGTTGGGACCGCGCCAACGAGAACCTCTACTCGGCCTGGATCGAGAAGCTGTTCGATGCGCCTCTGGACGAGGCACCTTCCTGGAAGGCGCTGCACGAGGTGTTGCGCGATCCGGGGCGCAACGTGCTCTTCAACCACCTGAACCTCAGCGAAGACCAGAAGGGCCATGTCGTCCGGCCGGACTGCGCGGACCTGCCGTATTTCCTGCGCGCCTACTTCGCTTTCAAGATGGGCCTGCCGTTCGGCTATGCGAAGTGCACGCGGGGCGGGGGCGGAAAGCCGCCACGGTGCGCGCAATGGTGGAACATCGAGAAGGAGGAGCCTCCTCCCTCGCCGCCACCAGCCGAAAAGAAAATCGCGGACGGCGGCGATTTCCTGAGCTTCTTCGGCGGGCCACCAGCCCCGGCAGCCGCACCCAAGAAACCGCAGCGACCGCCAGGGCTGGTGGCCGGTTTCGGCTACTATCTCGGCACCACCCTCGCCAATGGCGTGCATTCCGGATCCGGCCGAACGGCGGCCGCCGACAACGCCACGGACTATTATCCCATCGCGCTCACCCAGGAGACGCTGCGTCCGGGCACCATCTATGCCGATCCTTACGGACACATCCTGGTTCTGACGAAGCGCGTGGCGCAGACGGGGGAGAGCGCGGGCCTCTTCCTCGCCGTCGATGGCCAGCCGGACGGGACCGTGGCGCGCAAGCGCTTCTGGCGCGGCAACTTCCTGTTCGCGCAGGACCCCGCGCTCGGCGGCCCCGGCTTCAAGCGGTTCCGCCCCGTCGTGCGCACCAAGGGCGGGCAGCGGCGCCTCACCAACGCGGAAATCGCCAAGCATGCCGCTTACGGCGATGTCTCGCTCGATGCCGCCAAGCTCTCGGTCGAGGATTTCTACGACCGCATGGACGACGTGATGTCGCCCGCCCCGCTCGATCCGGTCCGCGCGCTCACGGAGGCGATCGCGGCGCTCGACGAGCAGGTCCGGGCGCGCGTCACCTCGGTCGAGAACGGCCGCAAGTATCAGGCCGCCGGCAAGGCGGACGTGGCGATGCCGGACGGCGCCGCCATCTTCGAGACGACCGGCGCGTGGGAGGACTTCGCGACGCCCTCGCGCGACCTGCGCCTGCTGATCGCCATCGATGTGGTGCGGGGCTTCCCGGAGCGCGTCGCGCGCCGGCCGGAGCGTTACGCCATGCCGGCGGGCAAAACGGCGGCGGACATCAAGGCGGAGCTCGAGCGCGTGCTCGCGGCCGAGCTCAAGGCACGCACGTTCTCCTACACGCGCAGCGACGGCTCGCCCTGGACGCTGACGCTCGGCGACGTTCTCGACCGGATGGACGCGCTCGAGGTCGCCTACAACATCAACGACTGCGCGGAGCTTCGCTGGGGTGCGCGCGAGGGCAGCGCGGAAGCCGGGCCCTGCAAGCGGCGCGCGTCTCAGGCCCAGCGCAGCAAAATGAGCGACTATCGCGTCTGGTTCAGCGAGCGGCGACGCCCGCCGCGGGGATAAGCCGGGCGGGCGACGGAAACCGGAAGCTACTGGAAGCTACCGGAAGCACTCTATTCGCAAGGCACCGTCACGGTGGTGCCGACCGTTGCGATGAACTTGCTGCATCCCAATTCTGCGACTTGCGTCTTGGCCGGTGTGCTGGTCGGCGCGGGCGTGGCTTCGGCCTGCGGTGCGGCGGGAGCCTTGGCGATGGTGACCTTCTTGGGCGCGGCCTGCTTCCTCGGCGCCTGGGCCTGGTGCCGTGCCACGCGCTGCTTCGACGGCTGGGCGCGCTGATGCCGGGCGACGGGAACGTGCTTCTTCATGCCGTAGGTCTGGCCCCTGACGGGCGTGTGGGCGACCTCCGGCACGTAATTGCAGGAAATGCAGGCCTCGGCGGCCGATACGAAGAGCGTGGCGCTGGCCAGGGCGGTCGCTGCCAAGGTGAGAATGGTCCGGTTCATCGTGTGCCTCCCAGTGTCAAACTCAATTCCACAACCCCATGCCCAGATCATGCCGCCCTTCCGCCGCGTCGGCTGTTCCTGCCGGAACAGGGGAGTTGCCGGTCAAATACGGAGGGGTTCGGCGGCGGGGCGGTGCGGACCTCGCCGCGGTTGCCCGGGCACGCAGGCCGCCTCAGACGGCCAGGCCAACGCATTGACTTTGCAAGAGGCTTCCCGCATAAGGGCGCGTGCGCGGCGGGCTGGAAAGCTCGCGGCGCAAAGAGCGCTGCCCGAGGCTCTGGTTGCAGATTTCCGCAACCCATTGAAAGCGTGCAATGAATTGCACCGCCACAGGGCGCGGAGAGACCCAACGAGCGCGAAACGCGCGGAAAGAGGCAATCATGTACGCAGTCATCAAGACGGGCGGCAAGCAGTATCGCGTCGCCAAAGACGACGTCATCACGGTCGAGAGGCTCGCCGTGGAAGAGGGCAAGGCCATCGAGTTCACCGAGGTCCTGCTGGTCGGTGCCGGCGCGGACGTGAAGGTCGGCAAGGCCCTCGGCTCGGACGCCAAGGTCACGGCCGAGCTCGTCGCACAGACGCGCGGACCCAAGCTCATCGCCTTCAAGAAGCGCCGCCGCAAGAATTCGCGCCGCAAGCGCGGCCATCGCCAGGACCTGACTCAGGTCCGCATCACGGGCATCACCGGCTAACGCACGTCGCAGTCAGGAAAAATAGAGCGCGTCATCCGCTGCTCCGAGCATAAGGACACTCCCCCATGGCACAAAAGAAAGCCGGCGGCTCGACGAAGAACGGCCGCGACTCGCATTCGAAGCGCCTCGGCATCAAGCGCTACGGCGGCGAGCACGTCATCCCCGGCAACATCCTCTGCCGCCAGCGCGGCACGCAGTGGCATCCGGGCACCGGCGTCGGCATCGGCACGGACCACACCATTTTCGCCGTCGCGGAAGGCACGGTGGCCTTCCAGACCAAGCGGAATGGCCGCATCTATATCTCGGTCGTCCCCGAAAAGGCCACGGCTGCCGAGTAGCCCTGGCGCGACGTCTCCAATCCACGAGGGGGGATGGACGCCATCCCCCCTTTTTCGTTTCCATGCCTCTCCAATGCCGAGCCTCCCGAACCGACGCCCCACCATGGTGAAGCCGATCTCCACACGGCGCCTCGTTCTGCGCCCGCTCAACGACGGCGACGTGCCGGAGCTGGCGCAGCTCGCGGGCGACTGGGACGTGGCACGCATGACGGCGCGCATCCCCTATCCCTATTCGGAGGAGCTGGCCCGCGAATGGGTGGCAAGCCTCGGCGCGGACGAGTTCGTGCGGATGGTGACGCTCAAGGGCACGCTCATCGGCGCGGTCGGCTATGTGGCGGAGGCGCACGGCTCGGCCGAAATCGGCTATTGGATCGGCAAGCCCTGGTGGGGCCGGGGCTTTGCCACGGAAGCCGCGGGCGCGCTCGTGCGGCACTGCTTTACGGCCGGCGGGTTCAAGACGCTCACCTGCTGCCACTTCGCCGACAACCCGGCCTCCGCCCGCGTCATCCAGAAGCTCGGCTTCACGGCGGCGGGCGAGTGCGTCACCTGGAGCGATGCGCGGCAAGGCGCGTTTCCGGCGCGGACCTATACGCTGAGCCGGCCCATGAGCGCCGCGTTCTGGAGGCGATCGGCATGAAGTTCCTCGACCTCGCGAAGATCTACATCAAGGCCGGAGACGGCGGCGACGGCTGCATCGGCTTCCGGCGCGAGAAGTACATCGAGTTCGGTGGGCCCGACGGCGGCGACGGCGGCCATGGCGGCGACGTCGTCATCGAATGCGTCGAGAACCTCAACACGCTGATCGACTATCGCTACCAGCAGCACTTCAAGGCCGAGCGCGGCACCAACGGCATGGGCAAGAACCGCGCCGGCGCCAATGGCCGCGACATCATCGTCAAAGTGCCGCCGGGCACCGTGGTGCTCGCCGAGGACCAGGAGACGGTGCTGGCCGAAATGACGGAGGTGGGCACCCGCTATATCGCCGCGCACGGGGGCAACGGCGGCTTCGGCAACGCCCACTTCAAGAGCGCGACCAACCAGGCGCCGCGCCACGCCAACCCCGGGCAGCCGGGCGAGGAGCTCACCATCTGGCTCCGCCTCAAGCTGATCGCGGACGCCGGGCTCGTGGGCCTTCCCAATGCGGGCAAATCGACGTTCCTCGCCACCGTCTCCGCCGCGAAGCCGAAGATCGCGGACTACCCGTTCACGACGCTGCATCCCAACCTCGGCGTGGTGCGCGCGGGCGAGAAGGATTTCGTGCTCGCCGATATTCCAGGCCTGATCGAAGGCGCGCATGACGGGGCGGGGCTCGGCACGCGCTTCCTCGGCCACGTCGAGCGGACGCAGGTTCTGCTCCATCTCGTCGACGGCACGCAGGAGGATGTGGCGGGCGCCTATCGCACGGTGCGCCGCGAGCTCAAGGCCTATGACGGCGATCTCGCCAAGAAGAAAGAGATCGTGGCGCTCTCGAAGTGCGACTCCCTCGATGCGGAGACGCTGGCCGCGCGCATGGCCGAGCTGCAGAAGGCGGCGCGCAAGAAGCCCATTGCGCTCTCGGCCGTTTCGGGCCTCGGCGTGCAGGACGCGCTGTTCGCGCTCTCGCGCGAGATCGCGCGGGCCGGCGCGGCGGAGGCCAGTGCGGCTGCCGACGCGCAGAAGCCGTGGCGGCCGTAATCGCCCGCGCCCGATCCTCTCCCGACGGAGGTCTTCTGTTTTGCTGCCCGTTGCTGGAATGCGCACGCGTGCGAAAAAAGCGGAACAAGGAGAGATAATTCGATAACTGCTAAGGGATAACCTATTGAAGTCGAACTCATCATGATCCACAAATTAACCGTTGCAGAGGACACTGGCGTTGCCCCGTATTCGGTATTTTAAGGGCGTTCAGGGGGTATAAGTGCTCTATCGGAAATCGTCGTTTGACGTCGGCAAGGCGTTTGCGCGCGTTGCCGTCGCCGCGTTAGCGTTTGGAGCGTTGGCACCGGGTTTCGCGTCTGATGCGACTGCCCAGGAGCGGCGCTCGAAAGCCAAGCGTACGGCTGCAAAGCCGGCGCCGATCTCGGCGAGCGGGCCCGTCACGTTGCTCGTCTCGCTCAATCAGCAGCGCATGTTCGTCTACGATGCGAACGGCCTCGTGACGCAGACGCGCGTCTCGACGGGACGGCGCGGCCATGAGACGCCGAAGGGCATCTACAGCATCATCGAGAAGAAAGAGCACCACGAGTCGAACATCTATCTCGGCGCGCAGATGCCGCACATGCAGCGCCTGACGATGACCGGCATCGCGCTGCATGGCGGCGTCGTTCCGGGCTATGCGGCCTCCGGCGGCTGCGTGCGCATGCCGTTCGATTTCGCCCGCCGCTTCTTCAATGTTACCGACCTCAACCAGCGCGTCGTCATCGCGCCGGACGTGCAGGCGCCGGTCCGCTTCCAGCACGAGGCCCTCTTCTCCGCGCTGCCCTCGGCCATCGATCTCGCCGGGACCGCAAAGCGCGCCGACAGCGTCGGTGCGCGCGCGCTCGAGGTTGCCGACGCACTGATCGGCACGCCTTCGGCGCATGCCGCAGTCGATCCGGATGTGCGTACGCGCGAAAGCGCCGTGGATATCCGCCGCGTCCAGCGCCAGCGTCTCGCCGACACCCTTGCGGACACCACCGCGCGCCGCGAAGCCGCGAACGGGGCCGAGAAGGCCACCCTCGACGCGCTCGGTGAGGCGCGCGGGGCCGCCAAGACGGCTCGCAACACCGCCGCCAAGACCGCCCGCGTGGCGAGCAAGGCGAACAGCGCGCGCCTCGCGCAGGAGCGCAAGCTGAAGCGCGTCCTGGCGAGCAAGCCCAAGGACATCTCCAAGATGACCGCCGACCGTCTCGCCGCGCTCGAGGCGCGGGAGGCCACCGAGCGGCAGCGTCTCGCCCCCATCGCGGAGGACGCGAAACGCGCGACCGAAGCCGCGGAAGCCGCCGCAGCGGCCGTCAAGGCCGCCGACGCCGCCATTGCCGCCGCGCAGGAGAAGCTCAACGCCGCCAAGGCCGAGACGAAGGACGCCGCCAACGCCGAGGTCGCGGCCAAGCAGGAGCTGGCGACGTTCGACCGCCAGGATGCCAACCGCGCGCAGCCCGTCTCGGTGTTCGTCAGCTCGGCGACCGGCATGGTGCACATCCGCCAGGGCTTCGAGGGCGTGATCGAGGCGAAAGCCACCATCGAGAACCCCGAGGTGCCGCTCGATACGTTCGTTTACACCGCGCTCGACTGGAAGGACGGCAGCAAGACCGATCTCGTCTGGTCGGCCACCGAGGTGAACGAGAAGACGACGCGTGGCGGCGACGACCGCAAGAAGCGCAGGGCCCAATCGGTCGAGCCGCCGCCGGTCTCCGATGCCGACAAGGCCGCGCGGACGCTCGCGCGCATCAAGCTGCCGAAGGATATCCGCGATCTCGTCGCGGAGGTCGTGAAGCCCGGCTCGGTGCTGATCGTCTCGAGCTACGACATGGCCCGCAGCGAAACCCGCTATGCCGGAACCGACTTTGTGGTGCAGATGCCGGAAGTGATCGCCAAGATCACGAAGCCGACGCCGCGCCCGCGGGTGAAGAAACCCGTGCAGGTCGTCGAGGAGGACGAGCGCTTCTCCCTGTTCGGCTCGTCGTCGTCCGCCTCGGCCAAAGCCAAACGGCGGCGCGCCCAGTCCCCGAAGTCGCTGTTCTGGTAAGGCGGCACGCACCCACGCAAATCGCGAACACAAAAGAAACCCGGCCGCGCCTCCGCGGCCGGGTTTTCTCGTTCACCCGCGTCTCGTCGTGACGAGGTCCCGCCCCTTGACGTGAGACGCGTTTCCGCCTCGCGAGCGGAGCGCGTCGTCAGATATCCTGGTCGTGGGCGCTCATCTGCAGCGAGCCCAGCACCGTGCCGCTCCACCGCTCCACCTTCTCCGGCAGGAACAGGAAGCTCTGGAGCTTGTAGACGAGGCCGTCCTTCATCACGGTCTGCTCGCGGCCGGGGACAGCCATGACCGGGAGATACGGCGCACACGACATCCGGGCCACGCGCTTGTTCACGCCGTTGGCCGCCATGATCTCCGTCTCGCCCCGCGCCTTGAAGGTCAGGAAGGCGATCTGATCCGCCTTCGCGTCGCAGAAGTATCCGCGAACGCGCTCCGCCTGATCGCTGCCCGCAGAGGCCGCGGGCCCCAGGGACAACGCGGCGAGCGCTGCCGCACACATGACCTTCCTCGAAGAAAAAATACTGGAGACGAAGCCTTCAGGCATTTGGACCTCCAAGGGATTCGAAATGGATCACGACGCGATGGCCGCGTGCCTTCCCGACGTGTCCGCCCTTTTTCCTGGCCGTATCTTCTTATTTTTCCCGATAGGCTACGTGATGATTTGCCCTTCGACAAGGGATATGTATGCATGTGCAGCCGGTGGCACGCGCGACGCGATCCGCGGCAGACCCGTTACAACGGTGCGAGGGGAAACTCCCCTGCGCATTCACTGTCCTGCGAGAGGCGGCCTGACGCGCCGCCTTTACGTGATCCGGTCCTGCCGGCGAAGCCCGCCCATGGCGACGCCGAGACCGAGGCCTGCGATAAAGCCGCCGACATGCGCCATGTAGGCGACCCCGCCCGTCTCGGTCTGAGCCGTATCCGCGATCGTGCCCACCCCGCTCACGAACTGCAGCACGACCCACAGCCCCAGCACGACGAAGGCCGGCATCGCGATCACCTGCCGTCCGAACAGAACGTCGACCCGGGCCTTGGGGAACATCAGAAGGTAAGCGCCGAGGACGCCGGCAATCGCGCCAGAGGCCCCGACGTTGGGGATCGCCGACATCGGGTTGACTGCATACTGGGCGAACGTCGCGGCGAGGCCGGCCACCAGATAGAACAGCAGGAAGCGGAACGAGCCGAAGCGATCCTCGACGTTGTCGCCGAAGATCCAGAGGTAGAGCATGTTGCCGCCGAGATGCATCCAGCCGCCGTGCATGAACATGGCGGAGAGCAACGTCACGGCATCGTCCGCAGGCGCGCTCGTGAAGCGCTCCGGGACGAAGGCCCACTTGGTGATGAAGGCGTTGCCGTTCTGAAGCTCGAGGAAAAAGACCGCGACGTTGAGGGCGATCAGCGCATACGTGACGACGGGAACGATCCGCCGCCCGCTGTTATCGTCGCCGATCGGAAACATGGGATTTTCCCGCCACTCTTGCGCGCACGCACGGCCGTGGCCGTCCGCGCCTTACCGCTCCTTCGCGGCGTGAGTGGATCACGATTCACCGGGGAATTTAAGAGGATCGACGCAGTGGCGTCACAAAACGGGCGATCTCAGCGGCCCGCGCGCGCCTCGTTGCGGATCTCCTCGGCGTAGCACGGACGCGCCTGTCCCATCTCGGCGGGATCGCAAAGGCCGCGCCGGATCGCCTCGCGCATCGTGCCGAAGTGCGTCGCATCGATATGAACGATGTCCGCCGCCGGCACGATGCTGCGGACCGCATGCAGAAGCCCCTCGCGGCGCGGCAGCGGCAGCAGCTCATCGCGCAGGCCGACGACGAAACGGCTCCCCGCGCCGAGGTTGGCGAGGTTGTCGATCGTGTGGCGGCCGCGCAGCGCGCGCGTAAAGTCGCCGATCTGCAAGCCTTTGGCCTCCGCGCGCAGGCGGACATGGCGTGCCGCGGGGCTCTCCCAGAGGGTCAAGTCTCCGCGGTCTGCCGAGGCGATCGAGCACAGGCGTGCGCCAATCCGGTTGGCGAACATCGTCGCGGCGGCGTTGCCAATGCTCAAACCGACGACAAGCACCCGCTGCGGCGCGAGGCCCGAGCGCTCGAACACCGCCGTGGCCTCATCGACCACGGCATAGAGGGCTTCCAGACACCGCGCGGGATCGGAGCTCACGATCCCACGCGGCATTTCGAAACACGCGAGATAGGACTCCGGGATGATCCGCCGGGCCTGCGCCAGCTTGAAGGGCATGCACCACGGCAGGAAGACGATCGTCGACGCGCACGGATCGCCATCGATACGCAGGAACTCTGTCGATTCTTCGTCACCGACCGGCGGTTCCCTCAGGGGGCGGTGACTGACGATGTGCAGCATGGCTCTCTCAACGCTCACAGCGCCCGCAAGTTCCGGCGCCGGGAGGTTGCTAGCTCATACTTCGTCCACAGTTATGACCCCGGGCACGGTCGTCATGCGGCCGATCGTCCGGGCGGAAAGATCGTACCGGCCCTTCGGCGCCACCGGCACCGGGCGCTCGTAGCCCGAGACCTCCAGCTCGAGCTTCAGCTCGGTCTTGCCCGGGCGCAGCAGCGCTCTCAGTTGCGCGACGATGGCAGGATTCCTGGCGATCTCGTCGCCGTCGATGCGCGCCAGCACCGTGCGCGGCACCTGCTCGACCATCTCATCGAGCGATTTGACGTCCTGCACACGCATTTTCAGCGCATCGCCGTCGCGCTCGGCCTCGACGTTCAGAACGACGGCCTTGCCGGATTCGAGCAGGCTGCGCGCGTTCGCGAGGGTATCGGAAAAGATCACCGCCTCGTACTGGCCGCTCGAATCCGAGAACATCGCGAAGGCGAACTTGTTGCCCTTCTGAGAGCGCCGCTCGCGCGCGGAGATGACGATGCCGGCCAGCCGCCCCGCGGTGACGCCGCGCATGCTGGCGGCTTCGAAATCGACGTAGCGCAGCACGCCGAGCTTGGCGAGCACGCGCTCGTACTGATCGAGCGGATGGCCGGAGAGGAAGAAGCCGACGGCCTCGAACTCCTTCTGCAGCTTCTCCATCGGCGTCCAGGCCTCGGTGGGCTTGAGCTTGAGGACGACGGAGGCGGCCTGCTCCATGGCGCCCAGCATGTCCCACTGGCCCTTGTCCTCGTCCTCGGCCTTGAGGCCGGCCTCGCGCATCATCTGATCCACGTTGGCGCAAACGAGCGCGCGGTTCTTCTCCATCGCGTCGAAGGCGCCGGCGGCGGCCAGCGTCTCGAGCGCGCGCTTGTTGACGGCCTTGGTGTTGATGCGCGCCGCGAAATCCGCGAGCGACGTGTAGCGGCCCTTATTGGCGCGGCTCTCGACAATGGTCTCGACGGCGGAGGCGCCGATGTTCTTGAGGGCGGCCAGCGCGTAGCGGATGGCGCCGTGCTGCTCGTCCTCGCGGGGGGGAACGGCGAGGAACTCGACGTCCGATTCATTCACGCACGGGGGCAGCACGCGAATGCCGCTCTTCTTCGCTTCGGCGGCGAACATCGCGAGCTTATCGGTATTGCCGGCGTCGAGCGTCATGGAGGCGGCCAGGAACTCCTCGCGGAAGTTCGCCTTCATGTAGGCGGTGTGATAGCTCACGAGCGCATACGCTGCGGCGTGGGACTTGTTGAAACCGTAGCCCGCGAACTTGTCCACCAGCTCGAAGATGTAGATGGCGTCGTCCTTCTTGACGCCGTTCTTCATGGCGCCGTCGACGAAGCGCGCCTGCTGCTTCGCCATCTCGTTCTTGTCCTTCTTGCCCATGGCCCGGCGCAAGAGGTCGGCTTCGCCGAGCGAGTAGCCGGCCATCACCTGGGCGATCTGCATCACCTGTTCCTGGTAGATGATGACGCCGTAGGTCTCGCGCAGGATGCCTTCGAGCAGCGGATGCAGGCAATCGACGGGCTCCTCGCCGTGCTTGCGGTTGATGTAGGTCGGGATGTTGTCCATCGGGCCGGGGCGATAGAGCGCCACCATGGCGATGATGTCCTCGAAGCGGTCCGGCTTGAGCCGTTTCAGGCTCTCGCGCATGCCCGTGCTTTCGAGCTGGAACACGCCCGCCGTATCGGCCTTGGCCAGCAGCTCGTAGGACGGCTTGTCGTCGAGGGGCAGCGCGAGAAGGTCGATCTCGACGTTGCGGCCGCGCTTCACGAGCTCCACCGCCTTGGTCAGCACCGTCAGCGTCTTGAGGCCGAGGAAGTCGAACTTCACGAGCCCCGCCGCCTCCACCATCTTCCAGTTGAACTGGGTGACGGGCATGCTCGATTTCGGATCGCGGTAGAGCGGCACCAGCTCGTCGAGCGGGCGGTCGCCGATCACCATGCCGGCCGCGTGCGTGGAGGCATGCCGATAGAGGCCTTCGAGCTTCTGGGCGATCTCGAGCAGGCGCGCGACCAGGGGATCGGCGTCCCGCTCCTCCTGCAGCTTCGGCTCGCCCTCGATGGCCTCGGGCAGGGTGACCGGGTTCGCGGGATTGTTCGGCACGAGCTTGCAGAGGCGATCGACCTGCCCGTACGGCATCTGCAGCACACGGCCGACGTCGCGCAGCACGGCGCGCGCCTGGAGCTTCCCGTGCGTAATGATCTGGGCAACGCGGTCATGGCCGTACTTGCCCTGCACATAGCGGATCACCCGGTCGCGCCGCTCCTGGCAGAAGTCGATGTCGAAGTCCGGCATGGAGACGCGCTCGGGATTGAGGAAGCGCTCGAACAGCAGGCCGAAGCGGAGAGGATCGAGGTCGGTGATCGTGAGCGACCAGGCGACGAGCGAGCCCGCGCCGGAGCCGCGCCCCGGCCCCACCGGCACGTCGTTCGCCTTCGACCACTTGATGAAGTCCGCCACGATCAGGAAGTAGCCGGGGAACTTCATGCGGGCGATGATGTCCAGCTCGTAGGCGAGGCGCTTGCGGTAATCCTCTTCCGTGAAGCCCGGCGCCAGCTCGTTGACGGCGAGGCGCGCCGTGAGGCCCTCGTTGGCCTGGCGCACCAGCTCGGCCGCCTCGACGGCGAGCTGATCCCCGTCCGCCGTCCCGTCCGACTGCACGAAGCGGGGCAGGATGGGCTTGCGCTTCAGAGGCCGATAGGCGCACCGCATCGCGATCTCGACGGTGCTCGCGAGCGCCTCCGGCAGATCGGCGAACAGGTGCGCCATCTGATCGGCCGTCTTGAAGTAATGCTCGGGCGTGACGCGGCGGCGGTCGTCCTCCGTCACCATGCGCCCGCCGGCGATGCACAGCAGCGCGTCGTGCGCCTCGTAATCGTCGGGGCTCGCGAAATAGACCTCGTTGGTGGCGACGAGCGGCAGGCGCAGGTCATAGGCCAGCGCTACGAGATCGCGCTCGATTTCCTCCTCGCGGCGCAGGCCGTGGCGCTGCAGCTCGACGTAGAGAGCGCCCGCGAAGATCCGGCTCAGCCGCTCGAGCCGCGATCGCGCGAGGTCGGCCTGGCCGTCCGTCAGCGCGCGCGAGATCGGGCCGTCGGGGCCGCCGGAGAGAACGATCAGGCCCTCGCGATGCGCTTCCAGCGCCTCGATCTTGATGTGCGTCGGCTCGGCCGGGTCCGGCAGCAGGAAAGCCTGGCTCGCGAGCTTGATGAGATTGGCATAGCCCGTGGCGCTGGCGGCGATGAGCGCGATGGGCCCGGCGGTGCGCACGAGCGGCTCGGCCGTGCCGGGCCGCGCGAGGCCGTTGGCGGGGGCGGCCATGTCGTGGAAATCGACCTCGAACGTCGCGCCGGCGATGGGCTGGATGCCCGCGTCCCAAAGCTTCTCGGAGAACTCGAGCGCGCCGAACAGATTGCTGGTGTCGGTCAGTGCGATGGCGGGCATTCCGGCCGCGCTCGCGAGCTTGGCGATCTTGCCGATGGGAAGTGCGCCCTCGAGCAGCGAATAGGCCGAGTGCACCTTGAGGTGGACGAATTTCGGAAGCGCCGGCGTCGTGGTCATGCGGGGCGGAAGCTCTTTGATCGATCGATGTCCAGGGTCGCCGCCAGCATAGGCGAGTCGGACCCTGGGCATAGGTTGTAGTGGCCGTTATTCACACCGTGCCGACGCGTCATCAACGACGTGCCGAAACGCTCCTTGCCAGGGCGGCATGGGGCAAGTACCGCTTGGCCGACATGGCGAACCCGATCACCAACCTCTGGCGGCTCGCACGTGCGGGCCTCGTGCTGGCCCAGCATGGCGTGCGCTTCATTCCCAAAGGCCAGCCGGTGCCGCTGCCGCTCAAGGCCGCGCGGATCGCCACCCTCCCCGTCCGGCTCATCGCAGCCCCCTTCAACATCGGCAAGCCCAAGCAGCGGCGTATCTCCTCGGCGCTGGCCAGGCTCGGCCCCTCCTACATCAAGCTCGGCCAGTTCCTGGCAACGCGGCAGGACGTGATCGGGCCCGAGCTCGCGAGCGACCTCAGCCACCTGCAAGACCGCACGCCGCCGTTCTCGATGGCGGAAGCGCGGCGTGCCGTCGAGGAGGCGCTCGGCGGCAAGCTCGAAGATCACTTCGCCGAATTCGGGCCCCCGGTCGCGGCCGCCTCCATCGCCCAGGTTCACAAGGCCGTCGTCATCGGCCGGGATGGGCAGCGGCGCGAGGTGGCCGTGAAGATCCTGCGGCCGGGCGTGGAGAAGCGGTTCCAGCGCGACCTCGACAGCTACTTCTTCGCCGCCCGCCTGATCGAGCGCGCACACGCGGCCTCGCGGCGGCTGAAGCCCGTCGCCGTCGTCGACAATCTCGCGCGGACGACCGAGCTCGAGATGGACCTGCGTCTCGAAGGTGCGGCCATCTCGGAGATGGCGGAGAACATCGCGCCGGACGAGAAATTCCGCGTGCCCGGCGTCGATTGGGCACGCACCGCCAAGCGCGTGCTGACGACGGACTGGATCGACGGCATCCCGATCTCGGATCACGCCCGGCTCGCCGCCGAGGGGCACGACCTCAAGGGGCTCGGGCTCATCGTGCTCAGAAGCTTCCTCACACACGCGATGCGCGACGGCTTCTTCCACGCCGACATGCACCAGGGCAACCTGTTCGTCGACAAGGCGGGCAACGTCGTCGCCGTAGACTTCGGCATCATGGGGCGGCTCGGCCCGAAGGAGCGCCGCTTCCTCGCCGAGATCCTGCATGGCCTCATCACGCGCGATTACCGGCGCGCGGCGGAGGTGCACTTCTGGGCCGGCTACGTGCCGCCGCATCATCCCGTCGAGGTCTTCGCGCAGGCGCTGCGCGCGATCGGCGAGCCGATCCACGGACGCACCGCCGACGAGATCTCGATGGCGGATCTCCTCGGCCAGCTTTTCGCCTACACGGACGTGTTCGACATGGAGACGCGCCCGGAGCTGATCCTGCTGCAGAAGAGCATGGTGATCGTGGAGGGCGTGGCGCGCGGGCTCGATCCTTCGCTCAACATGTGGGTGGCGGCGGAGCCGGTCGCGAAGGCGTGGGTGGAGGCGAACTACGGCGCGCGCGGCGCTGTGCGCAAGGCCGGGGAAAGCGCCACCACGCTCGCCCGCCTGCTGGCGGACGTACCGGACATGCTGGCGGAAGCCGAGCGAGCCTCGACGGGCCTCGCGATGATGGCCCAGCAGGGGCTCCGCCTCGATGCCGAAACCATCCAGCAGCTCGCGGCCGCCACGAGCCGGCGCGATCGCTTCCGGCGCCTCGCAACCTGGATCGGCGCCTTGAGCCTTGCGGTAGTGGCCGCGAAGTACGTCGGCTGGCTTTAGTCCGCCTCAGGCCGGGCCGAGGATCGCCGTCAGAACGAGGATCAGGCCGATGAGGCCGACCAGCCAGACCAGCGAGCGGATGACGGGGATGCCGGCCGCATAGAGCGGGACGTAGAGAACGCGCGACGCGAGGTAGAGCGCCGCACCCCAGAAGGTCAGATCGCCGTTCCGCCCCGCGACGTGGGCGATGAGGATGGCGGCCGCGAACAGCGGCAGTGTCTCGAACAGGTTCTGCTGGGCGCGCTGGAGGCGGGCGGTGACAGGACGCGGCGGCACGGGAGAGGGCGCATCGCGCGCGCTCGCATTGTAGTCCACGCCGGTCTCGCCCGTCCGCAGCATCCCCGGCAGCAGCACCTGCACGATAGCCAGCACGAGCGTCCAGCCGAGGATCGTCAGCTCCGGAGTCATAGGCGCCTCCCTGTCAAGACTCGATGTGGTCCGAAGCAGGAGGTTAGAGCGCTTTGCGATCCGATGGAATCGGATCGAGCGCTCTAGGTTTTTGTCTTTGTCGCATTTTCTTGCGACGAACCGGAAGCCACTTCGTCGGAAAATGCTCTATCACGCCCGCATCCGATCGGATCCCGGTCGCAAACAGAAAAACGGCGACAGCCCTTCAGGCTGCCGCCGTGTCGCGAGGAATGTCCTCATTGGCGGTCCTATTCGCCGCCCTTCTCCTTGCAGTCGAAGTCGAGCTTCACCCAAGGGGTGTCGACTTTGCACTTGCCGTCCTTGCGGGTGAAGATGTCCCCGACAATGCCTTCGATATCGACGCTGTCGCCGTCGCTGTCGTTCTCGGCGACATGCTCCTCCTTGGCCGGAGGCGCGGTTTTGTCGGCTGGCGCGGTGGCCGTGCCGGAGGGCGGGGTCACGGGCGCCGGGGCGGGAGCCGCCTCGGCGGGCGCGGGCGTCGCAGCCGCCGTCGTCTCTCCGCCGCAGCGCTGGAGATCGGCCGGCGCCTTCGTCCAGATCATCGTCTTCGACAGGAAGCTGATGCCGGCGAAGCCCTTGACCTTGAGGGTGCCGTCCGCCTGCGGCGTCAGCTCGACGTTGTATTTCTTTTTCTTCTCGGGGCTGTAGATCCAGCCCTCGCCCCACATCGCATCGGACGAGCGGGTGACGTCGCCGATGATCTGGCGGCCGCAGCCGTCCGCGTCGCTGGCGTCCTTCACCCATACGACGTGGCCGCACAGCGCGTTGCCGCAGGGCTTGATCTCGATGGCGCCGCGGCCGGTGTCGTTGATCCAGACGCCGACGGGATCGGCGGCGAGCGCCGGGAGGGACGCGAAGAGCGTTGCCGCGAGCGCGGCGGAGCGAAGAGCAAATCTCTCGAACGGCATGGCTGCCTCCTTGCTTTGTCTCGGTTGTCAGGCCGCAAGGGCCCACACGTGGCCGCGGCTCGCCCGCCTCTCGGGCTCGGGGCGCATCGTGGTCGAGATCGCAGCCAGGCGCTGTTCCCCCCGAAACATGGGGTCGGATGCGCGATCCTTACACGGATTGGGGGTGGATTTCGACCAGAAGTCCGCCGTCCAGCACCACCACGCGGTCCATCCGCCGCGCCAGATCGAGATTGTGCGTGGCGATCAGCGCTGCAACCCCTTCGCTCCTAAATAGCCCGATCAGCTCACGAAAAACGAGGTCTGAGGTCTTCGGATCGAGGTTGCCGGTGGGCTCGTCGGCCAGGATCAGGCGCGGCCGATTGGCGAGGGCGCGGCAGATTGCCGTGCGCTGCTGCTCGCCGCCCGAAAGCTGGGCGGGACGGTGATCGAGGCGCTCGGCAAGCCCCATCGAGGAGAGGAGCTGGCGCGCCCGCTCCTCGCCCTCGCGGCGCGAGCGGCCGAGGATCATCTGCGGGATTGCCACGTTCTCGAGCGCCGAGAACTCCGGCAGAAGCTGGTGGAACTGATAGATGAAGCCCATATCCGCGCGGCGGATGCGGGTGCGGTCGGCATCATCCAGGGCCGCGCAGTCGCGCCCCGCGACGATGACCTGACCGCGGTCCGGCGTCTCGAGCAGACCTGCGATGTGGAGCAGCGTCGACTTGCCCGCGCCGGAGGGGCCGACAAGAGCAACGCACTGGCCCGCCCAGACATCGACGGATGCCCCCGCGAGCACGTGGATTTCGCGCGTGCCCTGGTGAAACGCCCGCTCGAGGCCGACGAGGCGGAGGACCGGAACGGGATGGGCGGTCATGTCGGGCACGGGCCCCCTCGTCATTCGTATCGCAGCGCTTCGACGGGATCGAGCCGCGAGGCGCGCCAGGACGGATAGAGCGTCGCCAGCACCGACAGCACCAGCGCCATCACGACGATGGAGCCGGTCTCGACCGGGTTGATGTCGGCGGGCAGCCGCGTGAGGTAGTAGACGTTCGGATCGAACACCTTCGTGCCGGCGAGCCATGCCACGAACTGGCGGATCTCCTCGATGTTGGCACAAAACACGATGCCGATGACGAGGCCCGCGAGCGTGCCGACGACTCCGATGGAGGCGCCCGTGATCAGGAAGACGCGCATGACCGCGCCCTTGCTTGCGCCCATGGTGCGCAGGATGGCGATGTCGCGGCCCTTGTCCTTCACGAGCATCATGAGGCCGGAAATGATGTTCAAAGCCGCGACCAGCACGATCAGCGACAGGATGATGAACATCACGTTGCGCTCGACCTCGAGCACGGTGAAGAACGTCTCGTTGCGCTGGCGCCAATCGGTGACGTTGATGGTGGGCCCGGCCTCGGCGCGGATATTCATGGCGGCGGCGTCGACCGCCTCGGGATCCTCGATCACCACCTCGAGGATATCGACCTCGTTCGGCTTCGAGAAATAGCGCTGCGCCTCCGAGAGCGGCATGAAGATCATCGTCTTGTCGTACTCGGACATGCCGAGCTCGAAGATCGCCGTCACAGGGTAGGTCTTGGAGCGCGGCGCGGTGCCGAACGGGGTCGCGGCGCCGCGCGGGGAGATGATCGTGATCGGATCGCCGACGTTGATGCGCAGCATGTTCGCCATCCGCATGCCGATGGCGAGGCCGCCCGACTGATCGAAGCCATCGAGCGTGCCGAAGCGGATGTTCTCTCCGACGAGCTTCAGGTGCTTGAGATCGTCCTCGCCGATGCCGCGGACGGCGGCGCCAAGCGCCTGCACGGCCGAGGACACCATCACCTGTCCCTCGATCAGCGGAATGGCGCGCTCGACGCCCTTGGCGCGCGCGACCGCCTTGGTGATGTCCGGATAGTCGTCGAACGGCGTGCCGATCTTGTAGACGACGACGTGGCCGTTGAGGCCCAGGATCTTGGAGAACAGATCCTTGCGGAAGCCGTTCATCACCGCCATGACGATGATCAGCGTGGCGACGCCCAGCATGATGCCGAGGAACGACACGGCGGCGATGACGGAGACGAACCCCTCCTTGCGCCGCGCGCGCAGATAGCGCGAGGCCAGCAGCCATTCGAACGGAGCAAAGGGCTTCGTATCGCTCGCAACCGCCATCCCTTCTCCCCCGTTCTCGGCCTTCAGGCCAGGATGCGCTGATCCATGATGCGCTGGATCGTCCGCGTGATGCCCGCCTCGATCGGCAGCGTCTCGCGCGCACCGGTCTTGCGGTCCTTGATCTCGATCTCGCCGGCCTTCACGCCCTTCGGGCCGATGATGAGCTGATAGGGAATGCCGATCAGATCCATGGTGGCGAACTTGGCCCCCGCCCGCTCGTCCGTATCGTCGTAAAGCACCTCGATGCCGGCGTTGGCGAAGTGGCGCTGCACGTCGGCGGCGGCCTCGTCGGTGGCGGCATCGCCGACCTTGAGGTTGAGGACGGCGGCCTCGAACGGCGCCACCGGCACCGGCCAGGCGATTCCCGCATCATCGTGGCTCGCCTCGATGATGGCGCCGACCAGACGCGACACGCCGATGCCGTAGGAGCCCATCTCCAGCGTCACCTGCTGCCCGTCCGGACCTTGCACCTTGCAGCCCATGGGCTCGGAGTATTTGGTGCCGAAGTAGAAAATGTGGCCGACCTCGATGCCGCGCGCGGAAACCCGCTTCTCGGCCGGAACCTCGGCTTCGAAGCGGGCCTGATCATGCTTCTCCTCGGTGGCGGCATAGAGGCTCGTCCACTCCTGGAAGATCGGCGTGAGGTCGCCCCGGAAGTCGGTGTCGGCAGGCGGAATGGCGCCCTCGATCAGGTCCTTGTGGCAGAACACCTGGCTCTCGCCCGTCTCGGCCAGGATGATGAACTCGTGGGACAGGTCGCCCCCGATCGGGCCGGTGTCGGCCTGCATCGGCACGGCGCGCAGCCCTAAGCGGGCAAACGTGCGCAGATAGGCCACGAACATGCGCCGGTAGGCAGCGCGGGCCGCATCTTTGTTCAGATCGAAGGAATACGCGTCCTTCATCAGGAACTCGCGGCCGCGCATGACGCCGAAGCGCGGACGGATCTCGTCGCGGAACTTCCATTGGATGTTGTAGAGGTTGCGGGGCAGGTCCTTGTAGCTCCGCACGCCTTCGCGGAAGATCGTGGTGACGACCTCCTCGGCGGTGGGACCGTAGAGCATGTCGCGCTCGTGACGGTCGGTGATGCGCAGCATCTCCTTGCCGTAGGCTTCGTAGCGGCCGCTCTCGCGCCAAAGGTCGGCCGATTGGATCGTCGGCATGAGCAGCTCGATGGCGCCGGCGCGGTTCTGCTCCTCGCGTACGATGGCCTCGATCTTCTTCAGCACCCTGAGACCGAGCGGCAGCCAGGAATAGATGCCGGCCGAGGACTGGCGGATCATGCCCGCGCGCAGCATCAACTGATGCGAGACGATCTCGGCTTCCTTCGGGGTTTCGCGGAGAACCGGCAGGAAATAGCGGGAAAGGTGCATGGGGCCTGTCTTGTGTTGCGTTGCGAACGCCTTTCAACCCGGGCCGGCCGATCCTGGGCCCGCGGCCCGCCTCGGTGAGGCGTCCCGGCGTCAATACCGAGGAATGCCGCGGAGGGCAATCGCACGCAGTGCGCGCGCTCGAAAATGGCTGTTCCTTCGCAAAAACGTCATCCCTGTCGCCGCGCGAGCCGTTTGCTGCAGGCGCTTTGTGCAGCTTATATTTTTTCCTCACGAACCCGTGACATAGCGCCGCCGTTCGGCTATGGTGCGGTCGTTCACGTCACAGGGGCGATGCCAATGATGTCCATCTGGCTGGCGGCCCAAGTCTAGGGAGAAAATGGCCGCAGAACCGGGGTTCGTCTCCGGCTCTGGGAGCCGCATAAACAGGCGACAGCGTCAAACACCGCTGAACAGCCAAGAGCCCAACGGCCAAGAGTAGAGAAGAGCAAGGCCGAGGCCTTGCTCTTTGCGTTTTCAGCCCTTCACATTTTGCGAAACGGCTCGGGCAGGCAGCGGCTCAGCGCGTTCACTCCTTGGAATCGGCTTTTGAGCGTGAACGCGCTCTAAGTCGTTGTTTGAGAGTCTGATTCACGCTCTCGATGCGAGCTGACCGCTCGCATCTCAAACGATCAGACTCTAGCGCGTGACCGCCTGGGGGATCGTCGCCTCCGGCATCGCATAGAGGCCGAGCCAGTCGTTCTCGAGCGCGGACCATACGAACGCGAACACGAGCGCCGCCACGACGGTGTTGATCAGCACCACGCGGATGAGACGCGGCGACACGGGCGCGCTCTCGGGCGTGCCTTCGACGACCTCGCCGGCCTCGCCCTGCGTCTTGACGCCGAACGGCAGCACCGCGAACAGCGTCATCCACCAGATCATGATGTAGAGCACCACGGCGAGCGATAGGCTCATGGGGATCTCCTTCGTCAGGCTGGACGGGTCAGGCCTGCTCGAGCTCCGTCAGCGTTCCGCAGAAGTCCTTGGGATGCAGGAACAGAACGGGCTTGCCATGCGCGCCGATCTTCGGGTTGCCGTCGCCCAGCACGCGCGCGCCCTGCTCTTTCAGCCTGTCGCGGGCCGCGAGAATGTCGTCGACCTCGTAGCAGACGTGATGGATCCCACCATCCGGAAACTTCTCCAGGAACTTGGCGATGGGCGAGTTCTCGCCCAGGGGCTCCAGGAACTCGATCTTCGTATTCGGAAGCGTGACGAATACCACGGTCACGCCGTGCTCCGGCTGGGGCGTGGGCTCGGTCACGTCGGCACCGAGCGCGTTCTTGTAGACCGCGGTCGCGGCGGCCAGATCCTTGACCGCGATGGCTACGTGGTTCAGTCGTCCGATCATTTCAACCCCTCGGCATGACAAAAGCGCGGCGGCGCGGCCGCGGTCTCGTTTCAGGACTTCCCTTCGACCACGGTCGAAAGCACCTTGACAATGGGCTTCTTGCCCCAGGCGTTCGCGACCGCGCTGCGGACCGCGCGCCGAACCGCCTCGGTCACCATCTCGAGATCCCGCCGGCGCTCGCGCGGGATCGAGCGCAGCGTGCCTTCGACGGCGGCCAAGGCGATCTCCTGCATGGGCTCGCCATCCATATCCTGTGTCGGAACGCCGTCCATGACGACGACGGGATCGGCCACGAGCTCGCCGCGCCGCGAGAAGGTCAACGCCACGGCGATGAGGCCGACCACGGCGAGCTTGCGGCGCTCGCGCACGGGGCCGTCACCCGAGGGCACGATCAGGCGGCCGTCCCGGAAGAGGCGGCCGACGGGCGCGTCGTCCACGATGCGGGCCGGGCCGGGGGCGAGACGGACCATCTCGCCGTTGTAGGCGATCTGCACCTCGGCCACGCCGGCTTCACGCGCCAGCTCGGCATGCGCCTTGAGGTGGCGCGCCTCGCCATGCATCGGCACGGCGATGCGGGGGCGCGTCCAGGCATAGAGCTGGCGCAGCTCGTCGCGCCGCGGGTGGCCGGTCACGTGGACGAGGGCGTCGCCGTCCGTCACCACCTCCACGCCCATGCGCACGAGGCTGTTCTGGATCCAGCCCACGGCTTTTTCGTTGCCGGGAATGGTGCGCGAGGAAAAGATCGCGATGTCGCCCTTGTCGAGGCTGATGTCGGGATGGTCGTCGTCGGCGATGCGGGCCATCGCCGCGCGTGGCTCGCCCTGGCTGCCGGTGCAGATGCAGACGACACTCGTGCGCTTCAGCTCGCTGAACTGCTGCTGGTCGACGTAGCGGAAGCCCTGCGGGAGGTAGCCCGTCTCGATCGCGACCTGGATGACGCGATGAAGGGCGCGTCCGGCCACCACCAGCTCGCGGCCGGCGGCGCGGGCGGCATCCGCCACCGCCTTGATGCGCGCGACGTTGGAGGCGAACGTCGTGACGGCGACGCGGCGGGGCGCTGCCTTGACGAGGGTGGCGAGCGTCGCGGCCACGTCGCGCTCGGACGGCGAGCGACCCTCACGCATCGCGTTGGTGGAATCGCCCATCACGGCGAGCACGCCCTCGTCTCCGAGCGCGGTCAGGCGCGCCTCGTCCGGCCGGCCGCCGACGGTCGGCGTCGGGTCGATCTTCCAGTCCCCGGTATGGAGCAGCGTGCCGAGCGGCGTGCGGATGACGAGCGCGCTGCTTTCCGGGATCGAGTGGGACATTTCGTGCCACTCGACATCGAATGGCCCGGCGCGGAAGCGGCCGTTGAGCGGAATTTCGCGGATCGGAATCTGCAGGCGGTTGCCGAACTCGGAGAGCTTGGCCTTCAGCATGCCGGCGGTGAAGGGCGTGGCATAGACCGGCACGCCGAGGCGCGGCCACAGCTCGATCACCGCGCCGATATGGTCCTCGTGGGCGTGCGTGATGACGAGGCCGGCGAGCGCGCTCTTCTCTTCCTCGATGAAGCGCAGGTCGGGCAGGATGACATCGACGCCGGGATCGTCCTCTCCCTCGGGAAAGGTGATGCCGAGATCGACCATCAGCCACTGGCGCGCATCGGGCGGGCCGAAGCCGTAGAGATAGGCGTTCATGCCGATCTCGCCCAGGCCGCCGAGCGCGAGGAAAACCAGCTCGCTCTTTTCGTCCGGAGTCTTTCTGGGGGTCTTCGGAGGGGTCTGCTCTGACGGCATGTTGGCGTTCGCGCCCTTTTTGGAAAGTCTTCCGCCTGTCCTCACGCCAGCAGGGACACGTCACCGAAGGCGAAGCGCCTGATGCCCGCCCCGGCGTCGATCAGCAGACCACCTTCGGAATCCAAGCCCTGGAATGTTCCGGTGAGCCGCTCAGACCCCGTGTTGATGCTCATCCGTTCCCCTATAGGATGCGCGCGCGTTAGCCAAGCCTCTCTCACCGCGGCAAAGCCCGCTCCCCCGGCCCACACCGCGAGCCAGTGCTCCATCGCAACCGCAATATTGCGGAGCAGCGTCGCAGGCTCGGTGCGGACGCCGTGCGCCGCGAGCGAGGTGGCCGGGCGGTCGAGATCCTCCGGGTGCGCGTCGACGTTGATGCCGATGCCGATCACGGCGGCCAGGCGGGCGGGGTGGGCCTCCCCGGCCAGGACCGAGCTTTCGATCAGGATGCCGCCGGCCTTCGCACCCCGGATCAGGATGTCGTTCGGCCACTTGAGTTGCAGCAGCTTCTCTTGATCCTCCGGCAGCACGGCCGCGAGCGCGTCGTAGACCGCGACACCGGCCACGAGCGAGAGTTGGTAGGCCTTGGCGGCGGGTGCCTCGAGCGCCGTGAGCAGGCTGGCGTGAAGATTGCCGGCTTGCGACGTCCAGCTCCGGCCCGAGCGGCCTTTTCCGGCGGTTTGCCGGCTGGCCGAGAGCCAAAGCGGGCCGCGCTCGCCCGCCACCGCCCGGCGCATGGCCTCGGCGTTGGTGGAATCGATATCCGGCAGATGCTCGAAGGTGGCGAAGGTCATCTCTCAAAGGTCGAATATTTTTTATCTGATCTCTGATGTAAGGCGAAAGTTAACGTCGAATGGCGACTCTGGGATCAGATTTGATCTGCCCACCGCAATTTTTCATCTCAAAGATCATTCTTCACGAGCCTACCATGACGACCATTGAGAGAGCCAAGCGTCGACCCACCAACCAGCCGGGCGTGATTACCGCCGGCGATCGGGAAATGACAATCCTGCTTCGGGACAGCTCCGAAACCGGGGCTCGGCTGCGCGCCATCGGCTCCAGCCAGATTCCCGACCGGTTCCGGCTCGTGTCGCCGATGGAGAAGATCGACGCGGACTGCGTGGTCGTGTGGCGGCGGGGGCGCGACTGCGGCGTCAAGTTCGAATAGCCGGGGCGGGGACGACGCACCGCCCGATCTCAGAGCGCGAGGGATTTCGCCGCCGTCTCAGCCGCCTCCACGAGCGGGCCGGGATAGAGCGCATAGAGCGTTACGAACAGGCCCGCCGCGATCATCACGACACGCACCGAGGGCGCTGCGAGCTCGAAGCCCGGCTTCGCCTCGTCGAAGAACATCACCTTGATGACGCGCAGGTAGTAGAAGGCGCCGATCACGCTCGTCAGCACGCCGAGGATGGCGAGGCCGTAGAGCTCCGCCTTCACGGCGGCGGCAAAGACGTAGAACTTGGCGAAGAAGCCGGCCAGCGGCGGCACGCCCGCCAGCGAGAAGAACAGCATGGCGAGCATGAACGCCATCGGCAGGTTCGTCTCGGCGAGGCCCGCCAGCTCGTAGATGTCCTCGACGGGCCCGCTCTCGCGGCGCATGGCGAGAATGCAGGCGAACGTGCCGAGCGTCATCACGAGATAGATGGCGAGATAGACGAGCAGGCTCTGCAGCCCTTCCTGGCTTCCCGCCGCAAGGCCGACGAGCGCGAAGCCGACGTGGCCGATGGAGGAATAGGCCATGAGGCGCTTGATGTTCGTCTGGCCGATGCCGGCGAAGGCGCCGAGCAGCATCGAGGCGATGGAGAGGAAGATGACGATCTTCTGCCACTGCACGAAGAGGCCGCCGAAGCCATCGAAGAGCACGCGCGCGAGAAGCGCCATGGCGGCGAGCTTCGGCGCGGCCGCGAAGAAGGCGGTGATGGGGGTGGGCGCACCCTCGTAGACGTCCGGCGTCCACATGTGGAAGGGCACGGCGGAGATCTTGAACGCGATGCCGACGAGCAGGAACACGAGCCCGACGATGAGGCCGAGGTTCGAGGCGGCATCCGCAGCGGAAGCTGCGGCGGCGAGCCCGGCGAAGGACGTCGTGCCGGCGAAGCCGTAGAGGAGCGAGGCGCCGTAGAGGAGCATGCCGGAGGTCAGCGCGCCGAGCACGAAATACTTCATGCCGGCCTCGCTCGAGCGCACCTCGTCGCGCCGCGCGGCGGCGAGCACGTAGAGCGCAAGGCTCTGCAGCTCGAGGCCGATGTAAAGAGCAAGCAAATCGTTCGCCGAGACCATCATCATCATGCCGACGGTCGCCAAGAGGATCAGCACCGGGATCTCGTAGCGGTCGGCTTTGGCGCGGCGCAGGTCGTCCATCGAGAGCAGAATAGAGACCGCGGAGCCGGCGAGGATGAGAAGCTTCATGAAGCGGGCGAACGCATCGGCGACGAACGCGTCGTTGAAGGCCAGGCCCGTCCCCGTCTCCGCCACGACCACGCCCGCCGTGACCGCCAGGATCAGGATGGCGAGCCAGCTCGCATTGTCGCGCTTCTCGCCCTTGGCGCCGCCGAAGGCTCCGAACATGAGAAGTGCGATCGCGCCGGCCGCGAGAACGATCTCGGGCAGGGCTGCGGCGGCGTTGGTCAACTCGGCGGGCATCGGTCGGATTTCCTAAGGTCGGACGACGGCGGCGGCCTGGCCAGCGGCCTCGAGAGAGGTCACGAGCGCCTTCACCGAGACGGCGGTCACGTCGAGGATGGGAGCGGGGTAGAACCCGAAGAAGATCGTGAGGATCACGAGCGGGGCGAGCACGAGGATCTCGCGCGGGGTGACGTCCGCCATCGCCTTGAGCGTGGGCTTCTCGAGCGGGCCGAAGACGATGCGGCGATAGAGGTAAAGTGCATAGGCGGCCGACAGGATGACGCCGGTCGTGGCGATGACGGCGACATACGTGTTCACCTTGAACGAGGCGAGCAGCGTCAGGAACTCGCCGATGAAGCCCGAGGTGCCGGGCAGGCCCACGTTACCCATCGTGAAGACGAGGAAGATCGCCGCATAGATCGGCATGCGCTCGACGATGCCGCCGTAGGCCGCGATCTCACGCGTGTGCAGGCGATCGTAGACGACGCCGACGCAGAGGAAGAGCGCCGACGAGATCAGGCCGTGCGAGAGCATCTGGAAAATCGCGCCGTCGATGCCCTGCTGGTTGAACGTGAAGATGCCCATCGTCACGAAGCCCATGTGGGCGACCGACGAATAGGCGATGAGCTTCTTCATGTCCTGCTGCACGAGCGCGATCAGCGAGGTGGCGACGATGGCGATGACCGAAAGGGCGAACACGAGCGGCGCGAAGGTGACGCTCGCCTCCGGGAACATCGGCAGCGAGAAGCGCAGGAAGCCGTAGCCGCCCATCTTGAGGAGAATGCCGGCCAGGATGACGGAGCCTGCGGTCGGCGCTTCCACGTGGGCGTCCGGCAGCCACGTATGCACCGGCCACATCGGCATCTTCACCGCGAACGAGGCGAAGAAGGCGAGCCACAGCCAGATCTGCATATCGGGCGGGAACTTCGTCGTCATCAGAGTCGGGATGTCGGTCGTGCCGGCCGTCCAGTACATCGCCATCATGGCGAGCAGCATGAGGACGGAGCCCAGGAACGTGTAGAGGAAGAACTTGAAGCTCGCATAGACGCGGCGCGGTCCGCCCCAGACGCCGATGATCAGGAACATCGGGATCAGGCCGCCCTCGAAGAAGAGATAGAAGAGCACGAGGTCGAGCGCGCAGAAGACGCCGATCATGAGCGCTTCCAGCACCAGGAAGGCGATCATGTATTCCTTGACGCGGCTCTGGATGGACTCCCAGGAGGCGAGAATGCAGAGCGGCATCAGGAACGTGGTGAGGATCACGAACAGCATCGAGATGCCGTCGACCCCGACCTTGTATTTGATCGGCCCGAGCCAGGCACGCTCCTCGACGAACTGGAAGCCCGCATTCGCGGGATCGAAGTTGATCCAGATCAGCAGCGAGACGGCGAAGGTGACGAGCGTGGTCCAGAGCGCGGCATAGCGGATGTTGCCCACCGCCTCACGCGAGAGGAACGCGAGGAACACCGCGCCGACCAGCGGCAGCGCCGTTACCAGCGAAAGAATGGGAGCGTCCGAGAGGGTCATGGAGCAGCCCCGCCGCCGGTCAGGATGAAGTAGGTGAGAAGTGCTGCGACGCCGATCAGAATGGCGAACGCGTAGTGATAGACGTAGCCGGTCTGCAGCCTGATGACGCGGCCGGTGCCCCACATCACGCTCTTGGCGGTGCCGTCGATGGTGCCGTCGATCACCGCGCCGTCCACGCCCTTCCAGAGGAAGCGGCCGATGGCGAAGGCGGGGCGCACGAAGATCCGGTCGTAAAGCTCGTCGAAGTACCACTTGTTCAGGAAGAACAGGTAGAGCGGGCGGAAGGCGCGGGCCGTCGCCGCCGGCAGGCCCGGCTGCAGGACGTAGTAGAGCACCGCGAGCGCGAGGCCGCCGAGCATCGCCACGGTGGGCGCGAGCGGCACCCAGCCCGGCACCTCGTGCATATGGTGGCGGATATCCTTGCCGGGCGCCTCGTAGAGAGCCGCACGCCAGAAGTCCGCATATCCTTCGCCGATGAAGACATTGGAGAAGACGAGCCCGGCGAGCACCGCGCCGGCCGCGAGCACGAACAGCGGCACCAGCATCACCCACGGGCTTTCGTGCGCCTCGTCGTAGGCGTGGTGATCGGCGCGCGTCTCGCCGTGGAAGGTGAGGAACATGAGGCGCCAGGAGTAGAACGACGTCATGAAGGCGGCGACGACGAGCATCCAGAACGCATAGTTGTGGGGCGTGTGGGCGGCATAGGCCGCCTCCACGATGGCATCCTTGGAATGGAAGCCCGCAAAGCCGCCGACGTGCGGAATGCCGACACCGGTGAGCGCCAGCGTGCCGATCAGCATCATCGCCCAGGTGATGGGCAGCTTCTTCGCAAGGCCGCCCATGCGGCGCATGTCCTGCTCGTGATGCAGGCCATGGATCACCGAGCCTGCGCCGAGGAACAGGAGCGCCTTGAAGAAGGCGTGCGTGAAGAGGTGGAACACGGCCACCGAGTAAGCGCCGACGCCGCAGGCCACGAACATGTAGCCGAGCTGGGAGCATGTCGAATAAGCGATGACGCGCTTGATGTCGTTCTGGACGAGGCCGACGGTGGCGGCAAAGAACGCCGTCATGGCGCCGATGGCGGTCACCACCATGAGCGCATCGGGTGCGAGCTCGAAAATCGGCGACAAGCGCGCAACCATGAACACGCCCGCCGTCACCATCGTGGCCGCATGAATGAGCGCGGACACCGGCGTCGGGCCTTCCATGGCGTCGGGCAGCCAGGTGTGCAGCAGGAACTGGGCGGACTTGCCCATGGCGCCCATGAACAGCAGGAGCGCGATGAGGGTCAGCGTATCGACCTCGTAGCCGAAGAACGCAATCGACTTACCGACGAGATCGGGGGCGGCGGCGAACACCGCATCGAGGTTGATCGAGCTCGTCACGGCAAACAGGGCGAAGATGCCGAGCGCGAAGCCGAAGTCGCCGACGCGGTTGACGACGAACGCCTTGATGGCGGCGGCGTTGGCTTCGGGCTTCTTGTACCAGAAGCCGATCAGAAGATAGGACGCGAGACCGACGCCCTCCCAGCCGAAGAACATCTGCAGCAGGTTGTCGCTCGTCACCAGCGCCAGCATGGCGAAGGTGAAGAGCGAGAGGTAGGCGAAGAAGCGCGGGCGGCTGTCATCCTCGTGCATGTAGCCGATCGAGTAGAGGTGCACGAGCGCGGACACCGTCGTCACCACGACCAGCATGACGGCCGTCAGCGTGTCGATGCGCAACGCCCAGGCCGTATCGAGCTCACCCGACGTCACCCAGCGGAACAGCGCCACGCGCTCCGTCTCCCCGCCGAAGCCGACGCGGAAAAAGGCGATCCACGACAGGACGGCCGCGATCAGGAGCAGCGCGGTCGTGATGATCTCGGACGGGCGCGGACCGATGACACGGCCGAACAGCCCCGCGATCAGCGCGCCGGCGAGCGGCAGGAGAACGATGGCGGAATAGATCATGCGGTGCGGCTCTCCCTCTCCGCTCTGTCCTCTGCCTCTCCCCCGAAAGGAGCGCGCCCGGCGCTCTCAGCACGCATGGAAAGTAGGCATGGCAGCCTCTCGATTTGCGGACGCATCGGCCGCTATCCCTTCATCATGTTGATGTCCTCAACCGCGATCGAGCCGCGGTTGCGGAAATAGACGACGATGATGGCAAGGCCGATGGCGGCCTCGGCGGCGGCCACGGTGAGAATGAAGAGCGTGAAGACCTGGCCGACGAGGTCGGCGCGGAAATGCGAGAACGCGACGAAGTTGATGTTCACGGCGAGCAGCATCAGCTCCACCGACATCAGGATGACGATGACGTTCTTGCGGTTGAGGAAGATGCCGAACATGCCGAGCGTGAACAGGCATGCCGCAACCGTCAGATAATGTCCGAGCCCGATATCCATCGTCTCTTCGCCCCTCTTCGCCCGGACCTACGGCTTCGCCGCCGGCTCGGGAATGACGCTGCCACCCGCCGGAACCTTCACGACCTTCACCGCCGCCGCCGGACGGCGCGCGACCTGATCGGCAACCGACTGGCGCTTGACGCCCGGCTTGTGGCGCAGGGTCAGCACGATGGCGCCGATCATGGCGACGAGCAGCACGAGCCCTGCCGCCTGAAAGAAATAGACGTACTTCGTATAGAGGATGAGGCCGAGCGCCTCGGTGTTGTGAACGCCTTGCGGCGGCGGCGCGCCGGCCACCATGGAGGGCGCGGACACCGAGGCACGCGCGGCGAAGAGCGCGATCAACTCGGCCAGCACCACGCCGCCGACGATCAGCCCGGCCGGCGCATTCTTGATGAAGCCCGCGCGCAGCTCCGCGAAATCGACGTCGAGCATCATCACCACGAACAGGAACAGCACGGCCACCGCGCCGACGTAGACGATGACGAGCAGCATGGCGAGGAACTCGGCGCCGAGCAGGATGAAGAGCCCCGCGGCGTTGAAGAACGTGAGGATCAGGAACAGCACGGCATGCACGGGGTTCTTGGCGACGATGACCATCGCCCCGGAGGCGAGCGCCAGGATCGCGAACAGATAGAAGAAGAACGCCGTCAGTCCCATGTCCCCTCCACATTCCCTCTCCCGCTCGCGGGGAGAAGGCCGCGCGGCCTCTACCGGTAGGGCGCGTCGAGCGCGATGTTCTTCGCGATCTCACGTTCCCAGCGATCGCCATTCGCGAGCAGGCGCTCCTTCGAGTAGTAGAGCTCCTCGCGCGTCTCCGTCGCGAACTCGAAATTCGGCCCCTCGACGATGGCGTCGACCGGGCAGGCCTCCTGGCAGAGGCCGCAATAGATGCACTTCACCATGTCGATGTCGTAGCGCGTCGTGCGGCGCGTGCCGTCGTTGCGGCGCGGGCCGGCCTCGATGGTGATGGCCTGGGCCGGGCAGATCGCCTCGCAGAGCTTGCAGGCGATGCAGCGCTCCTCGCCGTTCGGATAGCGGCGCAGCGCGTGCTCGCCGCGGAAGCGGGGCGACAGCGGGCCCTTCTCGAAGGGATAGTTCAGCGTCTTCTTCGGCGTGAAGAAATAGCGCATGGTGAGGAAGAACGCCGTGACGAACTCCGCCAGGAACAGAGATTTCAGCCCTTGGGCCACCCGCATGGCCACTCTCCTATGCCGATCTCAAGAGCTGCAGGATACCCGCGACGGCCACGACCATGACCAGCGACAGGGGCAGAAAAACCTTCCAGCCGAGCCGCATGAGCTGGTCGTAGCGATACCGCGGCACGATCGCTTTCGCCATCGCGAACATGAAGAACATGAGCACGACCTTGATCATGAACCAGAAAAGGCCGGGCACCGCGTTCAGCGGCCAGATATCGAGCGGCGGCAGCCAGCCGCCGAGGAAAAGGATCGTCGCCAGCGCGCACATGGTGACGATGGCCACGTACTCGCCCAGCATGAACAGGAGATAGGGCGTCGAGGAATATTCCACCATGAAGCCCGCGACGAGCTCGCTCTCGGCCTCGACGAGGTCGAACGGCGGGCGGTTGGTCTCGGCAAGCGACGAGATGAAGAACACGACGAACATCGGCAGCAGCGGCACCCAGTGCCAATCCAGGAACGACGCCGGCAGGCCGAGCCAGGTTCCGACGCCCGAGGACTGCGCGGTCACGATCGTCGCGAGGTTGAGCGAGCCGACGAGCAGCAGCACCGTGATGACGACGAAGCCGAGCGAGACCTCATACGAGATCATCTGCGCGGCCGAGCGCAGGCTGCCCATGAACGGGTACTTCGAGTTCGAGGCCCAGCCGCCCATGATGACGCCGTAGACGCCGAGCGAGGAGATCGCGAGCAGGTAGAGCACGCCGACGTCGAGGTCCGAGACGACCCAGGTGCCCCAACTGTTCTGGCTCATCGGAATGACCGCCCAGGCCGCGAGCGCGCAGGTGGCGGTGGCGAGCGGCGCGAGCAGGAAAACGCCCTTGTCGGCGCCGGCGGGGATTACGGGCTCCTTGAAGACGAACTTCAGGAGATCGGCGAACGACTGGAAGAGGCCGAACGGGCCCACCACGTTCGGGCCGCGGCGGAGTTGTACGGCCGCCCAGACCTTGCGGTCCATCAGGAGCAGGAAGGCGACGCAGATCAGGAGGCCGACGAGCACGAGCAGCGAGGCTGCCACGGCCGTGACCAGCCAGAGCCCGTAGTCCCAGAACATCGCCATCGTTTCGTCCGACATGCCTCTCGCTCCTACTCGGCTGCCGAGAGGCCGGCGGTCTTGGCCGCGGCGGCCTTCGTGAGCGCGCTCATCTCGGCCATGACGGCGGAGGCGCGCGCGATCGGGTTCGTGAGATAGAAGTCCTCGACCGCGGTCCGGAACGGCTCGTCCTTGACGGCGCCCTTGCCGGCGGCCAGCACGTCGATGACATCGGCTGGCGCGGGCACGACGCGATCGAGCGCGGCAAGTGCGGGGGCCTTTTCGTACATCGCCGCGCGGAGCGCCTTGACGTCGTCATAAGGGAGCGTGTGGCCGACGAGCGGCGACAGCGCGCGCAGGATCGTCCAATCCTCGCGGGCATCGCCCGGCGGGAACGCAGCGCGCGCCGTCATCTGCGCGCGGCCCTCGGTGTTGACGTAGGTCGCGCTCTTCTCCGAATAGGCGGCGGCGGGGAAAATCACGTCGGCGCGGTGGGCGCCGGCATCGCCGTGCGTGCCCTGGTAGACGACGAACGTGGTGCCGAGGCGGCTCATGTCGATGTCGTCGGCACCGAGCAGGAAGAGGAGATCGAGGTTGCCCTTCTCGGCCGCGGTGACGATGTCGGCGACGCCGTGAGTGGCGGGCTTCGCCGGCACGAAGCCGAGATCGAGCCCGGCAACGCGCGAGGCGGCGGACTGGAGCACGTTGAAGGTGCGCCAGGCGGGATCCGTGCCTTCGGCGGCGGCCTTGGCGATGCGGGCGGCCGCGGCCAGCACGGCGCGCCCGTCGGCCCGTGCGATGGCGGCCGAGCCGACGATCACGAGCGGCGCCTTGGTCGCCTTCAGGATCTCCGCGAAGGGGAGCTTGCCGTCGGCCAGGTCCTTCAGGCTCTGCCCTCCGGCGCCGAGGTAGTCGTAGGGATAGCCGATGTTCACCTGCGCGCCGATCAAGCCGACGGAGAGGCCGCCCTGGCGCCAGCGCTTGCGGATGCGGGCGTTGAGCACGGCCGCCTCGACGCGCGGATTGGTGCCGATGAAGAGGATCGCGTCGGCGCGCTCGATGCCCTCGATGGTCGCGTTGAAGAGATAGCTCGCCCGGCCCAGCGCGGGATCGATCCTCGCGCCGTCCTCGCGGCAATCGACATTCGTCGAACCGAGGCGCGCGAACAGATCCTTCACGGCGAACATGTCCTCGGCGCCCGCGAGCGGGCCCGCGATCGCCGCGATGCGCCCGCCCGAGGACGCCTTGAGGCGCTCGGCCACCGTCGCCAGCGCCTCGTTCCATGTCACCGGCACGAGGCGGCCGTCCTTGCGGACGTATGGCTCGTCGAGGCGCTGCGTGCGCAGGCCGTCGGCGACGTGGCGCGTCTTGTCGGAGATCCACTCCTCGTTCACCGCGTCGTTGTTGCGCGGCAGGATGCGCATCACGGCGCGGCCGCGGCAGTCGATGCGGATGGCCGAGCCGACGGCATCCATCACGTCGATGCTCTCGGTCTTGCGCAGCTCCCAGGGCCGCGCATTGTGCGCCCACGGCCGATGCGTCAGCGCGCCGACCGGGCAGAGGTCGTTCACGTTGGCGCTCATTTCCGAGAGAATGCCGCGCTCGAGGTAGGTCGTGATCTCCATGTCCTCGCCGCGGCCGATGGCGCCGAGCTCCTCGACGCCGGCGATCTCCGTCATGAAGCGCACGCAGCGGGTGCAGTGTATGCACCGGTTCATGGACGTCTTGATGAGCGGGCCGATGTACTTCTCCTCGACCGCGCGCTTGTTCTCGGAAAAGCGCGAGCCGCCCGAGCCGTAGGCGATGGCCTGGTCCTGCAGATCGCACTCGCCGCCCTGGTCGCAGATCGGGCAATCGAGCGGGTGGTTGATGAGCAGGAACTCCATCACGCCTTCGCGCGCCTTCTTGACGGTGGCGCTGCGGGTGGAAATGATTTTCGGAGAATTGTCGCGGTTGGGCGGCAGGTCGTTCACGCCCATGGCGCACGAGGCGATCGGCTTGGGGCTGCCCTGCACCTCGACGAGGCACATGCGGCAGTTGCCGGCGATGGACAGCCGCTCGTGATAGCAGAAGCGCGGGATCTCGGCGCCGGCCTGCTCGCACGCCTGCAGCAGCGTGATGCCGTCCTCGACCTCGATCAGCTTGCCGTCGATGATGAGTTGCTTCGGCATGGGATCCTGCTACTCCGCCGCCTCTTTGTGCGCCGCCTTGTACGCATCGATGCGGGCCTCGATCTCCGGACGGAAGTGCCGGATCAGGCCCTGCACGGGCCAGGCGGCCGCATCGCCCAGCGCGCAGATGGTGTGGCCCTCGATCTGCTTGGAGACGTCGAACAGCTTGTCGATCTCGCTCTTCTCCGCTTCACCCCGGGCCATGCGCTCGAGCACGCGCCACATCCAGCCCGTACCTTCGCGGCACGGCGTGCACTGGCCGCAGCTCTCGTGCTTGTAGAAGTAGGCGATGCGGGCGATGGCCTTGACGACGTCGGCCGACTTGTCGAGGACGATGACCGCGGCTGTGCCGAGGCCCGACTTGAGCTTCGTCAGGCTGTCGAAGTCCATCGTGAGATCCTGGCAGAGATCCGCCGGGATCAGCGGCATCGAGGAGCCGCCGGGAATGACCGCGAGCAGGTTGTTCCAGCCGCCGCGCACGCCGCCGCAATGCTCGTCGATGAGCTGGCGGACGGGAATGCCCATCTCCTCCTCGACGACACAGGGCCGGTTCACGTGGCCCGAGATCTGGAACAGCTTGGTGCCCGTGTTGTTGGGCAGACCCAGCGCCGCGAACCAATGCCCGCCGCGGCGCAGGATATCCGGCACGACGGCGATGCTCTCGACGTTGTTGATCGTCGTCGGTGCGCCGTAAAGGCCGACGTTGGCCGGAAACGGAGGCTTCAGGCGGGGCTGGCCCTTGCGGCCCTCGAGGCTTTCCAGGAGCGCCGTCTCCTCGCCGCAAATGTAGGCGCCGGCACCGTGGGCAATGTAGAGATCGAAATCCCAGCCGTGGATGTTGTCCTTGCCGATCAGCTTCTCGGCGTAGGCCTCGTCGATCGCGCGCTGCAGCCGCTCGCGCTCGCGGATGAACTCGCCGCGAATATAGATGTAGCTTTTATGCGCGCGCATGGCGAAGGCGGCGAGCAGCGCGCCCTCGATCAGGAGATGCGGGTCGTGGCGCATGATCTCCCGGTCCTTGCAGGATCCGGGCTCGCTCTCGTCGGCGTTGATGACGAGATACGAGGGCCGCGGGTCGGCCTTCGGCATGAAGCTCCACTTGAGCCCCGTCGGGAAGCCGGCGCCGCCGCGTCCGCGCAGGCCGGAGGTCTTCACCTCGTTGATGATCCAGTCGTGTCCCTTGTCGATGAAGAACCGGGTGCCGTCCCAGGCGCCGCGCGCGCGGGCGCCCTTGAGCCCCGAATCGTGAAGCCCGTAGATGTTCCGGAAGATCCGGTCCTTGTCCTCGAGCAGCATTCATCTACCCTTTGGATTGATCGGCTGGCGGCGGGGAAGCCTCCTCGGACGAGGCCCCTTCCTGCAACTCCGGGAAGCGCGCGCGCCAGGCGCCCACCGTCGAGCCGTCGTAAAGGCTTTCATCGACCAGCGTCGTCAGCGCGCCTTCCGGCGACGAGCTCTTGCGGCCGGTCTGCGAGCCGGTGCGGGGCGTGGCCCCGCGCTCGAATGCGCCCAGGATCTTCTCGAGCGCCTCCGGCGTCAGGTCCTCGTAGGTGTCCTTCCAGATCTGCACCATCGGCGCGTTCGCACAGCAGCCGAGGCACTCGACCTCCTCCCACGAGAACGCCCCGTCCTCGGAGAGCGTGTGAGGGTGCTCGGAGATCCGCCGCTTGCAGACCTCGATCAGCCCCTCGGCGCCGCGCAGCATGCAGGGCGTCGTGCCGCAGACCTGCACATGGGCCTTCGTGCCGACGGGGGCAAGCTGGAACATCGTGTAAAAGGTCGCCACCTCGTAGGCGCGGATATGGGCGACGCCCAGCATATCGGCGACGTAGCGCAACGCCGGCTCGGAGAGCCAGCCGCCGGCCTGCTCCTGCGCGCGCCAGAGAAGCGGAATGATTGCGGACGCCTGCTTGCCTTCGGGATACTTCGCGATGGTCTCTTTGGCCCAGGCGAGATTCTCAGCCGTGAACGCGAAGCCGTGAGGCTGATCAGGATGAAGACGACGGACGGCCATCGATGGCTCCCCAGTACGGATCACCCGCGGGGTCTAAGAGCATGTTCTTACGACGAGCCGATCTTCATTTCGCCGGAAAATGCTCTCGAGGCCGGAGAACCGTTGCGGGCCGCCTTCGGCCCTCCGCTCTCTGCCCCATACGTGCACACACCCCCGCAGCAGTGCTGACCGATCCACTACGTCGATCGTCACGCGAAAGCAAGCGCGGCATCACCGCGCTATCCTCATGATTTAGGAGGGAGAGTTGGGATTGTGCAGATGCTCAATGCCGATTGCCGCCGTCGGCTTTCGACATAGCGCAACGTCCACGGGACTTACGTCAGCGGAACGCTGAGCCAGCGCAGGATGAGAAGCACGGTGGCGACGGGCGCCAGGAAAATCGAGATCTGCGAGCCGACGCGCAGGAAGCCCGTCCAGAAGATGGCGAGCAGGACGCCGAACAGCACGATCACCCAGCCGCCGTCCTCGGGCCCGCGCGCGAGCGCAAACCACAGCGCGACCGAGATCGAGACCAGCCCCAGAATGACCGGAATAGCGGGGAAATCCGCCTGCAGCGCGCCCATGGGCCAGCGATGCCTCATCGCGAAAAGACTGTAGGTGGTGAGGGAGAGACCCCACCCCAAAGCCGCAACCGCAAGCAGAAAAAGATTGTCCATCATGGCGACGTACCCCCATTTTTGGGCGGGATTGTGCCAGCTCTTCCGCCTCTTCGCTACTGGCGGCTCAGAACCCGGTTAAGGCCGCCCCCGCTTCGCCGCCACAACGGATAAGCGGCGGGGAAGACTTGCCTCCCCCGCGCCGAGGCGCCATATTCCCGCCTGAGGCTGGCGGCGGACGAGACCATCGCCAACCGGGTCAGGTCCGGAAGGAAGCAGCCCTAACGATCAGGTGCACGGGTCGTTCGTCAGCCTCTCTTTATTCGCTCACGCCCCGAAGGGGCTCCGCGGGGGCGGCGCTCGCGCCGGGCCGTCTTGCGGCCTGGGCCCTCCGGGCCGAAAGTGATGCCCCCTTCCCTATCGTTGAGCGCAAGGCGGGCGGATGGCCAAGAAGAAATCGGATACGGCTGGGACGGCGGAGGGCGGCGCGGATGTGCCGGCGAAGCCCTATGTCGTGCTGGCGCGGAAATACCGGCCGCAGACGTTCGACGATCTGATCGGGCAGGAGACCATGGTGCAGACGCTGCGCAACGCGTTTGCGTCGGGGCGCATCGCCCATGGCTTCATGCTGACCGGCGTGCGCGGCGTCGGCAAGACGACGACGGCCCGCATTCTGGCGCGCGCCCTCAACTACGAGACCGATACCGTCCATCAGCCGACCATCGACATGCCGGAGCCGGGGCGTAACTGCCAGGCCATCATGGAAAGCCGCCATCCCGACGTGATCGAGATGGACGCCGCCTCCAACACCGGCGTCGACAACATCCGCGAGATCATCGAAAGCGCGCGCTATCGTCCGCTCTCCGCCCGCACCAAAGTCTTCATCATCGACGAGGTGCACATGCTCTCCAAGGGCGCGTTCAACGCGCTCCTCAAGACGCTGGAAGAGCCGCCGGGGCATGTGAAGTTCATCTTCGCCACGACCGAAGTGCGCAAGGTGCCGGTGACGGTGCTCTCGCGCTGCCAGCGTTTCGACCTGCGCCGCGTCGACGTTCCGCGCCTCGCGCAGCATCTCAAGACGATCGTCGGGAACGAGGGTGCGGCGGCGGACGACGATGCGCTCACCCTCATCGCGCGTGCGGCCGAGGGCTCGGTGCGCGATGCGCTCTCCATCCTCGATCAGGCGCTCTCGACCTCGCTCGGCGCGGCCGCCGGAGACGGCGGCGCGGTGACGGCCGAGGCCGTGCGCGCCATGCTCGGGCTCGCCGACCGCGGACGCATCTTCGATCTGCTGGAGATGCTGGCCGCAGGCGAGATCGCCTCCGCCCTTCAAGCGCTCGACCAGCTTCATCGCGACGGCGCGGAGGCCGTGCAGGTGCTGGCGGACCTGGCCGAAGCCGTGCACGTCACGGCGCGGATCAAGGCTGTCGGCGCGGAGGCGGCGAGCGAGGAGCTCTCCCTCGACGAGAAGCGCCGCGCGGGCGCGCTCGGGGCGCAGCTCTCCATGCCGCTTCTGGCGCGGCTCTGGCAAATGCTGCTCAAAGGCCTGGACGAGGCCGGCAAGGCGCCGAACCCGCTGGCGGCGGCCGAGATGGTGCTGATCCGGATCGCCCATACCGCGGACCTGCCGCCGCCCGACGAGATCATCCGCATGCTCGGCGGTGCGCCGGCCACGCGCCGCTCGGCCGACCGGCCGACCGCACCGGAGCGGGCGAGCGCCGGCGCCTCCGCTCACGCCGCCGAGGCGCCCGTCTCAGCGTCGGCGGACCAGGAGGCCGAGGCCGCGCCGAGCGCGCCGAGCCTTGGCTTCGACTCCGAGAACCCGGCGGACTTCGACTTCCCCTCCGATGGGATGACGACGGACGACGACGAGACCGAGGACGACGAGCTTCGCCCGGCGGGCGGGCAACAAGCCCTGGTGCTGCGTCCGCTCAACCGCTTCGAGGATGTGGTGGCGCTCGCCGGCGAGCGGCGCGACGTCAAGCTGCGCATCGCGCTCGAGGAGCAGGTGAGCCTCGTGCGCTACGACGGCGCGACAGGCGCGATCGACCTCTTCCTCCTGCCGGGCGCGAGTGCCGACCTCGGCAACGAGCTGCGCGAGAAGCTCAACAAATGGACCGGCCGGCGCTGGATCGTGGCGCTCTCCAAGGTGCAGGGCGAGCGGCCGATCGGCGAGGTCAACCGCGAGCGCGAGGCGCGTGAGCTGGCCGCGCTGAAGCAGCATCCGGCCGTGGCCGCGGTGCTCGACGCCTTCCCCGATGCGGACGTCACGCCCGTGAAGCCGGCGCGCCGGGAGCGCGAAGAGGACAGCAAGGCCGGTTAGGGACGTGGCGCAGCCGCTGCTCCGCCGGTTGCCAGGCCCGAGGGGCACGACTCGGGAAAAGCTCCCTTTTTTACGACCAAAGGCGCATGGGATCTCCCGGGGGCGCCCCAGCAATGTTATAGCGCTCGGACACGTCTGGGCCGGCTTGCCGCCCGGGACGCTTCGGGGCCGGATCTCAACATCCAGGACAACAACAAGAAAAAACAAGAAAGACGAGCGCGCACCTTCTCCCAAGATCAGGTTGCGTTTGGCCGGGCGAAAGCCCGGCTTTTTTTCGTCCGCCCTCGCCCCTCCTGTCGTTGACCCGATGCCCGACTGTTCGCATATAAGGGCAATGTCATGGTAGCGGACGATCCTTATAATCTTGGGCGTTTCGTGGTCGCGCAGGATGGCGTCTATGACGACGTGATCCGTGAGCTTCGTGCCGGGCAAAAAACGTCTCATTGGATCTGGTTCATCTTTCCGCAGGCGCGCGGGCTCGGGCAGAGCCCGGCCTCCATGTTCTTCGGCATCGAATCGCTGGCGGAAGCGCGCGCCTACCTCGCCCATCCGGTGCTCGGGCCGCGGCTGCGCGAATGCGTGGCCCTGATCCGCGCGCATGGCGACACCCCGGTCGAGGCCATTCTCGGCGATCTCGACGCCATGAAATTCCGCTCCTCGATGGCGCTCTTCCGCGAGGCGGGCGAGGATCTGCTGCAGCGATGACGCGGTGCGAGGGGGAGTGAAGTAGTCTAGTCTGCAGAGACGAGAGCGACCGCGCCTAAGCGGCCACGCAGTCCGGAGCGACGAGGAGATCCGATGAAAGACCTGATGGGGATGATGAAGCAAGTCAAGGACATGCAGGAGCGCATGCAGCGCCTGCAGGATGAGCTTGGCGCGCTCGAGGTCACTGGCTCCGCGGGCGGCGGGCTCGTCTCCGTCACGCTCACCGGCAAAGGCGACATGAAGCGCGTCTCCATCGATCCCTCGCTCCTGAAGCCCGAGGAGGCGGAGATCGTCGAGGATCTCATCGTCGCCGCCACGGGGGACGCCAAATCCAAGGTCGAGGCGCGGCTGCAGGAGAAAATGAGCGAGGTCACGGGTGGCCTGCCGCTGCCTCCGGGCATGAAGCTTTTTTGACGGGCACAGCCCCGCCCACGCGGAAATATTTTCACGACCTGGGTCCCGACCGGCCCCGCGAGACGTTGAATCTTGCGGGGTTCTGCCCTATGTGCGCACGCTTGCTCAAAGTGCAGGTCGCACGCGAGCTGTCTTGACTTGCATTTCTCTCGGCGGGCGGACCTCTCCCTCGTCCGAAAATGCGCTTCGGTCGGTCTCTCATTCAGGAAGGGAGCTTTGCCTTGGACAGCGTCCTCATCATCGGAGCCGGTGCGGCCGGTTCGGTCACCGCCCAGAAGTGCGCGATGAACCGCGACGTCTTCAAGAACGTCCATCTCGCCTCGCGCCGCCTCGAGAGCTGCGAGAAGGTCGCCAAGCAGTGCAAGACGCCGATCGAGATCAGCCAGGTCGACGCCGACAAGGTCGACGAGGTCGTGGCGCTCATCGGCCGGGTGAAGCCGGATCTCGTCATCAACATGGCACTCCCCTATCAGGACCTGCCGATCATGGACGCCTGCCTCAAGACGGGCGTGCACTACATGGACACGGCCAACTACGAGCCGCGCGACGTCGCGAAGTTCGAGTACTCCTGGCAGTGGGCCTATCAGGACCGCTATCGGGACAAGGGCATCATGGCGGTGCTCGGCTGCGGCTTCGATCCGGGCGTCTCGAACATCTTCTGCGCCTATGCGCAGGAGCACCTGCTCGACACCATCGACACCATTGACATCATCGACTGCAACGACGGCAGCCACGGCAAGTCGTTCGCGACGAACTTCAACCCGGAGATCAACCTCCGCGAGGTGACGCAGCGCGGCAAGTACTGGAAGGACGGCCGGTGGATCGACATCGATCCGCTCTCGATCTCGTGCATGATCGACTATCCGGAGGTGGGCCCGCGCAAGAGCTACCTCATCTACCACGAGGAGGAGGAGAGCCTCGTCCAGAACATCAAGGGCCTGAAGCAGATCCGTTTCTGGATGACGTTCTCCGACAACTACATCAAGCACCTCGACGTGCTGCAGAGCGTGGGCATGACGCGCATCGACCCCGTCATGTACAAGGGCACGCCGGTGATCCCGATGGAGTTCCTGAAGGAGCTGCTGCCGCCGCCCTCCTCGCTGGGCGAGAACTACACGGGACGCACGTCCATCGGCTGCGTCATCGACGGCACGAAGGATGGCAAGCGCAAGACGGTGCTCATCTATAACGTCTGCGACCACACCCAGTGCTACAAGGAGACCGGCGCGCAGGCCGTCAGCTACACGACAGGCGTTCCGCCGGTCGTCGGCGGCATGATGATGTTCAAGGGCACCTGGAGCGGCAAGGGCGTGTTCAACGTGGAGCAGCTTCCCTCGAAGCCGTTCCTCGACGAGCTCGGCAAGCAGGGCCTGCCGTGGCATGTCCGCGACATCACGCCGGCCGACCAGGCCGAGCTGTTCGCCGTCAGGACCTGAGGCGCTCGGAACGCGAGACATTCGAAACGCAAGATCCTGAAGCCCGGAGCCTCGATCTCCGGGCTTTTTCGTTCTGAGCGCGCGTGCCGCCCTCGGGATGACGGCGGGCCCGATCCCCGGTATGATCCCGCCGGATCCAGCGAGGTCCAAAGCTACGCGTGAGGCGGTCATGGCCGATCCGCAGTCCTCCATTGCCATCGTCGCCGGCGCCGACAGTGCCGCGATCCAGGGTCTCTTCCGCGAGGCCATTGCGCGCTGGCGGGAGCGCGGGCTGCGGGTCGCGGGCGTCGTCGAGGAGACGCACGGCCTCCCCGGCCGCGTCTGCAATGCGGGCGTGCTGCGCGACATCGCCTCGGGCGAGCCGCATTCGATCTTTCTGACCGCGCCGCCGGTCGGCACCTCCTGCCATATCGATGCCGATGGCGCCCAAGGCGCGTGCGCGGCGCTGCTGCCGCAGATCGCGGCGTGCGATCTCGTCGTGCTCAGCAAGTTCGGCAAGCTCGAGGCCGGACAGGGCGGCCTGTTCGAGGCGTTCGTCGCGGCCTTCGAAACGGGCAAGCCCATTCTCACGACCGTTTCCGACAAGCACCGCGCCGCCTGGAACGACTTCGCGCCCGGCGCCGCAACGCTCGCGCCCGACGCGCGCGCCATCGATGCATGGTTGCGGGATCACCTCGGCGAGCGCGCGGCATGACGCCCGGCCCGCCCTGACCGCGGGCTTTCGCTCCGTCCCACGAGGCCCTCTCCCGCCGGAACGGTGGAGCGCGCTTCATTTTTTTGTTCCCCCCACGGCCTTTTCCCAGTGAGATGCCATGGAGCGAGAGGCCGGCGGCGCGCCATGCGCCCCGCGGATCGTGCGCGCTTGGGGGAGCACGTCGATGCAGGAGCGGGTGCAGGACTTCGAGGGAGGGGCCGCGGCGCAGGCGCCCTTGTCTCCGGTCATCGTGACGGTGCACGGCACCAACGACGCCGATCCCTCCGACGAGGGGCCGCGCTGGTGGCAGCGTGAATCCAACTTCGCCCAGCATCTCGTCTACCGCCTGTGGGAGCGCGGCGCCGGGCATGCCGAGATCCGGCCCCTGCACTGGTCCGGCATGAACTCCGATTACGACCGCCTCAAGGGCGCGGCAGAGCTTGCGAAGCTCCTCAAGGCGCTCGACCGCGAGGGTCGTCCGCACGCCGTCATCGCCCACAGCCATGGCGGCAATGTCACCGTCGAGGGGCTAACGCGCGCCGGGCGCTCGCCGCTCCGGGGCGGCATCATCAGCTTCGGCACGCCGTTCTTCCAACGCCGGCTGAAGCTGGTGCCGCTGTTGATCGCGCTCTTTCAGACGCTGCTCGGGCTCGTCATTCCGCCCATCATGCTCTGGTACCTGATCGAGATCCTGCCTTCGGACAGCAACAAGAAGATCGAGGCCGTGCTCTTCTTCGGCGGGCTCGGCGCGCTCGCCCTCTGGAGCCTCGCGGCCGGCGTGCGCAAGCTCGCGCGTGGACTGCTGGCGCGACGCCTTTTCGGCACGTCGCTTACGCCCGGCCAATGGCTCGTCGTGCACAGTCCGCGAGACGAAGCGATGCAGCTTCTCGAAACTGCGGCCCAGATCTCGCCGCAGTACGTCAAGACCGCGGGGGCCATGCGCGCGCTCACCGCGTTCGCCTCGCTCGCAGGCGTGGTCGCGACGCTCGCGTTCTTCGCTTGGACCGGCCGCTATTTCCTCGCGCCCGTGCTCGAGAAGCTCAACGCCGGAGTCTACGGGCTCGCGCTGGCGGCGGATCTCACGTTCCTGCTGCTCGTGCCCGTGATCTACGGCGCGGTCTTCCTCACGATCTGGCTTCTCGCGCGTGCGGGCGGCGCCTGGCTCTATGCCAAGGTGCTGACAGGGGCCATTCACGGCGGCGTGCTCGGCGCGGCCTTTGGCGGCGACGGCGCCTTCCGCCTGACGCGCGTGACGCGGCTGCCGCCGTACGCGATCCAGGCGCGCGAGCAGCGGCTCGAGGCCGTCGACCTCGGCGGGATCGACGATGCGGCGCTCTTCGTCGCCGCCCAGAGCCTCTATAACAGCGTCGTCGCCAACGATGGGCCGGAGGGCGGCCTCGCCAATCCCGACCTCATGTGGAAACGCCTCTCCGACGCGCTCTACCACAACGCCTATATGCGCGACGACGGCGTGCTGACGGCGGTCGTGGATCATCTGGCCACATCGTGGGCGCGGCCGAGCGCCGGGCCCGATGTCGGCTCAGAAGCGACGTGATCTTTCACTCCGATCCGAGACAAGCCTCCGCGCAAAAAAGCGGCGCCCGCGCCGGAATAAAAAAGCTGCGCTTTCGCGGGCAGCCGGGTGTGGCTCCCGTCTTGCGCGACCTCAGTTGAGTCACAAAGCTGCCGGAACGTTGCTTTGTATGATTCGAATCAAAAGAACGAACGGGGTAAGGCGATGGCTCAACTTTCTCAGAAGCTCGCGGAAATGCATCGGAGACTGGCCGAGAATGCGCAGGAGGAGCAGGCGCTGGTTCGCGCGCTCAACGCCGCGCTCAATCACGTGGACGACAAGCTGCTGTCGGAGATCCGCCAGGTCACGGCGCAGCACGAGGTGCGCCGTGCGGTGATCATGAACGAGCTGCAGGTTCTCGCCTCGCGGCTTTGCGCGCTGCCCGCGCCTTCGAGCGAGCCGGTGGCCGCGATCGCGGACGAGACGCATTCCGCGAACGGGCAGACGCGGAACGGGAACGGCGCCACGCATGCGCCCGGCAACTGGCGGATCGCCGCACAGAACATCCAGGACGACCTCGACTTCTACACCGACCCTCCCCCGTCCAGCCACTGAGCCGTTCCGCCCGAGCCCGGCGGATCTCTCTGCTCCGGGTTCCTTGCACCGCTCGCACGACGACCTCTCCCCGGCGGGGAGAGGTCGACACGCAGCCCTTGACGGGTCGCCCGCCGTGTCAGAGACCTCTCCGAGCCAAGAGGCTTGCACACGGGCGGGGGCGGATGAGCGAAGCCGAAATCCTATCAATCCGGAACGAGCTGACTGGGCTCGTCATCTCCGTGTTCTCGGTCAGCTTCGGCATGATCTCCGCCTATGTCGTGGGGCTGTGGCTGTTTCTGAAGGACAGCCCGGTGGCGCTGCGGGTTCTGGGATTCCTCCTGTTGTCCTCGGGGCTGGCGTTCATGGGCGGGATGGCGGCCGGGCTCAACGCGCTGCTCCTGGGCACGGAACGCGCCTGGATCCAGCTCGAAGCGCCAACGACCGGCATCGCCAGCTTCGGCAGCGAGCGGCCCGAGCTTCTGCAGGGCTTCTCGCTCTACGAGGTTTCGGCGGCCCTCGGGGCGGTGGCGTTCGCGGCCGTCTACATCGCGCTCTTCTTCCTCACCTTCTGCTACCGCTGGCCGGCATCGGACCAGCCGGGCTTGCGCGCCGGGGCGTGATCGACCCTGGAAGTCCGCGCCGGGCGATGCCATATAGCGCGCTCGTTTCTCGAACGCGGGCCATGCCATGACGCCGATCCTTCCTTCCGACATCCGCACGCCGGCCTATGTGCTCGACGTGGCCGCGCTGAAGCGCAACCTCGCGACGGCGGAGCGCGTCCGCAGCGAGGCCGGCGTCAAGGTCCTGCTCGCCACCAAAGCCTGGGCGATGCCGGCCGCGTTCCCGTTCCTGCGCGATGGGCTCGACGGCACGACGGCCTCGGGCGAGTACGAGGCGCGCATGGGGCGCGAGGAGTTCGGCAAGGAGGTGCACGTCTATGCTCCGGCCTACGGGCCGGGCGAGATCGAGCGCCTCACGGGCCTTGCCGACCACATCTATGCCAACTCGCCGGACGAGGCGGAGCGGGTCATCGCCGCGGTACGCGCCTCGGGCCGGGCGGGTCTCTCGATCGGCGCGCGCATCAACCCGGGCTATTCGAACGCGACGCTCGGCGGCGCGCTCTACGATCCGTGCGCGCCCTGCTCGCGCTTCGGCACGACGCTCGAAGAGATCGACCGGCTGCCCTGGGACGACATCGACATCTTCCACGTGCACGCGCTCTGCGAATCCCTCGCCGACGGATCGGTGGGGCTGATCGAGCACGTGGCGCGGGCCTTCCAGCCGTATCTCAAGCGCGTCAAGGCGGTGAACTTCGGCGGCGGGCATTTCCTCAACAAGCCGGGCTACGACGTCGCCAAGCTGATCGCCGCGCTCAAGGCGTTCCGGGCGGAGTTCGATGTCGAGGTCTATCTCGAGCCGGGCGCGGGGCTCGTGGTCGATACGGGCTATCTCGTGTCGTCGGTGATCGGGCTGCATCGCAACACGCGCGACATCGCCATCCTCGATGCCTCCGCCTCCACGCACATGCCGGACGTGCTCGAAGTGCCCTACACGCCGCCCGTTCTCGGCGCGGAGAAACCCGGCGTGCTCGCGCACTCCTACATCCTCGGCGGCAAGACCTGCATGACCGGCGACGTGATCGGCGAGTACTCGTTCAACGCGCCGCTGGTGGCGGGCTCGCGCGTGATCTTCGGCGACATGATGCAATACTCGTTCGTGAAGAACACCACCTTCAACGGCACGCCGCTGCCGGATCTCGCCATCCTGCACGAGGATGGACGCTACGAGGTGGTGCGCAGCTTCGGCTACGAGGAGTTCCGCCGCAGGCTCGGCTGACCGCGGAAGCGCGTCCCGTCGGTCGCGTTGATGATGGATGGTGGTCTACCTGCGGCGGGCGCGGCACTTCTGCAGGCAGCGCGTGAGGTCGGCGCTGCAGCGCGGGCTATCCTGCGTGGCCCGGCGGCAGGCATTCTCCTGCGCATAGCACCGCTGAGCGCAATCGTTGGCGGCCGTCACCGCGGGCAGGGCCATGGCGCCTGTCCCGACGCACAGAGCGGCGATCGCATAGCGCAACGAACGTCTCACGGATACGACCTCCTTTCCGGACGAGGAATGATACGGCGGGCGCGGATCTGCGGCTCCGAACATGCCTGCCATACGCCGAGGAACGGCGCCTGCTTCCGATCATGGTTTACACGCCGTACGATGAACGTCACGTGAACCCGCCGTCAAGGCAGCCGCATCGCAAAAACGGCTTGCCGGTAAGGATCTTCTACGCGGCCGGGCGGGCGGAAGTTCCGCTCACACCTTCGGAATCCAACGTCGCGAACGAGGCGCTCAGCGCGTTCACTCTCATTGGAATCGGCTTTTGAACGTGAACGCGCTCTAAGTCTTTGTTTGAGAGTCTGATTCACGTCCTCGGCGCGAGCTGAACGCTCGCATCTCAACGATCAGGCTCTAGAACGCGAACTCCTCGAAGATGTGGTCGATCGAGCCGTGCCAAGGCCCCTCGAAACGCTCGAGAAGCTCGTCGGCCACCGTCCGCCCCGAGGCCGCCAGCCGCTCGAGCGGGGCGAGGTAGATCGTCTCGTCCTGGCTCTTCGCGTTGATCTCGCGGCGGTTGTAGAGGCCGAGGCGGGAAATCGCGAGCGCCTGCCTCGCCAATTCCTGGACGGTGGTGTCGCGGAAGGGCGTGGCGAGTGCTGCGCGCGGCACGGCCTCGCGCAGGATCTGGCGCTCCTCGGCCGACCAGGTCTTGACGAGATCCCACGCCGCATCGAGCGCCGCCTGGTCATAGAGCAGGCCAACCCAGAACGCGGAGAGCGCGCAGATGCGCGTCCAGCGCCCGCCGTCGGCTCCCCGCATCTCCAGAAAGCGCTTGAGGCGCACCTCGGGGAAGAGCGTCGTCAGGTGGTCCGACCAGTCGTCGATGGTCGGCGTCTCGCCGGGAAGGGCTTCAAGCCTGCCTGCCATGAAATCGCGGAACGAGGCGCCCGCCACGTCGATGTAATGGCCCGAGCGGTAGACGAAGTACATCGGCACATCGAGCGCATAGTCGACGTAGCGCTCGTAGCCCATGCCGTCCTCGAACACGAACGGCAGCATGCCGGTGCGGCGCGGATCCGTCTCGCGCCACACTTCGCTGCGCAGCGACTTCATGCCGTTGGGACGGCCTTCCGTAAACGGCGAGGACGCGAACATGGCCGTCGCGATCGGCTGCAGCGCGAGGCTCACGCGCAGCTTCTTCACCATGTCCGCCTCGCTCGCAAAATCGAGGTTCGTCTGGATGGTGGCGGTGCGGAACATCATGTCGAGGCCGCGCCTGCCGACGGTCGGCATATAGCGCGTCATGACATTGTAGCGCTCCTTCGGCATGCGGGGCGTCTCGTCCAGCGTCCACTTCGGCGAGAAGCCGACGCCGAGGAAGCCGATGCCGAGATCCTCGCCGACGTCGAGCACCTCGTGCAGATGACCTTGCGTCTCCTCCGCCGTCTCGTGCAGCGTCCGCAGCGGTGCGCCGGAGAGCTCGAACTGGCCGCCGGGCTCGAGGCTGATGGTGCCGCCCGCCTCGCCATCGGGCCGCTTCAGCGCGATGATGTTCGCGCCCTCGGTGATCGGCTCCCAGTCATAGCGGGCGATCATGTGCTCCATGAGGGAGCGGATGCCGCGGGAGCCGCCATAGGGAACGGGCTTCAGCGTCTCGGTATAGAAGACGAACTTCTCGTGCTCGGTGCCGATGCGCCAGGCATCCTTGGGCTTCTCGCCGGCCGCAATCCAGCCGACAAGATCCGCGCGAGAGCGCACGAGAGGGCTCTGGGCCCCGTCCTGACGGGTCGACATCCTACGGGCCTCTGGTCGTGACGGGGCGCTCCGGCAGGTGTTATGGCGCCGGGCGGACGCCTCTTCAAGGGGAGAGCGCGGCCCCGCGGCGACCTGCCGGGGGCGCCGCCGAACCCTTTCACGGAAGGCGCGCGGGCGGGAGACAGGCGGAGACGCGGCCCAGATCGTCGGGAATCGTCTCGGAGGCCACGCAGGCCTCGAGCCTGCGGATCGTTACGGGCCCATGACGGCCGCGGAGGCAATCGACGAACAGGCGCACGCCGGCATCCGCACACTGCGTCACGTCGGCCATGACCTGATCCGGCGCATCGCGGACGGGGCGTTGCGGGCGCGCAAGATCGAGGCGAGGCTCGACGATGACCGCCGGAGCGTGCCGCTCCCGACGCTCCTGCCGCGGCAGCCGATCGGATTCACCATACGGCCCGGCGAGGGCGGTGGGCGGCATCGCGAGCAGGGCTGCGAGCGCGGCCGGCAAGGCGCGCAAGGTGGCTTGTATCATCATCTCTTCTCTCGACGGCGCGCAGCCTGGGCGTCTCTCGATGGCGCGCAGGCTTCGCGACCGGGCAGGCTCCGCGCCAGCTCACGATGATAAAGATTGCGCGTTAACGCATCGCTCCGCCATCCATCATGAGTTCCGGAGCAGCCCCTGCCGACACAGCGGGACAGGAGACGGCCCATGAAATTCCAAGCTCTTCTCGGAGGCGGCCTCATCGTGGCGGCGATCGTGGCGGCCTCGCTGACGCTGGACGGCCAGACCGTTCCCAGCAAGAAGATCGCGGGCGGATCGGAGGCGTGCACCTATCACGCGGGGCCGATCGACTTCGATCTCATCTCGCAGGGGGGTGACGCGGGACAGCGCATCGTGCGCGCGATCCTCGCGCTCGACCGCAAGTGCGAGTACGTGACGCTCGCCTACCCGGACGGCACGCGCGAGATCATGAAGCTCGGCAAGGACGGCCGCAAGCCGGGCGAGAAAGGCCCGCCCAGCATCCCGGTCTTTTAGAGCCGTTCCGGTTTTAGCGGAATCGCGGAACGGCTCTAAGTTTTTGATTTGATCGTGCTCCTTGTCGGACACTTCCCGCGCATGGCTCCGCCATGACCGGTTCCCACTTTTCCGGAAGCACTCTATTTGATCGTGCTTCTTGTCGGAAAAACCGGTTCCCACTTTTCCGGAAGCACTCTATTTGATCGTGCTTCTTGTCGGAAAAACCGGTTCCCACTTTTCCGGAAGCACTCTAAGGGAGACGGCTTCGGCGCTGGCGTGGAAGATCGAGGCGCGTCCGCTCACGCGCCGGCGGCGAGGAGCGCGCGCGCCTTCTCGCAATCCGCGCGCATCTGAGCCGCGAGCGCGTCGGCCGTGTCGAACTTCTGGTCGCCGCGCACCTTGTCGATGAAGGCCACCTCGATCTCGCGGCCGTAGATGTCAGCGTCGAAATCGAACAGAAACACCTCGAGCACGGGCTGGCCGTCGTCGAAGGTGGGGCGTGTGCCGAAGTAGGCGGCCCCGTTCAGCGTCTCCGCCTTTCCCTCGAGCCGAACGCGGACGGCGAAAATGCCATGCCCCAGCGCCGTCCCCTTCGGCAGGGCGACGTTCGCCGTCGGAAAGCCGAGGCCGACGCCACGCTTGGCGCCGCCGACGACGCGGCCCGTGACGCTCCACGGGCGGCCGAGCATGGCCGCGGCGGCGCGCACATCGCCCTCGGCGAGCCTGCGGCGCACACCCGTCGACGAGTACGGCTCGTCGCCCTCCGCCACCGGCGACACGACGGTTACGCCGAACCCTCGAGCGGCCCCCGCCGCGCGCAGCGTCTCGACCGAGCCGGTGCGGTTGTGCCCGAAACAGAAATGATACCCGACGACGAGATGCGAAACGGCCAGCGCGCCGACGAGGATATCGGAGATGAAGCGCTCGGCCTCGAGGCTCGCAAGCGCGGCGTTGAACGGCAGCACGACGGCCACGTCGAGGCCCGCCTCCTCGAACAGCGCGAGCTTGCGCGCAATCGGCGTCAGCTCGAAATGCGGCCTCTCGGGCTTGAAGAACGCGTGGGGATGCGGATCGAAGACGAGAACGCCGGCCGGGCGCCCCGTCGCGCGTGCGATCTCGAGCACCTTTGCGATAAGCGCCTGATGGCCGCGATGGACGCCGTCGAAGTTCCCGAGCGCGAGGACCGCGCCCTTGGCCTCCGAGGGAACGGCCGCGTCACCCTGAACCGTGAGCATGGTCGTCCTCTTGCCGCGTTGGAACCAGAGCCGTTCCGATTTGAGTGGACTCGCGGAACGGCTCCAAGCTTCTGATCGTGCTTCTTATCGGATACTTCCCTCGCACGGCTCCGCCATGACCGGTTCCACTTTTCCGAAAGCACTCTTGTCCGACGTGCTTCTTGTCGGAAAACCGGTTCCCACTTTTCCGGA
>DAITBB010000074.1:0-13417 GCA_036823975.1 Hyphomicrobium sp.
CGATCCCATTCCGAACTCGGCCGTGAAACGCCCCAGCGCCGATGGTACTTCGTCTCAAGACGCGGGAGAGTAGGTCGTCGCCAGGTCTGCCGAGGCGTAATGCGAACATAAAGAATTCATCATTCCTCTTCACACTTTCTATCCAAAACGCCGCCCAGGGCTTTCGCCTCGGGCGGCGTTTTTGTTTGCGACTACGGACTCGCTGTCGTGCGACGACGATGGCGCTCGCGGAGCGGACGATGTCGGGCGCGAACGTTCGTACTCGGCGGCCGTCTGTATCGCACTGCCCGGCTGGTCTGTCGTCGCCTCTGCCGTGCGTCGTGTCTGGGATGCGCACCTCTCCCGGGGCAACTCTGCTCGACCGATCATCCGATGTCTTGCAAAACGAGGGGGAGTGGTGACACACTCGTCCGTATGCGTCCGCGTGAGTGACGGAGGTCGGAGATGCCGGGGAATGTCGTGCTTTTCGAGCGGCTGATCTACGCGTCGCTGACGATCGGCCTCCTCAGTCTCATCCTGGATGCCTCGCGCCAGGCGGAGAACCCGGACATCCAGGCGCTGGGCGGGCTTCCGTTCGTTGCGGCGGTGGGGCTTTTTTCGCTCGGGATCGTTCTGCTGCTCATGTGGCTGATCGCGCGCAAGCGGAAGAATTGGGCACGCTTGCTTTTCGCCGTCATGTTCGTGCTGGGACTGTGGCCGACGCTGCAGAATATCTCGGGTCTCCTCGAGGGGAATCCGTTCGTCGCCGTGCTCAGCGTGGCGCAGATCGTGGTGCAGATCGCCGCGCTCTATTTTATTTTCACGGGCGATGCGAAGCCGTGGTTCGAGCAGATCCCCGACGCGGCTTAGGTTTCAACATTGCAGCGGCTCCGGGCTAGAGCCGTTCCGATTTTAGTGGAATCGCGGAACGGCTCTAAGCTTTTGTTTGATCGTGCTTCTTATCGGAAAACCGGTTCCCACTTTTCCGGAAGCACTCTATGTCAGCCCGAGCATCAGAGTGCCGACGATGGCCGTGAGCGAAAGGACGGTGGAGAGATTCACGTCGCCGAACTCGCGGACGCGGATCTCGCGGATCGTTTCGGGGCCGGGAGCGATCGGCCGAGCCTCGAGCTCGCCCGCGCGGAGCCAGCTCCAGAAAAAGCGCGCGAATCCCTGAGAGCGCCGCCAGATCTCGAAAGGCGCGCGCCGCCACCCATATTTCAGTCCATAGATGACGAGGATCAGCACGGCGATCTGAAGGAGCGTCGAAACCCATCCGCCAATCAGGAACCAGATCAGCGACCACGCGACGCCGAGGACGGTGAGGAGGGCGGAGAGAAGCCAGGTGACGATATCCATGGGGCGTGCCGGGGTTGGAGTGCGCTCTGATGCTATCATCGCGCGGCCGAGGGGCGGCGCAACGCATGGACTGGCGATGTGAGGCGCACAGGGTGCGCCGGGATCGAGGTAGGACGATGATATTCAGCAGACCTGAGAAAACCGCGATGCCGGCGCCGGGCACGACGCTTGCCGGACGGCCGACGCCGCTTCCCACGGCGGAGGAGCATTTCATTTTCGGCCGGCCGCTTAAAGGGCCTTATCCGGACGGGCTCGAAACGGCGATGTTCGCAATGGGCTGCTTCTGGGGAGCGGAGCGGAAATTCTGGGAGCTGGGCGCGGGAATTTGGATTACGGCGGTGGGCTACGCCGGCGGGCTCACACCGAACCCGACCTACGAGGAGGTCTGCTCGGGGCAAACGGGGCACGCCGAGGCGGTGCTCGTTGTGTTCGATCCCGCCGTGATCGGGTACGAGACGCTTCTCAAGACGTTCTGGGAGAGCCATGATCCGACCCAGGGGATGCGTCAGGGCAACGATGCGGGGACGCAGTATCGCTCGGGCCTCTATGTGTTTTCCGAGGCGCAGGCCGAGGCGGCCCATCGCTCGAGGACAGCTTACCAGCGCAATCTCACGGCGGCGGGGTTCGGTGCGATCACGACCGAGATCCGCCCGGCGCCTCCATTTTTCTTCGCGGAGGCCGTCCATCAGCAGTATCTCGCCAAGGTCCCGCATGGCTATTGCGGGCTCGGTGGGACGGGCGTGGCCTGCCCCGCGCCGACATGGGTCGCCACCGGCCCGGCGTGACAGTGGGGCGCAGCCTGCGTCCCTCGTTGCCGGAGGCCTGGAGGCGCTCCTCTAAGATTTTGAAATAAAATCGTAATTCTTCGCGCTTGGATCGGGACCGCTGAGCGTGCGCGGTCTCGTCCGTCCCGCGCTTTAACGCAATATGTCACGCCCAATGTGCAGCGCACAATTCGGCCGCTATTGTGCCTTGAAACACCATCGTCAGATGTAAAATGATCGGGGGCATTATGGGTGCGCGGAGCGTGGCATTGATTTTGGGTGGCACCGTGGTGGCTTCGGCGGCCTGTGCCGAAGGCTTCAAGCTGCCGCCGGAGGTGACGCCGCAGTTGCGGGCGGCTTGCGAGACGGACGTCCGGCGTTTGTGCATCGGTGCCAATCCCACCGTCGCCAAGGTCAAGCGGTGTGTCGCCATGAAGTATTTTCAGCTCGGAAAGCGCTGCCAGATCGAGCTCGCGTCGCTCGGCTTCGGGCGTTGAGGCTCTAAGCGAAGCCGCGCATCGGCGGCGCAGTCAGAGTGGCTTCCGGATGCCGCTGGCGGGGTGTTTTCCGATTTTCCTTTTTTGATTTTCTATGGGGTTTCCTATTTCCAGGCGGTCCCCGGCCGCTTGGTTGCTGCAGGGGACCTTCCCGCGCCGCGCGAGGCTGCGCCTGCCGCCGCCGCTGACGCACGAGACGTAAGTGTACGATGATACGCTCTTCCGCCTGATCATCCTCGGCAGCAAGGAGCTTCAGGCCGCCGGCTATGCCCGGACGGGTCAGGAGGGTGTTGTCGGGCCGATGCCGCCGTATAAGGATCTCATCGACGACGAGGCGAAGCTCTGGAAGATCGTGGTGTGAATGCGCTCGGTCTGGGGTGGACGCCCGGAAAAGAAGGTCTGGTGAGATGACGGCAAGGCGGCCCTCAGGCTTGGCCCCATGGTTTCGGCTCGGCTCGGTGGCCGCTTTGGCACTCCTCGTGGGATGGATCGGCGGCGTTCGTCCGGCCTCGGCTCTCCCGGATGCTCCGACGGAGGCGCCGGCCGGCGCTCTCGTCACGAAGATCGTCTATGTCGGCAAGCGCTATCCCGAGCCGTTGCCGCTCTCGCTGCTCGACAAGCCGCTCAGCGACGAGGGCGTGCAGGGCGCGCGCCTCGCCATCAAAGAAAACAACGTGACCGGCCGGCTCATCGGGCAGCACTACGAGCTGGTCGAGGTGATGGCGAAGGCGACCGAGGACGTCGTGCCGCTGGTCAAGGCGGAGCTCGAAAAGGGGCTGGGCTTCATCGTGGCCGATCTCGAGCCGGCCGATCTGCTGGCGGTGGCCGACCTTCCCGAGGCGAAAACGGCCCTCCTCTTCAACACCCGCAGCAGCCGCGACGAGCTGAGGCAACAGGATTGCCGGTGGAACGTTTTCCACATCATGCCGAACTGGGCGATGCGGGCCGACGCGCTCGCCCAATATCTGATCTGGAAGACATGGCGCCGCTGGTTCGTGGTCTACGGGACGAGCCCTGGCGACATGGAGTATCTCGCCGCCATTCGCCGCGCGGCGCAGAAGTTCGGCGCCAAGATCGTGCTGGAGCGCTCTTACGAGGCCGAGGCGGGCGCGCGGCGGACCGATTCCGGCCATCAGCAGATCCAGACGCAGATGCCGATGCTGACGCAGGGTGCGCCCGAGTACGACGTGATTTTCGTCGCGGATGCGGCCGAGGCGTTCGGCGACTATCTCCTGTTCCGCACCTATGAGCCGCGCCCCGTGGTGGGGTCGCAGGGCTTGCAGGCGGTGGCCTGGCATCGCGCGTTCGAGCAGTACGCCGGCACGCAGCTTCAGAACCGCTTCGAGAAGCAGACCAAGCGCTTCATGACCGAGCGCGATTTCACCGCGTGGCAGGCCGTGCGGGTGGTGGGCGAAGCCGTGACGCGCAAGAGCCTGAACACGCCCGAGGAGGTCAGCGCGTTCATCCTCTCCAAGGATTTCGAGGTGGCGGGCTTCAAGGGCGTGGGACTGACCTTCCGCACGTGGGATCATCAGATGCGCCAGCCGATTCTGCTCTCGGGGCCGCGTACGCTCGTGTCGATCTCGCCGCAAGAGGGCTTTCTGCACGAGAAGTTCCTGGCGGACTCGCTGGGCTTCGACGAGCCCGAATCGAAGTGCCGGTTCACGAGATGAGGATCATGCCGGATGAGAGGAGCCCTATGACGCGCCGCCTTGCGGGGGCCGCAATCGCGATCGTCCTTGCGTGCGGCTCCGCCGCGCCGAGCCTCGGCGCGACGATCTTCGTGTCGAACGAGAAGGATAACACCGTCACCGTGCTCGACAGCGCGTCGCTCGACGTCATCAAGGTGATTCCGACCGGCGCGCGGCCGCGCGGCATGGTGCTGACGCCCGACGGCAAGGAGCTGCTGATCTGCGCCGGCGACGACGACCGCCTCGACGTGGTCGATACGGAGACGCTGGAGGTGGTGCGGACGCTCGAATCGGGGTCCGATCCCGAGTTGCTGGATGTCGATCCCACGGGAGAGCGCATTTACATCGCGAACGCGGACGAGGGCTATGTGACGGTTCTCGAGCGGGCGAGCGGCAAAGTGCTCGCCGAGATTCCGGTCGGCGTCGAGCCGGAGGGCATGGCCGTCTCGCCGGACAATACGTTCACGGTTGCGACCTCCGCGCAGACGAGCATGGCGCATTTCATCGACACCGCCACGCTCGAGGTCACCGCGAACATTCTCGTCGATACGCGCCCGCGCGTGGCCGAGATCACGCGGGACGGCAAGCGGGTCTGGGTTACGGCGGAGATCGGCGGCACGGTGGCGATCATCGATGCCAAAGCCCCGAAGATCGTCAAGAAATTCGGCTTCGAGATTCCGGGCGTGCGGCGCGAGCTGGTCCAGCCGGTCGGCGTGCGCTTCACGAAGGATGGGAAGATGGCCTTCGTCGCGCTCGGTCCGGCCAACCGGGTGGCGGTGGTCGATGCGGAGACGTTTGCCGTCAAAGGCTACATTCTCGTCGGCCAGCGGCCCTGGCATATGGCCCTGAGCCCCGACGGCGCGAAGCTCTATGTCGCCAACGGCCTCACCAACGATATGACCGTCGTCGACGTCGCCACGCTGAGGCCCGAGAAGTCGGTGCCGGTGGGGCGGCTGCCGTGGGGCGTGGTCGTGAAGCCGTGAGCCCGCGGCGGGGCGGCCGGCAGGACACGCCGGTCAGCGGACGAGGACTGCGCGCGGGCGGTGCTGCGTCTTCTCCCAATGGTATGGCGCGACGATGAGCTGATAGAGCGCGCGGTAGGCGGCGGCCGAGATCAGAAGCCAGTAGAACGGCATTCCGAGGGTCGAGAGCATCAGCCGGCGGCGGCCGCGGCCCGCGACCGCGATGGCCCCGAGGGCGACGCCGGTCACGTAGCCGAGCACGAGCTTGACGAGCCCCAGAATGGTGATGACGCCGGAGAGCGGATGGTCGTAGGCCGCGAGCGGGCCTGCAAGCAGCTCCCAGCCGGCGGCCGCATAGAACCAGGGATGGACGAGAGCGGAGAGGATCAGTCCGCCCATCAGGATCTGAAATCCGAGGAAGCGCAGGAGGCCGAGGTCGCGTGCGAGGGCGGCGGGCCGGCGCATGTGGACGAGATAGGTCTGCATCCAGCCCTTGAGCCAGCGCGTGCGCTGGTTGCGCCAGGTTCTGAAGGTCGCCGGCGCTTCCTCCCAGGTGGTGGAGGCCAGCACCTCGACGCGGTAGCCGCTGCGGGCGAGGCGAATGCCGAGGTCGGCGTCCTCCGTCACGTTGAACGGATCCCAGCCGCCCACGGCCTCGAGCACCGCGCGCGGGAAGTGATTGGACGTTCCGCCGAGCGGGACCGGTAGATCGTGATGCTCGAGGGTCGGGAGCATACAGTCGAAGAGGGCCGTGTACTCGATCGCGAACTGGCGCGTGAGCCAGGTCTCCTGATCGTTGATCACGTTCAGGCGCGCCTGGACGCATCCGAGGCCGGGCCTGCCAGCGAGGTGTGCCGCCGCCCGGCGGAGCTGATCGGGCTCCGGCAGGTCCTCGGCATCGTAGACGACGATCAGCTCGCCGGTGGCGAAGGCCATGGCGTAGCTGAGGGCGCGCGGCTTGGTGCGCGGCTCCCCGTCCGGGACGATGACGACCTTCATGTTGGCCGGCAGGTCGCGACCCAGCACAGCCGTCTGGGTGCTGTGGTCTGTCTGTTCCAGGATCAGCAGGGTTTCGAGCCGGTCGGCGGGATAGTCGATCCGAGAGAGGGCGGCGATCAGGTCGCCCACCACAGCGGCCTCGTCATGCAGGGGCACGAGGAGAGAGTAGCGCGGCCAGACCGCGAGCGGGACAGGTACCGGCGTCGTGGCGTTCGAAACGCGCGTCGCCATATGCCACAGGGCGATGGCCTTCAAGGTGACGACGCAGAAAAACGGGAGGGTCAGAATGGCGGCGAGGGCGACGAGCGTCAAAGAGAAAGCAAGGAAGGCCGAGACCACGAGTGCGAGGACGGAAAAGAGGAGCACGCTCTTCTGCCAGCGCCACATCGGCGTGCCGGCGGAGAGATGCGGTTTCGCTCTTCGGAGACGATTGACGGCCGTGTCGAGGTGGGTCGCCTCGCGGCGGCTGCCGGGAGCGGGCAACGCCGCCATGTGAGGATGGACGATGTGAGGATGGACGATGTGAGGATGGACGATGTGCGGACGGGCGATCCCACGGGGCCATGGCCGCAGCTTTGTCCAGGCCGGTCGCGTTTTGGCAGCGGCTCCGCGACGGCGAGGTTCCCGCTCTTTGCGTCGAAGCACGCTCCACCCCGGCGTTCCCCGCCACGATGCAAGGGTGTTCTTACACCTTTGTCCAAGCGGATCTTGCCATATTGCCTGCGATGTTGAATAGCACTTTAGAGTCACTCTTCGCGCGAGGCCGAGGCGGATGTCATTTCGAACGGCAGTCCTGACCGCAGGCGCCTGCGTCGGCCGTTTGGCCGCGCGGGCGGGGCGCACGATGGCGGTGGGACTTGCCGTCGCGCTCGGGCTCGCGGTGCTCGCCGGTCCATCCTTCCTGTGGGCGCAGGAGAGCGACGAGGCCACGAGCCTGTCGGAGCCGACGTCCGAGCCGCGGCGCGTCGTGATCCGTTTTCTCACCGAAGGCGAGTTTCCTCCCTTCAACTATTACGACGACGAGGGCGTGCTCTCGGGGTTCAACGTCGATCTCGCCCGCGCCATCTGTCTCGAGGTCGGCGCGGCGTGCGATATCAAGGTGCGTCCCTGGGAGGAGCTGCTCGGCGCGCTGGGTCGCGGTGAGGCCGATGCCGTGATCGCGGCGCACCGCGTGACGGCGGGCGGGCTGGCGGAGGCGGATTTCTCGGACCGCTATTTCTATACGCCCGGGCGCTTCGTCGGCCAGACGGGTGAGGCGCGGCCGGACATCAAGCCGGATGCGCTGGACGGCGTCAGCATCGGGGTTGCCAAGGGCACGGCGCACGAGGCGTTCGTGCGCGGGTTCTACCGCGACAGCCGCATCGTTCTGTTCGAGAATCCGGAGCTCGCGCGCGAGGCGTTGCAGCAGGGGAAGGTCGATCTGATCTTCGACGATGCCATCAGCCTTGCCTTCTGGCTCAACGGCTCGCTCTCGCGTCAATGCTGCGAGTTCAAGGGCCAGGCGTTTCTCGAGCCCAAGTACTTCGGCGACGGATTGGCGATGGCGCTCCCCAAGAACGATCCGCAGATCAAGGTCCTGATCAACGATGCGCTAAAGCGCGTGCGCCAAAGCGGGCGCCTGCAGGAGATCGTCGAGCGCTATTTCCCCGTCCGCATCTACTGATCCGCCGGGACCCGTATCCTCTCTGCCCGTATCGGGGTCTGGAGGGTGCGACTTGGACGTTGGCATCTGGGACCGAGCGGGCCTCTGTCACATTCCTGATATGCAAATCCCTTTGAAGGGGCCGAAGAGACCGTCAAGCGGATCGGAGGTTCTCCCCATGGGGATCGAACGGCACTACAGAACCTTATTCCTGTCCGATGTGCACCTCGGCACCCGCGCCTCGCAGGCGGAGGCGCTGCTCGATTTTCTGAGGCACACGGAGGCTGACACCATCTATCTCGTCGGCGATATCATCGACTTCTGGCGCATCAAGCGGGGTGCGGTCTGGCCGCAGTCGCATAACGACGTCCTGCAGAAGCTCTTGCGCAAGGCGCGGAAGGGTACGCGCGTGGTGTTCATTCCCGGCAATCACGACGAGGCCATCCGCGATTATGCGGGCTTCCATTTCGGCGGCATCGAGATCGAGCGCCAGGCGCTCCACACGATGGCCGACGGGCGGCGCTTCGTGGTGCTGCACGGGGACGAGTACGACGTGGTGGTGCGCTATGCGCGCTGGCTCGCCTTCCTCGGAGACCGCGGCTACGAGATCGCCTTGTGGCTCAATGGGCCCCTGAATGTCGTGCGCCGTCGCCTCGGGCTCGGCCACTGGTCGCTCTCCGCCTATCTCAAGCATCGCGTCAAGACGGCGGTGAACTTCATCGGCGAGTTCGAGCGGACGCTGGCCGAGGAGGCGCGTCGCCGCGACGTGGATGGCGTGATCTGCGGGCATATCCATCATGCGGCCGACCGCGACATCGGCGGCGCGCGTTATATCAACACGGGCGATTGGGTGGAGAGCTGCACGGCCGTCGGCGAAACGCATGCCGGTGACATCGAGCTCATCCGTTGGCGCGAGGTGATGGGGGCTCGCGCGCCCGCGCCGATGGGAGACGCCACGCTCGAGGCGGCCTGATGCGCCGGATCCTGCTTGCCACGGATGCGTGGTCGCCGCAGATCAACGGCGTCGTGCGGACTTATCAGCGGCTTGCGCGCGAGCTCGCGGAGATGGGCGTGGCGCTGCATGTGCTGGGGCCGGGACACTTCCGCTGCGTTCCGTGCCCGAGCTATCCGGAGATCGGGCTCGCGCTGCCGGATCAGAAGCGCTGCTCGGCGCTGATCGAGGCGGCGCAAGCGGATGCCATCCACATCGCCACGGAAGGGCCGGTGGGATGGATGGCGCGGCGCCATTGCCGGCGCCGTAAGCTGCCGTTCACGACGAGCTTCCACACGCGCTTTGCCGACTACGTGCATGCGCGCTGGCCGATCCCCGAAGCGTGGGTGTACGGCCTGCAGCGGCGCTTTCATGCCGAAAGCGCCGGCGTGATGGTGGCGACGCCGAGCCTCGCTGCCGATCTCTCCGCACGGGGCTTCACGCGCCTGATGGCCTGGACCCGCGGCGTCGATACGGATCTCTTCCGCCCGTCGGGCCAGCGCCTGTTCGGTGCGGGGCCGGTGTTCCTCTATGTCGGACGCGTGGCTGTCGAGAAGAATATCGAGGCGTTTCTCTCCGCTGACCTGCCGGGCCGCAAGGTGGTGGTGGGAGACGGGCCGCAGCGCGCCGCGCTTTCCGAGCGCTATCCGGACGTCGTCTTCGCGGGTGTTCACGAAGGGGAAAGCCTGGCCGCCTGCTATGCCTCGGCCGATGTGTTCGTGTTTCCGAGCCTCACCGACACGTTCGGCATGGTGATGCTGGAGGCGATGGCCTCAGGCTTGCCGATCGCGGCGTTTCCGGTGACGGGCCCCAAGGATCTCGTTGTGCCCGGTGTCTCGGGCGTGCTCTCGGCCGATCTCGGCGCGGCGGCGCGTACGGCGATGGGGCTCGACAAGGCCCAAGTGCGCGCGGCTGCTGAGGCCTTCACGTGGCGCGCCGCCGCCAAGATGTTCCTCACCAACGTCGACAGGGCGCAGGCCGGAGCGCGGTGCGCGTCTGTCACCGCCGAGGCGGGCTTGCTTGCGCGTATTGCCGCACGCCGCTGAGCCCCGTGCGGCATTCGCACAACGGTGCGGATGGTTTCCGACGCTTGTCCGAAAATGCGTTGTCGCAGCGGGGGAATGGATTATGCTTCCGCCCTTCAAGCTCGATGAACGGCGGGGGCTGACGTTCGATGCGGTTCGGATGCAGTTTCGCTGCACGATGTCTTATTCTTCTTGCACTTCCGGCCAGCCCGGGGCTCGCGCAGAGCAAATGCCGGATCAAAGATCCCGACGTGTCGATCAGCGGCATCACGCTGACGAAGCGCGAGACGGCGGTGCAGGTCGTCGGAACGAACGTCAATCTCATTGAGAGCGAGGAGGATCTCCCGCATGCGCGCTTCGTCTCGAAGGACGGGGCGCAGGAGCTCGTGCTGTTCGCCCCCTACGGCGCGGTCGATGACGAGTACTCGGAGGTCGAGGTGCGCGAGGCGGGCCCCGAGGCGCTGGTGCTCAAGGATCTGCCGGTCGCCTCGTTCAAGACCGGGCGCGGGGTCGAGCTCGGCATGAGCGTGGCGGCGGTCGAAGCGTTGTTCGGCCGGTGCTTCAAGTCGCGCGAGAAGACGGGCCAGGAACTCTTCTTCGAGTACGAGATCGACGCGGCGGACCGGGACGAGGAGCTCAAGACGTACGGCTTTCCCGTCTACTACGCCGAGTACGAGTTCCAGAAGGGGAAGCTGACGCGGTTCCGGTTCGGGTTCGCCTATCCCTGACGGGCAGCTTTGCGCTCAGCGGCGGCGCTGCCCACCTTGCGACGGCGGGGGACCGGAGCGGGCATCTTTGTGACGGAAATTGATGCGGCCCTTGGTGAGATCGTAAGGCGTCATCTCGACCGTGACCTTGTCGCCGGCGAGGATGCGGATGCGATTCTTCTTCATGCGTCCGGACGTGTAGGCGATGACCTCGTGTCCGTTGTCGAGTTTCACGCGGCAGCGGGCGTCGGGCAGGACCTCCTCAACCACGCCTTCGAACTCAAGCATCTCTTCTTTCGCCATTCAATCTCCCTGGGCGATCCCGACTGTCGTTCTGGTAGGATGTCATTCGTGCAGCAAACGGCAACGGGGAGCAGACCTCTCCGCTCCCCGCGCCTTATCCGTCTCGAATTGGATTAGAGCGGACGCAGGTTCACGGCAGCGATCTTGCCGTTGCGGCCGCGTTCCGTCTCATAAGAAATCTTCTGTCCTTCGCGGAGAGTTTGCAGACCGGCCCGCTCGACGGCCGAGATGTGCACGAACACGTCAGCTCCGCCTTCCTCAGGCTGGATGAAGCCGTATCCCTTTTGACCGTTGAACCACTTGACAGTGCCGTTCGACATTCGTGAGCCTCCAAAGCAGGTCTTCAAATCTCCGGACCCGATGACCGGAGACGTCATCAAAGCGCGCGATGGAGACTTTGAGTGTCAGCGTGGGGCGCTGTCGCAAGTGAACCAAGGCGTGTTCGATTGCCTTATATGAACCGGCTTTTTTGTAAAGGCAAGATGTTGCGCGTCGTTCCTAGACGATGATCCCGAGAGCACTTACCAAGTCGAGGAATTGAACAGCAGAAGTAACCGACGATACTTATGGGGCCTAGGTCTGTCATTCTATAATGGCCGCCCTTTAATGCTGTTGCGCTTGCGCAAAGGCCAAATGAAAGGCGCGCGTGCAGCGGGAAGTTGGTCTAGGCAACTTTACTCGTCTTCTTTCCGTCCAGTCTAAAGGAGAAGGGCTTTTTTCGGCCGGATTGGCCGGCGTGCGTGCGGAGCCCGTCCCGATCCGGTTAAGACGGGTCCGATGCTCCAGGTTCTTGTTTGATCGTAGGGTCTTGCGCCCCGCCGGCGTCCCGGTCGCCGGGGATTGCCCTCGGTCGCGACCCCGGTGTGCCGGGGCGGGAGGGCCGTGCAATTACTTGCAAAAGGGGAGCCGTCCCCCTATAAGTCCGCCCGAAGCCGCCCGGCGGGGCATGCCGTGGCGGCTTTCATGCTTACCATCCGCGGTTTCCGCATCGAAAGCACCCCGCTTTGCCGGCGCCTCGCGCGTCCGCTCCTCGGGGGCGCCTCGCCGTCTTGCGGCAGGGCGCGCGGGCCGCTTCCAAAGATCAGGAGAGCCAAATGCCCAAGTTGAAGACCAAGAGCGGCGCCAAAAAGCGCTTCAAGATGACTGGCACGGGCAAGGTGAAAGCCGCTGCCCAGGGCAAGCGTCACGGCATGATCAAGAGGCACGCGAAGTTCATCCGCGACGCCCGCGGCACCATGGTGCTGAACGATAGCGACGCGAAAATCGTCAAGAAATACATGCCCTACGCCCGCTGAGCCCGGTTTCCGTGCTCGCGCCCCAACTCTCACAGTCATAAGGAAGCAGACCCATGGCTCGCGTCAAACGCGGCGTCACCGCCCACGCCAAGCACAAGAAGGTTTTGAAGGCTGCCAAAGGCTACTATGGCCGCCGCAAGAGCACGATCCGCGTCGCCAAGCAGGCCGTCGAGAAGGCCCTGCAGTACGGCTACCGCGACCGCAAGCGCAAGAAGCGCACGTTCCGCGCCCTCTGGATCCAGCGCATCAATGCCGCGGCCCGCGAGCACGGCCTGACCTACGGCCGATTTATCCATGGCCTCGCCGTCGCCGGCATCCAGATCGACCGCAAGATCCTCGCCGATCTCGCCGTCAAGGACGCAGCCGCGTTCAAGGCGCTGGTCGATCAGGCTTCGGCGGCTGCTGCAAAGGCGGCCTGACTTCTTCGTTCTGTCATCCCGGGCGAAAGCCCGGGACCCAGCATTCCATCCCATGCTCTCGGGCGGAGGCCCTGGGTTCCGGCTCGCGCGCCGCCGCGTTTGCCGGGATGATGCCCGCGGGCCGCTCTGGCCCATTGCATGGGGTCGCTGATGACCGGCACGACCGAACTCGAAACGCTCAAGTCTGCGCTTCTGGCGGAGATCGCCGAAGCCCGGGACCTCGCCCAGCTCGAAGCCGTGCGCGTGGCCGCGCTCGGCAAGAAGGGGCGCATCGCCGAGGAGATGTCCAAGCTCGCGAAGCTGCCGCCGGAGGAGCGCAAGGCCTTCGGTGCGGCCAGCAACGCCGTCAAGGAGGCCGTGACGGGCGCGCTCGAGGCGCGGCGGGCGGATCTCGAGGAGGCCGCGCTCGAGGCGCGGCTCGTCCACGAGCGGGCCGACGTGACGCTGCCCGTGCGGCCGGGGCCGGAGGCGCTGGGGCGTATCCATCCCGTGAGCCAGGTGTTCGACGAGTGTGTCGAGATCTTCGCCGATCTCGGTTTCGACGTGGCCGAGGGGCCGGACATCGAAACCGACGACATGAACTTCACCAAGCTCAACATCCCGGCGGAGCACCCGGCGCGCCAGGAGCACGACACGTTCTATTTCCCGCCCAAGGCGGACGGGTCGCGCCTGCTTCTGCGCACGCACACGAGTCCGGTGCAGATCCGGACCATGGAAGCGCGCAAGCCTCCGATCCGCATCATCGCGCCGGGGCGTGTCTACCGCTGCGACAGCGACCAGACGC
>DAITBB010000075.1:0-13357 GCA_036823975.1 Hyphomicrobium sp.
CGCCGTCCACCATGTTCAGGATGCGCTCCACCTCGCCGCCGAAGTCGGCGTGGCCGGGCGTATCGACGATGTTGATCCGGATGTCCTTCCAGACCACGCTCGTGCATTTGGCGAGAATGGTAATGCCGCGCTCGCGCTCGATGTCGTTGCTGTCCATCGCCCGCTCCGCCACCTTCTGGTTCTCGCGGAAGGAGCCGGACTGTTTCAGAAGCTCGTCGACGAGGGTGGTTTTACCGTGGTCGACGTGAGCGATGATCGCGATGTTGCGAATATCCATGGGCTGCCCTGTGAGATGCAGGCGCAACCAAGGATTGAAAGCTCGCCCCGGATATGTGCGCCGCAATATTTTGTGCGCGGGGAGGTAGCACACCCGGGCTTTCCCCGCCAGCCCACCAGGAGAGGGTCTGTCAAGGCGCCGCGGGCGAGCGCGGCCGTCCCTCCGCCTGCCGCTCGGCCTCGTAGAGGCGGGCGAGGAAGGCGTCCACCTCGGGCTTCGGCCCCGGCGCCCGGGTCTGGCGGGTCCGCTGGCGCTGCTGGCGCCACAGGGCGCGGCGCGTCGCACCCGGGGTTTTGAGCCGGCGGCCGGCGGCGATCAGGAGGGGGTGCGTCGGCTCGTCGAGATCCAGCTCCTCAAGCATGGTCTCGCGCAGGGCGTAGAACGACTGCAGGATGCCGTCACGTGCCAGCTTGCGCTCCTCCGGCGGGATGTCCGGCCGCTTGCGCGGATCGATCGACTGCAGCGCGCGGCGCATGTCATGCAGCGGCGCGTACGGATAGAGGCCCACCAGCGTTCCCGTCTCGCCGGCGTTGGCATAGACGATGCGCATGTTGTCGATCGTCTCGGAGATGCGGCAGAACGCGGCGAGATAGTCGTCCGTCGAGACGTACGGCTTCTCGCAATAGGTGTAGAGCGCGGACTTCGTGCGCACGATGCCGCGCCACTCCTCCTCCAGGCTCTCGACGAACTTGGAGCGCTTCTGGAAGACGTTGGCGAGATAGGCCGCGACCACCGTGATGAACACGAGCGCCATGTCCTTGAGATACTCGTAGAGATCGCGGGCGATGCCTTCGGCCTCGGTGCCGGCGAGACCCGGAATGCGATCGGCGAACTTGCACGCGAGGGAGAGGACGAGCACGAGCCCCAATCCGACATAGGCGCGGAGAAGCGTGCGGTTGAGCGAGGCGCGTGTCATGGGAGCGGGCTGGTCTGAGGTGGAGATGATTGGGGGAACCGTGAGGGGCCAACCGCGGCAATTCAAGGGCAATCCCTGCCTCTCCCGCCGTAACCGGACGCGACGGGCCGGAAAGCCGCATCCGTCCCGTCACGCGGGCACAAAAAAGGCGCCGGCTTTGCCGGCGCCTTTCGGGATCGATCCGATCGCGAGGATCGGACAGGATCATGATCTTACGGGCAGAACCACATCGGTCCGACCACAATGCACCCACGCGAGTGCCAGTTGTAGGGCCGCTTATGATAGCGATGCCAGCCGCGCGGCGGATGGGAATACCGGTTGCCGGCGCGATAGCCGTGACGGTGCCCCTTCTTGTAGCCCCTGCGGTGCCGGAAATCGCGCCGCATCTGCACAGGCGTGGCATCGCTCTGCGGCTGGGAGGCCGCGAGACCGGCTGCCGGAACGGGCGCGGATTGAGCAGGGGCCATGCCGGCCAGGCCGAGCAAGGCTGCGGAAAGAGCGATAGCAGCAAGTCTCAACGGACATCTCCTTCGAAGTTTCGGCGTGAGCTGTGAAAACGCTCAAGTTCCCCAAGAAGTTCCGCTATATGAGGAACCTCCTTCTCGGGAAGTGGGGTCCAGGCGAGGACGCGTCAAGGCGCGGACCCTGCGCGCAGGGTCGCATGAAAGCGGCGCGAAGGCCGATGAATGGCCGCAAATCACCGCCGCCGCGGGTCACCGTGCCACACGGACCATCGGTCTGCGGCTCAATGTCCGAGATCGAAGCGATAGCTGAGGCCAACGCCACCGAAGAGCTGATGCTCGCTCTCGACGATCGGGCTGTCGGCCGCATCCCCGATGAGATGCGCATAGCGGGCCGAGAGCTTCAGCGTCCACACGTCCGACAGCGGAACGTCACCCGTAAGACCGATGAACACGTCCTTGAGGCCTGCGTCCGCCTCATACGCGGCAAGGCCCGCCACGGAAGCCGCGCTCTGGGCGGGCGTAACAGAGAAATACGCATCCATGTAATCGTCGTCGGCATAGGTCGCGCCGGCGGTGAGCGTCGCGGAAAAGCCCCCCATCAGGAGTGAGCGTGCCTCCGCGCCGAAGCGGATCAGCCCGCCCGTGTCGTCGCCCGTGACCTGATGGTGATAGGAGACGAAGGGCGCGATCGGGCCGAGGCGGTAAGCGACATAGGCGCCCGCCACGAGGCCGCCGTCGACATCGCCGAGCCCACGCAAGCGCGCCGCGTCGCCCTCGTCGCGATCGAAGCGCCAGCCGACCAGAGGGCCTGCCTCGAAGCCGTTGAAGTCGATCAGCCGGAAGCGCAGATCGTCGGGGCCGCGCAGTTGCACGCGGCTGGTCTCGTCGAGGCCCGCCGGCGCGATGAAGGGGGCGCCCAGCACCTCGTAGTCCTTCGCGCCCTCATACTTCGGCGCGACGAACACGAAGCCGCCCACTTGCCAGTCCGTCCCGGAGATCCCGAGGTCCGAGACGCCGCCCGCGCCGGCCGCCGTGACGGACATTCCGGCCGCGGCCACAGTCAGCAGAGCGGCCACGGGCCTCGCACACGAACGCAGCATCGTAACGGTCATCCCTCACCTCGATGGCGACGATCATGCAAACCACCGTGATCGTTGACTATCTAAAAATGGTTTGCATCTGCCAAACTCGGGCTCTCAAGTGCGCACTCCGTGTCCGTCTGTGGCTCCTCGGCACCACGAGGGGAAACGCACTGTCCAAGTGGCGGACATTTTCACGGACGGACTCTGACGATTTGCTCCGCGTCTCGTGCCCTCACGCGCTTGGCGCGACGGCCTCGCGAAGGGTAGGGTGTGCGCCGTTCGTGAGGGATTGAGAGACGAGGATGCCGTGAGGTCGATCGTGCGCGCTTGCGTGCTGGGGAGCAGTCCACTGATCGCAGGCGTTATGCTCGCGGGCGCGGCCGTGGCCGATCCTTATCCGTTCGAGGGCTTCTTTGCGCTGGAGCGCCCCGGAGAGCCGCATGCCGGCTGCGGCTTCGACATCCTCCACCAGACGCATAGCGGCGCATTCAGCGGCTACCTCCTGGATCGGCGCCATTGGGAGACCTACAAGACGCCGCGCTTCCTGCGCTACAAGCACGGCACGTGCACGTTCGACGGAAAGACCGGCATCGATGCCTGCGTCACCGAGACGAACCACATCGCGGCAATCCAGGACGCGAAGCCGGACCGCGCCAAGATCACGGTGATCGATGACGACGCCGTCGCCATGCTGACCCTGGGCGAAGGCGATGACGACGCGGAGGCGCTGGCCGGCGTGCCGCCGTTCGTCTTCAGGCGCTGTCCGTTCGCCGCGGAGGCGATCGCGCCGCTGCTGACGGACGGTGTTGCCGGCTACACGACGGAAGAGCTGAGGGAGATGGCACGCACGCCCGATACCCGCCGGACGCGCGCGGTGCTCGATGCAATCGCAGGGTCCGCCGCGGTGGATTGAGCCCCCGAGGCGAGACCTCGACAGCCGGGCCCGGCTTATCGCGCCGCCTTGCGCTGGCTGCTGTGATACTTGCGCGGGATCTCGCCGGCGTCGGCGAGCGCGTCGAGGCAGCGTGCGGAGATGTTGCCACCCGCCGAGCGCATGCAGGCGCGGAGCTGCGGGCTGTCCAGCTTGTAAGAGGGGCAGAAGCGATAGAAATCGGACTTGCACGCCGATTTCACGCGGGCGCTGTAGGCGTGAGCCGCGCCGCCCGCGGCTAGAACGCCGAGGCCGGCCACCAGCACAGCGGCGAGCTTGAGTGTCTTCATGGCCGGTCTCCCGAGTTCGCGCACGTGAAAGGCGCGCTACGCATAACTGACTTTCTAGTCTTTCCGTTCATTCCGAGCTTATGCAGCCGAAATTAAGACCAGAGGCTTCGCGCGGGCCTGCCCGGCGCGCTCGTGGCGCGTCGGGCGGCTGGCGCCATGGGCTCACGCCCCGCGGTTGCGCATGCCGAGCGTCCTCAAGCGCAGCGCGTTGAGCTTGATGAAGCCCTGGGCATCCTTCTGGTCGTAGGCGCCCTTGTCGTCCTCGAAGGTGACGAGGCTCGGCGCATAGAGCGACTTGGCGCTCTCGCGGCCGACGACGATGACGTTGCCCTTGTAGAGTTCGAGCGTCACCTCGCCCTCGACATGCTCCTGGCTCCTGTCGATCGCCGCCTGCAGCATCTCGCGCTCCGGGCTGAACCAGAAGCCGAAATAGACGAGCTCGGCATAGCGCGGCATCAGCTCGTCCTTGAGGTGCGCCGCGCCGCGGTCGAGCGTCAGGCTCTCGATGGCGCGGTGGGCCTGAAGCAGAATGGTGCCGCCGGGCGTCTCGTAGACGCCGCGCGACTTCATGCCGACGAAGCGGTTCTCGACGAGATCGATGCGGCCGATGCCGTTGTCGCGGCCGAGGTCGTTGAGCGCCTTGAGCAGCGTCGCCGGGCTCATCCGCTGGCCATCGAGCGAGACGGCATCGCCCTTCTCGAAGCCGATCTTGATCGTCGTCACCTTGTCGGGCGCATCCATCGGCGAGATCGTGCGCTGATAGACGATCTCGGGCGCCTTCTTGGCCGGGTCCTCGAGGACCTTGCCCTCGGAGGAGGAGTGGAGGAGGTTCGCGTCGACCGAGAACGGGCTCTCCCCCTCCTTGTCCTTGGCGACGGGAATCTGGTTCTTGCGCGCGAACTCGATCAGATCCTCGCGCCCCTTGAACGACCACTCGCGCCAGGGCGCGATGATCTTGATCGCCGGCTCGAGCGCGTAATAGCTGAGCTCGAAGCGCACCTGGTCGTTGCCCTTGCCGGTGGCGCCGTGGCAGACGGCGTCCGCCCCGGTCTGGCGCGCAATCTCGATCTGCTTCTTGCTGATCAGCGGGCGCGCGATCGAGGTGCCGAGCAGGTAGATGCCCTCGTAGAGGGCATTGGCGCGGAACATCGGGAACACGTAGTCGCGCACGAACTCCTCGCGCAGATCCTCGATGAAGATGTTTTCCGGCTTGATGCCGAGCATCAGTGCCTTCTCGCGGGCGGGCGTCAGCTCCTCGCCCTGGCCGAGGTCGGCCGTGAAGGTCACGACCTCGCAGCCGTAGGTTTCCTGCAGCCACTTGAGAATGATCGAGGTGTCGAGGCCGCCCGAGTATGCGAGCACCACCTTCTTGATGTTCGGCTTGCCGTCGTTCGTGCTCATCGTCGCCTCTCGTTCCTCGTTGCCGCCTTCGCAACCGCGGCAAATATCGCGGGTGGCGGCGGCCCGCAAGGGCACGCGGTCGCCCACGCTCCACAGTCTGTCCCAGGCTTCCCACAGCAAATCTGCGAGCCACACGGAGGCTTTATGCCATCGGCGGAGAAATCTCCATGATGTGGCCGTGTTTTTGAGCCTGAACCCCATTAATCTTGCGAGCGAATCTCAAGGGGCGCGAGGGCCGGTCCGCTGACGGGGGAGAAGGCAGTGACGACGAGACGAGCCGCATGGCTGCTTGCAGGCACGATCGCAGGGGGATGGGGCATGCTGGCGCCGTTTGCCGCGGGGGCGGAAGAGCTTCCGTGGGCGAACAAGCCACTCGAAGCCCAGGCCGCCGCCGTGCCGGGTGCCGATCAGGCTGCGCTCGAGGCTGCGACCTCGCAATGCATCGGCCAGTTCGAAGCCTCGTGCCGCGACCTCAAGACCTGTAGCTGGGTCGCGGATATCGCCCGGCCGGACGGCACCCTGGTGCCGGCCCGCTGTGTCGCCCGTCCGCCGGCACCGCCCAAGGCGAAGACGGCGAAGAAGGCGCCCGCGAAGTCCGCCACCCCGTCCGAATCCGCCAAGAAGGAAACCGTGGCAGCGCCGGCAGAGGCCATCCCGCCGGTCACGAAAGCGACCGTGACGCAGGTCGAGCCCGAGGTGCCCGCCCCGCCGAAGAAGGCTGCGGCCAAGGCGAAACCCGTCCCCGACAATCCCGCGCCGAAAAAGCAGGCGACCATTGAGCCGGCTGCCGCGCCCGCAGAGGCCGAGCCCGCGCCGGTGGCTGTCGAGACGTCTCCCGCCGCGGAGAAGCAGGCGGACGCGAAGCCCGAGCCCAAAGCCAAGGACGAGCCGAAGAAGGCCGAGGTCAAGGCCCCGATCGTGGTCGCGCCCCCGAAGCCCGCCGCGCAGAAGATGCCGTCGTTCGGGTCGATCTCACCGGTCATGCCCGGCTCCGAGGCCAACGCTGTGATCGTGACCGTCCCCGTGAGCCAGGACTAAACATCTAGGCTCCGGACGCCTGTTCAACCCGCTGGGGGATCGAGCGGACGCTCCGGACGAGGGCCTCCTATGCGGCCCATGGGTATTTGGGGGCCATGGGCCAGTGGCCCTGCAGCAGGGACGCTTGTCCCTGATAAAATGTGGACGGCTGGAACAGCGATCCGAGCCACTGCTGAGTGACGTCCGGTGTCACAGCATGGCCGCCGCTCGACCGATAGGGCGCGAACATGCGGTCGATCTCACGGGTGGCAAGCTGGGCGGCATCCATGGCCGCCAGGTTGGCCTCGGCGGCCGGTAAGGCCACCGCGCGCGGCACGCCGGCCGTCATCATGGCATAGGCCATCGGCCAGCTCGCCGGATGGCTTTCGAAAGAAAACAGGCTCCACCACGCGTGCACGGGCACCATGGCCTGGTCCAGCCAGGCATTCGAGAGCCGCGCAAACTCGGTCGGGCTCGAAGGGACGACATGCGCCGCCGACACGGCCGAGCGGTAAGGCTGGGGGCCCGTGCTCAGCTCCAAATCCCGCGACTCGTCGCTCGCAGCGCCACCTGCGAAGCTGCGGGCCGAGCGGGCCCAGAACTCGAGCGCCTGATCGGCCATGGCCGCATAGGCCGCCGACGTGGCGCGGGCGTAGCCGAACGCGGCCGTCGTGCAACTTTTGGCGAACCGAGACGAAAGCCTGGCTTCCCCGTAATCCATGAGACCGAGCTCCTGCTCGCAACTTCTATTGTGCAGTGCACAATATAGGCGCGAGGCCGGCATCTGGCAATGGGCAGGTCCTCGACTTTGGTCGAGACGGCGCGGGCGCTATTTTTTCTCGCGATCCCTGGAATTCGGAGTGGCAACAAGGGCATAGACCGCCCCGGCCGCCAATCCCGATACGACGTAGGCAGCCAGCGCATAGCTGTTGTAGATGGTCTGCGTACCCGCTTCGCTGACGTATTGGGCCGCAAAGCCGGCAAGCGCGATCAGAAGGCCACAGGTTACGAAATAAAGCCCGGACCGGATCGGCAACCAGGCGGCGACGAGCACGGCCAGGATCGCGAAGGGCGCGGCGAACACGGCCGACTGGGTGGCGGCCAGCAGCGTGAGCAGCCCCATGCGCTCGAGCTGGGCGCTGTCGAGCATCAGCCCGTCCGCGCCGACGACGAACAGCGCCTGGACGAGGCCCGCGGTGAGGGCCGCCGCCGCAAATCCAAGAACGAACCTGAAAATCCCAAGACCGACCGACACGACGCCATCCATGCTGTGCTCACAGCCTAGAGCATGTTCCGGTCCGATGGAATTCGGACCGGTTCCTCTCAACCCTTCGAAGGAGGGACGCCCAGCGCGCTCAAGCGTTCCGGCCGGCCAGCATCCAGTAGACAAGTCCCCCCGCGAACCCGGCCGTGGCGAACACATGCCAGAGGGCGGGAAGCGAATATGTCATCGATGCCGGATCGAGGCGGGCCATCAGGGGAATGACGGTTAATGCGATCCCGCCGCCGACGACGTAGTAGAGCCAGGAGCGGATGCGCGCGACCTCGCCCGCGATCACGACGAGGAGCGCCGGGATGATCGTTGCGCCGGAGGCGATGAGGCTGCCCTGCCAGGCGACGTCATAGACCGCTTCGAGCGTGCCGGCCTCGTCCAGCCGGTGCACGGCGTGCGTGAAGGTCTCGAGCCCGAGCGTCAAGAGGACGAGCATCGCCACCGCGGCTGCGATCAGGACCGCGATCGGAACCCAGATCAAGCGCCCGATGGTCCTGAGCAGCATGGGCGGGCTTACGCTCCGGTCTCGGAGGCGGCGGAGGGGCCCGTCCGCTCGCGGGCGCGCAGCTTCACGCTCTCGCTCTTCAACTGTCCGCAGGCGGCGAGAATGTCGCGGCCGCGCGGCGTGCGCACGGGGCTCGCATAGCCCGCCTTGTTGACGATGTCGGCGAAGCGCTCGATCGTCTCCCAGTCCGAGCACTCGTAGCGCGATCCCGGCCAGGGATTGAACGGGATGAGGTTGATCTTGGCCGGAATGCCGGCGAGCAGCCGCACCAGCGCCTTCGCGTCCGCCGGACTGTCGTTGACGCCCTTCAGCATCACGTATTCGAACGTGATGCGCTTGGCGTTCGACACGCCGGGATAGGTGCGGCAGGCGTCCAGCAACTCCTTGATCGGGTACTTTTTGTTGATCGGCACCAGCTCGTCGCGCAGGGTGTCGTTCGTCGCATGCAGCGAGATCGCGAGCATCGTGCCCGACAGCTCGCCCCAACGGCCGATCTCCGGCACCACGCCGGACGTGGAGAGCGTGATGCGCCGCTTGGAAAGCGACAGGCCCTCGCCATCCGAGAGGATGTCCATCGCCTCGCGCACGTTGTCGAAATTGTAGAGCGGCTCGCCCATGCCCATGAGCACGACGTTCGTGATCTTGCGCTCGCCCGCCGGCAGAAGGCCGCCGTCGGCTGGCCGTGCCGTGCTTTGGGGCCAATCGCCGATGCGATCGCGCGCGAGCAGGATCTGGCCGACGATCTCGGCCGCTTCGAGGTTGCGCACGAGGCGCTGCGTGCCGGTGTGGCAGAAGCTGCAGGTGAGCGTGCAGCCGACCTGCGAGGAGATGCAGAGCGTGCCGCGGTCCGCCTCGGGGATGTAAACGGTCTCGATCTCGGGGGCGCGCGCCTCGTGTCCCAGCCGCGGCAGCCGCATGAGCCATTTGCGCGTGCCGTCGACGGAGATCTGCTCGGCCACGATCTCCGGCCGGTCGAGGGTGAAGCGGGCGGCGAGCGCGGTGCGCAGCTCCCGCGAGACGTCCGTCATCTGGTCGAACGACGTCGCGCCCGTGATGTAGAGCCAGCGCCAGAGCTGGATCACGCGCATGCGGAGCTGCTTCTCCGGCACGCCCGCCTCTGCGAGCGCCGCCCGCAGCCGGTCGCGGCTCATGCCGGCGAGCGTCGGCTTGACGGGGGCCGCCGCGGCGGAGGGCGCCTCGCGCGGCGCGCTCTGATCCAAAATCACTGTCATGCCGCATCTTCTATCGATTTCCGAGCCCAAGCGGAAGGCTGCCGCCAAGCGGCAAAGTGGTAAGGTTTGCCGCTCTGGACGCATCCGCTATAAGGCGGTCCGCACAGCATGTTGCTTCTGCGCATCAGCAACCTTACGCCCGAAGGCCGCGATCCATGGCCCAGCCCGACAAAATGGCCCCGTCCGACAAGAGCGCCGACAAGCGCAAGCCCCAGCGCCCGGCCGCGCGCCTGCCCAAGGGCCTGCGCGACATCGGCGCGGAAGAGCTGCGCCAGACGCAGGCCATGGTCGAGACGATCCGTCAGGTCTACGAGCGCTACGGCTTCGAGCCGCTCGAGACGCCGGCCCTCGAATATACGGACGCGCTCGGCAAGTTCCTGCCGGACCAGGACCGCCCCAACGCGGGCGTCTTCAGCTTCCAGGACGAGGACGAGCAGTGGCTCTCCCTGCGCTATGACCTCACCGCCCCCCTCGCCCGCTACGTGGCGGAGAACTTCCAGGACCTGCCGAAGCCGTTCCGCCGCTACGCCACGGGCTCGGTGTTCCGCAACGAGAAGCCCGGCCCGGGCCGGTTCCGGCAGTTCACGCAGTTCGACGCCGACACCATTGGCGCGGAGACCGTCGCGGCCGATGCCGAGCTCTGCATGCTCGCCGCCGATACGATGGAGGCGCTCGGCTTCGCACGCGGCCAGTTCGTCGTGAAGGTCAACAACCGCAAGCTTCTCGATGGGCTGCGCGAGATCGTGGGCCTCGCAGCCCCCGAGCAAGATGCGCGCTGGCTGATCGTGATGCGCGCCCTCGACAAGTACGACCGCCTCGGGCTCGACGGCGTGACGGCGCTCCTCGGCCCCGGCCGCAAGGACGAGAGCGGCGACTTCACGGCAGGCGCCGGGCTCGATACGGCCGCGATCCTCGCCGTGACGGCCATCTTCGCCGGCGCCTCAACCGTCGAGGAGCAACTCGCCGCGCTCGAAGCGCGCGTGACGGCGAGCGCGATCGGCGTCGAGGGGCTCGCGGAGCTGCGCACGATCTGGTCGCTGGTGACGGCGGCGGGCTACGGCGACGGCCGCATCGTCATCGATCCGTCCGTCGTGCGCGGCCTCGAATATTACACCGGTCCCGTCTTCGAGGCGGAGCTCTTGATCCCGACCACCGACGAGAAAGGCAACGCCGTGCGCTTCGGCGCCGTCGGCGGCGGCGGGCGCTACGATAATCTCATCGGCCGCTTCACGGGCCAGAAGGTGCCCGCCACCGGCTTCGCCGTCGGCGTCTCGCGCCTGCAGGCGGCGTTGCGCCTCATCGGCCGGGCGCCGGCGCCCGTGCCCGGCCCCGTCGTCGTGACGGTAATGGACAAGGACCAGATCCCCGCCTACCAGCGCATGGTGCAGACGCTGCGCGAGGCCGGCATTCGCGCCGAGCTTTATCTCGGCAACCCGAAGAAGTTCGGCCGCCAGCTCGAATATGCTGACAAGCGCGGCGCGCCCGTCGCCGTGATCCAGGGCTCGACCGAGCGCGAGGCCGGCGAGGTCGTTCTCAAGGACCTGATCGAGGGCGCCAAGGCCGCCGCCGCGATCAAGGACAACAAGGAATGGAAGGAGACCCGGCCCGCCCAGGTCTCCGTGCCCGAGGCGCGGCTGGTGGACGCCGTGCGCGAGATCCTCGCCCGCCACTCTTAACCCCTGCCGGTAACCGCCCCGGCAAAGAAAGTCTTGCCTCCGTCCGCGAAATGCAGGACGGCATCATGACTTCACAGCAAGCAACGACGAGCCCGATGTCCGCAGAGACGGCGAACCCTTTCGAGGCGTTGGAAGCCTCCGCCCAGGCGCTCCTCGCCGCGTTCTCGCGCGCGGGCTTCGAGGCCGTGTCGCCGGCCATCATCCAGCCCGCGGACGTGTTCCTCGACGTCGTCGGTGAATCGCTCCGTGCGCGAACCTACGTGTTCTCGGACCAGGACGGCGACGAGCTGTGCATGCGGCCGGACCTGACGGTGCCGACCTGCCTCCTGCACCTCGGGCGCCATCCGGGCGCCGCGGTGCTCGCGAAATACAGCTACAACGGCCCCGCCTTCCGCTTTCAGCCGCTCGGCAGCGGGCGGGCGCATACGCGCGAGTTCCGCCAGACCGGCATCGAGGCGTTCGGCGAAGCGAACCGCGAGCGGGCCGACGCCGAGGTGATCGCCACCCTCGTCGCCGGTCTCGAGGCGGCGGGGCTGCGCAAGGGCTATCAGCTTCGTCTCGGCGACCTCGGCATCCTGCGCGCCATCCTGAAGGCGGCCGACATGCCCGCGCGCTGGCGCGAGCGCCTCATGCACCTGTTCGTGCGTCCCGACGCGTTCAACGCGGAGCTGGCGCGGCTGACGGTGGAGCCCGGCGCGGGCTCGGCTCATATTCCGAAGGTGCTGCGCGAGACGCTCGATCCCGACGATCCAGAGGCGGCCGAGGCGGCGGTTGCGGCCTATCTCGAAGCGAACGGTCTCGAGCCCATCGGCCTGCGCGATCCATCCGAGATCACGGCGAGCCTCCTCGCGCGGGTGGCCGACGCCCGCACCGAGCCGCTGTCTGCCAAGACGGCGCAGCTCATTGCGAGCTACGTGGCAATCGTGGCGCCGGCGCGCGCCTCCGTGCGGCGCATCCGGGAGCTTGCGACGCTGATGGGGATCAACATCGAGGAAGCCGTCGGCGCCTACGAATGGCGCCTCGAGCTGATGGCGCAGGCCGGCGTCGACCTCGAGCGCGCCGAGTTCTCGGCCAATTTCGGGCGCGCGCTCGCCTATTACACCGGCTTCGTGTTCGAGGTCGTGACGCCGGGCCTCGGCCGGCGCAGCCCCGTCGCCGGCGGCGGCCGCTACGACCGGCTTCTGAAGGCCGTCGGCGCGCCGGTGGACGTTCCGGCCGTGGGCGCGGCGGTGCACACCGAGCGCCTGATCGCCGCGCTCGGCAACGGAGGCGCAGCATGAGCAACGGGGCGCCCGACAAGCTGATCCTCGCCGTGCCCTCGAAGGGCCGACTGATGGAGCAGACGGCGCAGGCGTTCGCCGCCGTCGGCTTCACGCTGCGCAAGACCGGCAACGAGCGCGGCTATCGCGGCGAGATCGCCGGCTTTTCCGACGTCGATGTCGCCTTCGTCTCGGCGTCCGAGATCGCCTGGAACCTGAAGACCGGGCGCATTCACGCCGGCATCACCGGAGAGGATCTCGTCGCCGAGCAGATGTCCGATGCCGCGACCCGCGTCACGTTCGTGCGCAAGCTCGGCTTCGGCAACGCGGATGTCGTCGTCGCCGTGCCCGACTGCTGGATCGACGTGCGCAATATGGACGATCTCGCCGAGATCGCGCTCCCGTTCCGCCGTGCGCATGGGCGCTGCTACCGGGTCGCGACGAAATACCTGAACCTGACGCGGCGCTTCTTCGCCGCCAAGGGCGTCTCGGACTATCGCATCGTCGAGAGCCTCGGCGCCACCGAGGGCACGCCCGCGGCCGGCACCGCTGAGCTGATCGTCGACATCACGACAACGGGCACGACGCTCGCCGCCAACGGGCTTCGGATCCTGGACGACGGGCTCATCCTGCGCTCGGAAGCCAACCTCGTCGTCTCCAACGTAGCGCCATGGACACCTGCCGCACGGGCGGCGATGGCCGAGATCACGGCGCGCATGACGGCTTGAGGCCTTCTTGAGGGCTGAGAGCCGGGGCGCCGGCGCAGAGCGCGAGAGACGGCAACTTCAGAAATTAAAAAGGGCGGGCCCGCACAGCAGGACCCGCCCTCGCTATTCATCGTCTGCCGCGTGCGGCTTAGAGCCGTTTCGGTTTAGTGGAATCGTGGAACGGCTCTAAGCTTTTGTTTGATCGTGCTTCTTATCGGACACTTCCCGTGCATGGCTCCGCCATGACCGGTTCCCACTTTTCCGGAAGCACTCTAGCAGGCTGTTGAATTTCTCGGCTACTGACAGCTCTGGGCGAATATGATTCCG
>DAITBB010000010.1:0-65651 GCA_036823975.1 Hyphomicrobium sp.
TTGTCCGACGTGCTTCTTGTCGGAAAACCGGTTCCCACTTTTCCGGAAGCACTCTGATCGCCGGCTCAAGCCGCGGGACGGGCCGGAACCATCAGCATGGCTTCACCTGTCAGCACCGGCTTGCCACCGACGGTGCAGACCGTCTCGAAGCGCGCGCGCTTCTTTTCCGGATAGAGCTCGACCAGCTTCACCGTCGTCACCACGACGTCGCCGATGCGGATCGGCGCCTTGAAGTTCAAGGTCTGGGAAATGTAGATCGCGCCGGGGCCGGGAAGCTTCATGCCGAACACGGCGGAGATGTAGGCCGCGGACTGGATGCCGTGTGCGATGCGTCCCTTGAACATCGTGGAGGCGGCATACTCCTCATCGAGATGAACGGGGTTGCGGTCGCCCGAGATATCCGCGAACGCGACGATGTCGCTCTCGCTCACCGTATTCGACTGCGATGCCTCCTGGCCGACCGAGAGGTCCTCGAAATAGGTGATGTGGGGTGTTGCCATATCGGCGTTCTTCCATAACGATTGTCGGGTTGACGGCGTGCCCAGTCCGGCGTCGCGCGGTCGGACGGCCCTGGGGTTCCGGCTGAACCGAGAAGGATCCGGCGCGACTGGTCTAATCGCCGGATCGGCCGCGCGCAACTCGCCATGGCGTTCCAGGCGCCTCTTCGTGCCAGCAAAATGCATCGGCGCGCCTTCCCGCCTCGCCGCGCACGGCGGGCGTGGCCTCCACAGGGGTGTTGCATTGAAGACGCCCCTTGCGGTATAAGGCGCGATCCCCAAATTTCATTCACCTTATTGGGTTTTCGCGGCGGCGCCCCGAGAACCCGGAGAAGAGCCGCTATGAGCGACCGTAAGCCTCTGATGCCGAAAGCCACCGCCGTGTGGCTCGTCGAGAACACGTCTCTCTCGTTCGAGCAGATCGCCGAGTTCTGCGGTCTGCACGTGCTCGAGGTGAAGGGCATCGCGGACGGCGACGTGGCGCAGGGCATCAAAGGGCACGACCCCGTGACCTCGAACCAGCTCACGCGCGACGAGATCGAGGCGGCCGAGAAGGACCCGGCGCGGAGCCTCCGGATCGCCGAGCCGAAGGTCGTCATCCCCGAGACGGTGACCAAGCGCGGGCCGCGCTACACGCCCGTCTCGCGCCGCCACGACCGGCCGAACGCCGTGCTCTGGCTGCTGCGCAACCATCCCGAGCTCAAGACGAGCCAGATCATGCGCCTCGTCGGCACCACCAAGCCGACCATCGCCCAGATCAAGGATCGCACGCACTGGAACTCCGCCAACCTCGTGCCGCAGGATCCGGTCACGCTCGGCCTCTGCTCGCAGGTGGACCTCGACAACGAGGTGAAGCGGGCGGCGCGGCGCGTCGAGCGCGAGCAGCGCGAGGCGCACAAGGAGGCCATCCGGGCCGGGACGCTGCTTCCGACCGAGGAGACGACGGGCCCGGCGGCGAGCGAGACGGCCGACGAAGGCTTCCGCCCGACGGCCGAGATCGTGCAGCCGCGCCCGGCCGAGGAGGCACGCGAGGAGACCCCGGCCGAGGAAGAGGCGCGCGTGTTCGCCAAGCTCAAGGAGCTGTCCTCGGGCGCCGAGGCCCCGACGGACGAGGACGACGACGATACGGCCGCCTGACGGCGGCGTTCCGTCGTTTGTCCCGCTATCAGCTCACTTCACTATCAGCTCACTCTTTCCGTCAGCTCAGGCCGGCCCACCACGAGAGCAGCGTGTCGGTGAGGAGCGCCAGGAAGATGGCCGCGCCGACATCGCGGTTGGCGCGGAAGCGGCGCAGGCAGTTTCCCGAGTCCGAGGTGTCGAGCGTCGAGACCTGCCAGGCCATCTGAAGGCCGACGAGCGCCACGCCGAAGAAGAAGATGAGATGCGTGCCGGCGAGGAAGCCCGCCGCGATCCAGAGCAGCAGCGCGCCGACGTAAAAGCTTCCGACCCAGAACGGCGTGTCCTCTCCGAACGAGAGCGCCGTCGACTTCAGCCCGAGCATCAGGTCGTCCTCGGTGTCCTGGTGCGCGTAGATCGTGTCGTAGCCGATCGTCCAGAGCACCGAGCCGACATAGAGCAGGACTGGCGGCCAATCGAGCGAGCCCTTGACGGCCGTCCAGCCCATCAGCGCGCCCCAGTTGAAGGCGAGGCCCAGAACGGCCTGCGGCCAATAGGTGAACCGCTTCATATACGGATAGATCGCGACGAGGCCGAGCGAGGCGATGCCGAGCAGGATCGTGAAGAGGTTGAACCAGATCAGCACGAGGAAGCCCACGAGCGCGAGCCCAAGCGCAAACGTGAGCGCCGCCTCGGGCGAGACCTGTCCGGACGGGATGGGCCGGCTCGCCGTCCGCTGCACGCGGGCATCGAAATCGCGGTCGACATAATCGTTGTAGGCGCAGCCCGCGCCGCGCATGACGAGCGCGCCGACCGCGAACAGAGCGAGCATCCCGACATCGGGATAAGGCTGGCCGTTGGAGACGGCGGCGAGCGTCAGCGACCACCAGCACGGGAACAGGAGCAGCCAGGTGCCGATCGGCCGGTCCATGCGCGCCAGCCGCAGATAGGGACGCCAGGCGCGCGGCGCGAGCCGGTCCACCCAATTGCCCTTCTCCGCATCCGCGACCGCCTTGTCGCCTTCCATCGGCTCCTCATTCGGGCTGGCTGCGTCTGCCATCATGCCGATCTGTCCCCTCCGCTGTTGCGCGGCGAACCTATCCTCCGCCGCCCTCCCCGGCAACTTGCCCCTCGCCAACCGCAGGCGGGGTGAGAAGGATCTCCGCCACGTCCTCGGAAAAGCGCCGGCGCACGCCGTCGAGGATCACCCAGTCGGGGCCGGCCGGATCCGGTTTGGCCTCCGGAAGGCCGTAGGCCTGCAACACTTCGGCGCAGGCGGGCCAATCGCCGCCCGCGACGGGCGTGTTGCACGAGGCCCAGGCGAGCGTGCCGAGCACAGTGTCGCCGAAGCCGTGCGCCTCCGTCCAACGTGCGCCATGCTCCATCAGAAAACGCACGAGTGCGGCATCGCCATGGAAGACGGCGTGGTTCAGTGCGGAGGCCGACCAGTCGCCGCCACGCACGTCGATTGGCCAGCCGAGGCGGACCATGAGGCGCACCGCCTCGCCCGCGCCTTCGGCGGCGAGCGCGGGCAGATAACTTTGCTGGCGCTCGGAGAGCGAACGGACGAGATCCGGGCGTTGCGCGAGACACGCGCGCGCGGCGGCCTCGTCGCCCCGGGCGCAGGCGGCGACGAACGCATCCTCCAGCGAAAGCATACTCTCGTCGGCACCGGCCTCACGCAAGAGCTGGGCGACCTCCGGCAAGCCGAACTTGAGCGCGAGCGTTACGGCGCTCTCTCCGCGCGATGTTCTGGCCGAAGGGTTCGCGCCTGCGACGAGGAGCGCCTTGAAGTGGGCCGGCGAGCGGCGGCGCCGGATCGCCCAGAGGAGCGGCGCACCCCAGTCGGATGTCGGCGGGCCGGGTGCCGGCTCGTTGGCATCGCCGCCATTCGCCAGCAACAGCGTGAGCGGCGTCACGTCGTCGAGGTCGAGCGCGCGATAGAGCGCGTTCGTTCCGGTGATGCGTGCCCCAGCCGCGAGCAGGAGGCGCGTGCAGTCCGGGCTTTCGAGCCCATGGTAGAGGGACTCGCCGTCGTTCGGGTTTGCGCCGTGCTCGAGGAGAAGCTGCGTCAGGATCGGATCGTGGTTCTGCCCGGCGGCGCCATAGAGGGCGGAGAGCGGGAACGCCTCCAAGGGCGCGTCCAGCGTCGTGCTCCAGCGGCTCGCGACGGTCTGGTTCGGATCGGCCCCGGCTTCGAGAAGCGCTTGTGCGGCCGCCCGCAGGTGATCGCGATAGGCGGGCAGACGGATCAAGCTCGACTGCGTCACGGCGACGAGCGGCGGCAGCGCGAGCGGACCGCCCGGGCGGTTGACCCACGCCGGATTGCGTGCCGTCTCGCGCGCAAGGGTCTCCGTATCTCCGACCGCGCAGGCGAAATAGGGATCATCACCGCCGAGGGAGGGATTGTCGTCGAGCATGCGGGCGGCGACCTCGGGCTGTGCCCGGCCCGTCCCTCCGGCGATATCTCCGGCATAGATGAGATGGCAGAGGCGCCGGAGCAGGGCGGATGGATCGGCGCCGGCCTCTTCCCGTGCCGCCACGAAGCTTCTCAGCTCCGTCCACGACTTGAAACCATGCTCACGCGCGATGCAGGACTGCGCGTCGTGAAGGCGCAGGTTTCCATCAAAGCGGCCAGCAAGCGCGGCGCGGATCCTCTCCGCCGCCTCCGCATCGCCGTTTCTGTAGAGGGTCAGCAGGTCTTTCGCCTGCTTCTTCAATTGACCGAGGTTCGGTCGCTTCAATGGGCCGAGGGTCGACTTTTTCAATGGGCCGAGATTCGGCCGTGCGGGGAGCCGCGTCATCCATGCCTCCGTGCATCCTGCCGACGACCCGCAATCCGGCTGCACAAAGGTTGAACGTGACCGTGCACCTAATGACAAGTGGGCTCTGCCCTTCCCGCGGGTCCGGGTGCGGCTTGCTCCGCAGCCCGGATGGTAGGCGCGCAGCTTCGGGCGGTCAACGCCGGGCGCGGCGCGCCCGCCTCCCCGCGTGTTGGATCGGGCCGCGGCTTCGGATATGGAAGCGCATGGCCGTCCACGATTTCACCTCCCAGCGCCTCTACGTCTCCGCCGATCTCGCGGAGGGCGCACGCATCCCCTGCACGCCGGAGCAGGCGAGCTATCTGCGCACCGTGCTGCGCCTCGGCGAGGGGGCCGCGATCCTCGTTTTCAATGGCCGTGACGGCGAATGGCGGGCGCGCCTTTCGGAAGCGGGCAAGCGCGGCGCCGTGCTCGTGGCCGAGGAGCGCGTGCGCGCCCAGACAGGCGGGCCCGACCTCCACTATCTCTTCGCGCCGCTCAAGCGCGCGCGCCTCGACTACATGGTGCAGAAGGCGACCGAAATGGGCGCGGCGCGGCTCGTCCCCGTCCTCACGCGCCATACGGTGGCCGAGCGCGTGAACCTCGAGCGGATGCGGGCGAACGTGATCGAGGCGGCCGAGCAATGCGGCGTGCTCTGCGTGCCGGAGGTGGGGGAGCCCGTGAAGCTGCCGGCACTGCTCGCGCAATGGGATCCGGCGCGGCGGCTGATTTTCTGCGACGAGGAGGCACCCCTTGCGAGCCCGCTTGCCGCGCTCGGCGGTCTCCCACCGGGCCCGCTTGCGGTGCTGATCGGCCCCGAGGGCGGATTTTCGCCCGATGAGCGCGCGATGATCCGGGCGCGGCCCGAAGCGATCGCGCTGTCGCTCGGTCCCCGGATCATGCGCGCCGACACGGCAGCCGTCGCGGCGCTTGCGCTCGTCAACGCCGTGCTCGGCGATTGGCGATGAGATCAAGAAAGGGCACCCGATGCTGACGCTCTATCACAACCCCCATTCCCGCTCGGCGACCGTCTTCTACATGCTGCACGAGCTCGGCGAGCCGTTCGAGATCGTGCCGATCGACCTCAAGGCGGGCGATCACAAGAAGCCGGAGTTCCTGAAGATCAATCCCATGGGAAAGATCCCGGTGCTCAAGGACGGCGCGACCATCGTGACCGAAAGCCCGGCCATTCTCGTCTATCTCGCCGACAAGTTTCCCAAGGCGGGGCTGGCGCCCACCCTCACCGATCCGGACCGCGGCGCCTATCTCCGCTGGATGTTCTTCTATGGGAGCTGCTTCGAGCCGGCTTGCATCGACCTCGCGATGAAGCGGGAAACGCCGGCCTCGATGTCCGGCTGGGGACATCCGGGCGACGCACTCGAGACCCTTTCCGGCGCCCTCAAATCGCGGCCCTGGCTGCTGGGCGACCGCTTTTCGGCCGCCGACGTGCTAACGGGCTCCGGGCTCGCCTACATGATGGGGTTCAAGGTCATTCCCGAACGCCCGGAGTACCGCGATTACGTCCAGCGCATGCAGGCCCGCCCGGCCTATCAGGCGTCGCAGGCGGCGCTGGCGGGCTGAGGCTCGCGCCCGTCTTTCGTCGCCCGGCGGGATGCGGGGCTTTGCGTCCCGCCGCCCGGATTGCTAGAACCCCCTGCAAATCAAGCGGGATACCGACGAATGGCAAAGGGCGACGGCGTGGCGGACACACGGGCGAAGGGCGCGGATGCGAAGGGCGAGGCCGGAGGGCGCGACTGGAGCCAGACGCTCAATCTGCCGCAGACCGATTTTCCGATGCGCGCGGGGCTGGCGGAGCTGGAGCCGAAGCTCCTCGCGCGCTGGCAGGAGCGCGGGCTTTACGAGGAGCTGCGCCAAGCCTCCAAGGGACGGCCGAAGTTCGTGCTGCACGACGGGCCTCCCTACGCCAACGGCCACATCCACATCGGGCACGCGCTGAACAAGCTGCTCAAGGATCTCGTCGTCAAGAGCCAGCAGATGCTCGGCTTCGATTCCAACTACGTGCCGGGCTGGGACTGCCATGGTCTTCCCATCGAATGGAAGATCGAGGAGCAGTACCGTGCCAAGGGGAAGGAAAAGCCGAACTTCTCCGATCCCGCCGCCATCAACGCCTTCCGCGACGAGTGCCGCAAGTTCGCGGAGCAGTGGGTCGACGTGCAGCGCGCGGAGTTCAAGCGGCTCGGCGTGATCGGCGACTGGGAGCGCCCCTACCTCACGATGACCTATGCGGCAGAGGCGACGATCGCGCGCGAGCTCATGAAGTTCGCCGCGAACGGCCTGCTCTACCGCGGCTCGAAGCCCGTGATGTGGAGCGTCGTCGAGAAGACGGCGCTGGCGGAAGCCGAGGTCGAGTACCAGGACTATCAGAGCGACGCAGTGTGGGTGAAGTTTCCGATCGTCAAAGCTGACCCCACTGACAACCATCATCTTGTCGGAGCCAATGTCGTAATCTGGACAACCACGCCTTGGACGATCCCAGGAAACAGGGCGATCTCGTACTCATCGAAGATCAAGTATGGTTTGTACATCGTAGAAGAAGCGCCTGATGGAAACTGGTTGAGTCCTGGCCAAGCTGTCATTCTGGCAGACAATCTGGCCGAACAAGTCATGTCTGCGGCGAAGGTGACAGAGTTCGTACGCAGCGATGACGATCTTACGCCGATTACTGGTGAACTTCTGTCGCGTCTCGTGTGTGCCCATCCGCTCGCAGCGCTCGGCTACGGCTTCGACGTGCCGCTGCTCGACGGCGATCACGTGACGGACGACACGGGCACCGGCTTCGTGCACACCGCGCCCGGCCACGGCGCGGACGACTACAACATCTGGATCGCCAACCAGAAGGCGCTGCGCGACCGCGGCATCGACACCATGATCCCCTCCACCGTCGATGCCGACGGCGTGCTCACGAAAGAAGCCCCGGGCTTCACCGGCAAGCGCGTGCTGAAGGAAAACGGCGACAAGGGCGATGCCAACGAGGCCGTGATCAAGGCGTTGTCCGAAGCCGGCACCATCATCGCGCGCGGGCGCCTCAAGCATCAGTATCCGCACTCGTGGCGCTCGAAGAAGCCCGTCATCTTCCGCAACACGCCGCAGTGGTTCATCGCCATGGACAAGCCGTTCGGCGGCGGCGCGCGCTCTCTGCGCACGCTTGCGCTCGACGAGATCGGCGCGACCCAGTGGGTGCCGGAGGCGAGCGAGAACCGCATCACCGGCATGATCACCAACCGCCCGGACTGGGTGGTGTCGCGCCAGCGTGCCTGGGGCGTGCCGATCACGGTCTTCGTCGCGAAGGCCGATCACGACGGCTTCAAAGAGGGCGACATCCTGCGCGACGAGGCCGTGAACGCGGCCATCGCCGAAGCCTTCGCCAAAGAGGGCGCGGATGCCTGGTTCGCCACCGGGGCGGCCGAGCGTTTCCTTGCGCCCGCCTACGATCCCGCCAAGTGGGAGCAGGTGCGCGACGTGCTCGACGTGTGGTTCGACTCGGGCTCGACGCATGCTTTCACGCTCGAGGATCCCGACGCGTTCCCGAGGCTCGCGGGCATCCGCAGGGTGCGCGACGGCGGCCCTGACCGGGTGATGTATCTCGAAGGCACGGACCAGCATCGCGGCTGGTTCCAATCCTCTTTGCTCGAATCCTGCGGCACGCGCGGGCGCGCGCCCTACGACGTGGTGTTCACGCACGGCTTCATCCTCGACGAGAAGGGGGATGAGAAGATGAGCAAGTCGAAGGGCAACGCGCTCTCGCCGCAGGAGGTGATGAAGACCGCGGGCGCGGACATCCTGCGCTTCTGGGTGGCCTCTGCCGACACCACGAACGACATCCGTTTCGGGCCGGCCATCGTGCAATCGGCCGCCGAAGCCTATCGCAAGCTCAGGAACACGCTGCGCTGGATGCTCGGCGCGCTGCATTACTCTTCGCCGGAGCTTCGCGTGCCGGAGGCAGAGCTGCCCGAGCTCGAGCGGCTGATGCTGCACCGGCTCTCGGAGCTCGATGCCGAGGTGCGGACCGCCTACGGCGCCTACGATTTCCGCGGCGTGGTGGCGGCGCTGCTGCCATTCATGAACACGGATCTCTCCGCATTCTACTTCGACATCCGCAAGGACACGCTCTACTGCGAGGCGCATTCGAGCGTGAAGCGGCGCGCGGCGCTGACGGTGATCGACCAGATCTTCGGCTGCGTCACCCGCTGGCTGGCGCCCATCCTCTCGTTCACGGCGGAGGAAGCCTGGGGGCATCGTTACGGCGCGGACCGCAGCGTGCATCTCGAAACGTTCCCCGAAGTGCCGGCCTCGTGGCGCGACGATGCGCTCGCCGCGAAATGGGAGCATGTGCGCGCCGTGCGCCGGGTGGTGACGGGTGCGCTCGAGATCGAGCGGGCCGCCAAGCGCATCGGATCGAGCCTCGAGGCGGCGCCGCGCGTGTTCGTCACGGACGCTACCCTCAGCGACGCCATCCGCGGCCTCGATCTCGCCGAGATCGCCATCACGAGCGCAATCTCGGTCGAGAGCACCGCCGCGCCCGACGGCGTCTTCACGCTTCCGGACGTGCCGGGCGTGGGCGTGATCGTCGCGCGTGCGGAGGGGCGGAAATGTGCCCGCTCGTGGCGAATCACCCAGGACGTGGGCTCGGATCCCGCCTATCCGGATCTTTCCGCGCGCGACGCGGAGGCGGTGCGGGAGCTGGACCGCGGGGTGGGCGCATGAGCACCGCCGTGAGCCGTCGTCCGCTCGCGCGGTGGTTGTGGGGGCCTTGCTCGGCCCTCGCGCTCAAGCTCGCCGTCGCGACCTTCGTGATCGACCAGGCCCACAAGTGGTGGATGCTCCTCGTCTATCGGATCGCGGAAAAGGGCCGCGTGACCGTGACGCCGTTCCTGGATCTCGTGTTCGTCAAGAACACGGGCATCAGCTATTCGATGCTCGACCAATCCGGCACCGCGTGGCAGCTTGTTCTTGCTTTGTTTGCGGTCGTCGCGTCGCTGGCGCTCTGGATCTGGCTGGCCGTCGGCGGGACGGGGCGGCGCATGGCGATCGCGCTCGGACTGATCATCGGCGGCGCCCTCGGCAACGGGCTCGACCGGGTGCTGATCGGCGGGGTTGCAGACTTCTTCTCTCTGCACGCCTTTGGCTTCTACTGGTATGTCTTCAACATCGCAGATGTGGCGATTGTTGCTGGGGTGGCGCTGCTCTTGTATGACTCGGTCATAGGGAGTCGCAAAGACGCCGCAAACCCGATGTAGCGGGAAGGCAGGGGCGTTCTCTCGAAAAACATTCCCAACGGCAGCAAGGGCTTGCGATCGAAGATGTTGCGATCCAACGTGACAATGAGCTCGATCCGCGCATGGTTCCGCTTCACGGCGGCCATGCTCCTCGCGCTTCCGCTCGCCTTCGCGATGGCAGGCTGCTCGGCGGACGATGTCGAGCTCAACGGCAAAATCTTCGATGCCGTCGGCCTCAACAGTGGAAAAACCAAGAGCGCCGAGCCCAAGATGAAGGAGCGCGCGGGCCTCGTGATGCCGCCGAACCTCGAGCGGATCCCGGAGCCGGGCGCTCCCGCCGATCCGGGCATGAACGAGGTTGCCGCTCTGCAGGACCCGGACCAGGTGGCCAAGGTCTCGCGCCAGGAGCTGGAGCGTCAGCAGGCGGAATACTGCAAGGTCAACTACGAGCAGGCCAAGGCGCGCGGCGACAACGACGCCGATCAGGCTTCGGGACCGCTCGGGCCGTGCCGTGGATCGGTGCTCTCGGCCATCAAGACCTGGTCCAGCGACAGCGACGACGACGAGTGAGCGTCAGCGCCGCCCTTCGCGCCTGGCCTCTGCACACGGGACTGCGGAAATTCTCTTCTCTATCAGTGTTTTGATGCGCGCCTTCACGCGCGTTTCACGGACGACATGAACGCGTTGTCATTTGACATCGCAGCGCCGAATGACGAGACCTCTTGCCACGCTCTCGTGCTGCTTCCACTCTTCCGGAAGCACGTTATCAGGCTTCGCTGCCGGCGCCGGCGGGCCTTTTCTTCCCCGCGATCTCTCGCCTTCGAGGATCTTATGACGAAGTCTCCTGGCGCTCTGCGCCTTTCGATCTGGATCGCTGCTCTCATGCTCGCCATCGCACCCGCACAAGCCCAGCCTCGCACCAGCACGTTCACGCTCGCCAACGGCCTTCAGGTCGTCGTGATCCCCGATCACCGCGCGCCCGTGGTCACGCACATGATCTGGTACAAGGTCGGCGCGGCGGACGAGCCCAAGGGCGTGTCCGGCATCGCGCACTTCCTCGAGCACCTGATGTTCAAGTCCACCGACAAGATTCCGATGGGCGAGTTCTCGAAGATCGTCGCCCGGCTCGGCGGCCAGGACAACGCCTTCACCGGCCATGACGTCACGAGCTACTTCCAACGCATCGCCAAGACGCGGCTGGAAACGGTCATGGACATGGAAGCAGACCGCATGGTGAACCTGCGCCTCACCGAGAAGGAGGTCGCCACGGAGCGCGACGTCATCCTCGAGGAGCGCCGCAGCCGCATCGAGAACAATCCCGCGGCGATCATGGACGAGCAGATGAATGCCGCGCTCTATCTTTCGCACCCTTACGGCATCCCCGTCATCGGCTGGGAGCACGAGATGGCGAAGCTCTCGCAGCACGATGCGATGACGTTCTACAAGCACTTCTACGCGCCCAACAACGCCGTGCTCGTGGTGGCCGGCGACGTGACGGCAGACGAGGTGAAGGCGCTCGCCGAGAAGACCTACGGCAAGGTGCCCTCCAATCCGGCGGTCGAGAGCTCGCGCCAGCGGCCATCCGATCCGCCCCAGCGCGCCGCGCGGCGCGTCGACTATTCCGATGCACGGGCCGGCAAGCCGTCGTTCCACCGCGACTACGTCGTGCCGAGCTACACGACGGCGAAACCCGGCGAGGCCGAGGCGCTCGATCTCATGATGAAGATCGCCGCCGAGGGCGCGACGAGCCGGCTCTACAAGCGTCTCGTCGTCGAGGAGAAGATCGCCTCCTCGGCTGGCGGCAGCTATCAGGGCTCGGGCCTCGACTACGGCACGATGAGCCTCTATGCGGTCGCCGCGAAGACCTCGGACCTGCCCAAGATCGAAGCCTCCATCGATGCGGTGCTGGCCGACATCCGCGAACACGGCGTGACGGAGGCCGAGCTCAAGCGCGCCCGCTCGAGCTATATCGCCGACTACATCTACGAGAACGACGACCAGGCCTCGCTCGCGCGCCGGTACGGCTGGGGGATGGCCCTCGGCCGCACGGTGCAGCAGATCGAAGGCTGGCCGGAGGCCCTCAAGAACGTGACCGTCGACGACATCAAGCGTGTCGCCAACGCCTACCTCGATCTGCGCCGCTCGGTGACCGGCTATCTCACGCCGTCCGCCGAGGGTGCTCGCGCCGAGGAGCCGGCTCCCAAGAGCCGGTCGTAGACACCCCAGGGACAGCTCAATGGATATGCTCCGCCGCTCGCTCACGCGTGTCGCCCGCATCGATATCGCGATCTCGCTCTCGGTTCTCGTTCTCGCCCTCCTCGTCACGCTCAGCAGGCCCGCGCACGCCATGAAAATCGAAGTGATCAAAAGCCCCGGCGGCATCCAGGCCTGGCTCGTCGAGGCGCACGAGAACCCGCTGCTGGCGCTGCGCTTCTCGTTCGAAGGCGGCAACTCGCAAGACCCGGACGGCAAGGAGGGCCTCGCCAACTTCCTCTCCGCCATGCTCGACGAAGGCGCGGGCGACATCGTCGCCAGCGATTTCCAGGAGCAGATGGAAAGCCTCGCCATGCGCATGCGCTTCGAGGACAGCCGCGACGGCTTCTACGGCAGCTTCGAGACCTTGACCGAGAACCGCGCCGAGTCCGTCAGGCTCTTGAAGCTCGCCCTCACGAAGCCGCGCTTCGACGCCGATGCCGTGGAGCGCATCCGCGGACAGATTCAAGCCAACCTCGTCTATTCCGACCGCGACCCGGAGAAAGTGGCCGCGCGCGAGTGGTTCGCGACGGCCTTCGCCGGCCATCGCTACGGACGCCCCTCGCAGGGCACGGAGGCCTCCGTCGGCGCGATCACGCGCGACGACCTCGAGGCGTTCCGCAAACGCAACTTCGCGCGCAGCAACCTCAAGATCGTGGCGGTCGGCGACATCACGGCGGAGGAGCTCGGCAAGCTCATCGACGAGGTGTTCGGCGATCTCGCGGAGACGGCCGATCTCGCCGACGTGCCGATGACGGAGCCCGCGGGCGGCAAGGAGACGTGGATCACGATGGACGTGCCGCAGTCGGTCGCCTCGTTCGGGCTGCCGGCGATGGCGCGCAAGGATCCCGACTTCATGGCCGCATTCGTGCTCAACCACCTCGTCGGCGGCGGTGGGTTCGCGTCGCGCCTGATGGAGGAGGTGCGCGAGAAGCGCGGGCTTGCCTACTCGGTCTACAGCTATCTGCAGCCCTTCAAGCACACGTCGGTCTTCTACGGCGGCGTCGCCACCCGCGCCGACGCCATCCAGCAGTCGCTCGACATCATCCGCAAGGAGCTGACGCAGATCGCCGCGGACGGCCCGACGCCGGAGGAGTGGGAGAACGCCAAGAAATACCTGGTCGGCTCCTATCCGCTCCGCTTCGACACCAACACGAAGATCGCGAGCCAGCTTCTCGGCCTGTTCGAGGATGGGTTCGGCCCGGACTACATCGAGACGCGCAACGCCCAGATCGAAGCGTTGACCCTCGACGATGCCAAGCGTGTCGCGAAACGGCTGCTCGCGCCCGACAAGCTGATCGTCACGATCGTCGGCCAGCCGGCGACGGCGGCGGCGAGCGCCGGCAAGAAGGGATAAGCGCTTCCGGGTCCTGCGTGCGCCGTGTTCGAGCGCGCGCGACGGCTATGTGAAATCTAGAGCCAGCGGTTGGTCCGCACGACCGTCAGGACCGCGGCCGCGATCATGGCCGCTCCGGCGACGCGCAGCCCCCAGCGCGTCCGTCCCGGCGGCAGAGGTGCCGCGAGGGCGGAGAGGCCGAGCATCGCCAGGATCGCAAGTCCAAAGAAACGGCTGTCGGTGTCGGCCGTGATGGGGCGCTCCAGCCGCTCCGCCAGCCATCCGTAGGCGAGGGCCGCCGACGCGATGAGGCCAAGTGCCGTCACGTTCCATCGTTTGCCGCTTTGCTGTTGCGCGAGGTCGTGCGGCTCGATCTTCGGCACGACGTAGACGAGGGCGACGAGCGCGAAATACGTGCAGGCGCCGATCAGGATCGCCATCGCGAGCCCATACCATGCCGGCTCTTTGAGCGCGTCATAGCCCTCGGCACTGTGCCGCCCGATCGAGACGCTTCCCGTCATGAGGCCGTAGAGGATATATGCGCCCAGCGCCACGGCGAGCACGCCTGAGAGACGGCGCATGGTCTTTTGGAGTTCCGGGCCATCCTTCCGCATGCGCTGCGCGCTCCTCGACGCGTTGGGGCTCAGTCGGGGGAAGCGCGTCCGCCTCGCCCTCCGGCCCTTCGCGATATTTGCGCCGCGATCGTGCGCCACCTTGCGGTCGCCGCCAAATCGTTTACGCCTGCGGTGGAACTCTCGTCAGCTCAGATGGTTATGCGGAGCATCATGACCCCCTTCCCGTCGACTCCCTCCTCGTCGTCTGCCTCGTCTCCCGCCTATCGTCAGTCTATCGCCGGATGCCTTTCGGGCGCCATCGGCGAGCACGGGCTCAGCGAGGCCGAGCTTGGCCGCTGGCTGACCCAATGCGCGCCCGCCCTCCACGATCTCCAGGCCGACCATGCGAGCGGACGGTTGCCGCTCCTCAGGATCGCGGAGGAGACGGCCGATCTCGAAGAGGCTGACGCGGCGCTCCTGCGTCTCATCGAGGGCGCGGAGGTCGTCGTCTTTTTCGGCACGGGCGGCTCGGGCCTCGGCGGGCAGACCCTGGCCCAGCTCGCCGGATGGAACCTGCCCGGCGTCTCCTGCCCCTCGAATGGCTCACGTCCGCGGCCGCGCACGCGCTTCTACGACAACCTCGATCCCCTCACCCTTTCGGCGGGACTGAAACGTCTCGACCTCGCGACGACGCGCTTCGTCGTCACGTCGAAATCGGGCGGCACGACGGAGACGCTGGCGCAGCTCCTCGTCGCCCTCTCCGCCGTGAAGGCGGCGGGGCTCGAAGCCGAGATCCCGCGCCTGTTCCTCGGCATCACGGAGCCGGACAAGCCCGGCAAGACGAACGGCCTGCGCGCGCTGCTCTCGCGCCTCGGTATTCCGATGCTCGCGCACCATACCGGCATCGGCGGGCGCTTCTCGTGCCTCACGAACGTCGGCCTCCTGCCGGCGCTCGCGCGCGGGCTCGATGCAGGCAAGATCCGGGCCGGCGCACGCGAGGTGATCGACAGCCTCGTCTCGGCCTCGTTCCCCGCCGCCTTCGCGCCGGCCATCGGCGCGGCGACCGCCGTCGGGCTCTCGAAGGAGCGCGGCATCCGCACGCTCGTGATGATGCCCTACAACGACCGGCTCGGGCGCTTCTCGGAATGGTACGTGCAGCTTTGGGCGGAGAGCCTCGGCAAAGGCGGCGAGGGCACCACGCCCATTCCCGCGCTCGGGCCCCTCGACCAGCACAGCCAGCTTCAGCTCTTCATGGATGGCCCGCGCGAGATCGCGGTGACGGTCGTGCGCGTGGCGAGCGCGGGCGAAGGGCCAACGCTCGATGCCGACATGGCGACACTCGCGGGCCAGAGCTTCCTCGGCGGCAAGACCGTCGGCGACGTGGTGAACGCACAGGCGCACGCGATCGCGGAAGCGCTGACGCAGGCGGGCCGGCCCGTGCGCACGTTCGACCTCGACACGCTCGACGAGCGTGCGATGGGCGCGCTGCTCATGCATTTCATGATCGAGACGATCCTCGCCGGGCGGCTTCTGGGAATCGATCCGTTCGACCAGCCGGCGGTGGAGCTTGCCAAGACGCTGACACGCGAGCGGCTGGCGCGGTAGCGCCATTTTATCGTGCTTCTTGTCGGACACTTCCTTTGCACGGCTCCGCCATGACTCCCGCGCATGGCTCCGCCATGACCGGTTCCCACTTTTCCGGAAGCACTCTCGTTCTGTCGTGCTTCTTATCGGAAAACCGGTTCCCACTTTTCCGGAAGCACTCTCGTTTTGTCGTGCTTCTTATCGGAAAACCGGTTCCCACTTTTCCGGAAGCACTCGCCTTCAGCGAATGCGGCGCTCGACGGAGAGGCGGATGAGGTCGGCCGTGCGCTCGACGCCGAGCTTCTCCTTGAGGCGGCTGCAGGCGTTCGCCACTGTCTTGTAGGCGATGTCGAACGTCGACGCGATCTCGGCGAGGCTCTTGCCTTCGCCCAGCATGCGCAGGATCTCCACCTCGCGGTTCGAGAGCTTGTGCAGCGGATCCTCGGTGAGGGCCGAGTTGAAAACGAGCTCGTTGGCCATCGTGCGGTCGAGGTAACGATCGCCCGAGGCGATCTTCCTGACGGCCGTCACCAGCTCGCCCGCCTCCGCGCTCTTGCTCACGTAGCCGGCGGCGCCCGCGCGCAGCGCGCGCATGGCATAGCTCGGCTCGGAGTGCATCGTGAACATCACGATGCGCGCGCCGGCGCTCTCCGACTTCAAACGGCGCAACAGCTCGAGGCCGCTCGTGCCGTCGAGGTTGATGTCGAGCACGACGACGTCCGGGCTCACGGCGCGGAAGACCGGCAGCGCCTCCTGAGCCGTGGCAGCCTCGTGAATCTCGGCGCCGTCTATCGTCGCGAGCAAGCGGCGAATGCCTTCGCGCACGACGGCATGATCATCGACGACAAGAATTTTCATGTTGGGACCAATCTCCACGCGGTGAATCAGGTTTATCATCCCTGCCGCATCTCCAAAAACCAGTAAAACTTCCTGATCTTTGCGGAAAAGATCCGACTTAAGACGAGAGAGCATGCCTCAATAGCGGCGGAAGTGGGACTTTCACGCAGGCTCAACCGCGCGCAAGCCGGGCTCGGGAGCCCGTACGGGGGCTTGCTGAACACGGTGCGCGGGCGGGATTATGTCGAGGGCCTGCGGCCATTTTCCCCGGCGGGACGGCGTCAGCTCCGCCGGTTCTCGATCGAGAACCGGATGAGGTCGGAGGTGCGCGGCAGATCGAGCTTTTCCTTGATGCGCCCGCAGGAGTTCGCCACCGTCTTGTAGGCGATGCCGATGGCATCGGCGAAGCCCTGCAGGCTCTTGCCTTCGCCCAGCATGCGCAGGATCTCGATCTCGCGGTTGGTGAGGTTGCGCAGAGGGTCCTCGGCGCGAACGCTGTTCATCACGAGCTCGCCGGCGAGGGTGGAGTCGAGATAGCGCCCGCCTTCGAGAACGCGCAGCACCGCCGTCGTCAGCTCCTCCGCGCTGGCGCTCTTGCACACGTATCCGTAGGCGCCGGCCTTGAGCGCGCGGGTGGCATAGATCGGCTCGGCGTGCATGGAGAACATCAAGACGCGCACGGATGCATTCTCGATGCGCAGGCGGCGCAGAAGCTCGAGCCCGCTCGCCCCTTCGAGGTTGATGTCGAGGATGACGAGGTCCGGGTTCTCCTTGCGGGCGATGGCGAGCGCCTCGTGCGCGCTCGACGCCTCGAAGCACGTCGCGTTCGCCACGCCGGACAGGAGACGCTGAATGCCCTGGCGGACCACGGCGTGGTCATCGACGATCAGGATCTTCATCGGCTTTCCTCCGCACTTCGCGACCCGTTGAATGCGGCGTAGCTTTCCCGGATCGGCAACAACACATCCACCACTACGCCTGCCGGATTGTCTCTATTCTTGATGTCCACCGTTCCGCCCAGCGCGGTCACCCGCTCGCGCATCGCCACGAGACCGAAGCCGCTCGCAAGGCTCATGGGCTTGAAGCCGCCGCCGTCGTCCGTCACCTCGACGCGCACGTCGTCGTCCACGTTCCGCGTCACGGAGACGGTGATCTCCGACGGGGCGCCGTGCTTCAGCGCGTTGCTGATGGCCTCCCGCACGATGCCGTGGATCACGCCGTCGAGCTTCTGGCCGCAGCTCCGCTCGGTGACGCTCACCGCGAACGTCACATCGGGATGGCGGAGTTGCCAGGACGCCACCAGCGTCTCGATGGCGTTGGCGAGGCCCAGCTCCATATGGGCGGCGGGCCTCAGGCGGCCCAAGATCGATCGAACGTGCTTCTTCATGTGCGCCACCGCCTCGCGGATCGAGGCAGTCCGCTCGGCCAGAATGGCCGGATCGGGGTTGTCGGCCATGTTGCGAATGGTCGTGGCGTCCACATCGACGGCGAACAGGAACGGGCTCACCTCGTCGTGGAGGTCGCGGGCGAGGTCGGCGCGCTCCTCCTCCTGCACGGTCACGAGTTGCTCGTTGAGGCGCCGGTTGGCGGTCTGCATCTGGCCCTGGCGGCCGGCCATCTCGTTGAAGCCGGTGCACAGGCGTGCCAGCTCCGTGTGCCCCGTCGTGGCCACGCGCACGCCGTAGTCGCCGCCGCCCAGGCGCTCGTAGGCCCGCGACAGCACGGGGAGCGGCTCGAGCGCCCGGCCGACGGTGATGTAGACCAGCGCGGCGACGAGACCGCAGAAGACCGAGAGAATGACGAGCCGCGACAGGAAGTCCTCCCAGACCTCGGCCACCTCGCTGCGCTGATCGGATTCGATCTCAAGCGCGCCGAAGCGGCCGAGATCGCCGGGAAGCGCGATGCGAAGAACCTCGGGCGGGCGGGCAATGAGCGCATAGAACCAGTCGGGCAGCTCCTCCGCCGGCGCGGCGAGGCTCGAGATGCGCGCGCCGATCGGCTCCGGCTCGACGAACGTCACGCGGACGTGGCGGTTGCCGTCGAACACCCGCACCAGGCGCACGAGCTGCAGGCGCGGGTCGTCCTCATGGGCGATCTCCTGGACCACCTTGCGGACGGTCTTCTCGGCAATCGCGAGCGCGGCGTCGATCTCGCGCTCGACCTTGGTCGCCGACTGCCAATAGGTCAGCACCATGCTGAGGGCGAGCGTGAGGGCGAGGAGGATCGAGATGTTGCGGATCAGCGTCGCGCTCAGCGAGCGCGACGTGCGCGGCCCGAACGGGTTGGCGAAAGCTGGAAATCGAACCTTGGCCATGATCGGCACCCTGCTCCTCTTACCGCGGCACGCCGTCGTGCGCGCGGCAAACCGCGACGCGTGCGGCGCCTCCGCCGACAGGCTCGCCCGCGTGGCAGGGGGGCCATGCCCCAAGCCCTGCACGGACAACCCGGTCCGGGCAGGAATTTTCAGGGTGATTTCTCATGAAATCTTTCAGTGTAACAAGGTAACATCTCCTATGTTATAAATTGTCGCATCGCGCAAGCCCTGCCTCCGCACGCGACGGCGCGCCCGCCGGACATGAGGCCGTGAAACGGCGCTTTCGGATCCATCTTAACGATATCACGGCGCGTATGGAGACGGCTCGCGCGGTACGCCCGCGGGCAAGGCCCGGCCACCAGCCGCGCCCGGGTCCCACGTCATGGGATTGCGGATCGGTCCCGGGCTCCCGGGCGATCGTCCCGCAACCGGTTCGCCTCGCAGCCTCGGCGCGTGCGGCGGCCATGATCGGCACGCACGGAGCGAGCGCTATCGGGCTCCGACGCGGGCGGCGTCACGGGTCAGCTTCGGGGTGGCGGGGAGCGGGCCAGGGAGCAGCATAAAAGCCATGGAGCGGGCGAAGGGAATCGAACCCTCGTATGCAGCTTGGGAAGCTGCCGTTCTACCATTGAACTACGCCCGCGAACCGTTGATCATCAATGAGTTGCAGAGGTGCCCGGATGGTCGTCTCGACATCCGGGGGCAACCGATCCGGCCCGTCGCGCTCTTGTAGAGCGTTTGCGTGGGCTTGTGAAGCGGGCGGCGCGGAGCGCGCCGGGGGGCACTCGGCACGCGCCGCATCGCATAACGGCTTGCACCCGCAGGATCTTACGGGCATCACCGGTATTCCCCCTCCTGCGAGTGCCGCGCACGGCGCTCCCGTTCTGGACCGAGGCCGATGACCGAGACCCTCACCCCCGTCGTTCCCGCCGAATGGGCGCCGCAGGCCGCCATCTGGACAGCCTGGCCGGCGAACCTCAACGAGTGGAACGGCGATCTCGCCACGCCGCGCCAGGACGTGGCGGCGCTGGTCACGGCGCTTGCCGAGAGCAACCACGTGCGCCTGCTCGTCAACGGCGAGGAGGCCGCCTCCACGGCGCTGGCGGCGGTGGGGGACAAGGCGGAGCTGGTGTCCGCCCGGTACGGCGATATCTGGCTGCGCGATACGGGCCCCATCTTCGCGCACGTCGGCAACCGGCGCGTGGCCCTGCGCTTCAAGACCAACAGTTGGGGCGGCAAATACGATCTCCCCGACGACCTCACCGTGGGCGATACGATGGCCGAGATGGCGGGCACGCCGATCCGCCGCTTCGACTTCGTGCTCGAGGGCGGCGCCGTGGACCACGACGGCCAGGGCACGATCCTCGCCACCCGGCAGACGCTGCTCAATCCGAACCGCAACGGCTGGACCGCGGAACAGGCCGAAGCCGCCCTCAGCGAAGCCTTCGGCATGAAAAAGCTGATCTGGGTCGATGAAGGGCTGATCGGCGATCACACCGACGGACACATCGACAACATCGCCCGCTTCGTGGGGCCGGGCCGCGTCGTGTGCCAGGCGCCGGCCGACGCCGGGGATCCAAACGCGGCCATTCTCGACGCCATCGCGGACGGGCTCGCGCGCCAGACCGATGCGGCGGGGCGCACGCTCGAGGTGGTTCGGGTTCCCGGCGTCGGGCGCTACCGGAACGCGCTTGGCGAAAGCTCGCCGGCTTCGCATATGAACTTCATCATCGCCAATGGCCTCGTCGTCGTGCCCGTCTACGGGACGCCGACGCAAGAGGCGGCGCTCGCGGCCCTGCAGGAGGTGTTCCCGGACCGGAAGGTGGTCGGGATCTCGTCGCGCGGGCTTCTCGGCTGCGGCGAAGCGGGCGGCGGCTCCTTCCATTGCATTACCCAGCAGGAACCCCTCTGATGACGGCACGCAACATCACGGTCGCCGCGATCCAGACCTCTTACGGGCACGATCTCGCGGCCAACATTGCCAAGACGGAAGCGTTCGTGCGCGAGGCGGCGCGGGCCGGGGCGGACGTCGTGCTGCCCTCCGAGCTGTTCCAGGGGATCTACTTCTGCTCGCGGCAGGACCCGAAGTGGTTCGAGACGGCGTTTCCGGCCGCCGAGCACCCCTGCGTCACGGCGCTCGCGAAGCTCGCAGGCGAGCTCGAGGTCGTCATCCCGATCTCGTTCTTTGAGAAGGACGGGCCGCGCTATTACAACAGCGTCGCCATCGCGGATGCGGATGGCGCAATCCTCGGCGTCTACCGCAAGAGCCACATCCCGGACGGCCCCGGCTATCAGGAGAAGTATTACTTCCGGCCGGGGGACACGGGCTTCAAGACCTGGAAGACGCGGCGCGGGCACATCGGCGTCGGCATCTGCTGGGACCAGTGGTATCCGGAGACGGCGCGCGCCATGGCGGTGGAGGGCGCGGAGGTGCTGTTCTATCCGACGGCGATCGGCTCCGAGCCCTATGACGCGAGCCTCGACACGCATCTGCAATGGCAGCGCGCCATGCAGGGACACGCGGTCTCGAACGCGGTGCCCATCGTGGCCGCGAACCGCATCGGGCTCGAGGACAACGACGGCATTCAGCAGAAATTCTACGGACACTCGTTCATCGCCGATCATCGCGGCGAATTGGTCGCGCGCTTCGGCGCGGCCGACGAGGGCGTGCTGCTGCACACGTTCGATCTCAATCTGATCGCGAGCTATCGCGCGGACTGGGGCTTCTTCCGCGACCGGCGCACGGATCTCTACGAGAAGAGCCTCATCTGAGGCTCGACACCCTTCGCCGACCATCATTCGCCGATGATGCGGCGGGCGAGCGAGCTGACCTCTTCCTGCGTGGCCAGCCCGCCCTCCTTGTCGTGCGCTCGTTCCCTTTAGGGCCTGCCCTGCATCACGCGAGGCAGCCTTCCCGTGCGATCTTTCTTTTTTACTCCGCGGGGGCGACCGGCGGAGGGGCCGCACCGTTGACATGCGCGGCGGCGACCTCGGGCGGCACCGTCACCTCGGTGTCGTCCTCCGTGGCGTCTTCCACCTCCTCGGTCGCGGCGGCTTCGACGGCAGCCTCCTCGCTCGGTGCGGCTTCAGCCTCGGCAGCGGCGGCCTCGGCGGCTGGGGCGTCCGCTTCAGGAGCCGCCTCCATCACGGCTTCCTCGACCGGAGCCGTCTCGGCCTCTGGGGCGGCCTCGGCGGTTGCGGGCTCCGCAGCAGCAGCCTCGGCCGTTACGGCTTCAGCCTCGGAAGCGGCCGCGTCAGCAGCCGGAGCTTCCTCCGCAGCAGCGGCCTCGGGTGCGGCTTCCTCCGCTGAAGCGGCTTCAGCCTCTGGGGCGGTTGCCTCGGCGATGGCCTCCTCGGCCGGTGCAGCTTCCGCCTCGGGAGCAGCGGCCTCCTCGGCCGGTGCATCTGCTTCAGATGCAGCCTCCGCCACGGCGTCCTCTGCCGGAGCCGTCTCGGCCTCCGGAGCGGCAGCCTCGACGGCTGGGGCGTCCTCCTCCGCGGCGGCCTCCGCAACAGCAGCCTCGGCCGGCACGGCTTCAGCCTCGGCGGGAGACGCCTCGATGGCCGGAGCCTCCTCGGAAGCCGCTGTCTCTTCGGGGACCGCCTCCTCCGAAGCGGGCGCCTCTGCAGCGGGTTCGGATTCGCCTTCCGTGACCTCCTCGGCGGCCTCCGAAACGGCTTCCATCTCGGGCGCTGCCTCGCCTGTCTCCGCTCCATCGTTGGCCGCCAGCACCGGCTCGGACAGCGCGGTGCCGCAGGCTGCAAGGGTGGCGACGGACGCATCCGGCTCGGCGTCCGGCAGAGAGGCCGGAGCGCCCTCGATGAACTCACTCATTTCTCTTGCGATCTTGACGACGGTGTCGGCCTTGCAGCCGAGCTCCATCGCCATCCGCAAGCAGGCAAATCTCTGCTCTTGGAGGTTCATGAGAACTCCATGTTTTGGGGGTTGCGATGTGCGTGGCGCTGCTTGGTGCGATGCAAGCAACGCGAGAATCATACTGCTTCGTTTAACTTGCGGCTATACGGAGATAGACTTAAACGCATCAATATTTTCAAGTAAAGTCAGGGCCTTGATGCATGCTTCAATTCCATCGCCTGGAGTATGGCTTAAGCAGCCCGGATAAAGAGGTTTCTGAAGCGCGGACTCATTTCGGACTCGATTGAGCGTGCTCCGGTCGGGGACCCTACGTCGGCACGCGCGCCGATTTCCCGGCACGGCAGCGGCCTCGCACCCTGCAAAGATCCAAATCTTCCTTCTTTCGTTGCCCGATCATCCCGGCGCACGCATCGCTCACAGAAACGTCAATTGGGTCATGGATTTGCGCCCTTCTCCCGGCCACTGCGGAATGCCAGAACCGGCGGCAGTCGACCAACCCGCTCTCCAGGAGACAGACCATGCTCGCCCGCCCGCTGGCCTTCGCCGCCGCGCTCCTCGGCCTTTCCTCCGCGCTCGAAGCCAAGACGCTCGCCTATGAGGACAACAAGCTCAACTTCAAGTCCTGCTCCGGCGCCGATGTCACGGCCCGCTGGGTCGGGGCCAACATCTCGCTCAGCGAGGCCGGCAAGTCGCCCGGCGATCCGGCGCCTGCGGCCGAGTTCCAGACGTGGGACGGCAAATGCGCCTCGTTCGCCTGGGGCGCCGACCTCGGCGCTCTCGTCATCAAGGACGGCGACACGGCACTTTCTGACCGCTTCGTGCGCTTCGTCTCGTGGGATGGCGCCCGCTGGGCCGCCATGCGGACCGGTGCCGGCTTCTTCCTCGTCCGGATCGCCGACAAGGACGCCGCAGATCCCGCCGCCGGCATGAAGCCGGCTGGCGAATGGCTGGCGAAGAACAACAAGCTCGGTGTTCCCGCCGCGGACGTTCTGGCCGAAGCCCTGCAAGGCGGCGACCAGGGCGCGAAGTAAGACCCTACGGCCGGCTCGCAACGGGAGGCGGCGATGTGCTAGGGAAGCGGCTCGTTCCTTGTCTTCCGCTGCCCCGGCCTGCCGCTCTCATGTCTCAGCCCGCTGCCAAATCCGAAGCCCCCCTCGTCCGCCCCGAGTGGACGGGCGCGCGCCGTATCGTCGTCAAGATTGGCTCGGCGCTGCTGGCGGAACGCGACACCGGCGCGCTCAAGACCGAGTGGCTCGCCTCCCTCGTCGCGGACGTGGCCGAGCTTGCAAAGCAAGGCAAGGACGTGGTGCTCGTCTCGTCGGGCTCGATCGCGCTCGGGCGGCACAAGCTCGGGCTGCCCAAGGGGCCGCTCGAGCTTGCGCAGTCGCAGGCGGCGGCGGCCGTCGGGCAGATCAGCCTCGCCCACGCCTATCAGGAGTTGGCTGCGCGATCCGGCCTCACGGTGGCGCAGATCCTGCTGACGCTCGCGGATACCGAGCAGCGGCGCCGCTATCTCAACGCCCGCCACACCATCGAGACGCTGCTCGGCCTCAAGGCGATCCCCGTCGTCAACGAGAACGACACGGTGGCGACGGCCGAGATCAAGTACGGCGACAACGATCGCCTGTCGGCGCGCGTGGCGGGCATGCTGTCGGCGGATTGCCTGGTGCTGCTCTCCGACGTGGACGGCCTCTATACCGCGCCGCCGAACGAGGACCCGAGCGCGACCCATATCCCGCTCGTCACCGAGATCACGCCCGAGATCGAGGCCATGGCGGGGGACGCGGGCACCGAGCTTTCCAAGGGCGGCATGAAGACCAAGGTCGAGGCCGGCCGCATCGCGCTCGGCGCGGGCACCAACATGGTGATCACGACCGGCAAGGTCCTGCATCCGCTTCGCGCTATCTCGGAGGGCTCGAAGGTCACGTGGTTCCTCGCCAAGCAGGACCCGGTGACGGCCCGCAAGCGCTGGATCTCGGGGCAGCTCGAGCCGCGCGGCACGCTGCATATCGACCAGGGCGCGGCGGCGGCGCTGCTCGCCGGCAAGAGCCTGCTGGCGGCGGGCGTGCGCCGCGTCGACGGCACGTTCGAGCGCGGCGACTCCGTCATCATCCGCAGCCTCGACGGGCGCGAGCTGGGGCGCGGCCTCACCTCGTACGCGCGCGCTGACGCCGAGCGCATCCTCGGGCGCAAGTCGTCTGAGATCGCGGACATCCTCGGCTTCGAGGGCGGGCCCGAGCTGATCCACCGCAACGATATGGCCCTGCACCGCAAATCGAAACATTGACCTCCGCCGCCCGCGATCCGAAGTATCGAACCATGCAAAAGCCGATCGACACCGAACGAGACCTTGCTCACGCGATGCGCGACGTCGGGCACGCCGCACGCGCGGCGGCACGCAGCCTCGCCCTCGCGCCGACCGCGGCGAAGAATGCGGCGCTCACCGCCGCAGCCCAGGCGATCCTGCGCGAGACACCGGCCATTCTGGCGGCCAACGCGAAGGACGTCGCCGCCGCTCGCGAGGCGGCCCGGCCCAGCTCCTACATCGACCGGCTCGTGCTGACGGAGGCGCGCGTCGCGGCCATCGCGCGCGGCCTCGACGAGATCGCGGCGCTGCCCGATCCGGTCGGCTCTGTGGTGACGGACTGGACGCGGCCCAACGGCCTCCACATCCAGCGCGTGCGGGTGCCCATCGGCGTCATCGGCATCATCTACGAGAGCCGGCCGAACGTGACCGCGGACGCGGGCGCGCTCAGCCTCAAGTCGGGCAACGCCGCCATCCTGCGCGGCGGCTCGGACAGCCATCATTCGAGCCTCGCCATCCACGCCTGCCTGGTTGAGGGTCTCGCGGCGGCGGGGCTGCCGGCCGCGGCGATCCAGTACGTCACGACCACGGACCGCGACGCGGTGGGGCACATGCTCGCGGGCCTCGGCGGCGCTATCGACGTAATCGTGCCGCGCGGCGGGCGCAGCCTCGTGCAACGCGTGCAGACGGAAGCCCGCGTTCCGGTGTTCGCGCATCTCGAAGGCATCTGCCACACCTACGTGGACGCGAAGGCGGATCCGGCTATGGCGCGGGAGATCGTCGTCAACGCGAAGATGCGGCGCACGGGCGTATGCGGGGCGACCGAGTGCCTGCTGGTGGACGAGGCCGCGCCGAAAGAGGTCGTGGCCGATCTCATCGGCGCGCTCATCGCGGCCGGCGCGGAGGTGCGCGGGGATGCGCAGGCCCAGGCCGCCGACGCGCGCGTGAGGCCCGCCGTGTCCGACGATTACGGGCATGAGTTCCTGGACGCCATCATCGCGGTCAAAACCGTGGCGGGCGTGGCGGGCGCGGTGCAGCATATCGCGCGCTACGGCTCGCAGCATACGGATGCCATCGTCACGTCCGATGCCGCGACAGCCCAGCGCTTCCTCGACGAGGTGGACAGCGCCATCGTGCTCTGGAACGCCTCCACGCAGTTCGCGGACGGCGGCGAGTTCGGCTTCGGCGCGGAGATCGGGATCGCGACCGGCAAGCTGCATGCGCGCGGGCCCGTCGGCGTGGAGCAGCTCACGAGCTTCAAGTACGTCGTGCGCGGAAACGGCCAGATCCGCCCGGCCTGACTGCGGTCAGCCCGTTGCGGCGGGGTGGGCGACGCCGTGCGCGGCCAGGGCCGCCTCGAGCGTTGTCTCAAGCGCATCGAGCTTGAAGGGTTTGACGAGGTAGGCGCTCGCGCCCGCAGCCTTGGCGGCCAGGATGTTCTCCGGCTTCGCCTCGGCCGTTACCAGAACGAAGGGGACGGCCCGCGCCGCCTCATCCGCGCGGACATGCTTCAGGAGGTCGAAGCCGCTCATGCCGTCCATGTTCCAGTCCGACAGGATGAGGCCGTAGCGCTTGGCCGCGATCCGCTCCACAGCCTCGAGGCCGTTGACCGCCTCGTCGATCCGGACGAACCCGAGCTCGATCAGCAGGCGACGGATGATTTTCAGCATGACCTGCCGGTCCTCGACGACGAGGATCTCAAGATCGCGGCGTGCCGTCATGTCCGCCTCTGGGGTTGAAAAGGCGGCATCCGGCGCGCCCCCCGCGCGACGTTCCGCCCCATCACTCACCATTCCCGATCCCCCTTACCAAACCGTATGCGCTGCCGGCGCCCCTTCTCGGGTTGCAGCATCAGGCCGACCGGATCGCGAGAGGCGATGAGAGACGACGCTCCCATGCCGCTCCCGCCCGACACCGCGCCGACGCGCGGGCCGGGGCCGGATCTCGCCGCGCGCATCCGCCGGCTCATCCGCTATGGCGCGGTCAACGTCGTCAGCCTGGCGGTGGACTACGCAGTCTTTCTGCCCCTCACGGCCGTCTCGGGGCTGCCGGTGCTCGCGAGCGTCGTTTCCTACGGCGTCGCGTTCTCTCTCAACTACGTGCTCTCGCGGCACTACGTGTTCCGCGGCGACGGCGCGCATAAGTCCGAGCGGCGGCTCTTCTCCGAGTTCATGGCCACGGGCGTGCTGGGGATCGCCCTGACGGCCGCCGTGACGGGCGGGGCCATTCACCTCGTCGGGCTGGGGCCGGTTGCCGCCAAGACCGCCGCCGTGCTCATCTGCTTCGTGGTGCTCTATATCGTCCGGAGCCGGCTGGTGTTCACGGCCTAGATCCGAGCGGTTTTGATTGACTTGCGATCCCGCTCCAGATCTTTGACGAGATTCAAGGGCTTTGCTACGGACGGAGGGCGTCCCGGGGCGATCATGGGGCTGGCGGCCGTCGGTCGGCCGCTGCCTCTCGTTCCGTTCCTCCCTCTCGCCCGGCTGGGATCGATGTCCGCCCGTCTCCACGCGAAATGCTTCGGATCGCTCGCCGCCCGCCCGCCTCTCGCGATGCCGGGCCAGCGCATCGGGCTTTTGGGCGGCTCGTTCAATCCGCCGCACGAGGCGCACGTGGCGATCTCGGAAGCCGTCATGAAGCGGCTCGGGCTCGACGAGGTGTGGTGGCTGGTCTCGCCCGGCAATCCGCTCAAGAGCCATACCGACCTCGCGCCCCTCTCCGAGCGTCTCGCCGCCTGCCGGCGGCTCGCGGTCCACCCCCGCATCAAGGTGACGGGCTTCGAGGCCGCCCTCGGCAGCGCCGCCACGATCGTGACGCTCAGCGTCCTGCGCCAGCGCTATCCGCGCACGCGCTTCGTCTGGATCATGGGCGGCGACAACCTCGCCGGCTTCCACCGCTGGAGCGGCTGGCGGCGCATCGCGGCCATGATGCCGTTCGTCATCGCCGACCGTCCGCTCTGGCGGCTCAAGGCGCTCGCCTCGCCGGCCGGGCGGGCCCTGGCCCGCTATCGGCTGGGCGAGGGTGAGGCGGCCGGTCTCGCCTGCCGAAAACCGCCCGCCTGGATCTACCTGACGCTCCCGCTCTCGCCGCTCTCGTCGAGCGAGATCCGGGCCGGCCAGGGCCGGAAGCCCCGGACCGATCCATAAAATCATTTGGAAGCAAAGAAGTAGGCAAGGTCCTTGGGAGGCAGACAGCCACCGCGATCCTCCGAGCAGGCCCCTATTGCTGGGTGCCCGGGGCGCGGCTATCCTGCATCGGCCGGCGCCGCAGTTCCGCGGTGGCGGTGGTGGACTGAGCAAATCCGGCCAGGACGTGACGCGGGTCAGCCGGAGGCGCGCTCAGAGCTGCCTTTGACCAACCGGCCTCACGAGAGAGACAGGGCCACTGGTGATCGAAGGGAAAGGACATTTCCAAAAAGATGCCAACCGCCATTGAGGGCGCCCGGATGGGTGTGCCTCCCGCCGAGGTCGTGCGCGAGCACGCTGCCTCGGAACCGCTTCTCCAACAGGTTCTCTCCTGGCTCGACGAGGCCAAGGCCGAGGACCTGGTTTCCATCGATCTCAAAGGCAAGTCGTCGATCGGCGACTATATGGTGATCGCCACGGGCCGGTCCGACCGTCACGTGGGCGCCATCGCCGAACAGTTGCGCAAGCACCTCAAGGACCAGGGCTACGAGAACGTCCGGGTCGAGGGCCTGCAGACCTGCGACTGGGTGCTGATCGACGCCGTCGATATCCTGGTGCACGTCTTCCGCGCCGAGGTCCGCGACTTCTACAATCTCGAGAAGATGTGGTCGGCCTCACGCCCCGGCGAGACGTCGCACTGAGCCTCATGTTCCGGCGCGGGTAGGACGCGATCCGCGCCGCGAAGCGTTGTCCTTCCGAGGTCTTGGGGCCCGGCACCGGCGCTTCGTCATCCGCGCCGGATCCAGTGCCATGCGTCTTTCCATCATCGCGGTCGGCCGGCTCAAGGATGGGCCCGAGCGCGACCTCTATCTCCGCTACGCCAAGCGCATCGACGAGACGGGGCGGGCCGTTGCGCTCGGCCCGCTGGCGCTCACCGAGCTTGCCGAAGCGCGCCAGGCCAGCGCCAAGCAGCGGCAGGCGGACGAGGCGGGGCGGATCGCGAGCGCGGCCCAGGGCGCCGACCTCGCCGTCGCGCTCGACGAGACGGGCACGACCCTGACGAGCGCGGCGTTCGCAAGCTGGATCGGCGCGCGGCGCGATGAGGGCCACCGCAGCCTTGCCTTCCTGATCGGCGGGGCGGACGGGCATGGGCCGGCGGCACTCGCGGCCGCGCGGCTCAAACTCTCGCTCGGGCCGATGACGCTGCCGCACGGGCTCGCCCGCATCGTGCTCGCCGAGCAGATCTACCGGGCAGCGACGATCCTGGCCGGGCATCCCTATCATCGGGCGTAGCGGGCGGCGTCTTTCTGCTCCGCCGTCAAAATCCTGCACCAAAGCGCGGCTTAGGCTCGCCCGTACCGGGTGGCTCGCAGCACTCTCAAGCCGGTCCCCGGCAGACAATGCTATGGTATCGACTGCGTTTCATGATCTGACATCCCGGCCCTAGCCCTTTGTCTTTCGGGGCGGATTTCGGATCTGGCACTGGACCCCAGCAAGCCGAGGTCGTAAAAATCCAGCGGTCGCGTCAACGGGAGGAGTGGGGGATGGTTCAGGACGTTGCGATGCCGATGCCCGAGGCATCGGCCTCCCGCGCGTTGCCTGATGCCGCGCTTGCGGACGCGCTCGCCGCCGTCGTCCTGCCCGACCACACACGCAAGCGCGAGCGCTTCATCCCTGTCACCACCTATGCGCTGCTCGACCGCCTGACGCATCCCGAAAGCTGGCCGGCCGGCAAGGCGCGGGAAGCGCGCCGGTTCTTCCGCTATCTCGAATACTGGCGCCGCCAGCAGCACAGCGTCGGCCTCGCCAACCTTCTGCAGGCCTACGAGAGCTTCAGCCCCGACAGCGATCTCCTCGTCACGCGCACGTTCACCGCCGAGGAGCGCGCCGCGATGCAGAAGCGCGTGGTGCGGGAGATCGAGAGCATCCTGACGCAGGCCAACTACGTCCGCATCGATCCGTCGGACGTGGAGATGATCCTGACCAAGGACTCCCACTACGGCCTCGACCTGCAGGTCGATTTCAGCGTGTTCGAGGAGATGCTGATCTTCTACCGGGGCGCCTCCAGCCGGCGCGACCATCGCCGCACCATGCGCAAGTTCATGCGCAAGGAGGAGTTCGACGTGCCGATCTTCCAGCGGCTGTTCCTGCTCTTCAAGCTGAAGCCGTTCGAGACGCGCGTGCGCGAGATCATGAAGCAGCAGCGCGTGCCGCGGCGCGAGGCGGAGAAGATCGTGCGCGGCCTCAGGGCGATGATCCCGACCGAGGTCGACGAGAGCAACATCTACCTCAAGCTCTTCAAGAACATCCCGCGCAACGACGTCGAGATGGTGTTCCCGAACACGCGCGTGAAGTTCCGCCTTTTCGACAAGCTCCGGCTCGGCCTCACGGCGAGCGGCGGCATCGGCATGGGCGTCGCGGGGGCCGCCGGCAAGATCGCGTTTGCGGCGAGCAATCCGATCGCCGCGGCGGGCGCGGTGCTGGGCCTCGGCGGCGTCGCCTTCCGCCAGGGCATGAACTTCTTCAACCAGCGCCAGCGCTACATGGTGGTGATGGCGCAGAACCTCTATTTCCACGCCATGGCCGACAATCGCGGCGTGCTGATCAAGCTCGCCGACCGGGCGGCTGAGGAGGACGTCAAGGAGGAGATCCTGCTCTACAGCGTGCTCGCCAAGGAACGCTGCACGCGCGCAGACCTGCCCGACATCGATTCCGCCATCGAGCGCTATCTCCAGCTCAGCTTCGGCGTCACGGTGGATTTCGACCTCGAGGACGCGCTGAGCCGGCTGCTCGCGGACGGCATCGTTACGGAGGAGGCCGACGGCATGCTGCGCACGCTTCTGCCCGCGGCGGCCGCGACCCATCTCGACGCGAAATGGGACGTGTTCCTCGACCACCTGCCAGACCCAGAAGGCGAGGAAGGCCACGAGGTGGAACGTACCGTCACCGCCGACGGAGAGCCCGTTGCGGAGCAGTTGGCGCGCGCCGACGGCCCGCACCTCTGATCCGGCGTGGAAGGCCGCTCCGCCGCGGCTCTTCCCTCGTCCGCAGCATCCAATGCACCCGGATTCCAGCCGCTCCGCGCCGCGCTCGCGATGGCGCCGCTTGTGCTATAAGCGCGACCGTGCCATCCCGGCGCCACGTTGTCCCCACCCGCGAGCCTCGCTCCTTCCATGCCTCACAAGCTCCTTACCGAGGTCGACACGCGCGGCCTCGCCATGCAACTGGCCGGCGCGCTGCAGGACCTGCTCGACCCGCCGCCGGACGCGCTGACGGTGTTCGAGGACAAGGCGACGCCCGATGCCGAGCCGGTCTGGCGGATCGAGGCCTACTTCTCCGAGGCGCGCGCGCCCGACGCGCTCGAGGCCGAGCTTTCGGAGCTCCTCGGCGGGCCGGTGCCGGCCTTCCGGACGGCGGACATTCCCGATCTCAACTGGGTCGCGCTCTCGCAGGCCGCGCTGCCGCCGGTCGAGGCGCGCCGCTTCGTCGTGCACGGCAGCCATGACCGGACGCGCGTTCCGCAAGGGCCCAACGCCATCCTGATCGAGGCGGGCGAGGCGTTCGGCACCGCGCATCATGCCACCACTTTCGGCTGCCTGATGGCGATCGGCCGGCTCGCCGCCACGCACCGGTTCGGCCGCATCCTCGATCTCGGCTGCGGCTCCGGCATCCTGGCGATTGCCGCCGCGCGCGCCTGGCCGCACGCGCGCCTCCATGGCGTGGACATCGATGCGCGCTCGGTCGTGGTCGCGCGCGAGAACGCCGCGGTCAACCGGGTCGGCCAGCGCGTCACGTTCGTGGACGGGGCCGGCTTTTCGGCGCCGGTCATCCGCGCCGCCGCGCCGTTCGACCTGATCATCGCCAACATCCTGGCGGGGCCCCTCGTGACGCTCGCGCCAGACATCCGCCGGGCGCTCGACGCGGGCGGGCACCTGATGCTGTCCGGCCTCCTCACGCGGGAGGCCGCGCGCGTCATCGCCACCTATCGCGCGCAGGGGTTCTCACTCGTCGATCATCAGCGCTACGATGGCTGGTCGACGCTCTCGCTCACCAAGCGGGCCTGACGCGATCCGAACGCAGACCTTTGAGGGGAGCTCGCGCGATGTTCCAGACGTTTGCCGCGCCATCCGACGCCCACGATGTGCCCGAGCGCATGGCGCGCCTGCGTGCGCTGATGGCGGACGCCGGGTTGCAGGCCCTGCTCTTGCCGCGCGGCGACGAATTCCAGGGCGAGTACGTGGCGCCCTGCTCGGAGCGTCTCCGCTGGCTCACCGGCTTCACGGGCAGCGCCGGGATGGTGGCTGTCACGCGCCGGGCGGCCGGGCTTTTCGTCGATGACCGCTACACGGTGCAGGCGCGCGCGGAATGCGGGGGCGGACTGTTCGACCTTCCGGGCCTCGCTTCGGCCGCGCTCGCGCCCTGGCTCAAGGAGAAGCTCAAGCGCGGCGACGTGATCGGGTTCGATCCGTGGCTGCACTCGGCAGCGTTCGTGACGTGGCTGACCGATCAGCTCGCGCCGGCGGGCCTCGTGCTCAAGCCCATGCGGCGCAACCTCGTCGACGCCGCCTGGGGCAAGGCGCGCCCGGGCCCGCCCGATGCGCCGGTCGCGCCGCATCCGATGAAATATGCCGGGCAGTCCGCCGACGCCAAGATCGCGTCGGTGCAGAAGGTCCTCAAGAGCGCCGGACAGGATGCGCTCGTGCTCACCTCGACGGATTCGGTGGCGTGGCTCTTCAACATCCGCGGCCAGGACGTGGCACACAATCCGGTGGTGCTGGCGTTCGCCATTGTGCCCGCGAGCGGAAAGCCGGAGCTGTTCGTGGCCAGGGCGCGCGTGCCGCGCGAGACGCAGGCGCATCTCGACGGCCTCGCCAAGATCGCCCCGCCGGATGCGCTCAAGGCCCGCATCGCAGCGCTGAAAAAAGCCGGCAAGCGCGTGCGTATCGATTCCGACCGTGCCGCCTACTGGTTCGTACGCGCCCTCGGCAAAAGCGCGGTACGGGGGGCGGACCCTTGCGTGGCGCTCAAAGCCATCAAGAACGCCACCGAGATCAAGGGCGCGCGCGCCGCGCACGTGCGGGACGGCGCGGCCGTCGTGCGCTTCCTCGCCGGGCTCGACCGCGCCATCGCGGCGGGCGAGACGGTGGACGAGATCTCGGCGGTGCGCGCGTTGGAAGCCGAGCGGGCCGCCGGGCAGATGCTCAAGGAGATCTCGTTCGACACCATCTCGGGGAGCGGCCCCAACGGCGCCATCGTGCACTATCGCGTGACGGAGGCGACGAACCGGACGCTGAGGTCGGGGGAGCTCTTCCTGCTCGATTCCGGCGCGCAGTATCTCGACGGCACGACGGACATCACGCGCACCGTCACCATCGGCCGGCCCACGGCCGAGATGCGGACGCGCTTCACGCTCGTGCTCAAGGGGCACATCGCCATTGCGACGGCGCGGTTTCCGAAGGGGACGCGCGGCATCGACCTCGATCCGTTCGCGCGCCGGGCGCTCTGGCAGCACGGGCTCGACTACGACCACGGCACGGGCCACGGCATCGGCAGCTACCTCTCGGTGCACGAAGGTCCGCAGTCGATCTCGCGTGCGGGCATGGTGGCGCTCGAGCCCGGCATGATCCTCTCGAACGAGCCCGGATATTATAAGGAAGGCGCCTACGGCATCCGCATCGAGAACCTCGTGCTCGTGACGGAGCCGGAGCGGCCGGCCGGCGGCGATCGCGCCATGATGAGCTTCGAGACGCTGACGCTCGTGCCGATCGACCGGCGGCTGATCGACACGCAGATCCTGACCGCCGACGAGATCACCTGGGTCGACCGCTATCACGCGACGGTCGTGCGGACGATCGGCCCAGAGGTCGATGCGGAGGCGCGCGCCTGGCTCGAGGCGGCGACACAGCCGCTTTAGGATCCTGCCCCTTCCCGCTTTCCTCAGCGCGCGGCGGACGGGGCCATGCGGCGCCAGATGGTGCAAGCTTCCCGGCCACGGGCGGGAAAAAGTCGGCAGCGGACACTGTCCACAGGGCGTCGACTACATTTTTTCCATTTTCTTCAATGCGTCACGGCGCATTTCTATTATCATTTATGAATTGTGATTCGGTCGGCGGGTGGCCCAGCCTCGCGCGGCCGGATACATTCCTTGTCGCGCGCCCGAGGGCACCGATCAGGCTGGCCCCATGTTTTGGAGCGTCTCATGACCGCGAGCAGCACCCTGCCCGCTCCAAACCTCATGCCGCTCATGCGCTACCGCGACCTGGCGGGGGCCATGAGCTGGCTCGAGCAGGCATTCGATTTCGAAAAGCAGACCGCCGTCGCCGACAGCGATGGGGCGGTCATCTACGGCCAGATGAGCTATCGCGGCGGGCTCATGATGATGGGGGCGGTGCGCGATACCGACCTCGACACGCTACTGCGCCAGCCGGACGAGGTGGGCGGGGTCGAAACCCAGAGTTGCTATCTCGTCGTCGAGGACGCGGACGCGCATTACGCGCGCGCGCTGGAGGCCGGGGCCGAGATCGTGCTCGAGCTCAAGAGCGACGGGCTCGGCCGGCGCGGCTATTCCTGCCGCGATCCGGAAGGGCATATCTGGAGCTTCGGCACCTATAGCCCCGGGCGGAGCGCCGTCGCACCCGCCGCCGAGCCGGCTTCCGAAAGCGATCTGGCGCATCCCGCGGCGCCTCCGCCACGCCGCGCACGCATGCTCGTGGGGCTGGCTGCGCTGCTGCTCGGGCTCGGCGGCCTTACCTGGTTTTTCGCCGACGCCATCGAAGCCAATCTCACGCAGCGGCTCGCGGATACGGCGACCCGCCGGAGCGTGGCCAAGGCCGAGGCGGCGTATGCGGAGCTGGTGAAGGTTCGCGCCGAGAAGCGCAAGGCGGACCACGCGTTGCAGGCGCTCGGCAAGGATCTCGCAGCCGAGCGCGCCCGGCGTCAGGCCGCGGAAACCGCGGCGGCCTCGGGCGGCGCGAAGATCGCAGGCGCAGAGACCGCGGCGAAGGCCGCCGAAGGCGAACGCCAGGCGGCGGCTGCAAGAATCGCCGAGGCCGATGCGGCCCGCAAAGCGGCCGAGGCCGAAGCCGGGTCGGCGGCGCAGAGGATCGCTGCGGCGGAAGCCGCGCGCAAAGCCGCGGAAGCCGAGGCCGCGACCCTTCGGGATGCTCTCGCGCGCGAGAAGGCGGCGCATGCGGCGGCTGTCGAGGCACGGCGCATCAGCGAGGAGAAGCTCGCCGTGCAGGCCGCCGCCAAGCCGGAGCGCCGCGAGACCGCCCCGCCGCCCGGACCGCAGTCCCATACCCCCAAGGCCGCATCGGACGATGCGGCGCGGACGGCCGCCCGGGACACCGACGCACCGCCGCGCGCGAGCACCATCGAGACCTCGGCCACGCAAGCGGCGCCTCCGCGCAAGCCTGCCCCGCCGCGTGCCACCGACGACGACAAGGATGACGAGCGGCCCGCGAAGAAGCGCAACAAGACCGTCTCGCGCGCCCACCATCGGGCCAAGGCCAAGACGACGACGTCGTCTGCCGCATCATCTCCCGCCCGATATCCGGCCTATCACGTCGATGTCAGCAAGACCTGGCCTTACAACGGCTGGACGCGCTGACGCCCCGGATCAGGCGCACTCAAAGCCCGGAGCGGACGCCGCGCGCTCCCTCCGGGCTCATCCCTTTCGTCTTGCCGTCTTTTTCTCGCGGCGAAGCGCGTCGGCAGATGCGCGAGCGCGTTTGCGCGTGTTCCTGAGGGAACAGCGGCGACTGCCTCTCTCCCGCACATTGCCCTCGGATCGGTGACACGCGGCGAGGTCGCCCCGGCCGTATCCGGATCGGACACAGGCTCGGTCGCCGCGTGTCGAACGACAATCGTGCTTCAACAGAGAACAAGCGAAAGGGGCGTGGTCATGCCTTGGAAATCTTCCCTTCTCATTCTCGGCCTCGCGATCGGCCTCTCCGGCGCGGGTTTCAGCGCGGCGGATGCGGCCGCGGTCACCAAGCAGCAGGCCCTGCACGCTCAGCAGGCCAAGGCAGCCCAGGCCGCCAAGGCCCGGAAGGCCGCTGCCGCCAAGCAGCAGAAGATGAACAAGCAGCAGAAGATGAAGAAGCGCGAATGGTATGAGAACGACCGCGACCGCGGCCTCGATATCGCCTCGGAATACGCGCCCGACACCATCGCGCGCGTGCGCAAGAAGAATTACATCGCCAAGGGCGATACGGTGAAGACCGGCAGCCGCAAGCGCGGCTGGCAGCACTACATGGACAAGTACTACAAGCGTTGAGCACACAGCATCGCGTCATCGCGGGGAGGCGATGCCTCCCCGCTTTCCGCGCTTAGAGTGCTTCCGGAAAAGTGGGAACCGGTTTTCCGATAAGAAGCACGATCAAACAAAAGCCTAGAGCCGTTCCGCGATTCCACTAAAATCGGAACGGCTCTAGGCTTCGCCTTTGATCAGCGCCACCCATTCGTCCTCGGTCAGCACCGTGACGCCGAGCTTCTGCGCATTGGTGAGCTTCGAGCCGGCGTCTGCCCCTGCAACGACGTAGTCCGTCTTGGCGGAGACCGAGCCCGAGACCTTGGCGCCGAGCCGCTCGGCCTGCGCCTTGGCCTCGCTGCGGCCGAGCCGCTCCAGCTTGCCGGTGAAGACCACGGTCTTGCCCGCCACCGGCGAGGCCACGGGGGCCACGCGCACGAACGGCTCGACGGTGACGTGGCTCAGGAGATCGTCCACCGCCTTCACATTGTGCGGCTCCGAGAAGAAATCGACCAACGCATCGACGACCGTCGTGCCGATGCCCTCGATATCGTCGATATCCTTGTAAGCCTCGCTCTCCTTGCCGTCGCGCACGGCGGCTGCGACGGCGGCGTGGAAGGCGTCGAACGTCTGATAGGCCTTGGCGAGATCCTTGGCCGTCGTCTCGCCGACGTGACGAATGCCGAGCGCGAAGATGAAGCGGTCGAGGCCGATCCGGCTGCGCGCCTCGATGGCGCGGCACAGCTTCTCGACGGACTTGGCCCCGAAGCCCTTGCGCTGCGCGAGCGGGCTCGCGCTCTCCGCGTCGCGCTTTTCGAGCGTGAAGATATCGGCGGGCGTGCGGATCAGGCCCTCGTCGAAGAAAAGCTCGATGCGCTCGCCGCCCAGCCCCTCGATATCGAAGGCGAGGCGCGAGACGAAGTGCTTGAGACGCTCCTTGGCCTGGGCGGGGCAGACGAGCCCGCCCGTGCAGCGGCGCACGACGCCGCCGGCGGCCGGATCGTTGTCGGCCTCGCGCACGGCGTGGCTCCCACAGACGGGGCAGGTCTTCGGAAACACATAGGGCACGGCCTGCGGGGGCCGCTTCTCGGCGACGACGCGCACGACCTGCGGGATCACGTCGCCTGCGCGCTGCACGACGACGGTGTCGCCGATGCGGATGTCCTTGCGCGCGATCTCGTCCTCGTTGTGGAGCGTGGCGTTCGACACGACGACGCCGCCGACGGTCACGGGCGTGAGCTTCGCAACGGGCGTGAGCGAGCCGGTGCGGCCGACCTGGATCTCGATGTCGCGCAGAACGGTCGTCGCCTGCTCGGCCGGGAACTTGTGCGCGATGGCCCAGCGTGGCGAGCGCGAGACGAAGCCCAGGCGCTCCTGGTAGTCGAGCCGGTTCACCTTGTAGACGACGCCGTCGATATCGTAGCCGAGCGAGGCGCGGCGCTCGCCGAGCTCGCGGTAGAACGCCAGCATCTCTTCGGCCGTGCCGCAGATGCGCATCAGCGGATTGACGGGCAGCCCCCACGCGGCGAACGCCTCGACCATGCCCTGCTGCGTGTCGGCCGCAAGGCCCGACATCTCGCACCATCCATAGGCGAAGAAGCGGAGCGGACGCGAGGCGGTGATCGCCGCATCGAGCTGGCGGAGAGAGCCTGCTGCCGCGTTGCGCGGGTTTGCGAACACCTTGCCGCCGGCCTCGGCCTGGGCGGCGTTGAGCGCGGCGAAGTCGGCGTGCGCCATGTAGATCTCGCCGCGCACCTCCGCGACGGCGGGCTTGTGCGCGCCCTTGAGCTTTGCGGGGATCTCGTGGATCGTCTTGACGTTGGCGGTGACGTTCTCGCCTTCGGCGCCGTCGCCGCGCGTTGCCGCCTCGACGAGCACGCCCTTCTCGTAGCGCAACGAGATGGAGAGGCCGTCGATCTTGGGCTCGGCGGTGACGGCGAGAGGATCGTCGGCGGCCAGCGAGAGGAAGCGGCGCACGCGAACCACGAACTCGCTCACGTCCTCGTCGGCAAAGGCGTTGCCGAGGGACAGCATGGGGACGCGATGGCGGACCTTGGCGAAGGTCTCGGACGCCGGGGCACCTATGCGGCGGGACGGGCTGTCCTCGCGCACGAGATCCGGAAAGCGGGCCTCGATCGCGTCGTTGCGCTGGCGCAGCGCATCGTAGTCCGCATCCGAGATCTCGGGATCGTCGGACTGGTAGTAAAGCCGGTCGTGACGCGCGATCTCGGCGGCCAGCCGCGCAAGCTCGGCGGCGGCTTCCGCGGCCGTCAGATCATCGGCGGGACTTAGAGGGCGCTGCGATTTGGCCATGCGGGTTGATAGCCGAAAAGTGGGCGCGCGGCACTATCGAGCGTGAAAGCTTGCGGGGATGCGAACGATCAATCGGGGGCGGATGCCAGCCAGGCGGCGCCTGGAGCTTCAGCCCGGCCCGCCCAGGGAGAGCTTGGGCACGGACTTCCAGGCCTTCGTGATCCAGGACTCGCTGCTCGCGGTGGGGGCGAGGCCGTCCGACTTCAGCAGCGCATAGGCGCTCTTGTACCATTTCGAGTCGGGGAAGTTGTGACCGAGCACGGCAACCGCCGTCTGCGCCTCGTTGACGACGCCGAGGGCCATGTAGCACTCGGCGACGCGCATCAGGGCTTCCTCGACATGCGCCGTCGTCTGGTAGTCGGTGACCACGACCTTGAAGCGATTGATGGCCGCAACGAAGTTCTTCTCCTTCATGTAGTAGCGGCCGACCTCCATCTCCGACGCGGCGAGGTTGTCCTCGGCGATGCGGATGCGGTTGTCGGCATCGCGCGCGTAGGTGCTGTCGGGATAGCGGGACTTCAGGATCTTGAGCTGCTCGAGCGCCTTGCGCGTCGCCGTCTGGTCGCGCTCTGACGTCTTCATGTCGTCGAAGTAGGCGGAGGCGATGATGTGGTGAGCGAGCGGCGCGTCCTTGGTGCCGGGATGCATGACCGTGTAGCGCTCGGCCGAGGCGATGGCCTCAGGCGTCTTGCCGGCCTTGTAATAGGCATAGGCCGCAAGGACGATGGCGCGGCGGGCTTCGGCCGAATAGGGATGCGAGCGGTCGAGATCCTCGAACTTGCGCGCCGCGTCGTCGAACTTGCCGCGATTCATGAGGCTGTCGGCATCGGCGTACATCTTCTCGGGAGGATCGGTGTTGAGAATGCTCGTGTTCGACGACGACGCGCATCCGCCCACGACCGCCATGGATAGCCCCATGGCGCACCACGCGAAAGCCGCAGCCCAATTGGCCGTCCTCAGCATTCCCTGATCAACTCCCCAGACGCCACGTCCCCACGCTACGCCACGTCGTTCCTTCACAAGACGCGAGGCTCTCCGTACGCCTCGGGCTCGTCCCTCTCTCGCCTGCCGCGGTCCCGCTCCGGTGAGCGGCCGAGACAAATGTCAGCGCGAAACTCTCTCAGCCGAGAAAGGACCTGGCTCAGCCGAGAAAGGACTAGCATACTTCTTCGCACACTCGAAGCCAGCGTCCCCCTGGCGTTCTGCACGGCAAAACTAGAGCCGTTCCGGTTTTAGTGGAATCGAGGAACGGCTCTAAGCTTTTGTTTGATCGTGCTTCTTGTCGGAAAACCGCTTCCCACTTTTCCGGAAGCACTCTAGCGTCACAATGTGGTTGATGTGAGGCTCCAAGGCGCCCTCGCAGCGCCGAATTTTCGGAATTTCTCTTAAATCACAAGGCCTTACCCGCGCGCGTCTGCGGGAGGCTCCTCATCGCGCCGGCAGGTGGACGCCGACCGATTGCGGCGCTTCACTCTCCGGCCGCGACCAGCGCAGCGCGCTCGAACATGATCGGGCGCGTCTCGCGGACGCGCGGCGCCTGCACGATGGTCCACGCCGAGCTATCGTCGAGAAGCTTCTGAAGAACGAGAGAATTGAGGCGATGGCCGCCCTTGACCGAGCGGTAGGCGCCGAGGAGAGGATGACCGGAAAGGCTCAGGTCGCCGACGGCATCCAGCATCTTGTGGCGGACGAATTCCTTGGGATCGCGCAGACCTTCGCGGTTCATGATGCGATCGTCGCCGATGGCGACCGTGTTGGTGAGATTGGCGCCGAGCGCCAGACCGGCTTTCCAGAGGCGCTCGACGTCGCTCATGAAGCCGAAGGTGCGGGCGTTCGCAAGCTCGTTGCGGAAAACGCCGGGGCTCATCTCGAAGGCCATGCGCTGCTTGCCGATGACCGGCGAGGGAAAGTCGATCTCGACATCGAGATGGAAGCCCGAATGCGGCGCCAGCTCACCCCAGCACTCGCCTTCCTCGACCCGAACCTTCTTCAGAACCTTGAGGAAGCGACGGGGGGCGGAGAGCTCGCGGATGCCGACATCGTCGATCGCGGCAACGAACGGCGCCGAGCTGCCGTCCATGATCGGGACTTCCTTGCTGTCGATCTCGATCAGGCAGTTGTCGATCTGGAGGCCGCGGAGGGCGGCGAGAAGATGCTCGACGGTGGAGACGGTGACGCCGTCCTCGTTGCCGATCACCGTGCAGAGCGTGAGATTCTTGACGTTGCAGACCTTGGCGGGGATTTCAGCGGTGATGCGACCGCGTTTGGTGACGACAAAACGGAGCCCGGTATCGGCCGCTGCCGGATGCAGGTTGACCGAAACCGGCGCTCCGCTGTGCACCCCCGTGCCACTAACCCTGATCTCGCGGGCAATCGTCGTCTGTCGCGCGCCAATGAATCGATTTGACATGCTGCGCCGTCCCTCGATGGCTTCCTCGACAAATCCGCCCCTTGAACGGCTTGTCACCCCCGACCGATGTTCGATTCCCGCACACCCGTCCCCAAACTTTTCTGCCCTGCTCAACGCTTTACGGTCAGGTCCGTACCGGTTGGCCCGGCGGGCAGATGGTGTGCAGAATTAAGGTGAATCGATCGTCTTTGGAAACGATAGACCCCACCCTCCTGGGGGACAAATCACGCTTTCTTACGGTGTGTTACGGTTCACAGCCCCGGTGGACGAGGGGCGAATAACGCGTCGCGCTATTTCCGACGCTCTCTGAAAAATACAGGTAATTCAGTGTCTTGATCCTGGTGCTCGGGGTAATGAGCGGGCCGGGCCGGCTCTCCGTACGTGTTGCGATCGTAAGGAGACGGCGGAATGGCGCGCCCGTCGTGAGCGTAATCGTCGTAGCCGGCGGGGCCTGCGTCCTGCGAATCAGTGGCCGGACGCGTGCGCCCAGTGAGTCGCTCGAAAAGCCCGATGCGCCGGCGCGGCTCGGCGGACTCGGCCGGCCGCGTGCGTCCGCCCCCGCTTGTGGGCGCGCGGGCGGGCTCGCCATAGGCGGGCTGCTGCGGCGGCTGGGCCATCCCGGCGTGCTCGGCCTCGACCTGTCCCGGCCAGAAGCGCTGGTGCGACCTCCGAACCTCGACGGGCGGCTGCGGCGCAAACGGCACGCCGCCCGTGGCCGGATCCGATCCATAGGCTGGCGGAAGCGGCGGCGGGTTGGCGGCCGCCGGAAGCTGGGGGGGACCATCCTCGATGCGGACATTGCCGGGGCCGCGCCACGGCTCGCCCGCCCGGCGCGGCGCCTCGGGCGGAGGGGGCGCCGGCGGGCGGTAGGATGCGGCCGGGGGCGCAGTAGGTTGCTGCTGCAGCGCTTCCGTCAGGCGCTGCTGAAGATCGTAGGCGCCGCCGCGCGGATCGCGGGCGCGCTCGTACGCCAGAGGCACGGCCGGCGGCTGCGGCGGACGCGCCGCTTGCGCCTGCTGCGGGCGAGACGCGGGCGGTGCGGGTGGCGGCGGCATGCCGGCCGGTCCGCTCGACGCCGGGCGCGGCGCGGTGCGAATCCAATCCTCGGCGGGCGCGGGCGGCGCGCGCTCGGGCTCGCCCATCCGGCTCATGCCGGACGCGACGATCGACACGCGGATGCGCTCGCCCATCGCTGCATCGTACGTCGCGCCGACGATGATGTTCGCTTCCGGGTCGACCTCCTGGCGCACGCGGCTCGCGGCCTCGTCCACCTCGTAGAGCGTGAGATCCGTCCCGCCCGTGATCGACAGCAGCAGGCCCTTGGCGCCGCGCAGCGAGACGTCGTCGAGGAGCGGGTTGGCGATCGCCTCCTCGGCCGCAACCGTGGCGCGGCGCTCGCCGGAGGCTTCGCCGGTTCCCATCATGGCCGTGCCCATGCCGCTCATGACCGTGCGCACGTCGGCGAAATCGAGGTTGATCAGGCCTTCCTTCAGGATCAGGTCGACGATGCAGGCGACGCCCGAATAGAGCACCTGGTCGGCCATGACGAAGGCTTCGGCGAACGTCGTCTTCTCGCTCGCGATGCGGAACAGGTTCTGGTTCGGAATGACGATCAGGGTATCGACGAAGTTGCGCAGCTCGGCGACGCCCGCTTCCGCAATGCGCATGCGCCGCGCGCCCTCGAAGAGGAACGGCTTGGTGACGACGCCGACCGTCAGGATGCCGAGCTCGCGGGCGGCGCGCGCGATCACCGAGGCCGCGCCCGTTCCCGTTCCTCCGCCCATGCCGGCGGCGATGAAAACCATGTGCGCGCCCTTGATGTGGGTGCGGATGTCCTCGATGGCCTCCTCGGCCGCCGCTTCGCCGATCTCGGGACGGGAGCCCGCGCCGAGCCCCTCCGTCAGCTCGACGCCGAGCTGGATCCGGTGATCCGTGCTGGCTGCAGCGAGCGCCTGGGCGTCGGTGTTGGCGACGATGAAATCGACCCCCGTGAGGCCGGTCGCGATCATGTTGTTGATGGCATTGCAGCCGGCTCCGCCGACACCGACGACGGTCAATCTCGGCTTCAGGTCCGAATAGGCAATGTGATCCGCGATGCTCATCTTGCCCCCGTTCTACGCGAGGGAGGTGTCCGCTCAGCGGCTCCCCGGCCCATCACTCAGGCGCGGCGCGCAGTCCCCATGGACCCAATGCGCCTTGCCGATCCCTGGCCATGTTGCCCCTCCGGAAATCGGGGACAGGCACGCCAGAACGCACGCACGTCAGAACCCTTCACGCAACCACTGGCCGACCCGCTTCAGATAGCCTTCCGCGCCGGACTGCGAAGGTCCAACGACCTTGCGCCCGGAATATTCCGGACGATCCGACAGCAAAAGCCCGACGGCGGTCGAGAACGCGGCACTGCCGAGCGCCGGCGGAAGCCCAGGCACCGCCTGCGGACCGGCCACCCGAACCGGGCGCCCCAGCTCCGCAGCGGCAAAATCGGCGATGCCGGTGAGCGCGCTCGTGCCGCCTGTCAGCACGATGCTGCGCCCCGCATAGCCGGACAACTCCGACGCCTCCAAGCGCTGGCGGACATGTTCCACGATGGCCCTTACGCGGGGCCGAACAACCTCGGCAAGCTCGGCCTTCGTCATCTGATGCGCGACATCCCGCTCGTCACCGGCCGCCGGATAGGAAAAGACGTCATGCTCGTCGGACGGAGCACAGAGCACAGTGCCATAAAGCGCTTTGATTCGCTCGGCTTCGGCGAGTGGCGCATGCAATGCGCGGGCGATGTCGAAGGTGATCTGGGCGCCGCCGAACGGCATGGCGGACGCATGCAGGAAGCGATCCTCGGCGAACATGGCGAGCGTCGTGGTGCCGGCGCCGATGTCGACCGCGGTGACGCCGAGGCGGCGCTCGTCCCGGGTGGTGGCGGCGAGCGCGCTCGCGTAAGGCGCTGGCACGCAGCTCGCGGCTTCGAGATAGCAGCGACCGATCACCATCAGAAGGTTGCGCAGCGGCGCCTCGTCGGCCGTGACGGCGTGAAGGTCGAGGGCGATCTCGCGGGCCGCCATGCCCCGGGGATCGCGCGCGCCGGGGGCGCCGTCGAGGCGCACCGCAACCTCGTTCAGGTGCACGAGCGCGCGGCCGGCCTGCTCGACGTAGGCTTGCCCGGCCGCGAACACGCGATCGAGATCCTCCTCGGCGACGAAGCCGCCCGCCACCTCGGCGCGGGCGGAGAAGTTGTGCGAGTTGAGCCGGCCGCACGACACCGAGACGTGGACCTCGCCAAGCTCAACGCCGGCCATGCGCTCGGCCTGGGCGATGGCGGCGCGCGCGGCCTGCTCGGCCCGCTCGAGATCGATGACGACGCCGCCCTTGACGCCCTCGGCGCGCTGGTGGCCGATGCCGAGAATGCGCACGCCCGCGCTGCCGCTCGCGGTCTCGCCCTCCATGGCGGCGATGAGGCAGGCGATCTTGCTCGTGCCGATGTCGAGCACGCCGACGATGTGCCTGCGGCCGTTCTTGCGGCGGGCCCTCTCGCGGATCATGCGCGCCTCCGCCTCATGAGCCGGCCCTCGCCTGCGGCGCGGCGGCAGCGGCCGCTTCGGCCTCGGGACGCACGGCCAGGCGGCCGGGTCCGCGGAAATCGACGGTTGCATGCCCCGCCATGACGCGGCGCATCAGGGCGCCGTCGCGCGCGATCGCTTCGAGTGCGCCCACCTCGCCGTCGGCAGGCAACTCAAGGACGGCGCCGTTCGAGAGCTTGAGACGCCAGCGGCGCTCGGAGACCCGCTCGGCCTCGGCGAAGGCGCGAGCGAGATTCGGATAGCGCGCCAAGGTCTCCATGAAGGGGGTCGCTTCGAGGGCCGCGCCCTCGCCGGCGAAGCGCGGCAGATCGGGCAGCGTCTCGCCGCTGACGGCGGCCAGGACACGCCCGGTCCGGTCGATCAGATAATTGCGGTCAGCGCGCCGCCACAGCGCATAGGGCTTGCGCTCGGTGACGCGAATGTCGAGGCGGCCGGGGAAGACGCGCGTCAGCTCGGCCTTGTCGATCCAGGGCAGGCGCTCGATGCGCGCCTTGACGGCGGCGGTGTCGAGGGCGGCGAAGGTGCGCACGTTGGCGAGGTCGAGCGCATCGAAGATGTCGCGGTCGAAGCTGAAATTGTGCCCCTTGAGCGTCACCTGATCGACGCCGAACCCGGCCGCGCGGGCGAGGCGCTCGAAATCCGGCGCGTAGCCGTTGTGGCGCAGCGTCTCCTCGGCGGCCCCGAGCGCGAGCCCGAGCACGAGCGCGCCGGCGAGGAGGCGAAGACTGTTCGGGCGCCAGCGGCTTAAGCGCGACGGCGCCGGCTCGGGCTGGGGCTCGTCAAAGGGGGAGTCGACCAGATAGGGGCCGCGCGGCGCGTCCTCGACGTCGTCGGGGAGGAGCGCTTCGGGGCGGACGTGAGCGGGAGGGGACAGGTCCGCATGGCGCGCCTGCCGTCTTGCCTTCCAGCTCTGTCCTACCTGGAGCAACTCGCGTCCTCGACGATCCATCGCGCGAGCTGGCCGAATGACCAGCCAGCGTGCGCCGCAAGCTCCGGCACCAGCGACGTTTCCGTCATGCCGGGCTGCGTATTGACCTCAAGGCAGATCAGCTCGCCGGTTCCCCCGGCCGTATCGTCGAAACGGAAATCCGCTCGCGACACGCCGCGACACCCGAGCGAAGCATGGGCCGCCAGCGTGTATTTCCGGATCAACTGGTAAACATCCGGTAAAATTTGTGCCGGAAGCTCGTGCTGGGAGCCGCCGGGGGCGTATTTGGCCTCGAAATCGTAGAAGGCGAGCCCCTTCTGGGGGACGATCTCGATGACGTCGGTCGCGAAATCGCCGATCACAGCACAGGTCAGCTCGCGCCCCGCGATGAAGCGCTCGATCATGACGACCTGATCGGGAGGGCCGCCCGCAAGAATGGCCTGCGCCCAGTCGTTGGTGCCGTCGCGGACGATGAGCACGCCCACGCTCGAGCCTTCGTCCACGGGCTTCACGACATAGGGGGGCGGCATGGCGTGCGCGGCGGCCGCCTCGCGGCGCGTGACGAGACGGGCTTCCGCCACCGGAACGCCGGCGGCGCGCATCACCGTCTTGGCATTCTCCTTGTGCATGGCGAGCGCAGACGCCAGCACGCCCGAATGCGTGTAAGGCAAAGCCATCGTCTCAAGGATGCCCTGGATGCAGCCGTCCTCGCCGTACTTGCCGTGCAGCGCGTTGAAGCAGACATCGGGGCGCACCTCGGCGAGGCGGGCGGCGACGTCGCGGCCGACATCGATCGTGGTGACGCGGTAGCCCTCGCCCGCAAGGGCCGCGGCCACGGCTGCGCCCGAGCGCAGGCTGACGCTCCGCTCCGCGGAAAGCCCCCCCATCAAAACGGCCACATGCTCGAACGTGCGCGGCGGCGGCGTGCCCAGCTTCGTCATCCTGTCGTCGTCCCCGTCGTCGTCTCCGCGAGCGCTTCGCCCATCGGCCGGCCCTCCGCGGGACGCCCGAGGCGGATGATCTCCCAATCGAGGCGCACGCCCGACTGCGCCTTCACCCGCGCGCGCACGGTCTCGCCGAGGCGCTCGATGTCCTCGCCGGTGGCGCCTTGATCGTTGATCAGGAAGTTGCAGTGCTTCTCTGATACCTGCGCACCGCCGACACGAAAGCCGCGGCAGCCGGCGGCGTCGATCAGCTTCCAGGCGCTGTGCCCCGTGGGATTCTTGAAGGTGGAGCCGCCGGTGCGCTCCTTGATGGGCTGGTTCTGCTCGCGGTACTCCGCCACCTCGTCCATCGCCCGCAGGATATCCGCCGGCGCGCCGGGCGTGCCTTCGAACAGCGCCTCAGTGAAGATCCAGTCGGACGGCACGGCGCTATGGCGATAGGTGAAGCCCATGTCCGCCAGCGCGAGGACGTGAACGTTGCCCTCGGGATCGACGGCGCGCGCGCCGACGAGCACGTCCTTCGTCTCGCGGCCATGCGCGCCCGCGTTCATGCGCAGTGCGCCGCCGATGGAGCCCGGAATGCCGCGATAGAAGGCGAGGCCCGCGATGCCGGCGTCGGCGGCCGCGCGCGCGACCTTCACGTCGGGCACGACCGTGCCGACACGGAGGCGATGGCCGGGCTCGACGGCGATGCCGGCAAAGCCGCGGCCGAGACGGATGACGACGCCCGCGACGCCGCCGTCGCGCACGAGCAGGTTCGAGCCGAGGCCGATGACGAACGTCGGCAGTCCGTCGGGCTTGTGCTTCAGGAAGTAGGCGAGATCCCCCTCGTCGGCGGGCGTGAACAGCACCTGGGCCGGGCCGCCGACGCGGAACCACGTGATATCGGCGAGCGCAACGTTGGCGGCCAGGCGTCCGCGCAGCTCGGGCATGTGCGCCTTGAGATCGGCCGTGATGTCGGGGAAGGTCATCATGCGCTCACAGCCTAGACGGCGCTTCCGGCGCGGCGCGGCTCGGCGGCCATCAGCCAGTCCGGCAGGTTGTGAGCCCATTCCGTCGAGATGCCGGCGCCCAGCACGATCACCATGTCGCCCGGCCGTCCGTGACGGCGGATGAGGCCGATCAGCTCGCGCGGGTCGTCGATCGTGGCAACGGCGGGATGGCCCGTGGCGCGGATGCCCTCGGCGAGGGCGAGCGGGTCGATTCCGTCGATGGGCTGCTCGCCGGCACTGTAGAGCGGGGCGACGATGACGCTGTCGGCGGCGCGGAAGCAGGCCGAGAACTCGCGGAAGAGATCGCGGACGCGCGTGTAGCGGTGCGGCTCCACCACGGCGACGACACGGCCGCGGGCCCCGGCGCGGGCGGCCTCGAGCACGGCGGCGATCTCGGCCGGATGATGGCCGTAGTCGTCGAAGATCTGCACGCCGTTCCACGTGCCGGTGAGCTGGAAGCGGCGCTTGACGCCGGAGAAAGCCGCGAGCCCCGCGCGGATCGTCTCGTCGTCGAGATCCGCCTCGGTGGCGACGGCGATCGCGGCGAGGGCGTTCAGCGCGTTGTGCTCGCCGGGCATCGGCACGGCCCAGCCGCGCAGGGCGCGCGCGCCGCCTTTGACGCGGTGGCCGAGATCGGCATCGATCAGCGTCGCCTGCCCATCGGCGCGCACGGCGCGCAGCACGAGATCGGCGTCCGGACGCGTGCCGTAGGTCAAGAGCCGGCGTCCGTCATTGCGGAGCTCCAGGCGCTCGATCATCTCGCGCGCGACGGGATGATCGATGCACGTCACGGCGAGGCCGTAGAAGGGAATATTGCGGAAGAACGCTTCATACTCGCGGTGCATCGCCTCGACGGAGCCGAAGTAGTCGAGGTGCTCGGGGTCGATGTTGGTGACGACGCCGATCTCGGTCGGAAGGCGGGTGAAGGTGCCGTCGCTCTCGTCCGCCTCGACGATCATCCAGCGGCCCTGGCCGAGGCGCGCGTTGGAGCCCCAGGCGTTGATGATGCCGCCGGTGATGACGGTGGGATCGAGACGGGCGGCCTCGAAAATGGTACTAATGAGCGAGGTCGTCGTCGTCTTGCCGTGGGTGCCGGTGACGGAGACGGTTGCGTAGAGCCGCATCAGCTCGGCCAGCATCTCGGCGCGGCGGATGATCGGGAGGCCCTTGGCGCGGGCGGCCTGCAGCTCGGGGTTCGTCGGCTTCACCGCCGTCGAGATCACGACCTGGCGGGCGCCCACGAGGTTCACCGCGTCATGGCCGACGAACACGCGCACGCCCTTGGCGCGCAGGCGGCGGACGTTGGCCGAATCCTTCTGATCGCTGCCCTGGACGCTATGGCCCTTCGCCACGAGGATCTCAGCGATGGCGCTCATGCCGATGCCGCCAATGCCGATGATGTGAAACGGCCCGATGTCGCGGGGCATCTGCATGCGTGCTGGTCCCTCATTCCCTTGCCGAGGACGGCGGCCCTCGCGACCGCCCCTTCGGCAGAACCCTATCGCCGTCCCGGCGGCCGGCAGGTGTGACGTTTCGCCGAAACTACGACGCTCTTATGCTCGGACGCGACGCTTGCTGGGCAACATCCTCAACGAGATCGGCAAGAGCGCGCACGGCGTCGGCCTTTCCCTGCGCTTTGGCGGCCGCAGCGGCGGCGACCAGCGCCTCGGGCCGCTCGAACAGCCGCACCAGCTCGGCCGCCAGGCGCTCGGGCGTCAGATGCCTCTGCTCGATACACCAACTGCCCCCCGATTCGGCAAGGCTGGAGGCGTTCGCAAGCTGATCGCTGTCGAGGGAATGCGGCAAAGGTACGAGGATGGACGGGCGGCCGATGGCCGCGAGCTCGGACACGGAGGAGGCGCCGGCGCGGGCGATGACGAGGTGGCTGTCCGCCATGACCTCAGGCAAGTTTTTGAAGAACTTTGCGATTTCGGCTTTTATCCCGGCCGCGGCGAGGGCGGCCGTGACGGCGGAGATATCCTCCTCGCGGGCCTGCTGGACGACCTCCAACCGCTGCCGAAGCGCCTTGGGCAGACTGGCGAGCGCCGGCGGGACGGCCTCCGAGAAGAAGCGGGCGCCCTGGCTGCCGCCGAACACGAGCAGCTTCAGCGGGCCCTCCGCGGTGCAGGGCGGGAACGGCGTGGCGGCGGCGGCGATCACCGCGTCGCGGACGGGATTGCCGGTGAAATGCGCCTTGGCGGCGAGCGGCCCGTCGAGAAGCCGGGTCTTGCGGAACGAGGTGGCGATGGCGGCAGCGTAACGCGCGAGCGCGCGGTTGGCGCGGCCGAGCACGGCGTTCTGCTCGTGCAGGATGGCCGGAACGCCGAGCATGCGGGCGGCGACCAGGGGGGGAACGGTCGGATAGCCGCCGAAGCCGACGACGGCGGCCGGCCTCTCGGCGCGGAGCACCTTGCGCGCTGCGCGCACGCCGCGCGCAAGCGTCAGGCCCGTCTTCGCCAGCGCGATCGGATTGCGTTTGTTGCCGGGCGTGGCGGAGGGCACCTGATAGATGGCGCCGGCGGGAAAGCCGGTGCCGTAGCGGTCGCCGCGCATATCGGTCATGAGGATGACGGGCCGGCCGCGCCGGCCCAGCTCCTCAGCGAGCGCATAGGCGGGGAACAGGTGTCCGCCGGTGCCGCCGGCTGCGAGCAGGATGGGACGCGTCACGGGCGGATCTCGTCGGTCATCGTTGTCCTTTTGTCGGTACTTTTGTTGCGTGGGCGCCGCGAGCGGCCATGGGGCTTCATGGCTTGGTGCCCGCGATGGTGCGCGGCGCCTTCAGCCGCTCCCGGTCGGGGCGGTGGCGCGTGAGCGCGAGCAACATACCGAGGGTGAGCGAGATGGCCAAGGTGGACGAGCCACCAGCGGAGAGGAACGGCAGCGTCATGCCTTTCGCGGGCAGGAGGCCGACATTGACGCCCATGTTGATCAGCGCCTGAAAGCCGAAGATGAGCGCGAGGCCGACGATGCCGAGGCGTGTCGGCGCCTCCGGCTCGCCCTCGGCATGGCGCAGCGCGCGGATGACGACGAAGGCGAAGAGGCCGACGAGCGCCAGGCACGCCAGCGCGCCGAACTCCTCGCCAACGACGGCGAAGATATAGTCCGTATGCGCATCCGGGAGCGACATCTTGATGACGCCCTCGCCCGGGCCGCGGCCGAGGAAGCCGCCCTCGACGAAGGAGCGCAGCGCGCGCTCGCCCTGGCTGTACTCGCTGGGCTGGGGGCCGAAGAAGCGATGAAGGCGAAAGGCGACGTGCGGGAAATAGATATAAGCCCCGTAGAGGCCCGCCGCGCCTGCCGCAACGAGCAGCGCCGCGCCGGTGAGAGCGAGGCCGGAGACGAACAGCATCGCCGTCCAGACGAGGGTGACGAGCAGGGTCTGGCCGACGTCGGGCTGGATGACGAGCAGGCCCGCGACCAGCGCGAACAACGCGAGCGCGAGCGGAAATGCCGGCATGTCAGGGCGGCGGCGCGCCTCGGCGAAGAGCCAGGCCGACACGACGACGAAGGCGGGCTTGGCGAACTCCGAGGGCTGCAGCGAATGGCCGTCGATCGAGAGCCAGCGGCGGGCGCCGTTGATCTCCTCGCCGACGAAGAGGACGGCCACGAGCCCGGCCAGCGCGGCAGCGAGCACAACGACGGCGAGGCGGCGGACCGTCGCGGGATCGAGCAGCGACACGGCCAGCATGAGGAGGATGCCGGCGAGCGTGAAGACGACATGGCGCTCGACGAAGTAATAGGCCGGCAGCCCCTTCTTCAGCGCCACGGCCGGGCTCGCGGCGAGCGAGAGCACGATGCCGGCGGCGGCGATGAAGAGGATGGCGTAGAGCAGCGCATGGTCGACCGTGAACCACCATTCCGCGAGCCGGCTCTTGTCGGCGCGCGAGAACCTCATCGGCCGCCTCGCGCAGCAATCAGGTCGGCGACGAAACGCTTGAACGCGTCGCCGCGGACCTCGAAGTTCTTGAACTGGTCATAGGAGGCGCAGGCGGGCGAGAGCAGCACGACGGCGTCCCCTGCGCTCTCGTCCAGCGCATCGCTGCCCGCGCGCCGGACGGCTTCGTCCAGCGTTCCGCACCGGATGAACGGGACATCGCTCCCGAGCGTCGTTGCAAATTCGTCCGTCGCCTCGCCGATCAGATACGCCTTGGCGATGCGCGGGAAATAGGGCTTCAGCGTCGTGATGCCGCCGTCCTTCGGCTTGCCGCCGAGGATCCAATAGATGTTGCCGGGGAAGGAGGCCAGCGCCTTCTCGGTCGAATCCGCGTTGGTTGCCTTGCTGTCGTTGATGAACTCGACAGGACCCAGACGAGCCGCGATCTCGAGGCGATGCGGCAGGCCGGCGAAGGTGCGGAGCGCGCCCGCAAGCCCGACCGGGCGGCTGCCGAGAAGCGCCTCCACGGACGCGACGGCGGCGGCGGCGTTCTGCCAGTTGTGGCGTCCGCGCAGCGTCGCGATGCCGTCGAGCCCGAGCGGCTCGCCTTGCTCATGGCGCGCCCGCCGCGCGTGGAGCGTGCCGTCGAGGGCGTAGATGCCATCGGCCACGGGCTCGCGCACGGAGATGCGGGAGAGGCGCGGGGCACCGCGACGCGCAATGTCGTCCGCGATCGCAGCACACCACGCGTCGTCGATGCCCACGACCGCGACGTCCTCCGCCTTCTCGACCAGGCGGCGCTTGACCGCTGCATAGTGCGCGACGGTGCCGTGGCGATCGATGTGATCGGGCGTGATGTTGAGGAGCACGGCCACGGTCGGCGCGGCTCCCGGTGCGAGGTCGATCTGGAAGCTCGACAGCTCGAGCACATGGATCCGGTTATTGGCCGGAGGCTCGAGCGTCAGCACGGCGCGGCCGATGTTGCCGCCGAGCTGCACGTCGTGGCCCAGCTCGCGCAGAATGTGGGCGATCAATGCCGTCGTCGTCGATTTGCCGTTGGTGCCGGTGATGGCAATGACCGGAGAGCGCGGCGCCGTGGCCGCGCGGGTGCGGAAGAAGAGCTCGATATCGCCGATGATCTCGACGCCCGCGGCCTTGGCCTTCGCGACCGTCCAATGCGGTACGGGGTGCGTGAGCGGCACGCCCGGCGTGAGCACGAGGGCGGCGAAGGTCGACCAGTCGGCCGTCACGAGATCGACGAGGCGCACGCCTGCCGCGGCGGCGGAGGCGCGGCCCGCTTCGCTGTCGTCCCAGGCGGCGACGCGCGCGCCACCTGCCTCCAAGGCCCGCGCCGTTGCGATCCCCGAGGCGCCGAGCCCGAAGACAGCCACCGTCCGATCCTGGAAGCCGGAAACGCGAATCATGGGGCTATGCTAGCCTCGTTCAGCGCAGCTTGAGAGTGGCGAGGCCGACGAGGGCGAGGATCACCGAGATGATCCAGAAGCGCACCACGACCGTGCTCTCCTGCCAGCCCTTCTGCTCGTAATGGTGGTGCAGCGGGGCCATGCGGAAGACGCGCTTGCCCGTGAGCTTGAACGAGGCGACCTGGATGATCACCGACAGCGTCTCGAGCACGAACAGGCCGCCGACGATGGCGAGGACCAGCTCGTGCTTGGTGGCGACCGCGATCGCGCCCAGCGCGCCGCCGAGCGCAAGCGAGCCGGTGTCGCCCATGAAGATCATGGCGGGCGGCGCATTGAACCACAGGAAGCCGAGCCCCGCGCCGATCAGCGCGCCGCAGATGACGGCCAGCTCGCCCGTGCCGGCGACGTGGTGGATCTGCAGGTAGCTCGCGAACTTCACGTTGCCGATCAGATAGGCGATGAGGCCGAAGGTGGCGGCGGCGATCATGACGGGGACGATGGCCAGGCCGTCGAGGCCGTCCGTGAGGTTGACCGCATTGCCGGCGCCGACGATGACGAGCGCGCCGACGACGATGAACATCCAGCCGAGCTGGATCAGCGCCGTCTTGAAGAACGGCAGCGCGAGGGTGCCCGACAGCTCCGGCGTCGAAAGGATCATGATGACGTAGGCCGCGCACGCTGCGACGACGACCTCGAGCGCGAGACGCGCGCGCCCGCCGAAGCCGCTCGCATGCTGCTTCGTGACCTTCAGGTAATCGTCGTAGAAGCCGATGCCGCCATAGGCGAGCGTGACGAGGAGCACGACCCAGACGTAGGCGTTGGAGAGATCCGACCAGAGCAGCGTCGCCGCCGTGACGCTGGCCAGGATCATGAGGCCGCCCATCGTCGGCGTGCCCTTCTTCGAAAAGTGCGACTTGGGGCCGTCCTCGCGGATGGGTTGGCCCTTGCCCTGCTTCAGGCGCAGGAGATCGATGATGCCGGGCCCGAACAGCATGACGAACAGAAGGGCCGTGAAAATCGCGCCGCCGGTGCGGAAGGTGATGTAGCGGAAGACGTTCAGGATGCCGATCTGATCGCTGAAGCTCACGAGCTGGTACAGCATGCCTTCCCTCCCCTCGCCTTCCCCTCAGCCGAGGCGCCGCGCCCGAGCCCCGCGTCCTCGTCGACGTGCGTCATGCGCCCGCGTTCTTCTTCAGAGCTTCGACCACCACACCCATGCGGCTGCCGTTCGACCCCTTGATCATCACGGCATCCCCCGGCCGAAGGGCCGCGACGAGCGGGGCGACCAGCTCGTCCGACCGCTCCGTCCAGGCCCCCTGTCGCGCAGACTCCAGAGCTGCGAACACATGCGCCATATTGGGCCCGCAGGCAAAGACCAAATCCGTGCCCGCCGCATCCAGCGCCGCCTTCAGCGCCAAATGATGCTGCTTTTCATCGGGCCCCAGCTCCAGCATGTCGCCGAGCACGGCAATGCGCCGCGCGTAGCGGCTGCGCGGCACCGTACCCAGCACCGCGAGGGCGGCGCGCATCGAGGCAGGGTTCGCGTTGTATGTCTCGTCAATCAGGAGGATGCGGCCCTCCGCCAGCGCCAACTCGATGCGCGTGCCGCGGCCGGGCGGGGGCGGCAGCTCGGCCAGGGCTTCGAGGGCCTTCTCGGCGTCGGCGCCGACCTCGTGCAGGGCTGCGGCCACCGCGAGCGCGTTCACCGCGATATGACTGCCCGGCACGGCGAGACGATAGCGGAGCGCGCGGCCGGCAAGCTCGATCTCGAGCGTGGTGCCGTCGGCCGCCAACTCCATCACCTTCGGATGAATGTCCGCACGCGCATCCTGGCCGAAGGTCACGACGCGGGCCCCGGCGGCCTCGGCATGCCGCCTCAGGCGCTCGTAATGGGGATTGTCGCGATTGATGACGGCCGCCCCGCCCGGCTCCAGCCCGAGGAAGATCTCGGCCTTGGCGTCGGCGATCGCCTCGACATTCGGAAACTGCGCGAGATGCACCGGCTCGACGGTCGTGACGATGGCCACGTGCGGGCGCACCAGGCGGGTGAGCGGCGTGATCTCGCCCGGATGGTTCATGCCGATCTCGAACACGCCATAGCGCGTGCCGGCCGGCATGCGCGCGAGCGTCAGCGGCACGCCCCAGTGATTGTTGAACGACTTGTCGGCGGCATGCGTGGGGCCAAGCACGGAGAGCCCGGCGCGGAGCATCTCCTTCGTGCCCGTCTTGCCCGCACTGCCGGTGACGGCGATGACGCGCGCCTCGGGCGCGAGCCTTTCGCGCGCCGCGCGGCCGAGGGCCTCGAGGCCGGCGAGCGTATCGCGCACGCGGATAAGCGGGCCATCGTCGGGCTGCGGCTCGTAGCCTTCGGCGACGAGGGCGGCCGACGCGCCCGCCTTGAACGCCTGCGTGACGAAGGCATGGCCGTCGCGCTGATCCTTGAGGGCGACGAATAGGTCGCCCGGCGCGAGCGTGCGCGTGTCGATGGAGAGGCCCGTGACGGCCGCGCCGGTCGCGCGCTCGGCCCGGCCGCCGGTGGCGCGGACGATCTCGTCAAAGGCCCACAGTGGTGACGGCATGGGGAGGAGGTTCCTTGGAGGGCTGCGGCGAGGACGAGGCGCGAAGCACCGCCGTCACGCCTCGCGCAACGCGTCGCGAAGACAATCGTGATCTGAAAACGGCAGCACGGTCTGACCGACGATCTGGCCCGTTTCGTGGCCTTTTCCGGCGACCAGAAGCACGTCGCCCGGCTGCAGAAGCGCGACGGCGGCGCGGATGGCCTCCGCCCGGTTGCCGATCTCGCGGGCGCCCGGCGCTGCGGCCAGGATCTCGGCGCGGATGGCGGCCGGATCCTCCGTGCGAGGATTGTCGTCCGTGACGATCGTGAGGTCGGCGCGCGCGGCCGAGATCGCGCCCATGATCGGACGCTTGCCGCGATCGCGGTCGCCGCCGCAGCCGAAGACGCTGACGAGCTTTCCGGTCACGAAGGGGCGGACGCCGTCGAGGGCGGCTTCCAGCGCCTCGGGCTTGTGCGCGTAATCGACGACGGCCAGCGCGCCGTTGCGCTCGCCGACGATCTCGAGGCGCCCCTTGACGCCGCTCAGATGCTCGACGGCGGGGATGATGACGTCCGGCGCCTCTCCGACCGCGAGCGCCAGGCCGACGGCGACGAGCGCGTTGGCGGCCTGATAGGTGCCGATGAGGGGAAGGCGGACGGTGTAGGTGCGGCCGCCACACGCGATCTCGAGACGCTGGGCGAAGCCTTCGCGCTCAAGCGCGACGAGCCGCACCGTGTCGCCCGCAGCACCGACGCCGATGATCTCGAGGCCGCGCCGGCGGGCAGCGGCCACCACGTCTGCCGCGCGCGGGCCATCCATGTTCACGACGGCCGGTGCACCGGGCGCGAGCAGCGTTTCGAACAGGCGCAGCTTGGCGGCGAGGTAAGCTTCTGTCGTCGGGTGGTAGTCGAGGTGATCCCGGCCGAGATTGGTGAAGGCCCCGGCGGCGATCTGCACGCCGTCGAGGCGATGCTGGTCGAGGCCATGGGAGGACGCTTCGAGCGCGAGATGCGTGACAGATTCCTTGGCCAGCGCCGCGAGCGTGGCGTGCAGCGTCACGGGATCGGGCGTCGTCAGCGAGCCATAGACGGCGCCGTCTGGCTTGACGACGCCGATGGTGCCGAGCGAGGCCGCCCGGTGTCCGGCGGCTGCGAAGAGCTGGCGCGTGAACTCCGCGACCGAGGTCTTGCCGCTGGTGCCGGTGACGGCGGTGATGACACGCGGCTGCGCCCCGAAAAAGCGCGCGGCCAAAAGGGCGAGCGTGCGGCGCGGCTCCGGCGTGCGCACGATGGGAAGGGCGAGCCCTTCGGGAACGGCCGCGTCATCGGCGGCCAGCACCGCGGCCGCGCCCCTGGCGGCGGCATCGGCGATGAAGCGGGTGCCGTCCGCGCGGGTGCCGGCGAGCGCGGCGAACAGCGTGCCGGGGCCCGCCTCGCGGCTGTCGGCCGTGAGGCGCGTGATGTCGACCTCCTCCCAGCCGGCGGGCGGGCGGGTGACGTCCAGATCTCGGAGAAGGGCGGAAAGGCGCATTCTGTCTCGGCCGCGGCAGACGACGGAAAATGGACAACGTGGAATCGACAACGTGAAAATCGACGACGTCACGGGACGCCGCACGTAACCGATCCGACTCCCTCGGACGGGATCCATGATCTAGGCGCGCGCACCCGCGCCGTCAAACGCGGCGCAAGTGGTTGTCGAACTCTGTGGCGGCGACGGTCAGGATCTCGGGCCGCGCGTCCGCGCCATGCTCGACCTGAACGGTGCCCTTGCCGGTGCTCATGGCGAACTCCGCGCGGCCCGACGGCACCACGCCGCTGCTGTCGTCGATGACGATCTCGCGCACGATCCGGCCCGTCTCCGTATCGGCATAGACGACGCGGTCGGCCCGCGGGGCGGTGGCGGCGAGGAGGCGGCCGTCGGCGCTCATCGCCACGGCGCCGATATAGCCTCTGAGCGCCACGCCCGGCGCCTGGTCCGGATCGATCAGGCGGAGCGGACGATCGAGGCCCACGCGGCCGATGAGGGGCGGCGCCTCCTCGAGGGCGCCTTGCCACTGCCCCCCGAACCAGACATCGCCTGTGGGCGTCTCCGCGAGATGGCGGAGCGAGAGCTGGTTGAGATCGCCCGAGAGGCCCTGACGCGCCTTCAAGGCGCCGGTCGCGAGATCGATGAAGGCGATGCTCGGCTCCATCAGGCCGAGGCCGACGCTCTCGCGGCCCGTCGCGGCATCGTTGCCGAAGCCGCCGTTGGCGACCGCCAGCGTCCGCCCGTCCGCAAGCACGATCGCCTCGTGCGGGCCGATGCCATAGGAGGGGAACTCGCCGACGCGACGCCATCCGCCGGTCGCGTCGTAGATGCCGATGACGCCGTCGCCGGTCTCGCTGTCGTGCTCGGTCGTGTAGATCAGGCGGCCGTCGCGCGCGAAGACGCCGTGGCCGTAGAAGTGGCGGGCGGAAGGCGGCACGAAAAGCTCGGGCGCGCGCGTGCCGTCGATATCGAAGGCAAGCGCGAAGAAGCCGGGACGCCGCGCGAACACCACGCCGCGGCGGAACACGGGATCGACGGCGATGTCGTGGCCGCGCTCGCGGATCGGGATCTCGCGCAGCACGCGGCCATCCTCCGCCAACACGACGACGCCGTAAGAGCTTCCGCGCAGACGGGCCGCGGAGACATAGACCGCGCGGGACGTGCTTTCGGCGCTGGCCAAGCGACTGCGCAAGGCGGTGGGCAACGCCAGCACGGCGAGCCCTCCGATCAGCACGCCTCTGCGGTCAATCGCCATCGAGCTCGTTGAACCCCATGTCGATCTCGGCGTTGACCGCGAGTTCCCGCACGATGATCGAGCGGATGCCGCCGAGATCGAAACGCATCTTGCGGAGCGCATGCAGGTGCGCCTCCGATCCGCGCTGGTCGCGGCGGAGCGCGTCGAGCTTGGCCGCGTCGGCGAGCAGGCTGTTCCAGGCGTTGGGCAGGAACGCCTCCATCCACGGCTTGTCGGCCGGGACGTAGGCGGCGAGGCCGGTGACGTCGAAAAGCTGGCGCAATGCGGTGAGCTGGGCGGTCAGGTAGGCGCCCATCTGGCCGGCCTGATCGAACGGCAGCCGCACGCGCTTCGGCGGGTCGGCGGCGAGCGCCGTCAGCTCGGGCAGCAGGAAGCGATCCCGGCACAGCTCGAGCCCCATGGCGAGCGCCTTGACGACGTCGCGGGCGGTCTCGGTCGAGTCGCGGTAGAGCGGGTTGTCGGAGCCGGCGCCGATCATCGTCAGGCGGAAGCCGCCGGCGCCGGTCCACTCCGTGTCGACCTCGGCGGCGATGGCGGCAGCGTTGCCGGCGATCGCCCGGGCCAGGGCACAACGGTAGACGCCGGCATCGTCGGCGCCGGTGCCGAGGACATCCTTTTCATCGTAAAGCAGGATCTCGAGCGCGGTGAGCCCCTGCACGGCCACGCTCTGGCCGGCAAGGCCGGCGGGCTGCAGAAGCTCCGGCTTACGGGCTGCCAGTACGGCGCGGAGCTGACGCGACGTGGTCGATCGCGGATCCGGCCAGAACAGCACGCGCTCGAGGCGATGGGCGCGCGCAATGGGCCCGAAGCGGATGAAGTCGAGCCCCGCCCAGGCGCGCACGACACCGGCGAAGGCTCTATGGGCGTCCTCCCGCGAGGCCGCCGCGCCTTTCGACGTGCACACAGCGTCGACGGCGGTCGCGAGGCCGGCGCTCGCGCTCTTCAGGGTCGCGACATGGGGAAGGATGAATTTGTCGATGGCGTCGATCACCATCGTGGCGCGGGTCTTGCGCTCGGGAAGCGCATGAGCGGGCGTCGCCGGCGCCATCATCGCAAGCCCCATCGCCACGATCAGGGCCGAGCCCGCCAGCCAGTTTCGCATCTCGCTTCGCGTTCCTTGGAAGAGACCGCGCAGAGGTTTAGGCCGCTTTGCGCGCGCGTGAAAGGGGGCGGACGAGGCTGAGCGGAGCCCGAGCGCGTAGGTTCGTTGAGGTGTGGGCCGTGGCTCCTGTCATTCCTCGTGCGCAGGGCTCCTCCCGTGCCTCCGGCGGAACGGCGCGGGCTCCCTCCGTCAGTCGCAGAGCTCTTCCTCTTCCACAGCGGGCACGGCCGAGCGGTTGAGCTGGCGCTGCATGCGCGACAGGCGCTCGCGCGTCGAGAGGCTGCGGAACGGGCAGACCAGGCCGCGGCGCTCGAGATCCTCGAGCTTGGCGTAAATCACCTCGACCGCGAGCGGCGCGCAGCCGCAGCACTGCATGCGCTTCTGCATGTAGCGGTAGACGACGCCAGGCGTCGGGATCGGGGCTTCCGGCTGGTTCAGGATGTCGAGCAGGGCGAGCTCGATCTCGAAGTCGGACACTTTCTGACAGGAGCAGACGATCATGGTTTCATTCCTGCCCTTCTATTGACGCGCGGCCATGGGCGCTTGCGCTGCGTAGGCGGCCGCATTGACGATCAGCCCGGGCGAGAGGACCTGATCGAGACCGCGCATGGTGACGGCAAAGCTCTCGGCATGATGGACGACCTCGTCGATCAGCGAGCTTTCGATCAGCGCGAAGGCACAGGCGCGCATGGCCGGGCAAGTGTTGTGCTGGCACGCGGCGATCATCGACACCGCCAGGCACTCGTCGCGGCAGAAGCCCGCGCAATCGCCGACGCAGACCTCGATCTCGCGGCGGGCGGCGGCGCTCACGGCGCGGACCCAGGCGGACAGCTCGGAGACGGCGGTGCGGGCCGCATTGGGCCCCAGCTCCTGCGCGTAGATCCGCCACGCCTGCTCCCAGCGATCGATGTCGCCGGACTTGTAGCCCGCGACCCAATGGCGGAAGCCCAGGCCGATCAGGCGCTCGGCCCCGCACCCGGCCGCAAGCGTGTGCCGGCTCGTCGCGAGGTGGAGGTGGGCGTCGAAGTTGGGGCGACCCATCACAGCCCTCCCATGCACAGGATGCAAGAGGGGGTGCCGCGGCGGCGAGACGGTTTACGTGCGCCGTGCGCCCTAAGCGGCAGATTCATAAGCGAGGGCGTCACCCGAAGCGGGTGGACATCGAGACCCATCGAAGGTGCCTTCCTATTGTCGGGGTTCAAGGCCCCGAAAAGGACGATATGCCGGGCGCTCAGAGTCCGCGCCCTGCCCTTAAGCAACCTGTTTCACGACGGAGAGTCAATAGTCCCGAGTGCCCCGATAGCGTTTTGGAATCCTTCCAGTTTTTCTTTTGAAGAATTCCAAAGTCAAAAAGGGCGATCAGCGCCGCTCGGCGGCCGCGACCGCGCTGCGGCGCGACGCGTTGCCGGACGCCAGCGCCGCCTTGGTCCGGCGGGACTGAGCGGGTTTTTCCTTGCTGCGCTGGCCCTTGATCATCTGCTCGAGCGTATGCTCGTCGAGCACGCTGATGAAGGCGTCGAGCGCATTGTCGAAGAGCAGGTCGAGGGCGGCGAGCTGGCTTTCCGACTGGGTGCCCTCCTCCCGCTCGATCTCGAGATTGAGCAGCTCCATGGCGCGGACGACGTCGCCGATGCGGATCTCGGAGGCCTTGCGGGCGAGGCGGACGCCGCCATGGCGGCCGCGCGTGGCCTTGATGAACCCGGCGCGCGACAACAGATGCACAATCTTGAACGTGTTCTGCAGCGTGATATCGCGACGCTCGGAGATCTCCGCCACCTTCACGAGATTGGGATCGGCCGCAGCACAATCGAGCAAAATGCGGATGGCATAGTTGGTTGTTTTGCTTAGGCGCATTGTCTGTCCAGCTCTATGTCCTCACGGCAAACGGAGCGGCCTGCCGATTCTTCCCAGTGCCTTTAATCTAGACTAATTCCAAACTAATGGAACATCCAAGAAAAAATCCGCTGCCGCGTGTCGTGCGGGAGGCTGGAGATCCCTTGATCGAAGCTTCCACGATTGTTGACGACCTGCGTCAATAAGTCTAGACGCTTCGCCCGTCCTTGCCAACCTCAAGGAGCACTCATGATCCGCTATCTGACGGCCTTTGCGCTCGCCGCGACCCTCGCTGCCGCTCCCCAGGCGCGCGCCGAGGCGCCGCCCACGCGCGACGTTCTCGTGACCTATGCCGACATCGCGGCGGCGACCTACGGGGACACGCTGGCCAGCGCCAAAGCCCTCAAGGCGGCCATCGATACGCTCCTCAAGACGCCGAGCGAGGAGACGCTCAACGCCGCCCGGGAGGCCTGGAAGGCCGCGCGCACGCCCTACATGCAGACGGAGGCGTTCCGCTTCGGCAATCCGATCGTCGATGCGTGGGAGGGGCGCGTGAACTCCTGGCCGCTCGACGAGGGCCTGATCGACTATGTGTCGGAGGCCTACGGCGGCGACGGCGACAATCCCGAGAACGAGTTCTATGCCGCCAACATCATCGCGAACCGCTCGCTCAAGGTCGCCGGGAAGACGGTCGATGCCTCGGCCATCACGCCGGCTCTGCTGCGGGAGCTGCATGAGGCCGGCGGGGTCGAGGCCAATGTGGCGACCGGCTGGCATGCCATCGAGTTTCTGCTCTGGGGGCAGGATCTCAACGGCACGGAAGCCGGCGCCGGCACGCGTCCCGCCACCGATTACGACCTGGCCGCCTGCACGCACGGCAACTGCGACCGGCGCGCCGCCTACCTCTCGACCGCCACCGACGTGCTGATCGAGGATCTCACCTGGATGACGGCGCAATGGGGCCCCGACGGGGAGGCGCGCCGCTTCGTGCTGCTGGACGACAACGCCGGGCTCACGGCGCTGTTCACGGGGCTCGGCAGCCTTTCCTATGGCGAGCTGGCGGGCGAGCGCATGAAGCTCGGCCTCATCATCCACGACCCCGAGGAGGAGCACGACTGCTTCTCCGACAACACTCATAACTCGCACCGCGGCGACGTGATCGGCATCCGCAACGTCTATCTCGGGCGCTATACGCGTACGGACGGGCAGGTCGTTTCCGGGCCCAGCGCCTCGGACCTCGTCAAGGCCAAGGATCCGGAGATCGATGCGCGCGTGCGCGCCGCGCTCGACACCACCATGGCGAAGATGGATGCCCTCGTCGCGCGTGCCGAGACGGTCGAGGCCTACGATCAGATGATCGGGCTCGACAATCCCGAGGGCAACGCCACGGTGCAGGCCGGCATCGATGCCCTCATCGCCCAGGCCAAGGAGCTCGAGCGCGCGATCGCCCTCCTGAACCTCAAGGACATCAAGTTCGAAGGCTCCGACAGCCTCGACGATCCGGGCAAGGTCGGCGACGGAAACTGAGGCCCGGTCAGCGGCGGCCGAGGTGCGCCGACCGGGCGCACGCGTCGGGCCTGTCGGCGGGGGGCCGGCATGCTATGGAAGGCGCGGACGTGGCGCGGGGGCCGGCTTGCGGCCTCCCTCCCGGAACGGATGATGGCAAGCTTCGAACGATCCAAACGGCCTTCTCTGCCGGCCCTGCTCGCCTTCGCGGCAGCCGTACCGCTGGTGGCGGGCGCGGCCTCGCTCGTTGCTCCCGCCGCGACGAATGCGGTGAATGCGGTCGCGCCGCTCGTGCCGGCGACGCTCGAGCCCGGCGAGGATCTGCCCGGCGGGCAGGCGACCTCGCGCAACAGCGTGACGGACCGCGACGCGTTCTCTCATTTCTCGCACGGCATCAGCTTCGAAGGGCAATCGCGATTCAGCGTCGGCAATGCGATTTTCCGCAAGCTGTGGGTGGCTGCGCCCTCGTCCACGAAAGCCTCGGACGGACTCGGCCCGCTCTATAACGCGCGCGGCTGCCAGAACTGTCACCTCAAGGACGGACGCGGGCGCCCGCCGCTCGCCAACTGGCCGGAGGAGACGGCGGTCTCCCTGTTCCTGCGCCTTTCCATCCCGCCGGAAACGGAGGAGCAGAAACGGCTCCTGGCCGAGCGGCGCGTGCTGTCGATCCCCGATCCCGTCTATGGGAACCAGCTCCAGAACATCGCCATCCAGGGCCACGCGGGCGAAGGGCACATGCACATCGCCTACAGCGACGTGCCGGTGACGCTGGCCGGCGGGACGACGGTGACGTTGCGCAAGCCCGCCTATTCCGTCGTCAACCTCGGCTATGGGCCGCTGCATCCGAACATCATGATGTCGCCGCGCATCGCGCCGCCCATGATCGGGCTCGGCCTCGTGGAAGCGATCCCGGAGGCGGACATTCGCGCCAACGCCGATCCGGACGATACGAACAACGACGGCATATCCGGGCGTGCGAACGAGGTGTGGTCGCTCAGCAGAAACGGCGTCCGGCTCGGACGCTTCGGGTGGAAGGCCGGCGAGCCGACCATTCTCGACCAGAGCGCCACGGCGGCGGCGGGCGACATCGGCCTCTCCAATCCCTTCGTACCCACGCCGGCCGGCGACTGCACGGCGGCGCAGACGCGCTGCCTCGCGGCGCCGAACGGCAACACCGAGAGCCACGGCGGCTTCGAGCTCGGCCAGGAGCTGCTCGATCTCGTCACCTTCTATTCGCAGAACCTGGCCGTGCCGGCGCGGCGGGAGCCGGGCGACGCAACGGTGCTCAAAGGCAAGGCGCTGTTCCACGCGGCGGGCTGTGCGGCCTGCCACATGCCCTCCTTCACGACGGGCTCCGTCGCCGGGCAGCCGCATCTCAGCGGGCAGCGCATCTGGCCCTACAGCGACTTCCTGCTGCACGACATGGGCGAAGGGCTTGCGGACGGGCGGCCCGAGGGCGGGGCGAGCGGAAGCGAATGGCGGACGGCGCCGCTGTGGGGCGTGGGCCTCACGCAGGTGGTGAGCGGGCACACCTTCCTGCTTCACGACGGGCGCGCCCGGAACGTCGAGGAGGCGATCCTCTGGCATGGCGGCGAAGCGCAGGCCGCGCGCGATGCCTATGCTCAGCTCTCAGCGGAGGAGCGCGCCGCGCTCGTCGCGTTCGTCAACTCGCTCTGAGGCCGTCAGTCAGACCGGCGGGCGCCAGCCGTAAAGCCAATCGAAACGGCGCATGAACCGCTCACCGGAGACCTTCGTCAGCGCGAAGTCGCGCGCGGTGGCGAGCGCGCCGCCGAGGTGATAGATCCGCCCGTTTTTCTCGGACGCGCGCGCGACACGGCGGACGCGTCCGCGGCGCTGCTGCTCGTAGGTTTTGAAGGCGCGCGCCGGGTCGGTGCGCTCCCGCGCCAGCGCCTCGGCGATCACGACGGCATCCTCGAGCGCCATCACGCCGCCCTGGGCGAAAAAGGGCAGAATTGGGTGCGCTGCATCTCCGAGCAGCGCCATGCGCCCCACCGCAAATTTTGGCCGCGCGGCGAGCGTGGCCAGCGGCCAGGTGCGCCATTGCTCCGGACGCGCGAGAAGCTCCTTCAGGAGCGGCGCGAATGCGCCCGTGCGCGCCCGCATCCAGACGCGATCGCGCGGCGTCGTCCAGTCCTCGGCGATGGGCACGTCGTCGAAGATCACGACCAGCGCCATGGCGTGGCCGGCGCTCACCGGATAGTGCACGACGTGGACGTCGGGGCCGAGCCAGAGATGCACCTCGGTGCGATGCAGGGCCTCGGGCACCTCGCCGATCGGGAGGACGGCGCGGGCCGCGACCTTGCCGGTGAAATTCGCGAGCCCGCCACCGAACGCCCGCAGGCGCAGGCTCGACCAGGCACCATCCGCGGCGATCAGCGCGTCGCCCCGGACCCGGCCCTCGACGCCCGGCGCCTCCGCGAGGACGCCGTCCGCATCCTCACGGATGACGTTCGCGGCAAACCCCATGCGGAGCGTGATCAGCGGCTCCTTCTCGGCCGCGGTCTGAAGCGCGACGTGGAGATCGCGCCGATGGGCCGTCCAATAGGGCGCGCCGTGGCGCAGGGCGATCCAGCGCCCGAGCGGAAAGGTGGCCAGCTCGCGCGCCGTCCCGGCGGCGAGGATGCGCAATGCCGGCGGCGCGACGGCCCGGGCCAGGAGATGGGGCGCGGCGCCGAGGTGCTCCAGGATATGCGTGCCGTTGGGGCCGATCTGAATGCCGGCGCCGTCCTCGCCGAAAATGAGGCGGCGCTCGAGAACCAGCGAGGCGATGCCGCGCCTGGCGAGCGCAAGGGCCGTCGCCAACCCGCCGATCCCGCCGCCCGCGATCAGCACCCGCTCGAGGGACGTCGCTGGGCGGGGCGCGGAGGAGGACATGGAATGGTGCCGCCTTCTCCCGCTCAGGCCGCGGCGACGCCCGGCAGAGACACGAGACAATCTCTGGGATCGCTTTCATCTGCCGCGAGACGAGAATCGTAGACGTAGAGCGTCGAGCAGTAGGGGCAGAGGATCTGGTTGTCCGCGCCCATATCGAGGAACACGTGCGGGTGATCGAACGGCGGCCGCGCGCCCATGCACTGCAGCTCCTTCACGCCGATGAAGATCTTCTCGGCTCCCACATCGTTCGCGAAATGCGGCGTCGTGCTCTTTGCCATGGCCCGGATGGTCTCGCCTCATTGTGTCCTGGGGCGACCATAACGGGGCACGGGGGCGATTCCTAGAGCCCGTTCCGCCGCGTTTCCATCGGGCCGGAACATGCTCTAGCAGGCTGTTGAAGTTCGGCTGCGGGTAGACTGTTTTCTCGT
>DAITBB010000011.1:0-64860 GCA_036823975.1 Hyphomicrobium sp.
CATCGGCAACGTGTTCACCTATGAGCACAAAGGCAAGCAGTACCTCGGCGTCTATGCGGGTGTCGGCGGCTGGGCGGGCATCGGTCTCGCGGCGGGCCTCGACAAGCCGACCGACGGCCTCGGTGCGGTGGGCAACTACGCCGGCCTGAGCCAGTTCACCGACCTCGGCGGCACTCTTTCCGTTTACTCGCTGCCCTAGCGCTTCCTCCGAAGAGGCTACTTTGCGAGCACCTTGGGCCGGCACACCTGTGCCGGCCCTTCTTTTGCTGGCGCCCCATGGAGGCGTTTGCGAAAAACGAACCCGGTGAGTATGGATAGAGAGGCATGCAACGGGATAGCGAATGACGCTCTCGAGCGAAGACGAACTCGATAAGCTCAAGGAGATCGGCCGCATTGTCGCCAACACGCTGGCAGCAATGGGAGCGGCCATCGCGCCGGGAATGACGACGGCCGAGCTGGATTCGCTCGGACGCGCGCTTCTGGAGCAAGCGGGGGCCACGCCTGCTCCCGAGCTTTGCTACGGTTTCCCCGGGGCGACCTGCATCAGTGTCAACGAGGAGATCGCGCACGGCATTCCGGGCAGCCGCCGGATCGCCGCGGGAGATCTCGTCAATATCGACGTTTCCGCGCGAAAGGACGGCATTTTTGCCGACACGGGCGCGTCGTTCGCCGTACCGCCGGTCTCGAAAGCGATCGAGCGGCTCTGCCGCGATGGGCGGCGGGCGCTGTGGACCGGCATCAGGCAGGTGGGCGCGAACAAGCCGCTCGGCGACCTCGGCAAGGCGATCGGCGCATTCGCCCGCCGGAACCGCTACACGCTCGTTCGCAACCTTGCCAGTCACGGCGTCGGGTATGCGTTGCACGAGGAGCCGACCGAGATCGCAACCTGGCCGGCGCCGTCCGAGCGTCGGATCATGAACGACGGCCTCGTTTTCTCTGTAGAGTCTTTTCTCTCGATGGGCGCCGAGTGGGCGGAGGGTCGCAGCGAAGCCGGAGACGAGTGGACGCTCTTCAGCAGCCCCAGAGCGCCGACCGTGCAATACGAGCACACCGTCGTTGCGACGCGGAACGGACCCCTCGTCGTCACCTTACCCGGGTAGAATTGGGCGCCCCTCGCGCGTCACATGCCGAACCGCGCAACCGCATCGGCCAGCAGCCGATAGCCATCCGTCCGCGCCGGCACCCACCGCTTCAACCCTTCCAGATCGAGCAACCCGCGCACCTCGGGATCGTCATAGGACATCGCCAGCAAGAGCTCGGCAAAGCGCGCGATCCGATCCGCCAGAGCGCGGTCGAGATCAGCGCCATCGAGAACCGTGAAGTTGCAGTGGTCGTAAGGCGGCGTCTCCAGGATCCGGACCGTCGAGCCCGGCGCGATCGTGCCGTCCCCCTCGAACAGCCGGTAGTTGCCCTCGATGAGGCACGCCGCATCGACATCCCCGCGCATCAGCGCCAAAGCGGCGTCGCGCTCGCCGCCGATATGATCGCCGTGCTTGCCGACGAGAACGTCGAACAGGACGACCTCGAAATCGCGATTCGGCTCCAGCCCCTCCGCGGCCAGAACCTGCAACGGAATGAGCGTGGCCTGCGGCGAATCCTTCGCGCCCACCGCAACCCGCTTGCCCTTGAGGTCGGACACGGCGCGGACCGGCCCCTCACGACGCGCGACGATCGTCGAGATCAGGTCGCAGTCGCTGTCGCGCATCACGATCGCCTGCGCCGTTCGCCCCTGCGCCTGGGCGAGCTGGACCGTCTGCAGCCAGGCCAGAGGCGAATTCCACGCGACATGGATCTGCCCGTCGAGTTGCGCCTGAACCTGACGCTCGTAAGTGGTGAAAAGAATGTAGTCGAACGGCAGGCCATGCTTGAGGAAGTACTCCTTGAAGCCGTCCCAGATGGTCACGACCTTCGGATCGTAGGCGACCGCACCCAGCAGCAGAACATCGTCGCTCATCGTATTTCCCTCAGAAGAGCGGCTGGCCGCACACGGCCTTGCCGATGAAGTCGTAAAGTACATCGGTGGTCGGGGCCATCACGCCCGCCGCACGCGCGTCGCGGAAGAGCCGCTCGATGCCGAGGTCCTTGCGGAAGGCTGCGCCCCCGCAGACGCGCATCGCGAGATCGAGCACCTCGTTCGCCGTCTCTCCGGCCGCCGCCTTGCATTCGAGAACGCGCAGCATGGTATCGGGCCGGTTCGCCTCGATCGCCGCCACGGCGTCGGCAAGCAGCGCCGCCGTCATGTCGGTCTTGATCTGCATGCGCGCGACGTAGTTGCGGATGGTCGGAAGGTCCACCAGCGCCGCCCCCGTGTCGGCATGACGGGTTTGGCTGACGTGGGCGATGGCGCGGCGCAGCCCGCCCGTCATCAACCCCACGGAGCACGCCGCATTCAGGATCTGGAAGACGGGCAGCACCGCACCCATCATGATGTCGAACCCCTGCCCGTCGGTCCCGAGCATGGCGTCGCGGGGAACGACCACGTCGGTGCCGACCACCGGGGAGGAGTCGTTGCCGCGCAGCCCCATGCCCTCGAACGGGCCTTTGATCTGGAGGCCCGCCGCCGAGCGCGGCACCAGCCAGAGCGTGCTCACCCCCTCCGCGCTCACCGGCTTGGACGACCAGACATAGAGATCCGCCTCGGACGCGGACGTCACCCAGCTCTTATGAGCATTCAAGACAACAGTGTCGCCCCGCGCCTCGGCAGTGCCGGCGGGCGCCCAGAAGTGGCTGCGCGTCCCCGCTTCGCTGAAGGCCAGCGTGGCGAGCCGCGCCCCGGATGCGGCATCCCGCCGGGTACCAGCCGGCGCGTACGCTTCGAGCACCGAGACGGCGCTGAAGTGCATCGTCACGATCATCGCCGTCGAGCCGCACTCCTCGGCGAGGCGCCGCACGATCCGCGCCGCGCCCGCAAGGCCGAGCCCGAGGCCACCCGACTCGACGGAGCTGAGAGCCCCCAGCAGGCCAGCCGATTTCAACGCCGCGATCGACCGCGCGGGAAAGGCGCCCTCGCGATCGACCCCGATCGCGGCTTCGGCGATCGTGGTCGAACAGAGTGTGTCCAGCGCCGCCTCGTAGGACGGTGTCGTTGTCTCAGCCATGGATGCTCCCCTGGTTGTTATTGGACGGCACGCCTCGTGAGGCTCGGCATGGGTCCCTCTTATGTCCGGAACCGCTCGGCCGCTTCCGCGATCACGGCGAGCTTCTCCTGCGCGTTGGCATGCGAGCAGATCGGGCTGTCGGCGAAGGTCGCAAACCCGCAATCGGGATGCAGCAGCACGCGCTCGCGACCGAAGAGCGCGATGGCCTGCCCGATCCTCTCCGCGACCTCCTCGATCCCCTCCGTCGCCGGCCGCTTCTGATTGACGACGCCCACGCCGATGCGCGCCGTCTCCGGCAGCCGGCGCAACACCTCCATCTCGCCGGCGCGCGGCGTGCACATTTCGAGCAGATAAGCCCCGACGTTCATCGCCGCGAGCGTATCGACCAGCGGCAGGTAGCCGCCGGAAAGGGCCACGCTCTCGTCCGGCGTCCAGTTGCCGCGGCACACGTGGAGCGCAATGCGGTCGCGGTCGAACCCCTCCGTCACCGCATTCATCAGGTCCCGGGCAAAGCCCAGCTCGTGCGTGGGCCCGAGCGATTCCGAGAGCGCGCCACACATGAAGCTGCGCTTGCTCTTCGCGCCGCTGAAGACGACCTCCGACAGCACCGGCTCGTCGAACTGCACCAGCGTCGCGCCACCGGCGAGGAGATCGGCCAGCTCCTCGCGCAGCACGCGCACGAGATCGGCCGCAATCTCCTCACGCGAGGCATAGACCTGCTCGGAAAGGCACTCGAGCCACATGGTGCGGGCGAGCAGATAGGGGCCGGGCAGCGAGACCTTGACCGGCTTCACCGTCACCGTGCGCAGAAAATCGAGCTCGTGGCCGGCGATCTGCCGGCTGCGGCGGATCGGGCCGAACACGCCGGGATGGCGCACCTCGTCGGCCGGCACATCGAGCGCGCGCAGCTCCGCCTCGAACTCCTCCGGGTGATCCACCAGCGGAAGAAGGTCGACCAGCGGCACGAGCTGGCAATTGTCGAGCCGCGTCGCCACGAAGCTCGCGTAGCTGTCGCGCCGCTGCTCGCCGTCGGTGACGACATCGGCGCCCGCCTTCTCCTGCGCGGCCACCGCCAGCCGCACCGCGTCGTCCGCCGTTTCATGGAAGGCCGCCGCGTCGAGCCGGCCCTCGACATAGGCGTGCATGGCCTCCATCATCCAGCGCGGCCGCGGCCAGCTTCCGACCCCCATCACCGCGAGCGTCGGAAGGGCCGGCGCAGGACTGGCCTGCGCCCGCCGCGGCAGCGCGTCCGCCGTGGGCGGATCCGCCGCCGGAACCGCGGCGGGAGCCTCCGCCGTCTTGCCCCGTTCCTCGAGCTTCCCCTTGCAGACGAGAAAGCGCCGCTGGCGACCCTCCTTCGTCCACGAGACGAGCTCGTTGCCGGTCATGCGGCACCACGCCGGCAGATCCTCGTCGACCGAAATCTCGGTCGAGCGGATCTCCAGCAGCCCGCCCCGCGGCAGCGGATCGATATGCTTGCGGATCAGGAGCAGAAGCCCATTTCCGCAATCGAGATCCCCGCCGTCGAAGCTGACGTCCGGTTTGTGCGCAGGCTCGGCGACTGGCGTCATGCGAAGTGTCCTCGGAGGAGCGATGCCACGCGCGGCAGCCTCAGTAGCTGACGCTCGGGCAGCCCTCGCCCATGAACTCCACCAGCTTCGCCCCGCCGACGATCACCGCACCGGCGATCACCTTCGTCTCGTCGAGACCGCGCTTCTTGAAGCAAGGCGAGCAGACATAGATCTTGCCGCCCGCCTCGGCGAAGCTGGCCATCAGATCCTTGAGCGGCGCGAAACCGTCCTCATGGACATCGTCCGCATAGCCCTGCTGCGAGAGGCGCGTCCCTTCCGTCGAGAGGAAGACGATGGCCTCCTTGTCCGATGCGACCGCCGCGTTGGCGACCACGAAGGCCACGGTCGCTTTGTCCGTATCGTCCTTCGCGCACGTCAGGCTGACTACGAAACGTCCCGGCATTGAGTTCTCCTTCCTCGAAGTGATGGCGTCCAGGCGGGCCGCGGACGGCCAACCTCATTGCGTTTCAGGGCGGGCTCCCGCTCACCCCCACTCGTCTCTCGACCTGATCCAGAACGCCCCGCTCTCCGGCTCGTGTCGCAGAAGCGCGTTGCCCGTGAGACGGCACCAGGCCGCGAGATCGAGGGGTGCGCCGGGATCGAGCGCGATGACCTTCAGCGTCCCGCCGGGCATCCGCCGCAGCCGCGCGCGCAACGTGATCAGAAGCTCTCCGCACGCCATATCGCCCGCGTCCCATGTCTCCGCGGCCTCCCATGCCTCGGCAGCATCGCGTTCGCCCTCATGAAACCGACACGGCATGCGAAAAGCCCCTCTCCTGCCAGGAAGGCCAGGACCTCGAAGGTCACGGCCTGCCGCAGTGAGCGTCACCCAAAAAACGACAAGCCCGTAGCCACGCGAACGCGCGCCACACCTGTCACGATGTCATGATGGCTGAAGTGGAACTTTCAGGAACGTCTTACGCAGATGGCGTAACGGCAGCCCGACCGGGCATGGCGTCTGAAAGTTGCCTCCTGTGGAAATTTGTATGGGTTACACCGCACCCGGTCAAGAGGCCCGGGTTGATCGCGCGGCGGCGCCCGCGTATCGATGAGAGGCGCGCGACGCGTCCCCAGGGAACGATCATCCATTCGACGATTTTCCCGGCGCGGACGGCTCGAAGCCTGGACGACGCCGCGAGCGATTCGCTTTGGCAGCAGCCTCTCGAGAGGGAGACGAGGCCGGGATACCGAGGGGGAGCATAGACATCGTGACCTGACGTCCTGAGGCATCGCGATCCGCATCGCGCATTCGCCCGGTGGATACGGAGGCGGCGGCCGATGTCAAAATGTTGAGATGTTGTATAGTTATCCGCATTCTCCACACCGCATCGATGGTCCTTTAGCCGGGAAACGCTTGATGTCCGGGGAGGAGCGCCGTGAAATTCGCGAGGTGGGGCGTCCTGCCAAAAACTAGAGCCTGATCGTTTGAGATGCGAGCACGTCAGCTCGCATCGAGAGCGTGAATCAGACTCTAAAACAAAGAGATAGAGCACGTTCACTCCCGATGGGCCGATTCCATTGAGAGTGAACGTGCTCTAGGGCTCTCGAGACAGGGACAACCGCGCACCCCCTGGATCATCCTTCGACGAGCCCCGAGCCACCTCGGCCTGAAGCGGTGCGTCGCCGAACGTGAAGCAATTAAAGACAAGGTTCTTGCGCGGATGTTATCGAACGAGACGCTCCTCCTCGCCGCAATCGTCCTTCCCTTCGTCGGCAGTCTCGTCGCGTCGCTGCTCCCCACCAATGCGCGCAACGCCGAGGCCTGGCTCGCCTGCGCGATTGCGCTGGCCGAGGTCGTCGCCTTCGCCACGCTCTACCCCACGATCGTCGACGGCCAGGTCATCCGCTTCGAGAGCGAATGGGTTCCGTTGGCGGGCCTGAGCTTCGTTCTGCGGCTCGACGGCTTCGCATGGGTTTTTGCGCTCCTCGTCACCGGCGTCGGCTTCCTCGTCTTTCTCTATGCGCGCTACTACATGTCGCCCGAGGATCCCGTCCCGCGTTTCTTCTCGTTCCTGCTCGCCTTCATGGGCTCGATGCTGGGCATCGTCCTCTCCGGCAATCTGATCCAGCTCATCTTCTTCTGGGAGCTGACCAGCTTCTTCTCGTTCCTGCTGATCGGCTATTGGCATCACGATGCGAGCGCGCGCTCGGGCGCACGCATGGCGCTCACGGTGACGGCTTCCGGCGGGCTCTGCCTGTTCGCCGGCGTTCTCGTGCTCGGCCACATCGTCGGCAGCTACGATCTCGACCACGTGCTCGCCTCGGCCGACGTCATCCGCGCGCACGCATTGTACGTCCCAGCGCTGATCCTCATTCTGCTCGGCGCGCTGACCAAGAGCGCCCAGTTCCCCTTTCACTTCTGGCTCCCCCGCGCCATGGCCGCGCCGACGCCGGTCTCGGCCTACCTGCACTCGGCCACCATGGTGAAGGCCGGCGTGTTCCTGCTGGCCCGCCTGTGGCCCGCGATGTCGGGAACCGAGCCCTGGCTCTGGATCGTCGGATCGGCGGGCCTGATCACGTTCGTGATGGGCGCCTTCCTCGCCATGTTCCAGAACGACCTCAAGGGCGTGCTCGCCTATTCCACCATCAGCCACCTGGGCTTGATCACGCTGCTCCTCGGCATGGACTCGCCCGTCGCCACCATCGCCGCCATCTTTCACATGATGAACCACGCGACGTTCAAGGCGTCGCTGTTCATGGCCGCCGGCATCATCGATCACGAGACCGGCACGCGCGATATCCGGCGCTTGAGCGGCCTTTACCAGTTCATGCCCGTAACGGCGACGCTGGCCATGGTCGCCGCGGCGGCGATGGCGGGGGTGCCGCTGCTCAACGGCTTCCTTTCCAAGGAGATGTTCTTCGCCGAGACGATCGCGACGCACGACGGCTCGCTCGTCGACCGGATGCTGCCTTACCTCGCCACGCTCGCCGCCATGTTCAGCGTGGCCTACTCGCTGCGCTTCATCCGCGACGTCTTCTTCGGCCCGCCCCCGACGACGCTACCGCGCACGCCGCACGAGCCGCCGCACTGGATGCGCTTTCCCATCGAGATCCTCGTCGTGGTGTGTCTCGTCGTCGGCATCGTGCCGAACCTCACCATCGGCCCGTTCCTGAACGTCGCCATCGCCGCCGTGCTCGGGCCCGGCGCGCCGAAATTCAACCTCGCCGTCTGGCACGGCTTCACGCTGCCATTCGTCATGAGCGTGCTCGCGCTCGCCGGCGGCGTCGCGATCTATGCCCTCCTGCGCGCCTATAGTCTCGACTGCATCACCTGGCAGAAGCGCAAGCGCGATCGAACGATCAGCGACGTGGTCGGCGCCTGGGCGCGCGCAATCCTGGGCGTGATCGGCACGCGCCGGCTTCAGCCGCAGTTGCGGCTGCTCGTATGCGTGGCGATCGTCGCCGGAGCGTCCCCCCTGATCGGCCGGGCCCTGTTTCCCGAGACCCTCAACCTGACCCAGATCGACGTGGCCTTCGCCCTCGTCTGGCTGATCGGCATCGTCTGCGCGCTCGCCACCGCCCAGCAGGCGAAGTTCCATCGCCTCGCGGCCCTCATCCTGATGAGCGGCGCGGGGCTCGCGACCTGCATCACGTTCGTCTACCTCTCCGCCCCCGATCTCGCGCTGACGCAGCTCCTCGTCGAGGTGGTGACGATGGTGCTCATTCTGCTCGGCCTGCGCTGGCTGCCCAAGCGCCAGGACGAGGGCGTGCTGAAGGCGGACTCGTCTCTGCCGATGCGCCGCTATGTCGATCTCTCGATTGCATTGGCGGCCGGTGCCGGCCTCGCCGCGCTCGCCTTCGCGGTGATGACGCGACCGCTCCCGGAGGGCGGGATCGCGCAATACTTCCTGGAGCGGGCCTATACGGAGGGCGGCGGCCACAACGTCGTCAATGTCATCCTGGTGGACTTCCGCGGCTTCGACACGCTGGGTGAAATCGCGGTGCTCTGCATCGTCGCGCTCTCCGTCTTCGCGCTTCTGCGCCGCTTCCGGCCGGCGCCCGAGAGCATCACCATTCCCGAGCGGAAGCGCCTGCAGGAGGCGTTCGACAGCGACCACCCCGACCGGCGCCCCGGAGAGACCATTGCCGATTATCTGCTGATCCCGTCGGTCATCATCCGCCTCCTGTTCCCGATCATCGGGACGTTCGGCATCTACCTGTTCCTGCGCGGACATGACTTTCCGGGCGGCGGCTTCGTCGGCGGGCTCACTCTGGCGATCGCCATCATCCTGCAGTACATCGCTGCCGGCGCGGTCTGGGTGGAAAACCGGATCCGGGTCTATCCTCTGCGCTGGATGAGCGTCGGATTCCTGTTTGCCCTCGCAACCGGCATCGGAGCGTGGGTGGCCGGCTATCCCTTCCTCACGTCGCACGTCTTCGTTGCGCATGTGCCGATCCTCGGCGAGCTGCATCTCTCGAGCGTTCTCCTTTTCGACATCGGCATCCTCGCCGTCGTGCTCGGCGCCACGGTGCTGATCCTCATCGCGCTCGCGCACCAGTCGATCCGCGTGCATCGCAAACCGAAGCCAGCCGTGGCCGCAGCAGAAGGAGCCGCGTGATGGAAATCATTCTCGCCCTCAGCATCGGCGCATTGACGAGTTCCGGCATCTGGCTGATGCTCCGCTCACGCACTTACCAGGTGCTGATCGGGCTCTCGCTTCTGTCATATGCCGTCAACATCTTCATCTTCGCCATGGGCCGCGTCCGGACCGGGACGCCGCCGATCCTCAAGCCGGGCGTGGCAGGCGATCTCGCGCACTACACCGATCCGGTGCCGCAGGCGCTGGTGCTGACCGCCATCGTCATCACCTTCGCGATGACGGCGCTGCTGCTCGTGGTCCTCCTGGCAGCGCGCGGCCTGACGCGAAACGACCACGTCGACGGGTGGAGGTCCGACCAGTGACTTTGACGTTCGCCCACCTCGTGATCGCACCGATCCTGCTGCCGCTTGCGACAGCGGCCCTGATGCTGCCGCTCGGCGAGCAGCGCCGGCCGCTCAAGGCCGCGATCGCGATCGTCTCCACCCTGGCAACGACGGGGATCGCGCTTGCGCTCCTCCGCTTCGCCGATGCCGCCGCCCCAGATGGCGGCACGAGCGCGAGCGTCTATCTGCTGGCCAACTGGCCGGCGCCGTTCGGCATCGTGCTCGTGCTCGACCGGCTCTCCGCCCTGATGCTGACGCTGACGAGCATCGTGGCTTTGGCCGCACTCGTGTTCTCCATCGCCCGCTGGCATAGCGCCGGGTTGCATTTCCATGCGCTGCTGCAGTTCCTGATCGCCGGCCTGAACGGCGTCTTCCTCACCGGCGATCTGTTCAATCTCTTTGTATTCTTCGAGGTCTTGCTGGCGGCGTCCTACGGTCTCGTCCTGCACGGCTCGGGCGTGCTGCGCGTCAAGGCCGGCCTGCATTACATCGCCGTCAATCTCGCCGCCTCCGCCTTGTTCCTGGTCGGGGTGAGCCTGATTTACAGCGCCGCCGGAACCCTCAACATGGCGGATCTCGCGGCCCGCATCCCGGCCGTACCCGAGAGCGAGCGCATGCTCATCGAGGCCGGTGCCGCCATTCTCGGCATCGCCTTCCTCGTCAAGGCGGGCATGTGGCCACTGTGCTTCTGGCTGCCCGCCACCTATTCGGTCGTGGCGCCGCCCGTGGCCGCGATGTTCTCGATCATGACCAAGGTCGGCATCTACGTCATCCTGCGGCTGTGGCTGCTGGTCTTCGGCGCAGACGCGGGGGCCTCCGCTTCCTTCGGCGACGGCTGGCTGCTGATCGGCGGCATCGCGACGATCGTGTTCGGCTCGGTCGGCGTCCTGGCCTCCCAGGATCTCGCGCGACTGGCCTCGTTCAATGTCCTCGTGTCGTCGGGAACGCTGCTGGCCGTGATCGCCGCCGGCAGCGCGGCCATCACCGGGGGCGCACTCTTCTATCTCGTCAGCTCCACGCTGGCGATCAGTGCGTTCTTCCTCTTGATCGAGCTGATCGAGCGCGGCCGCATCGCGGGCGCCGATGTCCTCGCCGTCACGGCAGAGGCCCTCGGCGAAGAGGAGGAAGAGAGCGAGGAGCCGGTCGGCATCGCCATTCCGGCCACGATGGCGATCCTCGGTGTCGGCTTCGCCGCCTGCGCGCTCCTCCTCGCGGGCCTGCCGCCGCTCGCGGGCTTCATCGCCAAATTCCTCATGCTGACCGCGATGTTCCAAACGGCGGGACCGGCCGCGGCTAGTCCCGATGCCACCGTCTGGGTCCTTCTGGCCATGCTGATGCTCTCGGGTCTGGCCGTGATGATCGCCATGATGCGCGCCGGCATCCGCGTGTTCTGGGTCCCTCTCGAAAGCACCGTGCCGACCGTTCGCGTCCTCGAGATGCTGCCGATCGTCGGCCTGCTCTCGCTCGCGGTCGCGCTCACGGTGCAGGCCGGGCCCGTCGCGCGCTACATGCAGGCGACGGCCGAAAGCCTTCATGCCCCGCAGGGCTATGTGAAGGACGTGCTCTCCACGCCGCGCCTGGAACGGCAGCCGGAGGGCAGCCCATGACGCACCTGATGCCCTACCCGATCCTGTCAGCGGCCCTGCTCGGCATGTGGCTGCTGCTCAATCAGTCGCTTTCCCCGGGGCACATCCTCCTCGGCTGCGTCGTCGGCATCGTCGGCGGGCTCGCGATCTCCTCGTTGCAGATCCCGACCGGCCGGGTCCGCAGGCCGGGCGCGATGATCCGGCTCGCGTTCACCGTGCTGATCGACATCATCCGCTCCAACATCGCCGTCACGCGCATCATCCTCACGCCGGGCCGCTCGGCGCAGTCCGGCTTCATGACGATCCCGCTCGACCTGCGCAATCATTATGGCCTGGCGATCCTCGCCTGCATCATCACGTCGACGCCCGGAACGGTGTGGGTCAACTACGACAGCGCCAAAGGCGAGCTTCTGATCCACGTCCTCGACCTCATCGACGAGGGCCAGTGGACCGACCTCATCAAGAACCGCTACGAGCGGCTGCTCAGGGAGATTTTCGAATGAGCGCGCAAACGATTCTGGTGTGGTCGCTCGCCATCGCCGAGCTCGCCCTCGTGCTGGCCATGGCTTGCGCGGCCTTCCGGATGCTGCGCGGTCCCCGGGCCCAGGACCGCGTGCTCGGTCTCGATGCCTTCTATGTCTCGGGCATGATCCTGATCCTGACGTTCGGCATCGAGACCGGCGACACGGTCTATTTCGAGGCGGCGCTGGTGATCGCGCTGCTCGGCTTCGCCGGAACGGCGGCACTGGCGAAATTCCTGATGCGCGGGGAGACGATCGAATGACGGTGGCAGCCGATTTGCCGGACTGGGTTGCGGTGCTGACCTCGGGGCTCGTGCTTCTGGGTGCGGGCCTCACCTTGATCGGAACCCTCGGGCTCCTGCGCCTCAAGAGCTTCTATGCGCGCGTGCACGCCCCCACGCTGGGGACCACGCTCGGCATCGGCTGCGTGCTGCTCGCTTCCATCCTCTATTTCTCCACGCTGCAATCGCGCCCCGTGCTGCACGAGATCCTGATCGCGATCCTTGTCACGATCACCACCCCCATCACCCTCATGCTCCTGGTCGGCGCCGCCATGCACCGCGACAGGGACGAGGACAACGGACACGTGCCCACGCACCTGTTCGGATTGGTGTCGAGAAAAGACGCGTCAGATCCCGAGAGCTGAGCATCCCAAAAGCTAAGCTTTAATCGAACTGCGCCATCAGGTGCTCGAGCACAGGGCGAATCCCCTTGTGCTCGCGAAGATGCGCCGCCTCTAGCGCTTCCATCACGCGCTCGGTCTTCTCTGTGAGCCGGACATGCACACGCCGCCCATCCGTCTTGCTGCGCGTGCGGGTGACGAAGCCGTTCGCCTGAAGCCGGTCCACCAGCTCCACAGCCGAATGGTGGCGAATCATCAGCCGCTCGGCGAGGTCGCGGATTCCAAGCTCCCTCCCGTCCCCAGTGCCCTTGATGGCCAGCAGCGCCTGATACTGCTGTGGACTGAGCCCCGCCTCCCCGGCCGCCTTCTCGCTGAAGGCAAAGAACACCCGCAGCGCATACCGGAAATCGGCCAGTGCCACATAGCTCTGTTTCGCCAGCTTGCGCCTGGAGGCGGATTTCGCCATGTCTCTGAGGCCTCTTGTTTGCATCGCACTGCGATATATATTGGGTCGCAGTCCAATCGGTGGCCACGCCGGTGACACCGGGGTGCAGCCCGTCTGCCCTTTTTGTCACGGCAACGCGGGAGCTTGCCATGACGAAACGCAGAAATCCGAGAACGATCGCAGCAGCGAACGGCGTAGCGAGTGACATCGCCTTCGGCGCCGTCACCCCACCGATCAACCTGTCCACGACCTACACGTTTGCCGGATTCGGCCAGCCGCGGACACACGATTACGCACGCACCGCCAACCCCACCCGCACACTGCTCGCCGAGACGATCGCGGCGCTCGAGGAGGGCGAAGGGGCCGTCGTGACGTCCTCCGGCATGGCAGCCGTTGATCTCCTCATCAGTCAGTTCACCTCCCGTGACCTCATCGTCGCGCCGCACGATTGCTACGGCGGAACCCATCGCCTGCTCTCGACCCGCCGCGACCGCGGCCACGTCGATGTCCTTTTCGTCGATCAGGCCGACGACGAGGCGCTCGAGGCCGCCCTCCGGAAATCCCCCGCGCTGGTGCTCATCGAGACGCCGAGCAACCCGCTGATGCGCGTCGTCGACATTCGCGCCATCGCCACGCGCGCCCGTCAGGCGGGCGCAAAAGTGGCCGTCGACAATACGTTCCTCTCGCCCGCCCTGCAGCGCCCGCTCAAGCTCGGCGCGCACTATGTCCTGCATTCGACGACCAAGTATCTCAACGGACACTCCGACGTCATCGCCGGCGCCGTGGTGACCGCGGACAAGGCCGATGCGGAGAGCCTAGCGGCCTGGGCCAACATGGTCGGCACCACCGGCTCCGCCTTCGATTGCTACATGACACTGCGCGGCATCCGCACGCTCTTTCCCCGCATCGCGGAGCAGCAGAGGAATGCCCTCGCCATCGCCACGCATCTCGCGCGCCACCCGCAGGTCGCGCGCGTCCACTACCCAGGCCTCCCCTCCCATCCCGGACACGAGATTGCGAAAGCGCAGCAAACGGGCTTCGGCGCCATGCTGAGCTTCGAGATCGACGGCGACCTCGAGGCGGTGCGCGCGTTCGTCGAGGGGGTCCGTGTCTTCACGCTCGCCGAGTCCCTCGGCGGCGTCGAAAGCCTCGTCGCCCACCCGACGACGATGACGCACGCCAGCATGGATCCCGAGGCCCGCGCCGCCGCCGGCATCACGGACGGCTTGCTGCGCCTCTCCGTCGGGCTCGAAGCCGAGGAGGATCTGATCGCCGATCTGGATCAGGCCCTCGCGCTCGCCGCGCGCGCCGACGACGCCTCTCGCAAGCGCACCGCCTAGAGAGACGGGCAGAGAGACCGCCGCAAAGAGGGAGAGGTCGGATCCGGGTGGAACACCCCGGCGAGATCGGCGTTGCCGTTCTATGAACCCGATCCGGCCACATGCAATCTGCGGGCCCGAGCGCGCGCCTTATGCAATTGACGCGGCTATGAAACATTCCCTCGCAACGACAGAGCGTGCGTTGCCGCGGAACGCGGGCTTCCGGCTGCACGTCCATGCAGCCTTCGTCATGCTGGCCCTCGCGATCGCCTTTACGGCCGCCAATCCTTCCCCGCTCTGGAGCCAGACCGGCGACACCACACCCTCTTCACCGAAGGGCACGTCCAAACCGGATGCATCATCGGGCGATCCCCTCGCCCCATCAGCCGATCAGCTCGGCGGAACCGAGGTCGAAGGCGCGCGCCCCTCCCGCTCCATCAGCGAGGAGCCCGACCGGCTGAAACGTGGCGGCCACGATCTCGCAGACTGCCTCAAGATGTGGGAGCCCGCGACGCACATGACGAAGGCGCAGTGGAAAGCCACCTGCAAGCGGCTGGGACGCTGAAACCCGTCTTGACGCCGCGCTGCCGATCCGCATGACGCGAGTTCGATTTCCCTCAATCGACCGAAACGGCATTCGCGAATGCCCCGCGCGCGCGGCACCGCCTTAACCCGTAATCCTCATAAGCTCAGCACGTCTTCTTGGTTCGTCGAGCACCATCACGCTCCTACCTTTGGGCTCGGTTCATTCGTTTCCAAAGGAAAAGACGCCATGTCGATCAGCCGTTCCTCCCGCCGTGCCGTGCTCGCGCTCGGCCTCACAGCCGGCTTGGCCGGCGCCAGCCTGACCGCAAGCGCCGCCGAGCTTCTGAACGTGTCTTACGATCCCACGCGCGAGCTCTACCAGGCCTTCAACGCCGCATTCATCAAGCACTGGAAGGCCGAGGGTGGCGAGGACATCACCATCAAGCAGTCCCACGGCGGATCCGGCAAGCAGGCCCGCGCCGTCATCGATGGCCTCGAGGCCGACGTCGTCACGCTCGCGCTCGCCGGCGACGTGGACCAGCTCGCCTCCAAGGCCCAACTGATCCCGGCCGACTGGCAGAAGCGCCTGCCACAGAACTCCGCGCCCTACACCTCGACGATCGTGTTCCTCGTCCGCAAGGGCAACCCGAAGGGCATCAAGGACTGGGCGGACCTCGGCCGCGAGGGCATCGAGGTCGTCACCCCCAACCCGAAGACGTCCGGCGGCGCACGCTGGAACTATCTCGCCGCCTGGGGCTATGCGCTCAAGCAGGACGGCGGCAGCGAGGACAAGGCACGAGAGCTCGTCACCCGCATTTACAAAAACACCAAAGTGCTCGACTCGGGCGCACGCGGCTCGCTCACCACGTTCACCGAGCGCGCCATCGGCGACGTCCTGATCTCCTGGGAGAACGAGGCGTATCTCGCCACCAAGGAGCTGGGTCCCGACAAGTTCGAGATCGTGACGCCGACCGTGTCCATCCTCGCCGAGCCGACCGTCACGATCGTCGACAAGGTCGTCGACAAGAAGGGCACCCGCAAGCTGGCCGAAGCCTACCTCAACTATCTCTACACGCCCGAAGGGCAGGACATCGCCGGCCGCAACTACTACCGCCCGCGCGATGAGAAGGTCGCCGAGACGTACAAGGCGCAGTTCTCGCCGGTCGCCCTCTTCACCATCGACGACGTGTTCGGAGGCTGGGCGAAGGCGACCGAGGTCCACTTCAAGGACGGCGGCATCTTCGATCAGATCTACGGCTCCAAGAGCTGATCTGCGCTCGCATCCTCCATCGATCCGAAACTCGGGAAACCCCAGCCATGCCTCGAATGTCCCCATGCAATCGATGTCCGCGCGCCGTTGAAACGGCCGCACCTCACACCTTCAGCAGATTGAGACTGCATCGACCTCGAAAGGATGCCCCGTCATGACGACAACCCTCATCGTACCCGGCTTGAACGCCTCCGGGCCCGCCCACTGGCAAACCTGGCTCGAGCTGCGCCTCGCCGACGCGGTCCGCGTGGTGCAGAGCGACTGGAAGGCCCCCGATCTCCCCGAGTGGGCCCGCCGTCTCCGGCGCGAGATCACGCGCCAGGAGGGCCGCGTCGTCATCGCGGCCCACAGCTTCGGCGCGCTCGCCGCCGTCCAGGCCGGAGACGACCATCGGGAGCGCATCGCCGGCGCCCTGCTCGTCGCCCCTGCCGACCCCGACGCCTTCGGCGTGGCCGATCACCTTCCGGCCGGCCGCTTGGACTTTCCCGCTGTCGTCGTCGCCTCGCGCAACGATCCCTGGATCGCCTTCGAGAAGGCGGCGCGCCTCGCCGCGCAGTGGGGCGCCAGGCTCGTGGACCTCGGCGCCGCCGGCCACATCAATACGGAGACGGGATACGGCCCCTGGCCGGACGGCCTCGCGCTTCTCTAGGCGTTCGATCCCGGCGTGAGAGCGCGCGGGCCGCATGCGAGCGCAACGAGCCGCACGGCCCGGCCGACCGCGATCCCGGCACCGCACAACAGGGCAGCCGCAGCCTAAGCGCCGCGATGGCGGCGGCGCGCAGGCCGAAACGTCAGCCCGGGATCGGATTGCAACACCATAATGAAAACAGGAAAGGACCGCGCAAATGAGCTTGAGTTGTCGGGCTGGAATCTGAAATCATCAATTAAATCAATATGATATAGCAGATAACCATCCAACATAGCGGAGACAGTGATGATTGGGGGTGCTTGGACGAGAGGGAGGGTTGTGGCCATCGTGGCCGCAAGTCTGCTTCCATCCGCAGGCGCGGTGCCGGCGGCAGCAGCGGATCTCGGGGGAGATTGCTGCGCCGACCTCGAGGAGCGGATTGCGGAGCTCGAGGCGACGACGGCCCGCAAGGGTAACCGCAAGGTCTCTCTCGAGATCTACGGTCACGTGAACGAGTCGGTGATCTTTTGGGATGACGGCTTCGAGGACAACGCCTACCAGGTGACCAACGACAACGCGCGTACGCGTGTCGGCCTGCGCGGCAAAGCCAAGATCGATTCCGACTGGGAAGCCGGCTACCGGATCGAGATCGGCATCCGCACGGCGAACTCGAAGCGCTTCACGCAGAGCAACCCGAAGGGCGACGACACGCCGTCGGACGTGGGCCTGGATCTTCGCGACAGCTACTGGTTCCTCAAGAGCAAGTCGTACGGCGCGGTCTCCATCGGCAATCAGGCAACGGCCTCCGATGGCATCACCGAGTCCAACCTGACGCAGACGAAGGACTTCTCGAAGTACTCCGACGTCGAGGACACGGGCCTCGGCCTCTTCCTGCGCTCCACCGTCGGCGGGCTCTCCGCCCTCAGCTATCGCCGTCTCCTGATCGACTCCGGAGATCAGCCCGGCGAAGGCGATCGCCGCCAGAACGCCATCAAGTACGAGACGCCGGAATTCGCCGGCTTCACGGCCTCCGCGTCCTGGGGCGGCGACGACTATTGGGACATCGCGCTGCGCTATGCCGGCTCGTTCGCCGGCTTCAAGCTCGCCGCCGGCATCAGCTATCTCAAGATCACCGATGGCCCCGAGACGAAGCACGAGTGCCAATCGCGTGGCGGCGGCATCCCGCGCGACGAGGATTGCGAGCACATCGGCGGCTCGGTCAGCGTCCTGCACGAGAGCACGGGCCTCTTCGTCAACGCGGGCGCCGGCATCGTGACCGACAACGTGCTCAACACGACGGCGCGCTTTGCCGGCACTAACGCCGACGACGAGGCGAGCTTCTGGGCCGTCCAGGCGGGCATCGAGAAGAAGTGGCTGCCGCTCGGCAAGACCACGATCTACGGCGAGTATTACGATTACGACGGCGGCGCCATCAATCGCGGCGTCGCGGCCACCGATGCCATCAACCCGCTCGGCAACGCCGCCTCCATCTGGGGCACGGGTCTCGAGGTCTATGGCTTCGGCATCGCCCAGGGCCTCGATAACGCGGCCACGGTGCTCTACCTCTCCTACCGGCACGTCTCGGCCGACCTGACGTTGCGGAACGACGCCAACGGCGCGTTGGCCGACGCCGCGATCGAGGATCTCGATCTCGTCCAGGCCGGCGCCATCATCAAGTTCTGAGACCGCTTCTCCCGGTCTGCAGACGAAGGAAAGGGTCGCGTCTCTCGACGTGGCCCTTTCCTTTCCCAGACGCGAATGCAGCGTTTTGCATAAGAAAAGCAGATCTTCTTGGTTCTCCCGCCTGGTGCACCTTTCTACCGTGCCCGCATGTCGGAGCCACACCATCCGCCCATGGCCATACCTCCAGCGCGCCCTCGCCCTAAGCCGGCCGCCCTCGCCCGCCCGGCCGATCCCGCGCCTCACATCGCGAGGCTCGTGGGCGAGAGCCTGCGCGAGATCCGGCGCCGCCAGGGCCATTCCCTCGATACGCTCGCCAAAGCCTCCGGCGTGAGCCGCGCCATGCTGGGGCAGATCGAAACCGGCAAAAGCGCGCCCACGGTCACGCTCCTCTGGAAGATCGCGAAAGCCCTGGACGTGCCGGTCGCCCGCCTCATCGCACCCTCCGAAGGCGAGAGCTGCGAGATCGAGCGCAAGGCGGCCGCCCGCATCCTCGCCGCCAGCGGCGGGCGCTTTCAAAGCCGCGCCATCGCGCGCTCCGACGGCGCAACCGAGCCTGTCCTCAAGGAGCTGCGGATCGCGCCCGGGCATCGCGAGCGGATCGCCGCAGCGCGCACGCCCGCCCATCTCACCCTCGTCGTGGGGCGCGGCACGGTCGATATCGCCATTGCCGGGCAAGCTGCCACGCGCCTCGCGGAAGGCGACGCCGTTTTCTTTTCCTCGATGCACGAGCACGTTCTTTCCAACGGCGGCACCGAGGAAGGCATCCTCTACCTCGTCACCGCGCCGGCGCGATCGTGTCGCCGTTGACGCGAGGCGCGCGCTCGGACGCCGCTTAGCGCAAATCCCGATAAGGAATGCACTTCTTATTCGTTTGGGACGCCGCGTGGCTCCGCCATAGTCCCACGGACCGACAAGGATCACGGAGCGCGCACGATGCGACGGAACCACGCCAGCATGGAAACGATCGTCGCCTGGAGCGGCCTGATCGGCTCGCTCGTCCTCCTCGCCGCGATCGCGCTCGGTTAGGAGCAAGGTATGGCGCGCACGAACAGAGTCCTGCCGGGCTTCGGGCTCTCGCTCGGATTCACGCTGGCCTACTTCTCCCTCATCGTTCTCATCCCGCTTTCGGCCGTGTTCATCAAATCGGCCGGAATGGAGCCCGCACGCTTCTGGTCCGTCGTGACCAGCGAGCGCGTCATCGCCTCCTACAAGCTGACGTTCGGCGCCTCTCTGCTCGCCGCCGCCATCAATGTCGTCTTCGGCCTCCTGCTGGCCTGGTCTCTCGTGCGCTACGCCTTCCCGGGCCGCAAGCTGATCGACGCCATCATCGACCTCCCATTCGCCCTTCCGACCGCCGTCGCCGGCATCGCGCTGACGGCGCTCTATGCACCGAACGGCTGGCTCGGAGCGTTCCTCGCGCCCCTCGGCATCAAGGTCGCGTTCACACCTCTCGGCGTACTCGTCGCCCTCGTCTTCATCGGCTTGCCGTTCGTCGTCCGCACGGTCCAGCCGATCCTGGAGGACTTCGAGACCGAGCTCGAGGAAGCCGCCGCCTCGCTCGGCGCATCGCGCCTGCAAACGGTGCGCCGCGTCATCCTGCCGGCGCTCATTCCGGCCCTGCTCACGGGCTTCGCCCTCGCCTTCGCCCGCGCGGTCGGCGAGTACGGCTCCGTCATCTTCATCGCCGGCAACATCCCGATGGTGTCCGAGATCACGCCCCTCATGATCATCACGCGCCTCGAGGAGTTCGACTACGAGGGCGCCACCGCCATTGCCTGCGTGATGCTGCTCGCGTCCTTCATCCTTCTCCTCGTCATCAACGGCCTGCAAGGCTGGATGTCCCGCGCCAGCCGGAGCAAAAGCCCATGACCGCCGCCGTCTCTGCCCAGCCCGTCTGGGGAACCCGCTTCGAACGCCGCCTCGCCACGCGCGACAGCGGCTGGATCAAGGCGACCGTGCTCGCGATTGCGCTCTCGTTCTTTGCGCTCTTCATCCTGCTGCCGCTCGTCGCCGTCTTCGTCGAGGCCATGCGCAAGGGGTGGAGCGCCTACCTCGCCGCCCTCGTCGAGCCCGACGCGCTCTCCGCCGTCCGCCTGACGCTCCTCGCGGCCGCGATCTCGGTGCCCCTCAACCTCGCCTTCGGCCTCGCCGCCGCATGGGCGATCGCGCGCTTCGAGTTCCGCGGCAAGACCTTCCTGATCACGCTGATCGACCTCCCGTTCTCGGTCTCGCCCGTCGTCGCCGGCCTGATCTACGTGCTCGTCTTCGGCGCACACGGCTGGCTGGGCCCCTGGCTCGGCGAGCACGACATCAAGGTCATCTTCGCGGTGCCGGGCATCGTCCTCGCCACGATCTTCGTGACCGTGCCTTTCATCGCCCGCGAGCTTATTCCACTCATGCAGTCGCAGGGGCGTGAGGAGGAGGAGGCCGCCGTGACGCTCGGCGCATCGGGCCTCAAGACCTTCTGGCGCGTCACGCTGCCGAACGTCAAATGGGCGCTGCTCTACGGCGTCATCCTCTGCAACGCCCGCGCCATGGGCGAGTTCGGCGCCGTGTCCGTGGTCTCGGGCCATATCCGCGGCGAGACGAACACCATGCCGCTCTACGTCGAGATTCTCTACAACGAGTACCAGTTCGCCGCCGCTTTCGCCGTCGCCTCGCTGCTTGCGCTCCTCGCGCTGATCACGCTCGCGCTCAAGACCGGCGTCGAATGGCAGAGCGCCCGCAATCCCGCCTCGGAGAGCGCCTGATGACCATCGAGATCCGCAACATCGTCAAGACCTTCGGCAGCTTCCGCGCCGTCGACGACGTCTCGCTCGACCTGCCGAAGGGTGAGCTGGTCGCCCTGCTCGGGCCGTCGGGCTGCGGCAAGACTACGCTTCTGCGCATCATCGCCGGCCTCGAGACCGCCGACAGCGGCCGCGTGCTGTTCGAGGGGCGCGACGCCACCTCCCAGCACGTGCGCGAGCGCCGCGTCGGCTTCGTGTTTCAGCACTACGCCCTGTTCCGGCACATGACCGTGTTCGAGAACGTCGCCTTCGGCCTGCGTGTCCGGCCGCGCGCGATCCGTCCGAGCGAGACGGAGATCCGCGCGCGCGTCATGCGTCTTCTGGATCTCGTCCAGCTCGCCTGGCTCAAGGACCGCACCCCCGCCCAGCTCTCCGGCGGCCAGCGCCAGCGCATCGCCTTGGCGCGAGCGCTCGCGGTCGAGCCGCAGGTCCTGCTCCTCGACGAGCCCTTCGGCGCGCTCGACGCCCAGGTGCGCAAGGAGTTGCGCCGCTGGCTGCGCCGCCTCCACGACGAGCTTCACATCTCGTCGATCTTCGTGACCCACGATCAGGACGAAGCCCTCGAGGTCGCCGACCGCATCGTGCTCATGAACCGGGGCCACATCGAGCAGATCGGCCCCCCGCGCGACATCTACGAGCGGCCCGCCACCTCGTTCGCCTATGCATTCGTCGGCAACGTCAACGCGTTCCGCGGCAAGGTGGAAGGCGGCTACGTGCGCGTGGGCGCCGACCTGCTGCCGCACGACCGCTCGGATCTCGCCGAAGGCCAGCCTGTCATTGCCTACGCGCGTCCCCACGAGACGGAGATCGTCCGCGACGAGCCATCGGCCAGCGGCGTCGCCGCCCGCGTCAACCGCGTGCTGACCCGCGGCAACGTCTCCCGCATCGAGCTGATCGCCAACGGTCCGGAACGCGGCGGCGCCCAGGACTATTTCGAGGTCGAGATCGCCGCCGACGCCCTGAGCGACCTGCAACTTGCCACCGGACAGCGCGTGCGCCTACAAAGCCGCCACCTCAGCCTGTTCGAGGATCGGACAACAGGATAGCCCCGTGAACTTCCAGCAGCTTCGCATCATCCGCGAAACGGTGCGGCGCAACTTCAACCTCACAGAGGTTGCGAACGCGCTCCACACCTCCCAATCCGGCGTCTCGAAGCACATCAAGGACCTCGAGGACGAGCTGGGCGTGGAGCTGTTCGTGCGCCGCGGCAAGCGCTTCCTGGGGCTGACGGAGCCCGGGCAGGAGCTGATCGGCATCGTCGAGCGCATCCTTCTCGACACGCAGAACATCCGCAAGCTCGGCGAGCAGTTCTCCAAGCGCGACCGCGGCCAGCTCGCCGTCGCCACCACGCACACACAGGCCCGCTATGCGCTGCCCAGCGTCGTGACGGCGTTCAAGAAGGAGTTTCCGAACGTCAACCTCATCCTCCACGAGGCGAGCCCCACCGAGATCGTCACCATGCTGCGCGACGGACGGGCCGACATCGGCATCGCCACCGAGGCGCTGCAGGATGCCGACGAGCTGGCGACCTTCCCCTACTACACGTGGCATCACGGCGTGATCGTGCCACCCGACAACCCGCTCGCCGCGGAGACGGCACTCACCCTCGAGGCGATCGCCGAATGGCCAATCGTGACGTATCAGAAGGGCTTCACCGGGCGCGCCCGCATCGACGACGCCTTCGCCCGCGCCGAGATCGAGCCGGACATCGTCATGGAAGCCCTCGACGCCGACGTGATCAAGGCTTACGTCGAGCTGGGGCTCGGCATCGGCATCATCGCCTCGCGGGCCTTCAGCACCGAGCGCGATCCGCACTTGCGCCTGCTCGATGCGCGCCATCTGTTCGAGTCCAACACGGCCCGCATTGCCGTGCGCCGCAACACCTATCTGCGCGGCTATGCCTATCGCTTCATCACGCTCTGCGCAGGCGATCTCTCGGAAGCGATCGTGCGGGCGGAGGTGAACGCCGGAAAGCCGGACGGCAGCCATTGAGCGGCGCCCGCCGGGCTACCCTCACCTACCGGATCGGCGCCGACAGCGGCGAGAGCTTGGCCCTGTCGAGCTTGTACGACCACGGCAGCCTGGCGTTCTTCCAGCCGTTCACGGTGCGGTGCCCATCGGCCGCAGAGTCGCCCTCGAACCCGTCGTAGACGCTCCAGACGTCGGTGAAACCGGCCTTGGCCAGCGTGTCGACGGCACGCGCACTGCGCTCGCCCGACCGGCACATGATCACCACCTTGCTCGCCTTGGTGAGGCCCTTGCGCGCGAGGGCGGCCTCGACATCCGCCACGAAATTGGGGTTGGGCGTCATCTGCATCCGGTTCGCCTTCGCGTCCCACGCCCGGGGCTCGGCGAACTCGGAGAACGGCACCTGCACGTCGATCTCGCCGGCCGCACCGACCAGGATCAGCTCCGCTCCCGTGCGCACGTCGACGAACAGGAGCTTGTCACGCTCGGCCGTCACGACGTCATGGGCGTCCTTCGCCGAGAGATATTTGCCGAGCACCGTGCGCTTGTTCGGCGGAACGTCCGCAAGCGCTGCCATCCCGGTCGCCGCCAGGACCACCAGCAGAACGGCCAGGCCTACGATCACACGCATCCGCTCTCCTCCTCCTGCCCGACGCCACGTCATGCCACCACCGGCATGTCTCACGCGCGCCCTTATCCCTTCGCTTCCTTCTTGAACGTCGAGCCCGCTTCCTTGAACTTCATCATGTGCGCATCGTCCGCGGAGCCGCGCGTCTCGGCCACCACGCCGAACGAAAGCGGCTCGTCCTGAGCATAGCGCTTGCCGAGCCGATAGGCGATCTCGGCCCGCGCCGTCTCGACGCCGAGATAGAAGGCGTGCCCCGCGTCCGCCCGCGTATCCAGATGCGGATAGAGCTGGAACGGATCCTCGGACACATGGTGGCCCGCCTTGTTGTAGATGTGGACGCCGTCCTCGGCCACTTCAATGCGGTAGTTCTGATCGCGGATCTGGCTTGCAAGCGTCCGGATCTCGTCCGGCGTGCTGGCGAACCCTCTCCGGTCGCGCAGCGCCATCAGGCCGCCGCCGAAGCCCTGCGGCAGCGAGCCCGCCTTTTTCGCCGCGAAGTATTCCCGCCGCGCCCGGTCGAACTCGCGGATCGCAGTCCGGCAATGCGGGCTCACCTGCACGGCGAGCACCGCCGTGATGTCGAGCTCGGAGCACAGCCCCATCAGGAGCGCGTTGATCCCGGTCGTATCCGCGTCCGTCAGCTCCGTCACGTTGCCGATCCCCATGAGGATCGGCACGTCCGGACGCCGGTTGCGCAGATCGACATAGCGCGCGACAGAGGCCGCAAAGCCGTAATGGATCGGATCGAGGATCGGATCGGCATAGAACGGCTTCCCCTTCGCGATCATGATGTCGATCACGCGGTCGAGCGAGGCCATGTCCGCCGCGCCCGCCGAGACGAGGATGGGAACGGCAGGCCCCTCGTCCGCGATGGCGATGTTCTTCTCCGAGAGCGAGAGCAGGAAGTCCACCCCCGCCTTCGTGGCGCGCGACAGCTCCTCCGAGTTGAAGCTGTCGACGCTCACGCGCACGCCGTCGGCATGCAGCGCCGCGATCGCCTCCTCGAGATGCGGAAAGGGGCTGTCCGGCAGGCAGCCGAGATCGATGACATCGGCGCCGTCTGCACGCAGCACCCGCGATTTCTCGACGATCTGCGCCGGCGTCATCAGAGTTGCATCGACGATCTCGGCGAAGATCGTCATGTTGTATTGCGAGAGATCGACCTTCTCCCTGGCGTGCCCGAGATACTCGGGCAGATCCGCCACTTCGTCGGGGCCGCGCTCGAAGCGCGTGCCGAAGAAATCGGAGAGCCGCTCGAGGTCGCCGCGGAAGCGCCCGGGCATGACGACGCGGTCGGCCCCCTCGGGCAGCGTCAGGCGCCGCTCGACGATATCCGTCGTCATCAGCGCGGCCACCTTCACGCCGACATTGGCGACGACGGGATCGAGCACATCGCTCGCCACCTGCTCGGCCACGCGCTTCACGCGCGGCTCCGCCAGAGATCCCGTTACCAGCACCACCCGCTCGGCCATGAAGCGCCTCTCGTTCGATCCATCGAAGCAGCAGTATCGCGCGCCAGGCGCCGCACGCTCAAGGGCGCGCAGGCGCCTCGGCCAATTCGTCGCCGAAGAAATCGCGCTTCCATACCGCAATTCCCTCGCGCATCGCATGGTAAACGGCGCGGCCGACGGCTTCACCCGTGGCCGTGTGCAGCCCGGCGAACGCCTGAGCCTCCCCCTCCGCAGGCGCCGCCACGACGATGCAATCGGTCCCTGTGCCCGTCACCGCGACGCCGCCGCGCTCCACCCCGGCCTCGATCACCGCCAGCGTCCGCGCCTGCGTCACGACCGAAACGGTCTCGATCATCGCGGCTTCGGTCAGCGCATGCGAGACGTGAACGAGAAGGTTGATCGTGCCGGGTAGCGGAACCGGTACGCGCGAGCGCTCGCCCACGCGCTCCCCGTTCGACAGCCCCACGGTTGCGACGCAAACCGCCCGATATCCCTCCACCGTCGCCTCGGCCACGTGGTGGCGGGCGATGGCGCGCGAGGTGACGAGCGCCACCGCATCGCCGAGCCCTGCCTCCTCCAGCATTCCCGCGATGACCGCGAGCGGATCCTGCCCCGGCGGCAGATCGGCGTTGCGAACCTCGAGCCAGGCCACGCGCCGCGCGCTCTGAAATCCCGGCCGCGTCAGCGACCAGCTCAGCAGGAGCTGCGGCCGCTCGAACGTCGCGACGAGGAACGGCGGGCGGCAGCAGAGCGTGAACGGCCAACGGGCGCCCGCTGCGGAGGCGCCGGCCGGCCCCAAAGGCGCCGCGCTCGAAGTCTGCTCGGAATTGTCCAGCACGGAAGACCTGATCCTCTGGCTCTGGGCCGGGCGCATAAGAGATGCGGCCGCCATCGTCTCCTTGGCATGACTGTGTCCGAATTGGAACACAGGCCTTTCCGCGCACCGATAGGTCTTGACAGAACCCGCGCTATGCGGCGCTCTAGGAGGCGTGACGGTATTGCCGGATGCGCAAGCATTCGGCGATTGAAGAGGGAACACGGTGCGGCGCGATCAGCGCCAATTCCGTGGCTGCGCCCGCAACTGAGAGCGGCAAGTCCTTTCCAAGAACGCCACTGACACTCGTAACGGAGCGTCGGGAAGGCTGGAAAGAGACGTTCGAGCCGTGAGCCAGGAGACCTGCCGGCACAAGTCGCCCATCCTCCGTGCGGTGCGCTCGGTGGAACGGTTACGAACCCCGTAGCGGCGACTGATGTGCAACCGATTGGGAGCAGCGTCAGGTATGGCCGTCAGGGTTGAGAACACCCACTGACAAGTCTCGCCGTCGAGCCCGCAGGCGCGGGCGGCGTTGGGCGTTGGATCATCCCCCAACCCCGGAAACGCCGCCGCAGTGTCATGCTCTCGCGGCAACCATCCTGCCGAAGCTCCCGTCATGACCTGCGACGGGGACTCGATGACGACCATTCCAAGACTTGAAGCTCAGCCAAAACGAGGCGCCGCGAAAAGCGCCCTGCTCCTGTCGGTAGCGGCGATAGCGCTCGGCGCCGCCGCACCTGCGGGCGCCCAGGGCGTCACGCAGCTCGAAGGCATCACCGTCTACTCCGCCAACCGCACGCCCACCGAGGCCGCCAAGGTCGGATCCTCCGTCGAGGTGCTGACCGAGAAGGACTTCGAAAAGCAGTCCCGCGCCTACGTGAAGGACTATCTGGACCAGCTCCCGGGCGTCAACTTCACGCAGAACGGCCCGCCGGGCTCGACGTCGACGATCAGCCTGCGCGGCGCCAACGGCGGCTACGTCAAGGTGCTCGTCGACGGCATCGACATCAGCGATCCGTCCTCGACCACGACGCAGACCGCATTCGAGCATCTCCTCGTCGGCGACGTGTCGCGCATCGAGGTGCTGAAGGGCTCCCAGAGCGGCCTCTATGGCGGCGACGCGGTCGCCGGCGTCATCTCGATCGAGACCAAGGGCGCGACGAAGCCGGGCTTCTCGCAGAGCGGCGGCGCCGAGTACGGCGCCTACAATACCTTCCGCGGCGCGTATCAGGCGGGCTACGCCGCCGCCGACGGCAGCAACATCTCGTTCACGTTCCAGGGTGTCGATACCGACGGCTTCTCGACGGCCGCGGTCGGTACCGAGGACGATGGCTACGACAACATCACGCTCTCGGGCCGCGGCGAGTATTTCCTCAACCCCAACGCCAAGGTGTTCTTTGCCGCCCGCACGCTCGATGCGAAGAACCACTACGACGGCTACCCGCCGCCCTTCTATTCCCTCGACGACACGCCGGACTTCGGCGAGACGACGCAGCATGCCGGCCGCGTCGGCACGGAGATCGCGCTTCTGAACGGCGCCTTCGTGAACACCTTCGCGCTGCAGGGCACCAAGATCGAGCGCGACAACTTCTCGGGCCCCGTCTCCACAGGCTGGTTCGAAGGCGACCGCGTCAAAGCCGAGTACAAGGGCGTCCTGACCTTCAACGACAAGCTGTCGCTGCTCGGCGGCGCCGACTGGGAGGAGACGGGCGCCGACAACCAGAGCCTCGCCTCGCGCCAGTCCGCCGACGTGACGGGCGTCTACGCCCAGCTCATGATGGAGCCGCTCGACGGCTTCGTGCTCACCGCCGGCGGCCGCGTCGACGATCACAGCGCCTTCGGCCGCTTCAACACGTACCGCCTCTCGGCCGCCTACCTGATCCCCGGCACCGAGACCAAGCTGCACGGCAGCCGCTCGACCGGTTTCCGCGCACCGAGCCTCGACGAGCTGTACGGCTCCTATTCGTTCGCGCCCGACTACGGCAACCCGAACCTCGATCCCGAGGAAAGCGAGAGCTGGGACATCGGCATCGAGCAGGGCTTCCTCAACGGACGCTTCAAGATCGGCGCGACCTACTTCTCGCTCGATACCGACAATCTCATCATCTACAATTTCGCGTGCGGCGCCCCGGGCGCGCTCTGCCTCGTCAACGCGCCGGGCGTGACCCAGCGCGAGGGCGTGGAGATCTCCGCCGCTGCGCTCATCACGGACGGCTTTGCCGTCACGGGCGGCTACACCTACATCGACACCGAGCAGGCCAACGGCCAGCGCCTTCTGCGCGTGCCGCGTCATAGCCTCGTCGTCGGCGTCGACCTCAAACCGATGGACAAGGTGGAGCTGAACGTCACCGCGAAATACGTGGCCGACATCCTCGACAGCGACTTCCCGGCCGCGACGCCGCTCGACGACTATGTCCTCTTGAGCGCCAAGGCCTCCTACGAGTTCACGCCCGGCTGGAAGGCTTACGTCCGCGGCGAGAACCTGCTCGACGAGGACTACGAGACGGCCCGCGGCTTCGGCACGGCCGGCGCTTCCGTCTACGGCGGCATCACGATGGCGCTGCCGAGCGACTGACGCACGAACGGACAAGGAGGCCCGGACCACGCCGCGCGCTGCATCGCGCGGTTAACCCGGGTTTCCTTGATCCCTTTGGGGAGAGGCGGGCGCGCCTTTAGGATCCTGGACGCAACGATGAGCCGATGAAACGCGACCGCGCATGACGACGATAGGCCCCGGCGAGCGCAGGACGAGCCGCGCGCGAGTGACGGCGCTTTCCGCCATCGTCTCGATCGCCGTGCACGGCAGCGTGCTCGCCGCCGCCATGACCTTCTGGCGCGATACGACACCCGGTGCCATCCCTCGGCCGAGCGAGGCCATCACCCTCGAGCTGCATCAGTCCGAGGTGGTGGAGGCCGTCCCCCAGTCCATCGCAATCGAGGCAACCGCTTCGCGCGCCGCTGTGGCGGCCGAGGCCGGCGAAGAGCAGGAGGCCGCACCCTCCGCGGCGCCGGTTCGAGAGGTCGCAGAGATTTCCCCCGAGCCCATCGTCGAAACCGTCGCGCCCGCCCAGCCCGACACGATCGACGCAGCCCCCGAAGGGCTGGAGCTGCTCGAGGGCACCGCCCCGGCCGACGAGATCGCCGGCCGCGAGACGGACCGAGAGAGAGGCCGGCCAGCCCCTCCGCAGAAGCCGGCCGAGCACGCCCCACGCAAACCCAAGGCGCAGGCCGAGCCGAAGAGGACGGCCAAGCTCACCGCTCCCCTCAAGACGGACAAACGGAATTCGACGCCGAAAAAGAAAGGCGGCGCCGCATCGAAAGCCAATGCGGGATCGGCGGCCTCGAAGGCACGAGCCTCCGCCAGCGCCGGCTCTGCCATCAACTACGCGGCCATCGTCCGCGCCCGCGTCGCCGCCCGTAAGCCGGCGGGCGGCGGGCGTCGCGGCACGGTCGTGATCAACTTCGGCGTCTCCCGCTCGGGCGCGGTGAGCTACGCCAGCATCGCCCGCTCGTCGGGCAACCCCGGCCTCGACCGCAGCGTCCTCTCCGCCGTTCGCGGCACCGGCTTCCCGGCTCCGCCTCCGGGCGCCGGCACACGCTTCTCCGTCCCGTTCTACTTCCGCTGAACGGCCGCTTCGCGCCGCTCCTGGCCCAGACGCGATAGAGCGGGGCCCCGCCACGTTGGCACATCTCCGGACTTAACGTTGACAATTGCAAATAATTCTCATAAGCATTTATGGGATCAAATCGCAAAATGGACGTCGAAAACCTCGCATGAACACCCGCGTCACACGGCGTATCGCAGCCCTCGTGGCGCTGACGGTCGCCCAAGCATGGGCATGGAGCCTCCCCCGAGGCACGCCCGCCCCCTCCGAGACGACGGCCCCATCGGGGCGCTTGCGTGTCGTCACCACCTTCACCGTGATCCAGGACATGGCGCAGAACGTGGCCGGCGACGCCGCCGTCGTCGTCTCGATCACCAAGCCGGGCGCAGAGATCCACGACTACCAGCCGACGCCGCGCGACATCGTCAAGGCGCAGGAGGCCGACCTCGTCCTCTGGAACGGCATGAACCTCGAGCGCTGGTTCGAACGCTTCTTCGACAACGTGAAGGATGTGCCGAGCGCCGTCGTCAGTGCCGGCATCGCGCCGATCGGCATCGGCGGCGGCCCCTACGACGGCAAGCCGAACCCGCACGCCTGGATGTCGCCCGCGAACGCGCTTCTCTACGTCGAGAACATCCGCAAGGCGCTCGCCGAGCGCGACCCCGCCAACGCCGGGACCTATGCCGCGAACGCCGCCGCCTACGCCGAGAAGATCAAGGCACTGGACGCGCCGCTCCGCGCCCGCATCGCCGCCATCCCCGAGGCCCAGCGCTGGCTCGTGACGAGCGAGGGCGCCTTCAGCTATCTCGCCCGCGACTACGGTATGCGCGAAGCGTTCCTGTGGCCGATCAACGCCGATCAGCAAGGCACGCCCCAGCAGGTGCGCAAGGTGATCGACCTCGTCCGCGACCACCACATTCCCGTCGTCTTCTCCGAGAGCACCGTCTCCGATAAGCCCGCAAAACAGGTCGCGAGCGAGACCGGCGCCCGCTACGGTGGCGTCCTCTATGTGGACAGCCTCAGCACGGAGACCGGCCCGGTGCCGACCTATCTCGATCTTCTCAAGGTGACGGTGGAAACGATCGCGCACGGGTTCTCCTCTTGAGCCCTCCCTCCCTCAGCGCCCGCGACGTGACGGTCGTCTACCCCAACGGCCATCTCGCGCTCGACGGCATCTCCTTCACGCTCGAGGCCGGAAGCATCTGCGGCCTCGTCGGCATCAACGGCAGCGGCAAGTCCACGCTGTTCAAGACGATCATGGGCTTCGTCCGCCCCTCGCGCGGAGAGGTGCGTATCTCCGGCCGCCCCGTCGCGGAAGCGCTGAAGCGCAGCTTCGTCGCCTACGTCCCGCAGAGCGAGGAGGTGGACTGGAATTTCCCCGTCCTCGTCGAGGACGTCGTGATGATGGGCCGCTACGGCCACATGGGCCCGTTGCGCATCGCCAGCGAGACGGATCGCATCAAAGTCGCCGCCGCTCTCGATCGCGTCGCCATGACGGAGTTCCGCAAGCGCCAGATCGGCGAGCTGTCCGGCGGTCAGCGGAAGCGCGTGTTCCTCGCCCGCGCGCTCGCGCAGGAGAGCCGCATCATCCTCCTCGACGAGCCCTTCACCGGCGTCGACGTCAAGACGGAAACGGCGATCGTCGCCCTCCTGCGGGAGTTGGCGGAGCGTGGCCACCTCATGCTCGTCTCGACCCACAACCTCGGCAGCGTGCCCGATTTCTGCGATCAGGTCCTTCTCATCAACCGCCACCTCCTCGCCGCCGGCCCCACGCGCGAGACGTTCACGCAGGCGAACCTCGAGAAAGCCTTCGGCGGCGCCTTGCGCCACGTCCGCCTCGGCGGCCGCGACCTCCACGCCGATGACGACAGCCGCACCCTGACCGTGCTGAGCGACGACGAGCGCCCGCTCGTCTTCTACGGCGAGGCACGCCCTCCGAAGCCCGACAGCGAGGACCCGTCGTGAGCGAGCTTCTGGCCCCCTTCGACTATGCCTACATGGTGAAGGCCATGTGGGTGAGTGGCCTCGTCGGTGCCACCTGCGCGTTCCTCTCCGCCTACCTGATGCTGAAGGGCTGGTCGCTGATGGGCGATGCTCTGGCCCATTCCATCGTGCCCGGCGTCGCCGGCGCCTACATGTTGCAGATCCCCTTTGCGGCCGGCGCGTTCCTCGCGGGCCTCCTGGCCGCCCTCGGCATGTGGTTCGTGCGCCAGACCACGAAGCTGCGCGAGGACGCCGTCATCGGCATCGTCTTCGCCGCCGGCCTGCTCATGGCCTCGATGCACCCGACCGCAGTCGACATCCAGTCCATCGTGCTCGGCAACATCCTCGGCATCTCCGATGACGATGCCACCCAGGTCGTCGTCATCGCCGCGGTCTCGCTCGCGATCCTGGGCCTCAAGTGGAAGGACCTGATGGTCGTGTTCTTCGACGAGCAGCACGCGCGCACCACCGGGCTCAACCCGACCGCGCTCAAGGTGCTGTTCTTCACGCTGCTCAGCGCCTGCACCGTGGCCGCCTTGCAGACCGTGGGCGCCTGCCTCGTGATCGCCATGGTGGTGACGCCCGGCGCCACCGCCTACCTGTTGACGGACCGCTTCGGCCGCCTCCTCGTTCTGAGCGTCGCCATCGGCGCCGCCACCAGCGTCGCCGGCGCCTATCTCAGCTATTTCCTCGACGGCGCGACGGGCGGCGTGATCGTGACGCTGCAGACCCTGGTGTTCCTCGCCGCCTTCGTGCTCGCACCCCGGCATGGGATCCTCGCGGCCCGGCGCGCCGCAGCAAGGAGTGCGCGATGACCGGCTCCCTGCTCGACCTCGTGACAGAGCCTCTCGGCTTTCCCTTCATGCAGCGCGCACTGATCGCGGCCGTCCTGATCGGCGCCGTCTGCGCCGTGCTCTCGTGCTACCTCGTGCTCAAGGGCTGGTCGCTCATGGGCGACGCCATCTCGCACGCCGTCCTCCCGGGCATCGTCATCGCCTATGTCGCGGGCCTGCCGCTCGCCGTCGGCGCCTTCGCGGCCGGCCTCTCGTCGGCCGTCCTGACGGGCTACCTCAAGGAGAACAGCCGCCTCAAGGAGGACACCGTGATGGGTATCGTGTTCTCCGGCCTGTTCGGGCTGGGCCTCGTGCTCATGACCAAGGTCGAGACCGATCAGCACCTGATGCACATCCTGTTCGGCAACATGCTGGGCGTGACCTGGCGCGACGTGATCGAGATCGCGCTCATCGCAGGCTTCGTTCTGATCGCCGTGCTCGCCCGCCACCGCGATCTCCTGCTCGTCTGCTTCGATCCCCAGCACGCCCGCGCCATCGGCCTGCCGGTGCGGGGAATGCACTACGGGCTGCTGGCCCTTCTCGCTCTCGCCATCGTCGCCTCGATCAAGGCCGTCGGCGTCATCCTCGTCGTCGCCATGCTCGTCACGCCCGGCGCCACGGCCTATCTCGTGGCGCGCCGGTTCGAGGAAATGCTCGCCGTCTCGGCGGCCGTCGCCATCGGATCGAGCGTGCTCGGCACGCTCGTGAGCTTCCACATCGACGGCGCCACGGGCCCCTGCATCGTGCTGATCCAGGCCGCGGTCTTCCTCGCCGCCTTCCTGCTCGCGCCCCGCGCCGGTCTCCTGCGCAGCGCCCGCCCATCGACGCCGCACCCGAAGGCTATCGGGCCGTCCCGGTCAGAAAGATGAACCCCGAATAGCCGCTGCGGATCTCGCGCTCGACGATGCCGATCTGCTCGGCGCGCACCGCCCCGGCATGATGCTTGAACACCCGCTCGATCGTCTCGGGCGAGAGCTTGAGCACCGGAAACGGCCGGTCGGCCACGACATAGCCTTCGGAGCGCACGAGGAAGGCCGCCGCGAGCAGCCCGCCCGGACGCACACACCGGGCATAAGCCGCACACGCCGCCTCGAACTCGTCCATGCGGCCCGTGATCGACTCGGCGCAGAAGAACATCGTTGCCGCATCCCACGTGCGCGCCGGCAGATCGAAAATCGAGCCCTGGCGCACCTCGCAGCGCGCCCGCAGCGTCGGAATGGGATTGTCCGGAAGCGTCTCGCCGGGCCCGTAGGCCTCCCGCGTGACGCTCCAGAAGTGCTGCCACTGGGATCGGAGATCGTCGCGGGCAAGCTCGGCCTCGAGCCAGGCGACATTGGTCTCGGCATAGTCCCATGCCGTGAGCCGGCGCGCGCGCGGCAGCGCGCAGAAGAAGGGAATGAGATTGGGCCCCGTTCCCACATCCACGACATCGAGGCCGGCTCCCACGGGCGCCGCGCGATACAACGCCTCCACGGCGACACGGATGACGAGATCGTCGTCCGGGTGCGGCGCGCCGTAATAGTGCTGGAAATAGGCTTCGGAATCGAATTTCGACCACTGAAAGTCGGCGTTGCCCTGCCCGCCGCGCGCGCCGTCCGTTCCGCTCATGCCCACCGCCTGCCTTCTCGTTGCGGAGAAATAATAAGCCCCCGCGGCCGCCTGACCCTCAAGCGCTGGCCGCCGCGACCGGCACGCCATTGGCGCCCGCATCTCCCGCCTCGGAAACGCACGGGACGAAGGTCTCGATCAGGTCCGTCAGCTCGTCCGCCGCGATGGGCTTCGAGAAGTGGAAGCCCTGCATCTCCGTGCAGCCGAGATGCGTCATCATGAAGGCGTCGTACTCGGTTTCGACCCCTTCCGCCACGATGCTCATCCCGAGCCCGCGTCCGAGCGAGACCACCGACTGCACGATCGTGCGGGACGTGGGTGCGGTCGAGGCGTTGCTCACGAACGAGCGGTCGATCTTGATCTTGTCGAATTTGAAGTTGCAGAGATACGAGAGGCTCGAATAGCCGGTGCCGAAATCGTCGAGCGCCGTCTTGAAGCCCAATGCCTGGATCTGCTGCAGCATGGACTTGGTCTCCTCCGTCGCCTCGAGGAGAACGCCTTCGGTGATCTCGAGCACGAACCGCTCGGGCGCGACGCCATGCTCCCGCGTGAGGCGGGCGAGAAGCGCAGGAAGCTCCTCCTGGCCGAACTGGGCCGGCGAGAGGTTGACGGCGATCTGAAGGTCGGGCCAGCGCTCGGCATCCAGCATGGCGCGCTCCAGGATCCAGTTTCCGAGCGCCGGCATCAGACCCGCGACCTCGGCGATCGGGATGAACGTGGCGGGGGAGATAACCCCGCGCACCGGATGCGTCCACCGCAACAGGGCCTCCGCCCCGACGATCCTGCCGGTCCGGCACGAGACGGTCGGCTGGTAATGCAGCTTCAGCTCGCCGCGCGCCACGGCGTGGCGCAGATCCAGCTCGATCGCGCGCCGCGTCTCGACCTCCTGCGCCATCTCGGCGCTGAACGCGATGGCCCGGTGACGGCCCTGCCGCTTGGCCTCGTAAAGGGCGATATCGGCGTGGCGCAGAAGCTGGTCGGCCGTGCGTCCCTGCTCCGGCGCGATGGCGAGACCGACGGACGCCGAGACGCTGATGTGTTGGCCGTCGATCGCAAACGGATCGTCGAACGCTTCGCCGATCCGGGCCGCAAGCCGCGCCGCACCGGATTCCGCATCCTGCGAGAGGCTGAGCACCGCGAACTCGTCGCCACCGAAGCGGGCGAGGAAATCGCGGCCCCCGAGACGCGTCGTCAGCCGTCGCGCGACGGCCTTGAGCAGCTTGTCTCCGATCTCGTGACCGAGCGTGTCGTTGATATCCTTGAAGCGGTCGATGTCCAGATAAGCGGCGATCGCATGCTCCCGGACGCCGTCGGCGGACTCCTGGCTCAGCCACGCGTCGACCTTCTCGATCAGGGATTGGCGGTTGGGAAGCCCCGACAGCGCGTCGTGCTTGGCAGCGTGCCGCGCCCGCGCCTCGCGCATGGCCAGCTCTTCCGACGCGCGCCTCAGGCGCTCGAACATATGATCGCAGAGGAACACCGTCGCAAACACGCCGCAGGCGAGCAGCGGCAGAATGACGGCCAGCAGCACCGCACCCGGAGCGCTGGTTTCCCAAGAGAGATAGCCGGCGCGCCGGCCGTCGTCTCCGATCAGCTCGTCGGAGACCGAGCGCCCGGACAAAACGCGTGTCGGCGTCAGCCGGAGCGTCGGCAGCAGAAGTGAGCCCCCAATTTTCGCGACGAACGCATCGTCGATATGTACGACGCTGATCAGAAGGTTCGGCACGCCCTTGAGGAGGCTGAGATCGACGTTCGGAACGATCGTGAGCGCGGTGACGACCGCCGGACGCCCATCGACCGAAATGATGTGGCCCGCCCAACGCGCACTCCCGACCGCGCCAGCGAGAATACGATAGTTGGTTTGTGCCGCCCCGAACTGATCGGGGCGCGCCGTCAGCACGTCGGTCTGCTTGCCGCGCGCTTCGAGGATGATGGAATTGAGGGCCTGCCGGCGGACCTCGAATGCGGACGGCTCCTGGCGCTCCGCGTCACGGAACGCGTAGAGCGGCCGGTCGTCGCCATCGAGGATGTAAACCTCGTCGTGTCCGTACGTCTCGGTGAGGAAGATGCCGAAATTGCTGTCGGTGAAATCGAGATCGACGGCTCCGGGCTGGATTTTCGTGACGGCGTCATCCCACCACGCCACGCTTTTCTGCCCATCCAGGACGGACGCGACGCTCTGGTTGAGCGCATTCTCGATCAAGGCGCGCTCGGTCTCGGTCGCGGCCTTGTTGGCGGCCCATCCTGCGAAGGCCACGGTTGCGAGCAGAACCAGTCCGAAGACGGAGACCACCGTACGCGCAGCCCGCATCACGCGGCGAATGTCGCCTTCATAGAGACGGTTTGGATCTCCGAGCATCATGACAACCGACCGGACGGGTTTCTGATCCGGCCAGCTTATCGGCGCAAAATATAATCGGGGGTTGCGACAGTGAACATCTTCGCTTCTCTTTTATTTCATGGTGAAGAAAAGGTTTCCTGCTGTCGTTCGCAGCGTTTCTGAAAGCTGTTAAATATTTTTCCGTTGCGAGCAATGGGTTAACGCATTATTAAAGAAAAACAGGCGATCGGCGCCAAGTCCTCGCGATTATTCAGTTTTCGAGCATTTTGCGTCATGGATGCAGCACTGATTATTCGTACACGCGCCGAGAGCGAGGAACTGCGAAAGGCGTCGCTCTCTATAGAGCAAGCCGCCTGGAGCGAACTCGGTTACTTGAACTATACTCGTGCTCACTATGAACTTTACGCCTCTCTACTAGAGAATTTCGCAGACTATCAACTCTGCCTCGTCGATGAGGCGACCAATTACCCTGTCGCCGTCGCCAATTGTGTTCCCGTCGATTGCTCGGAGCCTGACGATCTGCCCCCTGAAGGATGGGACTGGCTCGTCGAAACCGCCGCCACGCCGTCGAAAGGCGGCCGCCAGATGCTGGGCGCGCTGGCCATCTCCGTGCCCGTCATCCATCGCTCGAAGGGCTATGCGCGCAGGATGATCCGTGCCCTGCTCGATCTCGCGGAGGCGAAAGGGTTGCATGGGCTCGTCGCTCCCGTGCGGCCCTCGGCGAAAGCGGGGCATCCATGGATCTCCATCGACGACTACATCACCTGGACGGATCCGCGCGGCCGCGTCTTCGATCCGTGGCTGCGCAGCCATCTTTCGGCCGGCGGCCGGCTGGTGGGCCCGTGCGAGCGATCCATGGTGGTCGACGAGCCTCTGGCCTTCTGGGAAACCTGGAGCCGTCAGACTTACGATCGATCCGGCGCCTACGCGCTCGACGGCGCCCTGGTGCCCATCGCGATCGACATCGAGCGCAAGAGCGGCCGCTACGAGGAGCCCAACGTCTGGGTGGCCTACGCCTGCTGACCGCAGTTCGCCCCATCGCAGCGCCGAATTGGCTGGGCACGCGCCCGAATCCGGGCGTCTCCTCGCGCGAGCCCGCAGGGGCCGCCTCCCCACGCGGCCCGTCGTCAAGCCGTGTTGCGCATTGCCCATAATCAGTGTCTCTTGTGCAAATGGCGGGGAGCCGGGCCCCTGTCAGCATCCAGTCTGAGGGACCTCTATGACGCCGACGCCTCAACGCAGCCATTCGACGCGCCGGAGCCTGATCGCGCTCGCGGCAACGCCGGTCATGCTGATCGGCCTCACCCAGCCCGGTGCCGCCGCGCCGACCTTCGCCCCGCTCCTGGGCTCATGGGCCGGCACAGGCACCTACAGGCTCCAGGACGGCACCACCGAGCGCATCAGGTGCGCCGCTTATTATACCGGCAGCGGCTCCCAGCTCGGCATTGCTGTTCGCTGCTCCGGCAAGAACAACAAGATCGAGATGCGCTCGAAGCTCAGCGCCAGCGGCTCGGCCCTCAGCGGCAACTGGGAGGAGCGCACGTACAACGCCGGCGGCGATGTCAAAGGCACACTGACCGACACGAAGCTCATGCTGTCCATCGTCGGCGGCGTGACAGGGACGATGACGATCACCTATGATCGCACGAGACAGAGTGTCTCCATTTCAACGCAAGGTACCCCGCTGAAGAGCGTCACCGTGACCCTCTCGCGGAAGTAGCGTCGGAACCACCAAGGAAGCGAAGCACAGATGGGTTCGCCGCCCTCCCTATCGGCTCGGCCCGGAACGGACGAAACCGTGCTTGCGGCCGAAGGCTCCTGGACCGTCGATCACGCCCACGAGCTGGACGGGCTGATCGACCGTACGCTGCAGGCGACTCCGCCCGACCGGCCCCTCGTCGTCGCCCTGGAGCGCATCACCGCCCTCGATACCTATGGCGCCTGGCTGGTCGAGCGGCTCGTCCGCGCCCGCGAGGGCCTCGCCAGCCCGACCCGCCTCGTCGGCCTGCCCGATCGCTATCACGCGCTCTACGCCATGATCGAGCGCGCCGAGCGCGAGCCGGCCGCACCCGCGCCCCGCAACGGCCTCGCCACCCGCCTCGCCTGGCTCGGGCGCGCCACCGTCTCCTTCGGCCGCGAGCTGGCGGACTACGCCGCGATGCTCGGTGCCCTCGTGGCCGCCCTCGTCCGCGTCCTCACGGGCCGCAGCACCTTCCGCTTCACCTCCACCCTGCACCATCTCGACCGGGTCGGCTGGCAGGCGGTTCCGATCATGGTCCTGATCACGTTCCTGATCGGCTGCATCATCGCCCAGCAGGGCTTCTTCCATTTCCGCAAGTTCGGCGCCGACGCTTACGTCGTCGACATGGTCGGTATCCTGATCCTGCGCGAGATCGGCGTCCTCATCGTCGCCATCATGATGGCCGGCCGCTCGGGCAGCGCCTACACCGCCGAGCTCGGCTCCATGAAGATGCGCGAGGAGATCGACGCGCTGCGCACCATGGGCCGCGATCCTGTCGAGGTCCTGATCCTGCCGCGCATTGTGGCCCTCATCGTCGCCCTTCCGATCCTGACGTTTCTGGGCGCGATGGCGGCGCTCTACGGCGGCGGCCTGGTCGCCTGGCTCTACGGCGGCATGAGCCCCGCCATCTATGTGGAGCGCCTGCGCCAGGCTATCTCGCTCACGCACTTCGAGGTCGGCATGCTGAAGGCGCCCTTTATGGCGCTGGTGATCGGCATCGTCGCCTGCGCGCGCGGGCTCGCGGTCAAGGGCAGCGCCGAATCGCTCGGCGCCGAGACGACGGCCTCGGTGGTGAAGGCGATCTTCCTCGTCATCGTCCTCGATGGCCTCTTCGCGATCTTCTTTGCATCGGTCGACATGTAGCCATGGGACGCGACAACGTCATCGAGGTGCGGGATCTGGTGGTGGGCTTCGGCAGCCGCACCGTGCTCAACGGCGTCTCCTTCGACGTGCGCCGCGGCGAAGTGTTCGGCTTCGTCGGCGGCTCCGGCAGCGGCAAATCGGTGCTGCTGCGCACGATCATCGGCCTCATCCCGCCCCGCTCCGGCACGATCGAGGTCATGGGCACCCGCCTCGACACCGCAACCGGCGAGGAGCGGCGCGCCGTCGAGCGCCATTGGGGCATCCTGTTCCAGCAGGGCGCGCTCTTCTCCTCGCTCACCGTGCTGCAGAACGTGCAGTTCCCGATGGTCGAATACCTGGACCTCTCCCAGCGCCTCATGGACGAGATGGCGGCCGCCAAGCTCGAGATGGTGGGCATCCGGCGCGCCGACCACGGCAAGATGCCCTCCGAGCTTTCCGGCGGCATGACGAAGCGTGTCGCGCTTGCTCGCGCGCTCGCCCTCGACCCCGAGCTCGTCTTCCTCGACGAGCCGACCTCGGGACTCGATCCGATCGCTGCCGGCGATTTCGATGCCCTGATCCGCACGCTGCAGGAGACGCTGGGCCTCACGGTCTTCATGATCACGCACGACCTCGAGAGCCTGCACACGATCTGCGACCGCGTCGGCGCGCTTGCCGATGGCCGCGTCGTCAATACGGGCTCGATCGACTCGATGCTCGCCTGTGATCATCCCTGGGTGCAGGCCTATTTCCGCGGCCGCCGCGCCGCCGCCCTGCGCACCCGTTCCGCAAACCCGGAGGCTTGAGGCCCGACCCATGGAAACTTCGGCCCGCTACACGTTGATCGGATCGTTCGTCCTGGCCTTCATCCTGGCCATGTTCGCGTTCGTCTACTGGCTCGCCAACACCGGCGGCCTCGCGGACCGGCAGCACTACCGCATCCGGTTCGACAGCTCCGTCTCGGGCCTCCTGCAAGGCTCGAGCGTGCTGTTCAACGGCATCCGCGTCGGCGAGGTGACGGACATCGCCTTGAATGCCGAGGCGCCCAAGGAGGTCATGGTCACGATCGCCGTCGATCGCTCTGCGCCGGTCCGGGACGACACCGCCGTCACGGTCGACTTCCAGGGCCTCACCGGCGCGCCGGTGATCGAACTGACAGGCGGGGATCCCGGCGCCGCCCGCTTCGCGCCCCTCCCGGGCGGCGAGCCGCCGCTGCTCACGGCCGGCAGCGAGAGCACGCAGAGCCTCACGCAGTCGGCGCGCGCCACGCTCGGCCGCCTCGACAAGGTGATCGACGACAACCGCGACGCGCTGCACGACACCATTCAGGGCTTCAGCACCTTCGCCGGCGTGCTCTCGCGCAACTCCGAGCGCATCGACGGCATCCTGGCCGGGCTCGAGCGCTTCGCGGGCGGCACCAAGAGCAAGCCCGGCATCTACGGGCTCTCCGCGCTCGCGGGCAAACCCACCTGCGAGACGGCCCGGCTGCCGCAGTTCGTCGTGCCCGAGCCCGCAGCCCCGATGGCCTTCAACTCCGACAAGGTCGTCGTGCTCGGCGATCCGCCCGAGGGCACGCCCTTCGACAAGGCGCAGTTCACCGACAATATTCCCTCGATCGTACAATCGAAGATGCTCGAAAGCTTCGAGCACTCGGGCTGCTTCGAGGCCATCTCGCGCCCGCTGGACAACCTCGAGCAGACGGACCAGATCCAGGCCGAGATCCGCGACTTCTCGATCGCCATGACGCCGGAGCCCCGCGCGCATGTGGAGATCGCGGTCAAAGTGGTGAGCGCGGGCGGCAAGATCACCGGCTCGCGCGTCTTCTCGGAGACGACGCCGCTCGCCGCAACCGATTCCCCCTCGGCCGTGCGCGCGCTCGACGCGAGCTTCGGCAAGGTCCTGGGGACCGCCATTCCCTGGGTCGCCGAGCTGCCGCCCCCGGCCGAGCCCGCCCACGAGGACGGCGCCAAAGGCGCCCAGCCGAAAGACGACGGAGCGGACGTGCCGGAGCCGCCGGCACCCTAAGCCACCATCATCCTGTGCAACCGCGCATCCGGTGGCGGCAGCAGCATCAGAGGCGCGTGCGGCGGATATCGATCTTGAGAAGCCCCGTCGCATAACCGACGGCCGCGAGCACGATCGCGAGCGGGACGGCGACGACCAGCACCATCGCGAACGTCATGGCGAGGCCGAGCAGCGCCGCGAGCCCGACGAGAACGACGAGCGCGAACACGAGATAGCTCGCGCCCACCGCGAGCCAGCGCCGCCACCCGGCGATCTCGGTCTCTTTTTCGAGCCCGTGCCGGTCGATGACGATCACAGTCTCTTCACGCTTGGGCTTCATCGGCCTCTCCGTTGCGGTACGGATTAAGCGGCACCCTCCGGACATTGTATAGGAATGACGTCTGGAAGGGTCCGCCTCTCACATATAGGCCGCGGCGGCAGCCTTTTCGAGCCGTCGCATCGCCCGACGGACAGGGCCGAATTGCGGAAACCCTCGTTTCCACGCTATATCTAAAAAGGAATAACACTCGGGAGGATCCTCAACCACCCAGGAAAGGCCCGATGTTCATTCGCCAAATGACGTACCTCCTGGCCAACGATCCCACGCACAGCCAGTCGATCGGCCTCGTCACGCGCGATCGCGATCCGCAATCGCCGCTCGCCTATGCCCTCGTCAAATGCGCAGCCGGTCTCGATCTCGAGTCCATGCTGAGCGGCCTCGCACCGCAATTGGTCCGCTAGCAATCGCCGACACACAAAAGCCGCGCGCCGCGCGGGACACTTCGGCAAGTGTCGCAGTTTGATCGACGGCATCGATCAGGCGTCTCAGCTCATTCGTTTGAAAATTCCGCCTCGCCGACAGACTGTCCCGCAGCCGCAAGGGTCTCGATGCCACGAAGAATGGCTGCGGGCCGATACGGCGAGGAAGCGCGAGGAGCGGCATACGAGCGACCGGAAAAGGAACCCGCTCGCGTATCCATCCTTATCCAATTGATCGAACCGCTCGGCCGGCACCCTCCGGTCGAAACGCTCCCTCTCGGCCAAACGTCACGAAGGAGAACAGCAATGGCTAAAATCGTATGTGTGCTTTACGACGATCCCGTCGACGGCTACCCGAAGAGCTACGCGCGCGACGACATTCCGAAGATCACCAGCTATCCCGACGGCCAGACGGCACCGACTCCGTCCGCCATCGACTTCCAGCCGGGCGCGCTGCTCGGCAGCGTCTCGGGCGAGCTCGGCTTGCGCAAGTTCCTCGAAGCCGCCGGCCACACGCTGGTCGTCACATCCGATAAGGACGGCGCCAACTCCAAGCTCGATCAGGAGCTGCACGACGCCGAGATCGTGATCTCGCAACCATTCTGGCCCGCCTACATGACGGCCGAGCGCATCGCCAAGGCACCGAAGCTCAAGATGATCGTAACGGCCGGCATCGGCTCCGATCACACGGACCTGCAGGCGGCCATGGAGCGCGGCATCACCGTGGCCGAGGTGACGTACTGCAATTCGAACAGCGTGGCCGAGCACGTCGTGATGCAGATGCTCTCGCTCGTGCGCAATTACATCCCGTCCTACAACTGGGTCGTCAAGGGCGGCTGGAACATTGCCGACTGCGTCACCCGCTCCTATGACATCGAGGGCATGCACGTCGGCACCGTCGCCGCCGGCCGCATCGGCCAGCGCGTGCTGCGGCTCCTGAAGCCGTTCGGCGTGCACCTCCACTATCTCGATCGTTACCGCCTGCCGGAAGCCGTCGAGAAGGAGCTGGACCTCACGCACCACACGAGCCTCGAAAGCCTGACGAAGGCGTGCGACGTCGTCACCTTGAACTGCCCGCTCCACCCCGAGACGGAGCACATGATCAACGACACCACGCTCAAGAGCTTCAAGCGCGGCGCTTATCTCGTCAACACGGCCCGCGGCAAGCTGTGCGACCGCGACGCCATCGTGCGCGCACTCGAAAGCGGCCAGCTCGCGGGCTACGCGGGCGACGTATGGTTCCCGCAGCCCGCGCCGCAGGATCATCCCTGGCGCACGATGCCCCATCACGGCATGACGCCGCACATCTCGGGCACTTCGCTCTCCGCCCAGACGCGCTATGCGGCCGGCACCCGCGAGATCCTCGAGTGCTACTTCGCCGGCAAGCCCATCCGCGACGAATACCTGATCGTCCAGGGCGGCAAGCTCGCCGGCGTCGGCGCGCATTCCTATAGCGCCGGCAACGCCACCGGCGGCTCGGAAGAGGCAGAGAAGTTCAAGCGCTGATCGCGACAAGAGACACGGCCGGCATGCACGCCGGCCGTGTCTCCCCGATCCGTTGTCCTATTCCTCGGAGGCGCGCCCACCATGAGCGACCGACGCAGCCGTGCCCTGCTCGACGGCACACTCATTCCCGGACTGCGCGAGGTGAGGGAGCATCCGTGGATGACCGCGGCGCTGGCCGGAGTGGGTGGCGCCCTCACCATCGCGCTCCTCGCCGCTCTGACCTTCGAAGGCGGATTGGCGCTCCTCATTCCGCCGTTCGGCGCCTCGTGCGTCCTCGTCTTCACGCTTCCGGCGAGCCCGCTCGCCCAACCGCGCAACGTCATCGGCGGCCATGCGGTCGCCGCCGCCGCGGGGCTTCTCGCCGTGCTCCTGTTCGGCAGCGGCGTGGCGGCGGCCTCCCTCGGCGTCGGCCTCGCCATCGCCGCCATGATCGTGACGCGCACCGTGCATCCGCCGGCGGGAGCCAATCCGCTCGTCGTGATCGCAGCCCTTCCGGCCTTGGATTTCCTCCTCATGCCGGTGCTGGTCGGCAGCGTTGCTATCGTCGCCTGCGCGGTCCTCTATCACCGGCTGATCACGGGACACGCTTATCCGGCACGCGCTTGAAGGCTTGAGATCGCGCCGGCACCGCCAACGCGGTCAACCGCGCGACTGCACGAGCCTGTGCCACCACCAGCCGTCGAGATCGGATCTCGCTTCGAAGAACGGACGCCAGTCCTCGACCCAGTCTTCCGGGTCGCACGGCTGGCCGTAGACATAGGGGCGGTGACGGTCGGTGACGCTGCTTCCGCCGGAGCGCCCCGGAATATGCGGCTCGCCGGGACCGGGAACCGTGAAGGTTGCCCCGTCCGCGCCGGGGATCACCGTCTTCTCTTCGAGAAACCAGACTGTTTCTCCGTCCGTCGCGTAGCCGTGCCCGAGAACGCGGAAATCCTTCGGCTTTGCACCCTTCAGGCGCGCGCCATAGACATACACGGCTTCCTGATCGCGGGCGATGACACTGACGTCATGCAAGGGATCGCGCGTGCCGTCGCGATAGTTCAGCCGCAGCTCCGGCACGATCTCGAAGGCCTCCGGGCTCTTCGTGCGGATCGTCTTGCCCGTGATGTAGTAAGCCCGGCTCCTGTCGCGCGCATAGCGCAGGTTCAGAGCCTCGAACGTCGCGGCATCCGCGTCGTCCACGACATACCAGTAGAAGATCTGGTTCGCGCCATATCGGCCCTGACCGTAGACATGATGCCGGTCGCGCAGCCAGCGCCCGCCGATCGCCTTGAAACTCGGGGCGTCGACATCGATCCGCTCGCCCTTGCGGTCCGTGAGCGGTCGTCCGTCGAAATAGACTGTCTCCTGGTCATGCGTGTAGCAGCAGAGCGTCGCCTCCGGATGCGCCGCGATGAACGCGTAAGGCCAGCCGCAATCCTCGAAGGGGCCGATATACGGATTGCGCCGCACAGCTTCTCGGATAGGCCATGTCGCGCGCAGGTCGGGCGCATCGCCCTCCTTCAGCCGCCATCGCGGCGGCAGCACGAGCCGGCAGATCCCAGCGTCGTCGAACCCGGCGAAATAGTCTCGTCTGCAACGATCGCCCAACGCCGTGGGAAACCATCGATAGGTTTCCCGCAGCCTCTCCCATTCGGCAGGGCTGAGGCCGATCAGCGCCAGCACCTCCTCCGCCGTTCGCCCTGTCGCAAGAAACAGATGGGCCGCTTCGAACGTGTCATAGGGGATGACAGACACGAGCTTGTCGCCCGCCTGATAGTCAAATCGCTCGGTCATGCCCCATCCCGTGTCTCACGCTCAGGCCGTTGCTGCTCGACACGAAACCCCTACCGTCATCGTCGCATCAGCGCACACCGACAGCATGGAGCTTACGCGCGCCAGGAGCCGTTATTGCGTCGCAAATCTCCGAACCTTTGACCACGGGCAGACGAGCCTAAGGTCGCCAGGTCCCCTGTTGCAATGTTCTTATTTTGTTCTATACTGAGACCCTCTCGATCAAGGCGTTGGAGATCAGAGGTTCGCCGCCGATGTTGCCGTCCCGTGTCCCTTTGCCGGCCTCTCTCCGCGCCGAAGCGGTGGGCGCCTTGCGCCGCATGCTGGCGCGTGTCGAGGGGCTCGAGGCGGCCGAGCCGGCACGGCTGTCGTTCGGCCTTCCGGCCCTCGACGATCATCTCCCACACCGGGGGCTGGCTCTTGGGGCGCTGCACGAGATCGCTCCCGAGAGAGAGGACGATCTGCCGGCCGCCCTGGGGTTTCTGATCGCGCTCCTAGCGCGCGCGCCCACCTCCGCGCCGCTGCTCCTGATCCAGACGGCGCGCGCCCTCGCCCGCAACGGAGGTCTCTCAGGCCACGGTCTCAACACGCTCGGGCTCGACCCCGCACGCCTGATCCTCGTCGAGGCCGCAAACGAGACGGAGGCGCTTTGGGCCACCGAGGAGGCGCTGCGGTCGCAGGCGCTCGCCGCCGTCGCCTGCACGCTCGGCCCGAAGCTCGATCTCAAGATCAGCCAGCGCCTTCAGATCGCCGCCCGCGAGACCGGGCGCCCTCTGCTCGTTCTGCGCCCGCCGGCAGCAGACGAGGCCGCCACCGCAACGACGCGCTGGCGCATCGCCGCGACGGAAGCCGCCCGCGACCGCTTCGGCCTCATGAGCCGTTGGCGATGGCACACGCGGCTGACCCGCTGCCGCAACGGCCGGCCGGGAGACTGGGTTCTGGAGTACGACCATGCCACGCATCGTTTCCGTCTGGCTGCCCCGCTGGCCCATCGTGCGCTTCCTGAACGCGGAAGCCCGCGAGCCTCGGAGCGCGCCGGTTGATCCGCAGCGGCCGTTCGCGCTGGCGGATGCGCGCGACGCGGCGAGCATTTTTGCGACCAACCGCGCCGCCGAGGCGGAAGGCGTCACCGCCGGCATGCGTCTCGCCGATGCGCGGGCGCGGATCGGCTTCCTGCAGGTGCGCCGCCACGATCCCGCAGCCGACGCCGAAGCCCTCGCCCGCCTGGCTCTCTGGGCCACGCGCTACACGCCCTCCGTCGCACCCTTCGACGCGGAGGCCGGCAGCGACGGCCTGTTCCTCGACATCACGGGCGCGGCCCATCTCCTGGGCGGAGAGGAGCAACTCCTCGCCGACCTCGCCAGACGCCTCGCCACCTTCGGCCTCGAAGCCCGCCTCGCCGGCGCCGAAACGCCGGGCACCGCATGGGCAATGGCGCATTTCGCGCGCACGCGGCGGACGATCGTCGCGGCCGGACAGGAGACCGAAGCTCTGAGCTCTCTCCCCGTCGAAGCTCTACGGCTCGACGAGGAGACCGTCCGCACTCTGCGCCGCCTGGGCCTCAAGCACATCGGCGCCCTGATGGAGCGTCACCGCGCGCCCTTCGCCGCCCGCTTCGAACGCCGTCTGCTCCGCCGTCTCGATCAGTCGCTCGCCCGCGCGCCCGAGCCGCTCCGGCTGCTCGCGCCGCCCCCCGTCTACATCGCTCGCCGCTCGCTCCTGGAGCCGGTCTTCACCGCCGATGCGGTCGTTGCTCTCACCCACACCCTGATGCGCGAGATCGCCACCGATCTCGAACGTGAGGGCGCCGGCGCACGCATGATGCGCCTGTCGCTCTACCGCGTCGATGGCCATGTCACGGAGATGGACCTCGCGCTCGCGCGGCCGACACGGAGCCCCGACCACGTCGCCCGCCTCCTGCGCCTGCGGCTCGAGCGCATCGCCAACGCGGTCGAAGCCGGATACGGCTTCGAGACATTCGTCCTCGCCGTCACCGTCACCAACCCCATGGCCGCCACGCAAGAGGAGATGGCCGGTGATCCGCATGGCAGTCAAACGGAAGCCCGCCTCGTCGGCCTGATCGATGCGCTCCGCCATCGGCTGGGCCCCGAGAGCGTCCGCCGCCTCGAAGCCCACGCCCGCCATATCCCCGAGAAGAGCGAAGCCGCGATCCCTGCGGCGCCGGACGCGCCGCAATGGCCAGCCCCGCACCGTCCGCGCCCGCTTCTGATGCTGCCGCGCCCCGAGCCCGCCGCCGTCATCGCCGCGATGCCGGACGGCCCGCCCCAGCGCCTGCGCTGGCGCGGAGAGTTGCACGTCATCACACACGCCGAAGGACCCGAGCGTATCGCCGCCGAATGGTGGCAGACGTTTTCCGGCGCACCGACGCGCGACTATTACCTCGCCGAGGAGGAGAGCGGCCGCCGCCTCTGGCTCTATCGCGAAGGCCTCCCCGGCCGCGAAACCGCGAGCCCCCGCTGGTTCGTCCACGGCTTCTTCGCGTGAGAGATGAAGGTGAGAACCGTAACGTCAGACGCCGATCTTTTCGCGCGCCGCCTGAGCGAGAAAGGCCGAGCGCGTGAGCCCACGCGCAGAAGCCGCAGCGTCGATCCGATCGACCAACGCTTTATCGAGCGAGATATTGATCCGCACCGTCCGTCCGGCATCGGCAAGCAGAGGCACCGCAAACAGAACGGCCCCGCCAGCTATGGAGCTGACGACCTCCTCCTCGCTCAGGATCTCGTCGACGGAACGGGCCGCCGGCACCCGATGGCCTGCACGTTCGACCGCCTCGACATGTTGACGAAGAGCGACGGCCGCATTGGCAACGGCCTCCTCGACGCTCTCGCCCGCCGAAAAGCATCCTTCGATATCGGGAAACCAGACCCCGAAAGCGCTGTCCTGATCTTTTTCGATGACGGCCACGTAATGCATCGTGCCGAAGCTCCTCGCTTTTCAGGCTCGCCAGCCTGCCAGCTTGTAGATTTTTCGCACAAGCCCGACCGGCAGATCGCGTCTCGGATGTGTCACCGTGATGATCCGGCTCGTTTGGGGATGCTTGAACGTGTGATGGTCGCCGCTCACTCGATCTTTTATCCAGCCGTCCTTCTCCAGCATCCGGATGAGCTTACGGCTGTTCTTTTCCATGAGACGCGCCTCCCAAAGCATCGCCGAGGAAGAGATCCTCGGCCCTGGTCATGCTCTCGGGCGCACCTGGAACGTGCTTCCCTGGCGTCTCCTGCAGACAGCGTGTGTATAAAAATAAGTATAGACACTCTCATGGTCAAGCCATGACCCGCTACGCCGAGCTCTCCGTCACCACCAACTTCTCGTTCCTGCGCGGGGCGTCGCATCCGGCCGAGATGGTGGCGGCCGCCGAGGCGCTCGGTCTCGACGCCATCGCCATCACCGACCGCAACAGCTTCGCCGGCATCGTGCGCGCCTTCGACGCATGGAGGACGCGAAAGGCGCTGAAGCTGATCATCGGCGTGCGCCTCGTCACCGTCGACGGTTTCGAAACGCTCGCCTTTCCGAAAGACCGCGAAGCCTATGCGCGCCTCTGCCGCCTTCTGACCGATGCGCGGCGCAAGGTTCCGAACGAGATCCACACCGAGTGCCACCTCACCTTCGAGGACATCCTGACCGCCCGCGAGGATCAGATCTTCGTCGCGCTGCCGCCGGAAAATCCGACGCCCCTGTTCGCCGATCGTCTCGCGACGCTCGCCCGCACTCACCCGCGCGCCGTCTATCTCGCCGCCGTCCATCGCTATCATGGCGACGAGCCGCGCCGCCTCGGCGAGCTGGCGGAGCTGGCCGCCCGAGCCGGCACGCCGCTCGTCGCCACCAACGACGTGCACTATCACACACCGGAGCGCCGCCCGCTCGCGGACGTCGTCACATGCATCCGCGAAAAATGCACCATCCACGACGCAGGCTTCCGCCTCGACGCAAACGCCGAGCGTCACTTGAAGCTGCCAGCCGAAATGGCGCGCCTGTTCGCCGCTTATCCCGACGCGATCCGGCGCACGATCGAGATCGCGGACGCCTGCATTTTCGATCTCGACGACCTCAAGAATGAATACCCGGACGAGCCCGTCCCGCCGGGCAACACCCCTCAAGGTCACCTCGAGGATTTGACCTGGGCGGGCGCGCGCGAACGCTATCCGCGCAGCATCAGCGACAAAGTGAGAGACCAGATCCAAGACGAGCTGCGCCTCATCGCCAAGCTCGACTACGCGCGTTACTTTCTCACAGTTCACGATGTCGTACGGTTCGCCCGCAGCAAGGGCATCCTCTGTCAGGGGCGCGGCTCGGCGGCGAACAGCGCCGTCTGCTTCTGTCTCGGCGTCACGGAAATCGACCCCGCGACGAGCAACCTGCTCTTTGCCCGCTTCATCTCGGAGGAGCGGCGCGAGCCGCCCGACATCGACGTCGATTTCGAGCACGGGCGCCGCGAGGAAGTCATCCAGTACGTCTATGAGCGCTACGGCCGCGAATACGCCGCCATCTGCGCCACCGTCATCCATTATCGCTCGCGCCGCGCCATCCGCGAGGTCGGCGCCGTCATGGGTCTCACACCGGACGTCACCGCCGCGCTCGCCAGGACGGTCTGGGGCAGCCATGCCGACGGCCTGCCCGACAAACACATCCGCGAGGCCGGATTCGATCCGGAAAACCCGAAGATTCGCCAATCCGTGCTGCTGGCCCGCGAGCTGATGGGCTTTCCGCGCCACCTCTCCCAGCACGTCGGCGGCTTCATTCTGACGCGCCGTCGCCTCGACGAGACCGTCCCCATTGCCAACGCGGCGATGAACGAGCGCACCTTCATCGAGTGGGACAAGGACGACATCGACGCCCTCGGCCTCATGAAGGTCGACGTGCTCGCGCTCGGCATGCTGAGCATGCTGCGCCGCGGGCTCGATCTCCTGCGCACCCATTACGAGAAGGATGTCACGCTCGCCACGATCCCGCAGGACGAAAGCACGGAGGAAACCAGGAAGGTCTACGAGATGCTGAGCCATGCCGACTCCATCGGCGTCTTCCAGGTCGAGAGCCGCGCGCAGATGTCGATGCTGCCGCGTCTGCAGCCGCAGACCTTCTATGATCTCGTCATCGAGGTCGCCATCGTCCGCCCCGGGCCGATCCAGGGCAACATGGTTCATCCGTATCTGAAACGGCGCGATGAGGATCCCGACAGCATCGTTTATCCGGCCCCAGCGCCGGAGCACGGCAAAAAGGACGAGCTGAAAGATGTCTTGAAGCGCACGCGGGGCGTTCCGCTCTTCCAGGAGCAGGCGATGCAGATCGCCATCACGGCCGCCGAGTTCACGCCCGACGAGGCCGACGGCCTTCGCCGCGCCATGGCCACCTTCCGCCACAACGGCAACGTCGGCCGCTATCGGGACAAGTTCATAAAGCGCATGACCGCGCGCGGCTACGATCCCGAGTTCGTCGAGCGCTGCTTCGGCCAGATCGAGGGCTTCGGCGAATACGGCTTCCCGGAAAGCCATGCGGCGAGCTTTGCCCTGCTCGTCTACGCCTCCGCCTGGATGAAATGCCACCACCCGGACGTTTTCTGCGCGGCCATCCTGAACAGCCAGCCGATGGGCTTCTACCAGCCGGCCCAGCTCGTGCGCGACGCCCGCAACCATGAGGTCGAGGTTCGCGCCGCCGACATCAACGCCAGCGACTGGGACTGCACGCTGGAACCCGCCGCGCGCGGCCCGCACCGTTTCGCCGTGCGCCTCGGCTTCCGGCAGATCGAGGGCGCGCGCGAGGACGAGATGAGAGCGCTGATCGCAGCCCGCGGCAACGGCTATGCGAGCCTCGAGCGCCTGGCAGCCACGCCCGGCCTCTCGCGCGCGGCCATCGAGCGGCTGGCGGCCGCGGATGCGTTCCGCTCTCTGGGGCTCGACCGCCGGGCCGCGCTCTGGGCTGCACGCCGGTTGCGCACCATCGGCATGGGAGAGGCCAGCCCCGCTAAGCGCAAGGCCGCTCCTGCGCAGGCGCCGCTCCCGCTCTTCCCCACCCATCTCGGCGACGAGCTGTTTCCCGAGCCCGCGGTCAGCCTTCCGGCCATGGCGCTCTCCGAGCACGTGGAGGAGGACTATGTGACGACGGGCCTCTCGCTCAAAGCGCACCCCGTCTCATTCTTCCGCGAGCGTCTCACCCGGCGCGGGGTGACGGCCTGCCGGCAGCTCGACGAACCGGATCTCACGCCGAACGACATGCGCATCACCGTCGCCGGGCTCGTCCTCACGCGCCAGATGCCGGGCGGCAAGAAAGTGGTCTTCATCACGCTCGAGGACGAGAGAGGAATCGCCAACATCATCGTCTGGCCCAAGGTCTTCGCGCGCAACCGCCGCACGGTGATGAATGCGCGCTTCCTCGCCGTGCGCGGCCGCGTGCAGCGCGCCGGCTCCGTCGTGCATATCCTGGCCGAGAGCTTCACCGATCTCTCCGACGATCTCGCCCATCTGCACGATCCCGCGCGCCTCGAGCAGCAGGACGAGCCGGCTGCGCTCCGCACGTCCCAGCGCACACTTCCGATCCGCAGCCGCGACTTTCATTGAAAAGATCAATCGATCGATTGCAAATCGAGACTTGCCCTTCGTTATATTTTTATGAATATATCGACAGGGAGTGGACTGCCCCGGCGGGGACGAGGCCGGGGAGAGGTTCAGGTTTTGGGGGGTTACAAAAAATGTCCAAGAAGGTTTTCGCCGCCGTGACGGCGGCAGGTCTGTGCGTTGCAACATCGTCGGCACTCGCGCAGGAGGCCGCCATGGCGGCCGCAGAGGAGGCAACGCCGCTGCCGCCCGTGGTCGTGGTCGCGCCAAAGGAGCGCCTCGAGCGCGCACGAGCCGCCAAGCCCGGCCCCGCTCCGAAATCGAAAGCCCAGGCGAAGCAACAATCGCCAGCGCCGGAAGGCTTTGCGGAGGGTGGCGGTGGTGACTCGACGGGCGGCCCCCCTGCATCGAGCGGATTGAACGGAGTCTTCGCACTCGGCGAGCTCGACATGGTCGGCGGCACCGTAGTGTCGAGCGGCGCCATGCACACCTTCTCCAAGGACACGCTGGACGCCTCGCTGGCCCTCGCTCCGGGCGTCAACGCATCGAATTCGGGCGGATCGCGCAACGAGCAACTCATCTTCGTCCGCGGCTTCGATCGCTGGCAGGTGCCTCTGTCGATCGACGGAATCCGCGTCTACCGCCCCGCAGACAACCGCTTCGACTTCTCCAACTTCCTCACCCCGGACATGTCCGAGGTGCAGATCGCCAAAGGCTATACTTCCGTTCTCAACGGCCCCGGCGGCATGGGCGGCGCCATCAATCTCGTGACGAAAAAGCCGCAAAAGGCTGTCGAGGGCGAAATCCAGGGCGGCATGACGTTCGGGCCGAACGGCGAGTACGAGGGCTACAAGACCTACGGCTCCGTCGGAACGCGCCAGAAGGGCTTCTATGCCCAGGCGAGCGGCATCATCGTCGAGCGTGACGGCTGGCACCTGTCGGACGATTTCACGCCGACCGCGGTCGAAAACGGCGGCATGCGCGACAATTCCTGGAAAGATAGCTACCAGGTCAATCTCAAGCTCGGCATCACGCCGAACAGCACGGACGACTACTCGATCAACTACATCAAATCGAATTCGGCGCGCGGCGCCCCGTATCACATCACCGATCCGGTCGCTCAGCAGCGCTACTGGACCTGGCCCGAATCGAGCGTCGAGAGCATCTACTGGCTTTCTCACACGAAGGTCGGCGAGGCGTCGTTCATCGACTCCAAGTTCTACTACAGCTCCTATGCAGACGAGCTTCGGAGCTACGACGATCCCGACCAGACGACGCAGGCGTTGCCGAAGGCGTTCGTCAGCTACTACGACGACTATGCCTACGGCGGCAGCCTGACCGCCGGCACGGATCTCACGCCGTGGAATACCCTCAAGGGATCGTTCCACTTCCGTCGTGACAGCCACAAGGAAACGCAGCTTTACAATCGCCGCGGTTTCCCCTGCGCCAATGCGCCCTGCTATAGCGAGCCGTCGCAGCAGAACCTCGAGGATACCTACTCGGTCGCCCTCGAGCACACGCTGCACGTCACCCGGCAGCTCGATTTCGTGGCCGGTGTGAGCTACGACTGGCGCAACATGCACGCGGCCGAGGAGTTTACGGCTCAGGATCCGCCTCCCGGCGGCACGTTCTTCAGCTATGAGCTGAAGGACACCGACGCGTTCAACTGGCAGACCGCCCTCATCTGGCGTGCGTCGCCGGGAACGACGTGGCATGCGAGCGTCTCGGATCGCACGCGCTTTCCCACGGTCTTCGAGCGCTTCAGCTCGCGATTCGGAGGCGCGACCTCGAACCCCGATCTGAACGCAGAACGCGCCACCAACTACGAAATCGGCGTCTCGACCGCACTCGGCTCAAACGGCCGTGTCTCGGGCGCGGTCTTCTACAGCGACGTCACCGACGTCATTCAGTCCGTGCCGATCATCTTCAATGGCGAGCGCGTGGACCAGAGCCAGAACGTCGGCACCGGCGACTATTACGGCGTCGAAGGCTCGATCGATTACGCCTTCAGCAGCACCCTGGCCGTCGGCGGCAACATCACGCTGATGCAGAGGGACATCCACAACCCCAATATCCCGAACTTCGAGCTCACCGGCGTGCCGCGCGTCAAGGGCATCGCGTACCTGACGTACCGCGTAACCGATGACCTCAGCATCACGCCCAGCATCGAGTTCGCGTCCGACCGCTGGACCAGCGTCCCGGGCAACATCTTCTATGAGACCGGCGCCTTCACGCTGGTCAACCTCCAGGGCGAGTATAGCTTCACGCCGGAAAGCAGCCTGCTGCTCTCGGCCCGCAACCTGTTCGACGAGGATTATACGCTGACCGATGGCTATCCCGAGCCCGGCCGCTCGTTCCAGGCGACGTTCAGGGCCAAGTTCTGAGCTTTGATGATGTGGCTTTCCCGGCCACCCCAACGCTAGACCTTGCCGCACCTATACGCATGGCCGCGGCAAAGACTTTTTGAAAACCGGAGGCAGAAAAATGCGCCATACATGCACGCTGCTGGCGGCTGCGGCCCTCTCAGCCCGCCTTCTCACCCCCGCCGCCGCGGCCCCGGCCGTCGGCTGCGACGGCTTTCTCTGGCCGCTGAAAACGGAGATCGCGCTCCTGACTTCGCCGGAGAGCGAGACCGTCGCATCCGGCGCCACACTCCCGGCCGCCTCGCCGGACAAGGCGATCGCGCTCACCTTGAAGCCAGCCCCCGAGGTCACACTTCCGATCAAGGCGACGGGCACACCCAAGCCCGGCGACGACAAGAAGTTTGCAGGCTTCGTGAGCTTCACCCACGTCCCCGCGGGCCACTATCAGATCTCCCTCTCCCGCCACGGCTGGATCGACGTGGTGCAGAACGGCGCCGCCCTCGAGGCAACCGGCCACACGGGCTCGTCCAACTGCGACTCGCTCGGCAAGAGCGTGCGCTTCGAGATCTCGGACGGTCCCCTCGCGATCCAGGTCTACGGCGTCAAGCAGGACAACATCAAAATCACCGTCCGCCCGGCCGCGGATTGATCCGCCTGGGGATCGACGCCCACGCCGCACCGCTTCGAAAGCTCCCGAGGCTGGTCGCCAGATCTTCGCGGATGCTAGGATGACGGCCTGATGCCGGAGCCCACCCTGAAGGAGCCGCTATGAAGATCAGTGCCCGCAACGTCCTCACCGGAACGATCGTCGAGATCAGGAAAGGTGCCACGACGGCGCATGTGCGCATCGATCTGGGTGGTTCCGTCGTCACGGCCGCCATCACCAACGAGGCCGTGGACGACCTCGGGCTGAAGGAAGGCGCCAAGGCGTCCGCCGTGATCAAGGCATCGGACGTGATGGTTGCCGTCGATTGAGCGGCAAGTGAATAGAACCGCCGACTGACTGCCTGCATCCGACGCGGACATTCCCCAGCGCGGCGTCTGCCGGTCCTCCGTCAGATGGAGAACCTGCCTCCGGTACCCCTGCCGAGCGCGCGCTCGCGCCGCGTCGGTCTGCCGCACAGAAAAGCTCATTACCGAACCGTAAGGACGCCGTAAGCATGCGGGCATGTCCGCGCTCTAAGATAGGGCACGGCCAAAGCGCGCAAGGACACGCCCATGCGGGTGCTGCTCATCGAGGACGATCCGGACACCGCGGGCTACGTCGTCAACGGGCTCGAGGAGGAAGGCCACACCATCGATCACAGCGGCGATGGGCGCGAAGGCATGGCGCAGGCGATGGGCGGACCGTACGACGTCGTGATTGTGGACCGCATGCTGCCCAGCATCGAAGGGCTCTCCATCGTCAAGACGCTGCGCGCCGCGGGCTGCAAGGTCCCGATCCTGTTCCTGACCGCGCTCGGCGGAGTGGACGACCGCGTCGACGGGCTCGATGCCGGCGGCGACGACTACCTCACCAAGCCGTTCGCCTTCTCCGAGCTTCTCGCCCGCATCAACGCGCTCTCCCGCCGGCCTCATCTCAAGAGCGAGGAGACGCGCCTCAAGGTTGCCGATCTCACGCTCGACCTCATCACGCGCAAGGTCGTGCGCGGCGTCACCGAGATCGATCTGCAGCCGCGCGAGTTCCGCCTGCTCGAGGTCCTGATGCGCAACAAGGGCCGCGTCGTCACGCGCACGATGCTGCTCGAGCGCGTGTGGAGCTTCCACTTCGATCCCAAGACGAGCGTCGTCGAAACGCACATCTCCCGCTTGAGGAGCAAGATCGACAAGCCCTTCGCGACGGAGCTGATCCATACCATCCGCGGCAGCGGATACAGCCTCCACGACACCCCGTGATCGGGCTCCGTGCCGCTCTGAAACGCACCCCGATCCGTCTCGCGGCGACCTTCACCGCGCTTTTCGCCGCAACGTTCGTGGCCCTCTTCGTCATCGTCTACCTCGGCATGAGCGCGCGCCTGACAGAGCAGATCAAGCTGCGCACGCAGGAAACGATGGACGCCATCGAGGCCGCCGGCGCCGAAGGCGCCTTCGAGGGCCTGGCCGCGGTGGTGGCACGCGAGAGCGCCTCCGTCCGCCACTCGGATTTCATCTTCGAGCTCGTCGATGCACACGGCCGCCACGTCGCCGGCAACGTCACCGGCCTTCCGCCCGGCGCCGGCTGGTTGACGCTCGCCCGCGCCGATGTCAGCCGCACCGGCGCCGATGACACAGATAGCGCGGAGACCGACACAACAGCCGACGGCCGCACCGTCCTCGCGCTCTGGCAACCCGTCCCGGGAGGGCGCCTGCTGGTCGGCAGCAGCGACCGCGAGCTCTTGAGCACGCAGGCTTTCCTATGGGAGGTGCTCGGCATCGGCCTCGCTGCGACGACGCTGCTCGGCGCCCTCTCGGGCGCGTTCCTCGCCCGCCAGACCCAGCACCGCATCGACGATTTCGCCCACACCCTCGCAGCCGTCTCGCAGGGCGACATCGCCGCCCGCATCCCCATGTCGGGATCCGGCGACGACATCGATCATGTCGGCCGCCAGGTCAACCGCACGCTCGACCACCTGCAGACGCTGATGGAGAACGTCAACCAGTCCTCCTCCGATATCGCCCACGACCTCAAGAAGCCCGTCGGCCGCCTGCGCCAGCGCCTGGACGTCGCGCGCCGCAGCGGCGCAACGGCGTCCGATCTGCGCGCCACGCTCGACGGCGCCCTCGCCGATCTCGACGCCATCATGGAAACCTTCGACGCGCTCCTGCGCATCACGCAGATCGAGGCGGGCGCCCGCCGCGCGCGCTTCGCAGCCCTCGATCTCGTCGCCATCCTCGACGACGTGGCGGAGATCTACGCACCGGTGGCGGAGGATGCGGGGCACAGCCTCGCCTGGAGCGAGACGCGCTGGCAGCCGGCGGTGGTCAGGGGCGATCGCGAGCTGCTCGTGCAGCTCTTCGCCAACGTGATCGAGAACGCGATCCGCCACTGTCCGCCCGGCACGCACATCGCGCTCGCCCTCTACGACGAGCCCGAGGGCTTCCGCGCCGAGCTTTCCGATACGGGCCCTGGCATCCCCGAAGCCGAGCGCGAGAAGGTCTTCCGCCGCCTCTATCGCTTGGAGCGCGCCCGCACGACACCCGGCAGCGGTCTCGGCCTTACGCTCGTGGCCGCCATCGCGGACCTGCACGACGCCAAGGTCACCCTCGACGACCGCGCGCCGGGCCTCGGTGTCGTCATCTCGTTCCCCAAGGCCGGCACAGACTGAGCGCACCTTACGAATCCGTATGCTTCCGGCCAAGCGCCGGAAAGATCCGGAGTGCATATCTCCTCTGTCCCGCTCCTCCCCCAAGGCGGACTGCCACGAGCACACGAGCAACAGGAGATAGCCCCCAATGACCCCGAAATTCACAACCGCGAGGATCCTCGCCCCGCTCGCCCTGGCCACCCTCACCGCCCTTTCGACGTCCGCCCTCGCCGCCTCGCAGACGCACACGGGCGAGGTGAAATCGACCGACGCCGCCAAGCATCAGCTCACGCTCGGCAACGGCGACACGTTCGAGGTCAGCAACCACGTGAAGCTCAACGCCTTCAAGGCCGGCGACAAGGTCGCCGTCACCTACGACATGAAGGGCGGCAAGATGGTCGCCTCGAAGATCAAGCACGAGAAGTAGAGGCCCGCGTCGCGCGCCTCCATGCGAATGGAGCGCGCAGGGAGAGACCCATGAAACGCATGAAGACTGTCGCCGCAGCCCTCCTCGTCCTGACGAGCGCAGCGGGCGGAGCCTATGCCGCAGGCCCCACGCACGAGGCCGACGGGCGCATCGAGCGCCTCAACCCGCGCGGCCATAACGTCACCATCGGCCATCAGATCTACCGCTACGATCCGCGCACGATGGGGCTCGACCTCAAGCGCGGCACCCACGTCCACGTCGTCTACCGCAACGCGCATGGCCGCCGCTACGCGATCCAGATCCTCCCCGCCGCGTGAACAGGCGCACCGGTCGAGAGGCGGCGGGGCCATCCGTCTCCCCCCAAATGGCCCCGCCATCATAAAAGAGAGTCCCTGCGATCCTAAACAGCTAAACAAAGCAGAGGCCGCAGGCTCAATACCCCGTCATTTCGAGATACCCTTCGCCATCGTGCGATCCGCGAAAGCGGATCGGCCCCTCCCAGTAGGAGAACGCGGTGGCCATCCAGGCCTCGGCATTGAGTGGTATGGTCTCGATGTCGAGGCCGCGGCTTTTCACCCTCACGCGCCAGGTGACCGGCAAGTCGCGCCCCGCCACGCGCCGCGGCGGACCGGGCACCATTACGATCTCCTCGCTCGCGAGCGCGCTTGTGGCTCCGTCCCGATCGATCCACGTGCCGGAGCGATACGTGCCGCCCGCCGTGCTGCGGAGCTGGAACAGCATCAGCTTTTCGCCATGCGGCAGATGCAGGGAGAGCCAGTCCCAGCCCTTCTGATCCGCCGCAAGCGGCTGGCTGCTCCACTCGCGGTCCATCCACGCCCGGCCCGTGACCTCCACCGCCCGGCCGTCGAGCGTCAGCCTTCCGGACACCTCGAAGAACGGCTGGCTGAAATAGTAGGACGCCTGTCCGCGCTCTGACTTGCGGCTGTAGCCGTGGTCGCCCTGCAGCACCGGCGCGCGCGGCGCCTTGAGCGCAAGCCTGTAGGAGAAGCCGTCACCCTTGGCCGCAAGCGTCGCGGCCGAAAGCCCTGTATTTCCCTCCACGGCCTTGAACGACCAGTCGTCGATCCAGGCTTCGAATGGTGCGGCCGTCACCCCCGCCTGCCCGATGCCGCCGCGGCCGAGCTTCTCCGCGAAGCGGTGCACCGCCGCATTCGTGACCGCCGCATGCCCCATCCATACGTGTTGGCTCTCAAAGCCCGGACGCTCGGCCCCCGGCGCCAGCGCCTGCCGGAACAGCGTCCACTGCACGCCGTAGTCCGCGCCCGATGCGTCCTTGAGATTGGCCGTCACATACCACCACTCGATGCGATAGGCGGGATGAGCACCGAAGTCGGCGGGGAACGTGATCGCGTGCCCGGGAACGACCTCGGCGAAGCCGGCCGCATCCTCACCAAGGCCGGCAAAGCCGCCGGCCACCACACGCGCCGCCGCGAGCACCGCCAAGCCGGCTGCAAGTATCAGAGCTCTGATCCCTCTAACGCTCATTGGCGAAAACCTTGAGCAGATCCTGCGGCGCCGTCCGCGCAAGCCGCATCACGGGAATGATGGCGGCGAGAAAGGCCGTCAGAAGCGCCATCACGAGCACGACGCCCCACGCTGCGGGGAAGACGTGGAAGGGCAACCGCCAGCCGAACGCCTGCACGTTGACGATAGCGACGAGGCACCACGCGAGCGCCAACCCCAGCGGCACCGCGAGAACGGCCGTGATCGCGGCGAGCACGAGCAGCTTGGCGATCTCGAGATCCGCGAGCGTCCGCCGCGGCACGCCCAGTGCCCACACGGGTGCCACCTGCGCCCGCCGCAGATCGCTGAGCGCGAGCAGGCTCGCGAAGAGCGCCACGCCCGAGACGAGCAGCGTCAGCGTGTTGAGCGCATCCGTCACCGCGAACGTGCGCTCGAAAATCCGCTGCGACGAGGCCTTGAGCGTGGACTGGTCGACCACGCGGCTGAGCTTCTCCCCGAACGCCGCCTGCATTTCGGCGATCAGCGCGGCGGCCTTGTCGGGCTCGACGCGGAGGCTGTAGCTCGTGCGCCGCGCTTCCGGCCAATGCGCCACGAGCGCGGCGACGTCGAGGCGAATCTGTCCTTTGGGATTGCCGTAGTCGGCATAGATGCCGACGACCTCGGCCGGCCACGCATCCGTCGCGGTGGGGATCGCGATGCGATCCCCAGGCGCAAGGCCGAGACGCCGCGCGAGCTGCTCGCTCACCAGCACGCCCTGGCCGTCGCGCACCGCATCCCACGCGCCCGCGCCCTCCGACAGCAGCGAGAAGTGCGCCCGATACGTCGCATGATCGCGCGTGCCGAGCACGTCCACCGGCCAGGCGCCGATCCGCGTCTCCGCCCGCCACGTCGGCAGGATGGCCCGCACCTCGCTGCGGCCCTCAAGCCAGCGCGCGATGTCCGCAGCCTCGGCCTTGCCCGCCGCATCGAAATAGACCTCGGAGTTGAGCCGCTCGTCGAGCCACGCCGTGAACGTCTTGCGGAAGCCTTCGACCATCGTCCCCACGCCGACGTTGGCCGCCAGCGCCAGCAGCAGCGCCATCAGCGCGAGCGAGAGCCCGGAAAGCTGCTGGCGCGTATCGGCCCAGAACCAGCGCGCCACTGCCCCACGCGCCTGCCCCTCACCAAAACGCAAAGCCACCGCGAGCAGTCCCGGCAGCAGCAGCGCCGCGCCCAGCATCAGCCCGGCGATCACGAGAAAACCGGCCGTGAGTCCATGCCCCCACGCATAGGCGGCGCCGGCCATCGCGAGAAAGCCGAAGCCTGCCACGCCCTGGCGAAAGAGTTGCACCTGCTGTGCCGCGCGCCAGGCCAGCGGCTTGGAGAGCGCCAGCACCGGCACCCGCGCGATCTTGAACAGGCTGCCCGCAGCGGCCGCCAGCGCACCCGCCAACGCCATGGCGAGCCCCGCGATCCACCAGCGCCCGTCGAGCGACAGCGTCCCGGCCACGTGCGCGCCGTAGAGCCCTTCGAGGCTCGCCGCCACATCCGGCAGCAGCGACGCCGCAACGAGGTAGCCGCACACCATGCCGAGCGCGCCCGCCCCCAGCGCCAGCATCACGACCTCGCCCACCATCGCTGCCATGACCGTAACGAGCGGAACGCCGACCGCCCGCATCGTGCGCACCATGGCGAGACGCTGCTCGAATGCGAGGCCGATCGCGGCATGCACGATGAAGAGGCCGACGACGAACGCCAGAAATCCGAAGGCCGTCAGGTTGAGATGGAAGCTGTCCGTCATGCGAGCGAGGTCCCCGCCCTCCTGCGCTGGCTCGAGCCGCAGCACATCGCGCACTGCTACCGGCAACGTCGAGATATCCGGCGTCTCCGGCCCCTCGATCAGAAGCCGCGAGACGTGCCCTTGGCGGGCGAGGAGCGTCTGTGCCGCACCGATATCCATTACGAGCAGCCCCGGCGCGACGGCGGCGGACGCGCGGAATGGCGGCAGCGCGCGCCCCGTCTCCGCCCTCGGCTGCGCGCCGGCAGCCACGCCCAACTCCCACAGCGTCTCCGGCGCCACGAGCGTAAGTCCCGGCGCACGCAGAAACCCTTCGAGATCTGCGGCCCCATCGATTCCCGTCACGACAGCGCCACGCGGCGCCGTCAGGGGCTCGATCCCGATGACGCGGTAGGTCGTGCCCTTGAGGCGCACCGCGCCTTCCAGCACCGGCGAGACGCGCCAGCCCGCACGCCGCAGCGTGACGTAATGCGTCTCGGCGAGCAGCGTCCCGCGGGCCGGCACGAAGCTCGCGTGCGCGGCCTCGCCGATCACGGCGGCCGCCTGGCCGTAGCTCGTCCGCGCCTGGCTGTTCAGCGCCTGCACGCCGCTCCACAACGCTGTCGCGATCGCAAGGCCCGCCACCAGCGTGGCCAGGTTCATCGGATGGCGCCGCCAATGGCTGACGAGCGTGCGCAATGTCCAGGCTGCCACGCTCACGGCGCCACCAGAACGCCCGCCGCGAGCGTCACCTGCCGGTCGAGCCGCGCAGCGAGCCGCGTGCTGTGCGTCACCATGAGGAAGGCCGCGCCCGCCTCCGCCACCAGCTCGAGCGCGAGGCGAAGCACCTCGTCGCCCGTCGCCTCATCGAGATTGCCCGTCGGCTCGTCCGCCAGCAGCAGACGCGGGCGCACAGCGAGCGCCCGCCCGATCGCGACGCGCTGCTGCTGCCCGCCCGAGAGCTGCTCCGGATAGCGCCCCTCGAGCCCGCCGAGCCCCAGGCGCTCCGTCAAGGTCCGCTGCCATGCGGCGTCGAAACGTTCCGCGATCCGCGCCTGAAACGCGAGGTTCTCGGCCACCGTGAGGCTCGCCACGAGATTGAACTGCTGGAACACGATGCCGATCCGCGCCCGCCGGAGCGCCGCCCGGTCGCTGTCGCCCGCCCCGGCCAGGCGAACGCCATCGACGAGGATCTCCCCGTGATCCGCTTCATCGAGCCCGCCGATGAGATGCAAGAGCGTGCTCTTGCCGCTGCCGGACTCGCCGAGCAGCGCCAAGCTCTCGCCCGCATCGAGCGCGAGATCCACGCCCCGCAGCACCGGCACACGCCCTTGCGGCGTGAGGTACGATTTGGTCAGCCCTCGGACCCGGAGCAGCGGCACCCTCTCCATCGCAGCGCGAGGGTTTGCGTGCGCGTCGAGAGCTGTCACCGCATCATCCTTGCAATCGCGCGAGCAAGATCGGCGGGCGTATCGATATCCGCAAACAGGCCCGCATCGTCGAACGCCACATCAAGCCGGCCTCCCGCCAGCGTGTCCAGCAGAGACTTGCCGCCCTCCTCGCCCGAGAGCGCCGCGAGCCGCGGAAGCTCTGTCCTCGGCCAGAGGACGGGATTGCGCTGCGCGCCGTCGCGCGTCACCGGCACGATCACGCGACGGCCGCCAGCATCGAAGAACGCCGCCGAAAGCCGCCTGACGGCATCGACACGAAGGCACGCGAGATCGCCGGGGACGACAAAGGCGCCTTGCGCCGTCTCCGGAAGCGCCAGCACGCCGACCGCGATCGAGCCACCCATCCCCGCCTCCCAGCGCGGGTTCGCGACAGGCGCGACAGGCATCCCCGCGAGCGCATCCGCGACCCCCGCAGGATCGGCCCCGGTCACGACGACGAGAGGGCTCACGCCCGCCGCGAGAAGCGCCGCCGCATTGCGCCGAAGCAGCGGCACGCCATCGATCCGCGCCAGCAGCTTGTTGTCCGCTCCAAACCGGCGCGACGCTCCGGCCGCCAGCAGCACCGCCGCGAGCGGCGACCGCTCCATCGCCGGTCCCGCCGGTTCCGTCATATCAGGCTCCACGCCGCGCCTTGATCAGCACGGCCAGAATGGAGACCGCGATCTCCGCCGGACCTCGCGCCCCGATGTTCAAGCCGACGGGCGCGTCGAGACGCGCGATCTCCTCGGATGACAAGCCCGCCTCCTCGAGCCGCGCAACGCGCTTCTCATGCGTCCGCCGCGAGCCGAGTGCGCCAACGTAGAAGCAGGGGGAGCGCAGCGCCACCGTGAGCGTCTCGTCGTCGAGGCGCGCCTCGTGCGCGAGCGTGACGACCGCCGTCAGACTGTCGAGCCCCAGCGCGGCAAGCGCCTCCCCCGGCCAGTCGTGCCGCAACGCCACCCCGGCAAAGCGCTCCGCACTCGAGAACGCCGTGCGGGGATCGACGACCGTGACCTGGAAGCCGACCCGGATCGCGAGATCGGACAGCACCTGCGCGATGTGCCCGGCCCCGACCAGGATGAGGCGCACCGGCGGCACGAACGCCTGCAGAAACCGCTGCCCCTCGGCGTCGACCCAGACCCCGCTCGCCTCGAGCTGGCCTTTGAGCGGCGCATCGAACGTCGACACGTCCCGATGAACGCGGTGGCGCCCGCTTTCGAGACCCGTCTCGGCCACGAGCGGCACCCGCGCCGCCCGCGCATCGAGAATGGCATCGAGAAACGCGGCATCCTCCGGCCCGCGCAGGCGCGCGAGGAAAACCTCGATCGTGCCTCCGCACGGAAGGCCGGCCTGCCAGGCGCTCTCATCCGAGACGCCGTAGGAAAGACGCTTCGGCGTGCCGCCCGTCATGACCGTGCCCGCCTCCGCGATCACGGCCGCCTCGACGCACCCGCCCGAGACCGATCCCTCGAAGCGATCGTCAGGGCCGACGAGGAGTTGCCCGCCGACCGGCACCGGGAACGAGCCCGCCGTGCTGAGCACGGTCGCGAGCGCGATCGTGCCGTACTGGTCGAGCCAGTGCCGCGCGAGGGCCGTCACATCGCGGCCACCGCCGCCCGCCCTCGCATCCTCGGCCAGCCGCCCGCCATCCGGCATCGTTTCACCTCTGCTTCGGGCCGTCACAAACGGCGGCCGGTACGCACGGGGCTTCCCCGACGCACGGCGATGTTATCCGGACCCGATCGCTCGTGTCCAACCGCCGGCCGATCCGACACAACAGCGCGGCACGTGCACGCCAAATCGAATCCCGCCATCATCCTGAAAATCCCCGTTTGCCAGCGCGTTGTAAGCTTGCGCATCGGCGGCCGGCTATGGAACACTCCGAACGCTCAGCCCAGGGATCGAGGAGCCTCGCTTGAAACGCAAAATCGCGGTCATTCTCGCCGCCGATATCGCCGGCTACAGCCGGCTCATCGCCGAGGACGAGGAAGAGACGCTGCGGCGCTTCGAGGGCTACCGCACGGTCTTCGAGGAGTTCGTCGAGCGCTGCAGCGGGCGGATCTTCAACACCGCAGGCGACGCCATCCTCGCGGAGTTCGAGAGCGCCGTCGAGGCAGTCCGCTGCGCCATCGACGTGCAGGAGAGCCTCAAGGCGCGCAATCTCGCCTATCCGACGAGCCGCCACATGAACTTCCGCATCGGCATCACCATCGGCGACGTCGTGGAGCGCGAGGGCGGAGACCTGATGGGCGACGGCGTCAACATCGCCGCCCGCCTCGAGTCGGTTGCCCCGCCCGGCGGCCTTTGCGTCTCGCGCTCGGTGCACGAGGCCGTGGCGGACAAGATCGCCCAGCAGTTCTCAGATGCCGGCCCGCAGAGCCTTAAGAACCTCACCGAGCCCGTCCACGACTACACCCATGCGCTCGACG
>DAITBB010000012.1:0-61222 GCA_036823975.1 Hyphomicrobium sp.
TTGCGCTCGAAGTTGGTGTAGGCGTGAACGATGTACCAGCGCTTGGCCATTCTCAAATCGACTCTTGTCCTGCCTTCGCCCGCAAAGGCGATCGCTCCGGCTCTCCCTGCGGGATCAGCCGCGGAGCCCGAGCACCATGTTGACCACTTGCCCGAGGGCGAGGTCGGTCACGAGGAAAAAGACTGCTGCCAACGCCACCATGATGAGGACCATGAGGGTGGTAACCCACACCTCTTTCCGCGTCGGCCAGGTGACTTTGGAGACCTCCTGCCTTACCTCTTGCACGAATTCGAACGGATTGAACTTCGACATCAAAACCGCTTCCCGAGCGCCATGCGACATACCGACGCACCCTTGCCCCAAGGGTGAATCCATCGAAACCGACCGGGGCGCCCTCTTCACCGATCCGCCTCAACAAAACCTCATGGCAGGGGTGGAGGGTCTCGAACCCCCAGCCTTCGGTTTTGGAGACCGACGCTCTGCCAATTGAGCTACTCCCCTTCGCATCCGCCCATATGCGCTGCTTCGCATTGACACTTGCGCGCCATCGCGACGCGAAAGGCGCACAAGCCTTATGCGGGGGCGGCATCCTTAGCTGAACTTTTCCGGTTTGTCACCGCCTCTCGGCCACTTTCTCGTGCCTCGCGGCGCGGGTTGCTGGAAAACGCCTGCCCACCCCCGGCGATTGCCGCGCTCGGGCTCGCCGCCGGCCCGCTAAATTTCAGGCGTCATTCGCCTTTTTCGACGATCACAGCGGTGCCGTAGGCGAGCACCTCGGTGACGGCCGAGGCGATCTCGTTGGCGTCGTAGCGCATGGCGAGCACGGCGTTCGCCCCCATTTCCTCGGCGTGGCGCATCATGAGATCGAACGCCTCTTGGCGGGTCTGCTCGGCAAGCTTGGTGTAGACGGAAATGTTGCCGCCGAAGAGGATCTGGACTGCGGCTCCGATGTTGCCGACCAAGCTGCGGGAGCGGACCGTCAGGCCGCGGACGACACCGATATGGCGTACGACCCGATAGCCGAGGATGTCATTCGTCGTCGTCACCAGCATGGGGCCTCCCTCTCGCGCGCGGTTCTGCGGAGAGAGAACGACGAAGGCCGGGCCCCACGCAAGCGTCCGGGTCTCGGATTTTCGGGAATTGGAGCGGGTGAGGGGAATCGAACCCCCGTATTCAGCTTGGAAGGCTGCTGCTCTACCATTGAGCTACACCCGCAAAAGCCGAGGCAAATCAAGGCTCGACACGGAACGAGACGACATGGCGCCAGGGGCTCCGTGTCCCGGGCGCCCCGAACGCCCTCGCGCGCTCCATCGTGCGTTCGTTAAATGTCTCGCGGGCAAATGGCAAGGGCGGCCGTGGGCTCGCCTCGTCCCGCCGACGCGACACCCGTCGTCATGGAGCAGAATTTCAGGCTGGGCCAGGTGGTGGCCACGGACTGAGCCGGCAAGCAGAGCGGATCCCCGTTGCGATCCGGATAGAAAGAAGGGAGCGATCGCTCGCTCCCTTCTCGTTGCGTATCCCGTTGGTGCCGTCGTGTGCTTACTGCGCGTATTTGAAGTCCGGCGCAGATTCGAGGGATTCCTTCGTGCTGTTCACGACCGCGCGCATCTTTCCGTCGGCGTCGCGATTGAGCTGAATGTCGGTGAAGTCGATCGCGACCAGCTTCTCGCCGATGCCGAGGAAGCCGCCGACGCCGATCACAGCCCGCGCCACCTTGCCGTCTGCCGCAACGATCAGATCGTTGATGTCGCCCACGCGCTCGTTGGCACGATTATAGACGGCCATGCCGACCAGCTTCGAGGAGCGCCACTCCTGACCCATCTGAGTCGTTTGCGTCGTGCTTGGAGACGTGGTGCTCGGAGACGGGGTGGCCGTGGACGGCGAAGGCGTCACGTCCGGTGACCGCTCGAGCGGCGTCGACGGCGAGGGCGAAGGGGCGGGTGTCGTGGGAGAAGGCTTCGTATCCTGGGCGATGGCCGAGGCGCACCCAACCGCGATCATCGCGGGCAGGGCGATTGCAGAGAGGAGCTTGGATTTCATCGGATGGTCTCCTTGTCATTCGTTCTTCGCGATGCTCTGCGGGATCACGCAGCGAGCCATCGGCCCGTCAGGTGCATCCGCTGCCATCGCACGGCCAAGCGAGCTTCAACCCGCTTGGGCCCCTAACGTCTCACCCTTGGGTTTGTTCCCGATCGGACTTACGAGCGCGCGTGATATGGGCCGCCCTGCCAAGCGCTGATGCGGGGTGAACGACGCGCAATCCATGCCTGCGTCATTTGCGAAAGTCGTTTTTGCAACGGCTGCATTTTCGCCTTTGTCCTTGCCACAATCCTCGTCATTATGTTTCACGACGTGATCGCCTGACGCGCACGCTCGAGCCCATTCAAACGGGCCGCGGCCGTCGCTCTCGAAACCCGCACACACGCACATCCATCACGCACGCTCGTCATCGGAACTTGGGGGTCTCTTCCGCCGTGGAACTTCAGCGTCAGATCGAAGGGGGCGAAACAATGGCCCTCAGCGCCGCCCTCGCGTCCCCGACAACACAGCCGCTCGACTTCGCCGTGATCGGCAACGGGCGCATTGCCGCGCTGCTCGACCAGTCGGCGCGCCTCGTGTGGTGGTGCTTTCCGCGCTTCGACGGAGACCCGGTGTTCTCGCGCCTGCTTTCCGGCGACGAGGAGAAGGGGTTTTGCGACATCGTGCTCGAGCGGGCCGTTCGCACGCGCTCGGCGTATGTGCGCAACACCGCCATCGTCGAGACCATCGTCGAGGACGACAGCGGCAACGGCATCCGCATCGTCGACTTCGCGCCGCGCTATCCGCGCTTCGAGCGCATGCTGCATCCGGCGCAGATCATCCGGCGGATCGAGCCCATCGGCCTGCCGCGCATCAAGATCCGCGTCCGCCCGACGTTCAACTACGGCCAGCCGCGCACGGCGCAGGTGGTCGGCTCGAACCACATTCGCTACAGCGGCGGCGACCTGACGCTGCGGCTCACGACCGACGCGCCCCTCTCCTACATCGTGCACGAGACGACGTTCGGGCTGGCGCGGCCCGTGACGCTCGTGCTCGGCCCGGACGAGTCGCTCGAAGCCGCGCCGGACACCGTCTCCCGCGAAGCCTTCGACCGCACGCGCGACTACTGGATCGGCTGGGTGCGGGGTCTCGCGATCCCGCTCGACTGGCAGACGGACGTGATCCGCGCGGCCATCACGCTGCAGCTCTGCACCTTCGACGAGACGGGCGCGATCGTGGCAGCCCACACGACCTCCATCCCGGAAGCGCCCGGCACGCAGCGCACATGGGACTATCGCTATTGCTGGCTCCGCGACGCGTATTTCGTGATCATGGCGCTCAACCGGCTCGGCGCCACGCAGTCGATGGAAGCCTATCTCGACTACATCACGACGATCGCGACCACGTCCAAGGGCGCGCTGCGGCCGGTCTACGGCATCGTGCACGACCAGCCGCTCGACGAGAGCGTGGCCGAGCATCTGCCGGGGTTCCGCGGCATGGGGCCGGTGCGCATCGGCAATCAGGCGGCCGAGCAGATCCAGCACGATTCCTACGGCAGCGTGATCCTCGGCGTGTCGCAGATGTTCATCGATCAGCGCCTGCCGCGCATGGGGGACGAAGCGCTTTACCGCCGGCTCGAGACCCTCGGCCATCAGGCCCTGCGCTTCTATCTCGAGCCCGATGCCGGCATCTGGGAGTATCGCGGCCGCCAGCGCATCCACACCCATTCGGCGACCATGTGCTGGGTCTCGCTCGACCGGCTCGCGCGCATCGCGCTGCTGCTCGGGCTGGCCGACGACGCGCAGCGCTGGCGCACGAAGGCGGACGCGGTGCGGCGGGAAATCCTGACGCGCGCGTGGAGCCCGAAGATCGGCGCCATCGCGGGCGCCCTCGACGAGCACGAGCTCGACGCGAGCGTGCTGCTCCTGCCCGAGCTCGGCCTGCTCTCGCCGCACGATCCCCGCTTCCTCAAGACGCTGGAGGCGATCGGAGGCGAGCTCGGCCGCAACGGCTTCATGATGCGCTATGGCAACGACGATTTCGGCGCGCCCGAGACGTCGTTCCTCGCCTGCCAGTTCTGGTACATCGACGCCCTCTTCGCGGCCGGCCGCTCCGACCAGGCGCGCGACCTGCTCGACGACGTCATCGCGCGGCGGAACGCGTTCGGACTGCTCTCCGAGGATATCCATCCCACGACCGGCCAGCTCTGGGGGAACCTGCCACAGACCTACTCCATGGCCGGCATCGTGAACTCGTGCATGAACCTCTCGCGCAACTGGGCCGATGCGTGGCCCCGCGCCACGCCGTCGCCGGAACTGGGCACGGACGTACGCGTTGATTCCAAGGAGCCGTGACCGTCTGCGTTCCCCATCCTCTCCACCCGCGAAGGGCCTGCACACCATGAAAGTGCTGACCGTGGGCGGTGCGATGATCGATACCATCGCCATCATCGAGAATTCCGCCATCGAACGCATGTCCCTGCTCAATGCGGGCCAGTCCTTTCTCCTCATCGAGGACGGCCGCAAGATCGAGGCGCTCGACATCTCGATGCACTGCGGCGGGGGCGCGATCAACACGGCCATCGCGTTCGCGCGGCTCGGATGGGATACGGCGACGATGGTCAAGCTCGGCGACGACCGGCGCGCCGAGCAGATCCTCGCCCGCCTCGACGAGGAGCGGATCTCGACGCGATGGGTCACGCGCGACGGGAGCGCGCCCACGGGCTCGTCCGTCCTCATCGCCTCGCATGACCGCAATGCGGGCGTGTTCACCTTCCGCGGCGCCAACACGCGGCTCGGAGTGGAGGACATCGACGCGCGCGCGTTCGCCGTCGATCTCGTCTACATCGCCAACCTCTCGAACGAGGCTGCGCGTGCGTTTCCCGCGCTCGTCGATGCGGCAACAGCGGCCGGCGCGGCGGTTGCCTGCAACCCCGGCACGCGGCAACTGCACGCGCACGGCGCGGCCTTCCGGGAGACGCTCTCGCGCATCGGCATCCTCTCGCTCAACCGGCACGAGGCGGAGGATGTGCTGGCGCTGCTCGACATCGCTCCGGGCGCGCGTCTGTCCGCCGGCGAGGATCCTCCGCTCGTCTTTCCCCATCACATGGAAACGCCTGCGCTCGCGCGGCGCGGGCTCAAGAGCGAGGGGCGCGCCCTGAGCCTCCGCGCCTTCTTCCGCGCACTGATCGCAGCCGGCGTGCAAAGTCTCGTCCTCACCGACGGCAAGGATGGCGCCTTCGCGGCGAGCCGGGGCGACATCATCTATTGCCCCGCCATTCCCACCGATGCGGCTGGCACGGCGGGTGCGGGCGATGCGTTCGGCGCCACCTTTGCCGCCTATGTCGCCCAAGGCGCACCACCCGCCACGGCGCTGTCCGCAGCCGCCCTCAACGCCTCGAGCGTGCTCGGACATATCGACACACATACCGGACTTTTGCGGAGATCGGCGCTCGATGGGCAGCTTTCGGAATCGACTTCGATCCCGAACGTCCTAGGGTGGCCGCTATGACTCGCAGGATTGACGACCTTTCGGCCCCGATCTCGGCGCATCTGCGCGCCTGCACAGATCTGCTGCTTGGAAGCCCCGAGCGCTGCGCCCTCTTTCTGGACATGGACGGGACGCTGCTCGAGCTCGCGGCCACACCGGAAAGCGTTCGCGTGCCGGAGGGGCTGATCCCGCTCCTGGAACGCCTCTCTGCGCATCTGGGCGGCGCCGTTGCCATCATCTCGGGGCGACGCATCGCCGATATCGATGCGCTGCTGCACCCGCTCTCGATCGCGACCTCCGGCGTGCATGGGGCCGAGATCCGCCGACGCCCCGAGGAGGACATCGAGCGCGTCGAAACCAAGCTGCCGGACGAGATCCTGAAGAGCGTGCGCGCCCTCACGGCCGACATGGAGGGCGTGCTCGTGGAGGTGAAGGGCCCGGGCCTCGCCGTCCACTACCGGCTCGCGCCCGGCGCCGAAGCGCTCATCCATTCGACGCTCGCCCGCGCGCTCGAACGCTCGGAGGAGGCGTTCGAGATCCTGCCGGGCAAAAAGCTCTTCGAGATCGTGCCTGCTGGCCTCTCGAAAGGCACTGCGCTGACCGCCTTCGCCAACCTTCCGGCCTTCCGCCATCGCGTGCCGATCATGATCGGCGACGACATCGGCGACGAGGCGGCATTCGCCATCGCCGAAAGCCTGGACGGCTTTGCGCTCAAGGTCGCGGGCGAGCATTACGGTGCGCCGGACGCGGACTTCGCCGGGCCTGGGGCGGTGCTGCGCTGGCTCGATCGGCTCGCACCGCGGGTGCACCTTCCCGAGCAGGCCGCGCCGCGCGCATAACTCCTACGCGCGAAGGCACAGAAAAAGCCCGGGCCGGCAGGCCGACCCGGGCTTTCCGGTCACGCCGGAACGCCGCTTGTTCTAGCGACGATGGTGGTGGTGGCCACGATGATGGTGGCGACGGAAGTGCCGGTGGTGATGGTGGCGGCGCCCGAAATAGAGGCCGACACTCGGGCCATAGTTGTAATAGCCATGCCTGCGGCCGCCGTGGCACCATTTGCGCCCCCACCTGTTGCGGTGACAGTGGCGGTAGGGGCGATAATCGACCTCCTGCAGGGCGGCGCGCTCGGTCGTGATCGCGTTCTGCACAGGGCCGACAGGCGCGGCTCGCGCCGGACCGGCGATATGCAGCGCCGCGGCCGCCGCCAGGGCCGCTGCCATCACCCTTGCTTTGTATGCCATTCCTAAGGTTCTCCACATTTTCCGCGTGATCTCATGACTTAACGACCGCGGACGGGTTGGGTTCCGCTTGCGAATCCCCCGAACCGCACGCCACGGTGAACGGGTGGCGACAGCCGCCATGCGGCAACCGCGTGCGTTGACCGATGCTGCGGCGCATCCTAAACGGGATGCATCTGCATCACCGGATCGAGCGAGGTGGGGATCTGCGCTTGAGGGGATTGATCCGTTTCGGCGGCTTGGCGCTCGGATTGGCGTCGGCCGCAGCTTCGCTCTCTGCCGGAGATCGTGCCGGCGGCGGCGAGTCCTTCCGTCTCTTGGCCCTCGACGGGCGGGCGGCAGTGCGGTGGCGCGTTCCGGCGCAAGGGCTGCCGGCGGCCGTCACCTACGCCTTCGTGACAGAGTCGCGCTCGTTTCCCGGCGCGCGCAACTGCGATGCCATGCAGCCGCCCTCGGCCGCGCTCACGCGCTCGGGGATCGCGGAGGAGGATTTCCGCCGCGAGGTGCGCGCCGCCTTCGACCTCTGGGAGAAGGCCGCCGACATCCGCTTCCAGGAAACGGCCTCGACGGCGGACGCGGGCATCCTGATCGGCGCCGACGCCAAGACGCGCGGGCGCGCGTTCACGAACGTGACGCTGGCCGACTCCGTTCCTGCCGGACCTCAACGAGGCGGCGACGTCGGCGCCATCCGTCAGGCCCTCATCTGCCTCAATCCCGCGCAGCCGTGGAAGATCGGCTTCGACGGCGATCTGGCGGTGTACGATCTCCGCTTCACGATGACCCACGAAATCGGGCACGCCATCGGTCTCGACCATCCCGGCCCCGAGGGCCAGCTCATGTCGTTCCGCTATGTGGAGCGCTCGCGGGAGCTGCAAGCAGGCGATCTGGCGGGTGCGGCGGCGCTCTACGGCCGCAACGGCGCGCCGCCCAACGTCGAGACGCGCCTCGGCGCAGCAGAAAAGCTGAAAGATCCCGCCAAAGAGGCCGGCTCGAGCCTGGGCCTCTCCGAGGCGCCGGCGCGCTGACCGCAATCGCGAGGTGAGGCTCCCATGAGCCTCGCCCCGGGGAGCCTCGCTTGGCGAGGGCTCAGTTGCCGATCGGCATATTGAGGCGGAGGCGGCCGGACCAATTGTCCGTCGCCGTGCTGGCGCCCGTCTCGACGCCGCCGGTGGCCTGCAGATTGACGCCATCCTTCTTGCCGACCGCGACGCCCGCCTCGGCCTTCCACTGCAGATCCGGAACGGCGGCCTGGGCGGGATTGAGCGCCGACATATCATCGAAGGACATGAACCCGCCCGCGGCGAGGCGCGGCTCGACGTAGGTCTCGCTGTCGAGATCGAAGCGGCGCTTCATCTCGGGCATGATGTCCAGGCGTCCCGTCCCGCCCGGTGCGCCGACGCCTTCCTCGGGCGTGACGCGATAGGTTGGCGTGTCCTCCACGTAGCTGAGGCCCACGGTCGGCGTGACGTCCCAGCCGCCATACTGGCGGGTCCCGCGCAGGGTGCCGCGGAGGAGACTCCGGTTCGCCGATGCCCATTCAACCGCGGTCCCTTGCGGCACGTTCTGCACCGCGCCCCAGGCGGCGCGGCCGTCGAAAACGATCCCCGGCCCCAGCCGCATGCTCACGTAAGGCCCGGCCATCCAGCCATTGGCGGAGGCCTTGCTCTCCGTGCCCAGCGCCTCGCCGGTCTGGTCAAACTGGGCCAGCGCGCCCACCATGATATCGGGGCCGAGCATGTACTTGCTGCCGAAGTACATGACGCTGAAGTTGCCGTCGGACTCGCGCTGGCGCAGGCTGCCGGTGTCGTAGGTCATGTACCGGCCCTCGAACCAGAAATCGAGAATGCCGGGATCCGCCTTGGCGCCGGGGCTCGCCGCGGACAGCAGCTCCGAGACGCTGATCGAGGCCGTCACCTCCGTGGGGATCTCGCCGTCTGCGTCCGCCGCTTGCGCGGCATCGAGCGGTTTCGTCTCACCGGCCGGGCGATCGATCCGGATTCGATCGGGATCGCGTCCGGCGAGGAAGGCCTTGCGCCGGTCGAGCAGGGCGCGCTCGTTGGCGGCTCCGGCGGCGGAGATGCAGCGGGCGCCGAGCGTGGCGCTCGCCTCCTCCGCGGCGCTGACGCGGAATCCGTACGAGGCGCTTTCGGGAGCGACGAACAGGATCGACGCCGTGCGCCCGACGTGCAGCGTCCGCATCGGCACGCCGCCGCCATCCACGGAGAGCACCGCCTTGCCCTTCGTCGCGAGGCTCAGCGTCACCGTCTCTCCGCGCGCGAGGCGGATCTCGCGCAGCGTGCTTCCGCCGGCTCTCACCGTCGCCGCCAGCGCGCCGCGGTTGGCCGCGTCGCAGCCGTCGCTGATGCGCGCCTCGGCGCCATCGGCCACGCCCAACAGGACGCTGCTCGCCCCTATCAAAGCCGTGCTCAGCAGAGCCCGGCGGTGAACGGTTCGCTGCATCGCCTCGTTTACTCCGTACGCTACCAATTGTTCAATTTTCTCAATATGTTCTCTGGCGGAAGAAAGAGACGAAAGGATGTCTGCCGGCGCGGATGTTGCGACGCACACAGCCTCTCGGAGCGCTTGGGAAATTTTGCCGCGGGCAAATATTTTTGCTCAGCTCGATCTTTTTGCGGCGATCACGCGTTCAGACGGCATCGATGGATCGAGGCGCCCGCCCCGGGGGGCGCCACACGAGTCCAGGGTCTCGCCGGGTCTCCCCGCTTCTTAGGATGTCCGTTTGCCAGTCATCACAGAACATGGCTCCGCCAAGCTGCCCAGCGTCGAGGTCGACAGCTACAACCTCGAGATCCGCGACGAGGACGGCTTCGTCGGCGATCGCGCGAGCCGCAGCGCCTTCAACGAGATCATGGAGGCGTGCCGCGAGCCGCTGCGCAAGCTCGGCGCGGACCCGCTGGGGGACGAAGCGAGCGAGGATCTGAGCAAGAAGAAGCTCGATGCCTTGCTGGCGGAAGGCGACCCCGAGGCCGCGGGAATCGTGCACAGCGCCGTCGAGGCCTATGCGAACGAGCTTGCGCGCGTGATCCGCCGCTTCCTCAAGACCGCGAGCTGGCGGGATACGGAAGCCATCGTGATCGGCGGGGGACTGCGCCAGAGCCGCGTCGGCGAGCTCGCCGTCGGACGAACCGCCGTGCTGCTCAAGGCGGCGAAGATCGATGTGGATCTCTCGCTCATCAAGAACGATCCGGACGAAGCGGGCCTGATCGGCGCGGCGCACCTCATGCCGTCCTGGACGCTCGAAGGGTTCGACGCCATCCTCGCCATCGACATCGGCGGCACCAACATCCGCGCCGGCGTCGTCGACCTCAATCTCAAGGCCTCCTCCAAGCTCGAGAAGGCGCGCGTGTGGAAGTCCGAGCTGTGGCGCCATGGCGAAGAGAAGACGAAGCGCGACAAGGCCGTCGACCGGATGACGGACATGCTGAAAGACCTGATCAAGGCCGCGTCGAAGGCCAAGATCAACCTGGCGCCGGTCATCGGGATCGGCTGCCCGGGTGTCATTCGCGACGACGGATCGATCGAGACCGGCGCGCAGAACCTGCCCGGCAACTGGGAAAGCAAAGGCTTCAACCTGCCGGCCGCGGTGCGGGAAGCGATCCCCGAGATCGGCAAGCACGAGACGGCGGTCGTCATGCACAACGACGCCGTCGTGCAGGGCTTGAGCGAGGTGCCGCGCATGTGCGTCCACCGACACTGGGGGGCACTCACCATCGGCACCGGGCTCGGAAACGTTCGCTTCACCACGCGCGACAAACGCTGAGACGGCCGGCACGACCTGTCCACAAAAGCGCGACAGCCGGCCTCGTCGAGGCCGGCTGTCGCCGAAAAGAATGGGGAGGGCTCAGATCCAGCCCAGGAGCTTCATAATGAGGATCCCGGTGATCGGAACGCCCATGACCCAAAGAACGATGTAACGCATGGCGGGCTCTTTCGTGTTGGAGGCCGCACGGCATCAGTGCCGGCGTCATTGGCCAATCAACACGCAGCCCCGTCCTCGAGTTCCTTTCGCCGGCCTTCGCCCGCACCTGCGAGGCGAGGCTACTTCTGTCCGGAGGGAAGAAAGGCGCTCACCTTGCGCACGAGATCGGCCACGTTCTGCGCGCCGATGCGCTCCATCACCCAGGCGCGATAGGTCTCTACCGTGCGCGGGCTGATGCTGAGCTTGGCGGCGATCTGCTTGTTCGACATGCCGGAGGCCACGAACTCCAGAACCTCGCGCTGACGCGGCGAAAGCGCCTTCAGACGCTCCGTGATGTCGATCCGCTCACTCTGCTCGGATGTCTTGCGACGTCCCTTCTGCACGGCATCGGACACGCTCGCGGCCAGCCGCTCGCCGTCGTAGGGCTTCTCGAAGAAGTCGAACGCGCCCTGCTTCAGCGCCTCGACGGCCATCGATACATCGGCATGTCCGCTGATGAGGATGAGCGGCGCGTCGTTCTGGCGCTCTTTCAACTCACGCTGCAGCTCGAGGCCGGTCATGCCCGGCATGCGCACGTCCGCCACGACGCAAGACGGCTTCGCATTCGGCAGCTCGTCCAGGAACGCCTCGGCGGACTCGTAACAGGCGACGGGAATGTCGCGGCTCTCGATCAACAGCCGCATCGAATGCAAGACTGCGGAGTCGTCATCGATCAAAGCTACGGTCACGGGGTTGTCCTCTATTCTTCTCAAGTCGGGCCGCCCGATCGGGCGGGAACTATAGGAAGTGTAAAGGAAACTGCAGCGCCCTCGCCAGTGCTTTCCACGAGAAGTTGACCACCGTGTGATTCCGCCGTCGAGCGCGCGAGCGCAAGGCCGAGACCGAAACCTTCCACCTTCGTGGTCGTGAACGGCGTCAGCGCGCGCTCGAGGATGTCGGGATCGAAGCCGGGCCCGTCGTCGCGGACCCTCACGACGACGCGCCCCTGCCCGGACAGCTCGGCTTCCACGGCGATATGGCCGCCCCTCGCATTGCCGGAGGCGATGGATTCCGCGGCATTGCGGATCAGGTTGATCAGAACCTGCTGGATCTGGAGCCCATCGCACATCACGAGGGGAAGGCTGCGCGCGGCCCGCCTCTCGACCGTGACGTGGGCATTGGCCTCGAGACGGCAATGGGAGATCGCCTCGCGGATCAGGTCCGCCACCCCATGCGGGCGCATCTCGTTGCGTCCGAGCTGGATGAAGTCGCGGAGACGGCGCACCACCTCGGCGGCGCGATCGACCTGGGAGACGGCGTGGCCGGCGGCGGCCCGCGCGGCCTCGGTGTCCGGCGGCTGTTTCTCGACGGCCATCTTCGCGAGCCGCGCATAGTTGGCGATGGCGGTCAGCGGCTGGTTGATCTCGTGGGCCAGGGCGGCTGCAAACGCGCCCATCGAATCCAGCCGCGCCGCCCGCTCGAGCGCCTCCTGATTCTGGCGGAGCTGCGCCTGGGTCTTGAGCTGCTCGTTCACCACCGCGCCGATCGTCAGGCCTGTCAGGGCCAGCACGATCATGAGCGCCTGATAAGCCGTCACCTCGCTGGCGTGAACGCCGGCGTAGTTGATGGCGGTCATCAAGCCGACCTGCGTCAGCACGAGACCCGCCGTCACGCCCTCGAGGCCGAACCGCACGGCCATCCACATCACGGGCAGGAAGAAGAGATAGAACTGCTTGACGCGGAAGGTGTCCGAAAGTCCGAAGACCGCGCCCAGCGTGATGGCCAGCGCAACGATGACGGCCACAAGCTCGACCGAGGGCACCAGGATGCGCCGGCGCGTGGACAGGATGAGGAGGAACGGCGTCATGACCGTGATGCCGATCATGTCGCCGATCCAGAGCTGCGCCATCGTCAGCAGCCCCTCGCCGCGCACCACGAGACCGAACGCGGCGAGGAGCCCGACATAGGACAGCGCCACCACGCCTGTGCTGACGGCCGCCACGACGATCAGAAGGACGAGCGAGCGTTTGGTGCCGAGCGTCCGGTCGAAGGCGAAGCGCGGATGGCTCAGGAGCAGGGTCGCCGCGCCGTAGCCCGCGCCGATCACCGCCGCACCGAGCACGTGCATCGCCAGGGGCACCGGCAATTGCAGCACCAGGGCGTTGGTCAACAGCGGCGCGAGGAACAGCCACGGTATGTATCCGCGTCCGAACAGCAGCACGAGCGCGAAGCTCAGGCCCGTCGCGGGGTTCCACGGCGTCACGCCGGAGAGCGAGATCGGCGCGATGTAGCTCAGCCAATCCAGCAAAGCATAGGCTGCGAGATAGCAGACCCCGACGACGATCGGCGGACGGGTCAAAAGCGCTGCCACGGGGAAGCTTCTCGCCGTCGCCGCCTGTCCCCACTCCTGCATGCTCCGCTCCCTGCGGGTCTCAACGGCACCCAGCCTGTCGCACGCGTCCACGGCTTTCAAGGCCGATCGAGATCGGCGATCTGCTGGAAGCCGGCGAACAAGGCCGGCCGGGAAAAGTTGGCCCAGCAGCCGGCACGTGCGCCGTCACGTTCGCGCGCGGGGAGGTTCTACATCAGCCCCGTCGGGGCGTCATGTCCGGAAGAGGCAGAAAAGCCGTTGCGGAGCACCTAGACGATCGTCCAGCCCGCGAGGGCACTGGTGACGGCATCCGGATTGTCTACGAGCGTCGTCACGGCAGCAAGGCTCGCGACCCAGAGCAGCCGGCGCACACGTCTCAAGAATGCGATCATGATGCACCTCCTATCCATCTCATTTCGTCAGAATGAGCCGGCCGTTGGCCGTAATGCGCAGCATGTAGTCGGCTCCGGCGTGCTCGAGGACGAGCTCGCGGCCGCCGCGCATGAGCTCGGCCACGCTGTAGCGGAGAACGTCCTTGCGGGCGGACGCCGGCGCACGCTCTGTGCGCTTGTCGATTTCGTGTCCCGACATCGGGCGAGGAACTTTCACTTGTGCGCTTCCGAGTGGAGGAGCGGGTGCCGCACGTGCGCATCACGACGGGCTCATGTTATTTGTTGACTATTTATATCCACTTTATTAGGGTGTGCAAGTCCGCATCTTGAAGTCCAGTTTCGCCACCGGCTGGAACGGTGACCAAACCCCGCCGACCCAGCCGGCTTCAACGATGCGCCTCTGGGGCCCAGTAACACCTCCCGCACTGCCTGGGACCCCATTGTTGGCGGCAACGTGCTCTCCGATCGTTCTTCCGAGGTCGATGAGCCGTTGCCGCCCCTTTTTTCTCGCGGGTGCGCGAGGGAGTTTCACATATGTGCATCGATAACGGTCCATCGTCCGATCTCGAGGCCAGCGACCTCGGCGAGATGGAGCGCGATTGGCTCCACCTCCTCCGGCTCATTTGCGCGAGCTACGAGCACAACCGCGCCGACGGATGGGACCGCGCCATCAGCCACGCCGAAATGCGCTACGGCGCCGACAACGGCCCGGCGATCGCGGCGCACGTCACCGGCATCATCCGCGCGATGCGGGCCGAGCGGTTCGGCGGCTTCAGCTATCTCTCGCCCTATTGCCCTTCGTGCCGGCAGCGCGTGACTGAGGACGAGTGGCATCTCATCGCGCTCTTCCAGGCCGGGTATCGCGGACGAAGGGCCGAGATCGCGGAAATGGCGGCGGCGTTCGCCCATCGGAGCGAGGAGGCCCCGGCGCTCGCCGCGGCAGCCGCCCGCTTCGGCTCAGCGCTCGCCGCCGCCGTGGGTTTCCTGCGCCCGCAATCGGCGCAAAACCTGATGCTGCACTGACGCGGATCCGGTCCCGCTACATCTGGATCTTGGGAACGTTCTCGGGCAGCGTGCCGGGCGGCAGGCACGGCCGGGCCATGGCTTTGCACTTGAAGGTGCCGTTCGGCCCTTCCCGGCATTCCACCTCGCGGTCGTCGGCGGCATCCCAGCTCTCGTAGCCGCGTCCGAGCGTGCCGGCGCGCGACGACCACCAGGCTTGCGCCGCCTCGAGCGCTTCCTTCTGGGTCGCACCCGACGAATAGCCGCTTTCCACGCGGTCGCCGCAGAAGCGCCCCGAGGCCGCGGCGGCGCGCTCCGCCGTCGCGCCGAGCATCAGCAAGGACGCCGCGACAGCAAGACGGGCCACCCCGCCGCACCCTGCGGCCAGCCCTCGGCTGCGGACTCCGTCGGCTTTCCTCCTCATCCGCTCCGCTCTCCCTGCCTCGATACGGTCGCCGTCAACCCGGCTGCCACGATGGGCGGGCCGGTCGCTGTTATCCTCCGAAGCGGGCGCTGCATCCGTCAATCGCCATCCTCCGGGAATTTATCCATTTCTTGCGGGATCATTCGGCACGCATCCGGCGTTGCGCTCGGCGTGTGAAACGCTAACCATTCGAGGGCGGGACAGGAGCGCGGTTGCGGGCCCAGGCCGTTGTCGCTGCGGCCTCCTTCCGTGCGGATCTTCCTATGCCGATTTCGCCTGCAGGGGAGCGACAGAGACCCGTGAGCCCGTCATGATCCCAGCCCTGCAAAGCGCCGAGCCGCTGCGCGTGCTCATCATCGACGATCATCCGTTCGTGCTGCAGGGGTGCGCCCGCATCCTCGAGGACGCCGACGTGGCGCACGTGCTGCAATCGCCCAGCCTCGCCGATGGCTACCGCCAATACCGGCGGCATCGTCCGCATGTCATCATCGTCGATCTCTCGATCCGGTCGGCGACGCTCGGCGGGCTGTCGTTCGTCCGGCGCCTGAGGCGGCACGACAAGACGACGCCGGTGCTCGTGCTCAGCATGCACGGCGATCCCATCATCATTCGCCGCGCGCTCGAATCCGGTGCAACCGGCTATCTGCTCAAGGACGCGCCGGCCGACGAATTCCTGAAAGCGTTCAACATGATCCGCCAGGGCCGCCCCTACCTCAGCCATGAGGTGGCGTCGGAAATCGCGTTCAGCGAGACGCGGCTCAACGTCAGCCCGCTGCAAGTCCTCACGGCTCGCGAGTTGCAGATGCTCTCACTCATCACCGAGGGGAAATCCTACGGCTTGATCGCGGAGGAGCTGTCGATCAGCTACAAAACCGTGGCCAATACCACCTCGCAGATCAAATCGAAGCTCGGCGCGCGCAGCCTGCCCGAGCTGATGCGGATCGCGATCCAGTATCTGCCGGCCGCCCCGGGCCTGCGGCTCAAGGACTAGAGCACGTTCCCTCTCAATGGCATCGGCCCATCGGGAGTGAACGTGCTCTATCTCTTTGTTTTAGAGTCTGATTCACGCTCTCGATGCGAGCTGAAGTGCTCGCATCTCAAACGATCAGGCTCTAGCGTCGTCCGAGGCCCAGACGGGGTTTTGCTCCCCTCCCCGCGCCACGATTTCGTCACACGAAGGCCGGGCGCCGTCATCATTTCCGCCGTTTCCCTGCCTAGAACCGGAATATCCGATCCATCGGACCCGGCCTCTTCAGTCATGGGATACACGATGACCGTTCGCCACCGCACGCCTCTCCTTCTCGCGCTACCCCTCGCCCTGCTCGGCGCTCAGCAGGCGCTCGCGGAGCGTCTGGCCGGTCCAGCCGATCAGCCGGTGCCGGCGCAAGCCCGTGCAGGCCAACCCCTCGAGCTTGCCCAGCGCTCCGACCAGCCTTGGGGCGGCAGACCCAAGAAGGACGACCAGGACGACGGCGATGCGAAGCAAAAGCCGCTGAAGAGGCCCGCCGAGCGGCAACAGCAGAAGCAGCGCGAGACCCAGCAGGGACGCGACAAGGCCATCCAAGACCGCAAGGACGCCGTCAACGCCCGGCAGAAGCAGGCCGATGAGGCGCGTCAGAAAGCCCTCCAGCAGCACCAGGAGAAGCAGCGCGACGCCCAGCAGGCGCGCGAGAAGGCGATGCGGGACCGCCAGGACGCCCTCAACGCCAAGCAGAAGCAGGCCGATGAGGCGCGCCGGAAGGCCCTTCAGCAGCAACATGACAAGCAGCGCGCAGCCGATCAGGCGCGCGAGAAGGCAATGCGCGACCGCCAGGACGCTCTCAACGCCAAGCAGAAGCAGGCCGACGAGGCGCGCCGGAAGGCCCTTCAGCAGCAACAAGAGAAGCAGCGCGCGGCCGATCAGGCGCGCGAGAAGGCAATGCGCGACCGCGAGGACGCCGCGGATAAAGCCGCACGCGGGCGCGACGCCGCCGGCAAGGGGCGGCGCGACACGGACACGACGTCTCCCCAGGATCGTCGCGGAACCTGGGGCGGAACGCCCTCCAAAGCGTTCGACCGCAAAGCGGCCGACGACGAATTCAAGCGGGCGCGCGAGCGTGCTCAGGAGGCCGCCAGGGACGCAAACAAGGGCGGCCGGGACACACGTGACCGTGAGCGTCTTCGCGACAATTCAGCAAAGAAATTCGAATCCATCCGCAATCAGCGGAAGGAGGAGACGTTCGGGGGCGGCAAGCGGCGCACCATCATCGAGCCCGACAAGCGTGTGATCGTGCGCCAGAACGATCGCTCGTTCATCCGCCATGACGAGACCTCGCGCTTCCAGCGGACGGGCAAGGAGATGCGTCGCGAGCGGCGCAAGGACGGGCTCACCATGATCGTGACCGCGGGCCTCGCGGGCGCCCTCATCTACTCGCTGCAGGACGACCATGGCCGCCTCGTGCGCCGCAGCCGGCGCGAGCACGACGGACGCGAGGTCGTGCTGATCGACAACGGCCGGTACTATGACGAACATTACCGCAACCGCGGGCCGGACGACTTCTACGACAACTACGTCGACCTGCCGCCGCCGCGCGTCAGCATCCCTCGCGATTCGTACATCGTGGATTACGAGCGCGCCTCGCAGGAGGATATCTACGACGCCCTCTCGGCGCCGCCCGTCGAGCGGTTGGAGCGGCGCTACTCGCTGGATCAGGTGCGCCAGAGCTATCCCGTGCTCGAACGCATGCGGCGCGTGGATCTCGACGCGATCAACTTCGATTTCGGCGCATGGGACGTGGGCGAGGATCAGTATCCGAAGCTCGAGCGGATCGCGAAAGCCATGCGGCGCATCGTCGACCGCTCGCCCGACGAGATGTTCCTGATCGAGGGGCATACGGACGCCGTCGGCTCGGACATCGACAACCTCTCGCTTTCCGACCGGCGCGCCGAGACGGTTGCGATCATCCTGTCGGATGCGTTCGGCGTCCCGCCCGAGAACCTGACGACGCAGGGCTACGGCGAGCAATATCTCAAGGTGATGACGCAGGAGCCGTCGCGCGCCAACCGCCGGGTCTCCGTACGCCGCATCACGCCGCTGCTCTCGCGGGAGGGGGGCTCCTACGGGCGCGATTACGATTAACCCCTTCCCGATCGCATAATCCCGCGGGCCTCTCCCTTCCGAGGCCCGCGGGCGCGCACGCCGCCGGACCTCGATGACCGGCTCCGCGCGCGCCGCGTCTGCGCCTCGCGCGCGGCCATCTCGATGAGCCACGCGTGAAAAGCGCCCACTTCGCTGCGCCGAAGCGCCTTGGCCGAGGCCACAACATAGTAAGCCCATTTCACCGGCCAGCGGTTGGCCGGCATGAGATGAACGAGCCGGCCGCTCTCCAATTCATGCTGAACGAGCGCTTTGCGAACCAGCGCGAGACCACGGCTTGCGACCGCGGCCTGAATGACCGCGGCCGTGGAGTTGATTTTCAGACCCCGATCGGCTGGCGCGCGGCGTGCACCCAGCCGCATGAGCCATTCGCTCCACGCGGGAAAATCGCCGCCGGGATGGGGCATGCCGTCATGGATCAATGTCTGGCGGACGATCCAGCCCGCCGTCACCTCCCCGTCCTTGGGCAGAAGGCGATGATGGCAGACGGCGATGATCTCCTCATCCATCAGGTGCGTCGCCTTCACGCCGGGCCACGTGCCGAGGCCACACCGGATGCCGATATCGGCCTCGCCCTGCGCCAGATCGATCACCCGATCCGAGACGTCGAGGCGAACATCGATGTTCGGAGAGACCGAGGTGAAGTCGTCGAGGCGCGAGATCAGCCAGTTGGCCACGAAGGCCTGTGAGGCCGTGACGACGACCACGGCGCGCGCCTTGCGCCCTCGCAGCTTCTTCAAGCCGGCTTCGAGGGAGTCGAGTCCGTGAGTGATGTCCTCGAGCGCCGCCTTCACCTCGTCGACAGGCGCCAGGCGCTCCCGGCCGGAACGGGTGCGCTTGAAGAGCGGGTAGCCGACCCAGTCCTCGAGGGAGCGGACCATTTGCCCGACGGCCGCGGGCGTGACGTCCAGCTCCGAGGCGGCCCCGACAAAGCTGCCGTGGCGCGCGGCCGCCTCGAGGGCCTGAAGGGATTTCAAACGCGTGAGCGATCGCATGGGCCGGCAATAGCTGCTCCGTCTCCTCGCGACAAATATTTTCTTTCTTAGCGGTGCGGTGCATTTGCCTCGCAGGCTCCCTTTCGCCTCGGCAATGTCGAGCCTGAAGGGGATCGTCGTCATGCTTCACGGAAAGACCGCACTGGTCACGGGAGGATCGAGCGGGATCGGGCTCGCCGCCGCGCGCCTGCTGCGCGACAACGGCGCGCGCGTCGCCATCATGGGGAGCACGCAGGAGAAGCTGGATCTCGCGTCTGCCGAGCTGGGCGGGGGTGTGCTTGCGATCCAGGGGGACGTCGCGTCGTTGGACGATCTGGTGCGGCTGAGGGACGTGCTGAGCCGAGGATTCGGCGGGCTCGACATCCTCTTCGCCAATGCCGGCATCGCGATCGCGACCCCCATCGAGACGACGGACGAAGCAGGCTATCAGAAAATCATGGACGTCAACGTGAAGGGCGTCTTCTTCACCGTCCAGTCGGTGTTGCCGCTGATGCGCACAGGCGGCTCGATCATTCTCAACACATCCTGGCTCAATCAGGTCGGCACACCGGGGCGGGCGATCCTCTCTGCGTCCAAGGCGGCCGTGCGCTCGTTCGCGCGCACGCTGGCGGCCGAGCTGCGCGACCGCGGCATCCGCGTCAACGCCGTCAGTCCGGGCTCGATCGTGACGCCGCTTCACCGCGACGAGGACCAGACGGAGACCGAGTTCCAGGCTTATGCCGAGCGGGTCGGCGCGCAGGTGCCGCTCGGCCGGATGGGGCGGCCGGAGGAGATCGCCTCCGCCGTGCTCTTCCTCGCCAGCGACGCGTCGAGCTACATGCTCGGCGCCGAAATCGTGGTCGACGGCGGGCGGGCGGAGTTGTGAGCATGCGGCTCAACGATGACCTTTCCGTTCGCACCCTGGTCCACGCCGACGCGCTGGACTGGGTCCCCAGCCCCGCCAAAGGCGTGGAGCGGCGCATGCTGTTCCGCATCGGCGACGAGAAAGCGCGCGCCACGTCGATCGTGCGGTATCGGCCGGGATGCCGCTTCTCCCGCCATGCGCACCCGGGCGGCGAAGAATTTCTGGTGCTCGACGGCACGTTTCAGGACGAAACGGGAGACTTCCCGGCCGGCACCTACGTGCGCAATCCGCCGGGCACCGGTCACGCTCCCGGCAGCGACGCGGGGTGCGTGATCTTCGTCAAGCTCTGGCAGTTCCGAGCGGACGATCGGGAGCGCGTTGTCCGGCGGCCCGGTGCGGGCGCGCGGGCGGTCTTGCGTCCGGGCGTGACATCATCGCTCGTTCTCTTCGAGGGCTCGGATGAGCGCGTGATGCTGGAAGAGTGGCAGGCTGGCGCGGATGTCGAGATCCTCAACATCGACGGGCTCGAGCTGCTTGTCCTCGATGGCGCGGTCACGGAAGGCGCGGATCGGCTCGATCCTCTGACATGGCTTCGTTTGCCTGGCGGCCAGCCTTTTCGGGCGCGTGTGGGACCGGTCGGCGCGCGTGTCTGGTACACATGCGGGCCCCTGCTCCACGAGCAGGTCTGCGCCTTCGAAGACATCCCTTCGTCCGGAAAGGCCAAGACATGAGCAGCTCGGCAGTCATCCTTCTCAAGGCCGCGCTGGTCGGCATCGGCGGCACCCTCGCTCTCGATCTCTACGCTCTGCTGATGGCCCGCGTGCTGGGCGTGCCGGCGACGAACTGGGTGATGGTCGGCCGCTGGCTCGGCCATATGCCGCGCGGTCAATTCGCGCACGCCGCAATGAGCGAGGTGGCGCCCGTCAGAGGCGAGCGGGCGATCGGCTGGATCGCTCACTACGCCATCGGCATCGGTTATGGGCTCCTGCTCGTGGCGCTCTGGGGTGCGGGCTGGCTCGAGCAGCCGACGCTTCTTCCTCCCCTCATTCTCTCCTGGGCGCTTCTGGCCGCGCCCTACTTTCTCATGATGCCGGGCATGGGCATGGGGATCGCGGGCTCTCGGACTCCCAACCCCAACATGGCGCGCCTCAGAAGCGTGATGAGCCATTCGGTCTTCGGGCTCGGGATGTTTGCCGTCGCGATGGCGCTCACACACGCTTGGCCGACCCCGATATGACGCGGTCGGGGACGTCCTTCGAATGGCTCTGGGAAACGATCGGTGTCACCGTCTCGGGTTGGAATCGGATGCGAACGGACGTTGCGGTAATCGGCGGCGGCCTGGCCGGGCTCCACACCTGCCGTCTGTTGCAGGCGGCGGGCGTGGACTTCGTGCTGCTCGAGGCGCGCGACCGGCTCGGCGGCCGGATCCTCTCGGTGGACGAGACGGGACAGCCGTCCGACAACGGTTTCGATCTCGGCCCCTCCTGGTACTGGCCGGCGATCCAGCCGGGCATTGGCCGGCTCGTGGAAGAGCTCGGCCTCGCTGCGTTCGGGCAGAACAGCGAAGGCGACGTGATTTTCGAGCGCATCTCGCGCGAGCCTGCCCAGCGCTATCGCGGCGCCGTTTCGGGACAATACTCGATGCGTCTCGCGGGCGGCACCGGCGCGCTGGTGCAGGCGCTGTCCCGCAGCTTGCCGCCCAGCCGCGTTCTACGGTCCGCGCGCGTGATGGCCATGGTGTTGAAGGCCGATGCCGTCGTGTTGACGATCGCGCGCGGCGACGGACGCGTCGACGAGCTCACGGCGGAGCGGGTCATTGCCGCGCTTCCTCCGCGTCTGCTGGAAGCCAGCGTGTTGTTTACGCCCGCCCTCGAAGCGGCGACGGCGCACCGCTGGCGCAGCACGCCGACCTGGATGGCCCCGCACGCGAAATTCTTTGCACTCTACGATCGCCCGTTCTGGCGCACGGCTGGATTGTCGGGCACGGCGCAAAGCATGGTTGGCCCCATGCTGGAGATGCACGACGCAACCACGGCCTCCGGCGGCGCGGCCCTCTTCGGGTTCCTCGGCCTCGCGGCTGAGCAACGTGCCGCGTTGGGCGAGAGCGAGATCACACGCCTGTGCGTCGATCAGCTTGCGCGCCTCTTCGGAGCGGACGCGCGGACGCCGCGTGCGACGCTACTCAAAGACTGGGCGGCGGATCCCTTCACGGCGACGGCAGCAGATCGCGGCTTCGGCGGCTCCATCGTGCCCGACGGCCGGCCCTGGGTGACGGGTGCGTGGCGCAATCGGCTTGCGCTCGCCGGCAGCGAGGTCAGCCCCGCCGATGCGGGCTATCTGGCGGGGGCCGTGGAAGCGGGCACGCTGGCCGTTGAAGAGACCCTTCGCCGGCTTTCGAAGGCTGGGACCTGAGCCTCCCAAACCGGGGCCGCAAACTCTGCGCACGGACCCGCCTGATCGAGCGCCGCTCTGATCTCACCGGCGCTCTTTGGCGCGATCGCGCCCCGTTCGGATCGGCACCTACCCACGCGTGTCCGTCAACGTCTCGGCGAGGCGGTCGATGAAGATGTCGGCCTCGGCTTCGGACAGGGACAACGGCGGGCGCACCTTCAGCGTGTGGCCGAAGCGGCCGGCCGCGCCGATCAGGACGCCGCGATCCTTGAGGCCGTTGATGACGGCGGATGCCAGCTCGGGATCCGGCTGGTCCGTCGTTCCAGGGCGGCAGAGATCGACGCCGAGGAAGAGGCCGGCGCCGCGCACGGCGGCGATGCGATCGTCTCGGGCGGCCAGCTCCTGCAGCCGCCGCTTGAGTTGCGCGCCCCGCTGCGCGGCGTTCTCCTGAAGCTTCTCCTCCGCGATCACCTCGAGAACGGCGAGGCCTGCGGCCGCCGCCACGGGATTGCCGCCGAACGTGTTGAAATAGCCGGTCTCCTCGCAAAACCGCTGAAGCAGCTCCGGACGCGTCGCCAGGCCGGCCATCGGGAAGCCGTTGCCCATGGGTTTGCCCATGGTGACGACATCCGGCACCACGCCGTGGCGCGCAAAGCCCCAGAAGGCGTCTCCGGTCCGCGCGAACCCCGGCTGCACCTCGTCGGCGACGTACAGTCCGCCGGCTTTGCGGACTGCGGCGACGGCCGTGCGCAGAACGCCGGGGGGATCGGCATAGACGCCGTCGCTCGAGAAGATCGAGTCGCAGATGAACACCGAGAGCGTGTGCCCTCGCCGCGCGAGCTCGGCGATGGCGCGCTCGATATCGGCGGCGAACGCGTCTTCCACCGAAGCGTCGTCACCGGTGTAGGACGGCGCCGCCACCGTCACCACGTGGCTCGGAAGCGCACGCCGCTTCAACGCGGACGGCGAGATGTCGGAGATGATCGACGTGTTGCCGTGATAGGCGTTCTCGGTGACGATGATGCCGGTTCCGCCGGAGGATGCCGCGGCGATGCGGAGAGCGAGATCGTTCGCCTCGCTGCCGCTGCACGTGAGCACGACATTGGTGAGACCACCCGGAAACGTGGCTTTCAATGCGTCGAGATAGCGATCGACGACGCCGTTGAGATAGCGGGTGTTGATGTTGAGGCGCCCGATCTGGTCGGTCACGGCGGCGACGACGCGGGAGTGGCTGTGGCCGACGGACGGGACGTTGTTGTAGAAATCGAGGTAGCGCGTGCCGTCGGCGGCCATCATCCAGGTGCCGCTGGCGGAGACGATCTCGATCGGCTCCCGATAGAACAGCACGGCAGAGGCGCCGACGTTGGCGATACGGCGCTTGAGCTGCGAACTGGCCTGACCGGTGCCCGCGCTCGCATCGAACGCGTTCATGTCGAGGATCTGCCGCTTGACCGGTCGCCCTTCGCTGTTCTGGTCCATGATCGCTGAGACCTATCGCTCGTGTTTCGAGAGGAACCTGTCCGCAAGCTCGACGGTGCCGTGCGTGAACGGCGCCCCGAGCGCTTGGGCCGTTGGCGTTTCGGCGTGGCTCGCGATCCAGGCCGTCAGGAGAATACGCCGCAAGAGGACGAATGTCGGGATGGCCGCGACGTCGGCCGCCGACAGGGGCGCGACCGAACGATAGCCTTCGACCCAGGCCTCCTGCAGCTCGGCAATGATCGGATCGTGCTCGAAGAAGCTCACGGCGGCGGCGAAGTCGTAAACGAACCAACTGAACCCGCAGTCGTCGAAATCGATGACACCGAGGCGATCGCCGTCGACGAGCAGATTGGCCAGTCTCAAATCGGCGTGGACGAGACCGAAACGCTCGGCGCCTTCTCCAAAGCCGGCGAGAAACGTCTCGAGCGCGCGGCCGGCCCGCTCGAGCACCGTCCTGCCGGGCGCGTCGATCCCGAGCGCCTCGCGCCAGTCGCCCCACAGCGGCGCAGACCCCAGCATCGTTTCGTAGTTCCAGGTCTTGCGGCGGAACGTTGCAGGGCGCTTCCAGCCCTGCGTGTGCCGGTGGAGGCGGGCACTGATGGCGCCGAGCTGGCGAAAACCGGCGACGAGCCCCTCGCTCCCCTGGGCCGGCTCCTCGCCGCTCATGAACGTGAAGGCGACGACGTGGCGGACATCGCCCGCCGCGTGCATGCTGCCGATGAAGCTGCCGTCCTTGCGGGGCAAAGGCTCGGGCGTTTCCACGACGGCCTGGCGGCGCAGATCCTGGATCCAGGCGATCTCGGATTCGATCTCGTCACGCTCGTGATAGCCGGGGCGATTCACGCGCAGGACGATCGCCTGCCCCGTGTCCGGATCCAGGGCCCGGAACGTGGCATTCTCCGAGATATTGAGAAGGCTTACGGCCGCGTTGCGCGGCATGCCCCAGTCCTCCAGGAGGTCGGAGAGGCCGTGGTGCAGCGACTTCAGGAACTCGTCTTCGTAAAGTCCAGCCATCGGTCACGCCCCGATTGTTCGCCTCTCATCGCGTAACGAAAATTCCGCGCTTTGCAAAGGCCGACAGTCCAGACATCATCGCGTCCGACGACGAAACTCGGGCATGAGACGTCTTTCCTCCGGCGGAATGGCGTTCCTGTTCCCCGCGGAACAGCGGCCCATCACGATTTTGGAGTATCAGAGACGTCCCTTCGCCCGCGGGGCGATGCTGTGCCTTCGGGTGCCACTTTACGGGACGGCCGCAGACGGGCCGCCCCCCGTGTTCATGTGAGGCTCGGTCATGCATCCATCACGGTTTGCCCCGATTTTTCGCGGCCTTACGAGACGCTTCATTCTCCTCGCCGGATCGGTGGGCGCGCTCGGGCTGCTGATGCCGCTCGCGAGGGCGTCGACGGAGGACGTGCAGGCCGCGCTGCAAAAGGCCAACGTCTACATCGAGATCGCCAAACAGACGGAGCGCGTCGTCGAGTCCTGGGAGCGCTATGCGAGCTGGGTCAACATGAAAACCGGCCCGACCGGCAAAGAGCGCTACATCACCTACGGTCTGTATGAGCCGTATGATCTGGACGACGCTTTGAAGGAGGCCCGCGCGGAAACCGGCAAAGAGCCTCGCGTTCCGAAGATCGACGCGGCCATGACGCGCTACATCGATGCCTACGCCGCTTTGGCGCCGCTCGTCGCCCAGGCGAGCGCCTACTACGAGCGCTACGGGTATAAGACGGACAATGCGCGCGAGGGGCAGGCGCTGCACAAGAAGATGGTGCCGCTCGCCAAGACGTTCCTCGCCGAGCGCGACGCGATGATGCCGGAGCTGCGCGCGTTCGTTCGTGACGTCGAGCAGCAGGAGGTTGCGGCGCTCGAAACGCGCGAGGGGCGCTCGACGGCGTGGCACGTCGGCCGGGTCATGCATACCGTCAATCGCGTCATCGACCTCTTTCCGCGCAACCGGCCCCAGCCGATCGACAGCGATACGCTCGACCAGATGATGCAGTCTCTCGGGCCCGATACGCCGGGCGAGACGTTCGACCAGATCATTGCCGGGGTCGTTCCGCCGCAGAATGTCGTCATCGACGTGACGCGGTTTGGCGAAGCCCTCGAGACATACGCCGAGACGGTCGACGCGTTCGACCGCTTCGCGGCAGAGAAGTCCGACGAGCTTGGAAAGTTCAAGGCTCTGCCGCGCCAGATGCTCGCCATGCTGCGCGAATTCCACGCCCCCCTGACCCAGAGCAAAGGCCGCGAGTTCGAGGGCGGCGGGCAGATGGTCGGCCAGATCGTGGAGGTCTATTTCCTCATGAGTAATACCGGCAGCGAGTTTCGCAGCAGCCAGCTTCGCTACCTGCCCTAGCGCACAGTCAGACGACGATCAGACCGAGATCCAATTGCGGGGCCGCATCGTCCGCCCGCTCCAGCTTCGCGACCGATACGCCCAGCAGACGCACGCCCACGCGGACCGGATAGACCGTACGCACGAGCGCCACGCTCACCTCACGCAACAAGCTCTGCGTGGAAACCGGCGAAACAAGCGTCTTGCTGCGCGTGAGTTGCTGGAACGTGGCGAACTTCACCTTCACGGTCACCGTATGGCCGTAGGTGTTGTGCTTCTCGCACCAGGCCCAGACATCATCCGCCATCCTGACGATGCCGGACTCGATCGCGGTGGGCTCGAACAGATCGTCATCGAAGGTCGTTTCGCTGCCGGACGATTTGCGGGGGCGGTTGGGTTGCACCGGCCGCTCATCCTCGCCGCGCGCAATGCCGTAGTACCAACTGGCCGAGCGGCCAAAATGCCGTTCGAGAAACGGCATGGTCTGCTCCCGGAGGTGCGCGCCCGTGTGAATGCCGAGCGCCTTCATCCGCTCCGCCGTCTTCGGCCCCACGCCGTGGAAGCGCTCGATCGGCAGGCTCTCCACGAACGTCGCGCCGTGGCTCGGCGTAACCACGAACTGCCCGTTGGGCTTGTTCTCGTCCGACGCCAGCTTGGCCAGGAATTTGTTGTAGGACACGCCCGCCGATGCGGTGAGACCCGTCGCCTCGAAAATGCGCGCCCGGATCGTCTGCGCCGTGGCCGAGGCGGTCGGAATGCCTTGCAGGTTCTCCGTCACATCCAGATAGGCTTCATCGAGCGAGAGCGGCTCCACCAGCGGCGTGTACTCTCGGAAGATGGCCTGGATGTCTTTCGACACAGCCCGGTAGACGTCGAACCGGGGCGCGACGAAAATCAGCCCGGCGCATTTCCGTTGCGCCGTGGTCGACGGCATGGCCGACCTGACACCGAACGTGCGCGCCTCGTAGCTCGCCGCCGCCACCACGCCACGCCTGGCCGCGTAGCCCACGGCGACGGGCTTGCCGCGCAGATCCGGATTATCCCGCTGCTCGATGGATGCGTAGAACGCATCCATGTCGATATGGATGATCTTGCGCATTGGCCGGCCCCGACTCATCCTCCTCAGCGCGGCAGTTTAGGCCCCACACGGCTGATCCGTCGCCCGCGAAAGCGTCAGCATGACGCCGGAAGCGAGACTATCCCCGGCGAAAAGGCTGGCCGCGCGTGGCCGGTTCCCGTTGTCTTTCCTCCTGCGATCCTCGGCAGCCTACATCGGAGCGCGCGTCCTCAGACGAGGATCGCCATGCTTGTCCCTAGCAGACATCGCAACCTGCCTTCCTGATCGTTTCGACGTGCTGCGTAAGCTGCTCGACAAAATCTTCCGGAGCACCAGCGATTCCCTGATGCCCGACGATGTAAAGCGGTGTCGCCGTAACGTTGAGGCGATTGGCCAGATCCTGCGTGCGCGTGAGCGTATCACCGGTCTCCGATGACCCTGCGTCCGCTTTCAGGCGCGCGATGTCGAGACCGAGTTTTTTGGCGACCTCGAGTGCACGCTGCCCCGTGACGTGCCCCTTCATCGTCATTAGCGCGTCGTGCAGGCGCTCAAACTCGCCTTGTTTGGTGGCCGCGATCACAATCCGCGCCACGGCTTCCGACTCCTTGCCTAGGCTCGCGACATCCTTGAGCACCAGCTTGGTATCTGGATTTTCCTTCAGGAAGGCTTTCAGCTTCGGATAGGACGCGCGGCAGTATGGGCAATTATAATCGTAGAACTCGACGATCGCCGCCTTAGCGTTTGGATTTCCGATCTCGGGCGAGCCGGCTCGGTAAAGATCGTCCTTCAGGCCGCTCAGAACGCGCTTTGCATTCTCCGTTTGCTCATCTTGCTCGAGCTTCAGAAGGGCATCCCGCAGCACTTTCGGGTTGTTCATGATGTAGTCGTGGATCCGGGCGTCGAGAGCCTTGAGATCGTTCGGCACCGCGTCGGAAAAGGCTGGCGTCACGCTCACGAGCGTGCGGGCCAGGATGCCGGCGGATGCCAGGCTCGCAACAGCGCGTTGGATTGGTGAGAGCATCATCGTCCTTTCGTTTGATGGGTGCATCGGAGCGTCGCGTTGGCTCTTTGTCGGCGACAGATCCCTGCCCGTCCTCTTTCTTCCCATCCTTCGAGACGACCGGGACGGGCACGTGGGCAGCCCTTCTGCGCGCGTTTTCGCGACAGGAAGCCGAATCCGCTTTTGTCCGGTGCAGACGCGAGGACGGTGCTGATCAGGCCTGAGGGTTCTGGCCGAGCTCCTCGGGCACGAAGACGCCGATGAGCAGGGCTCGTCGCTCGATCACCTTAAGCTAGGCTTAAACGACCGACGCATGGTCTCGTGCACATGCGCGTGGTCCGCGACCTGCTCACCCGATCCCGCAACGAGCGGCGTTCTTCAGGGATTTCAATGGAGTAAAGCAAGGGACTGGTGGAGGGGGCTGGATTCGAACCAGCGTAGGCGAAGCCAACGGATTTACAGTCCGTCCCCTTTAGCCACTCGGGCACCCCTCCGTGACCAATCCCGGATGCCGGCAGGCCGCGCTTGGCGGGGCCTCGAAGCCGGCGTCTGAAACGAAAGTGCCCCGCGCTCGCCGAGCGGCAGGGCAACGCCCGTCCTTATGGTAAGGCCGCCCCTCAATGTCAATTGGAAAAGGGCGAGAAAACCCGTATGGCTCTGGCCTCGACACCCTCCCCGCCGCGCAGACTCAGTGAGCCCCATGAACGACCGCCGGACAGGATCTTCACGGCCGCCATCGCGGAGCGCGGCGCCTTGGTTCAAACGAGGCGGGGGGCCGCCGAAGCGGCACGCCAAGGCGAAGAGCGCGCCCGGAGCGCAGCCGCTGAAGCCCGACGACGGCCTCGTGCGGCTGTTCGGAAGCCACGCTGTCGAAGCCGCGCTGCGCAATCCGGCCCGGCGCGTGATCCGCCTGCTCGTAACCGAGAATGCCGAGCGGCGTCTTGCGGAGGCCATCGCCGCACGCGGCGTTGTCATCGATCGGGCGACGCCCGGCGATCTCGATCACCTGCTCGGCGCCGAGACCGTGCATCAGGGACTGCTGCTCGAAGCCTTGCCGCTCGAAGAGCCGAGCCTCGACGAGCTCGTCGCGCGCGCCCGCACGCATGGGCCGCTGGTGCTGCTCGACCATGTCACCGACCCGCACAACTTCGGCGCCGTGCTGCGATCGGCGGCCGCGTTCGGCGCCGCCGGCGTCGTCATGACGCGCCGCCACAGCCCGCCGCTCAACGGCGTGCTCGCTAAATCTGCCTCCGGGGCGCTCGATCTGCTGCCTGTGCTGCCCGTCCAGAACCTCGCCAAGACGATGGCGGCGCTGAAGGCGCTCGGCTTCACGCTCATCGGGCTCGACGGGGGGGCGCCGCTCAAGCTCGAGGACGAGACGTTCGAAGGGCCATGCGGGATCGTGCTCGGCGCGGAAGGCAAGGGCTTGCGCGAACTGACGACCGAGACCTGCGACCGCCTCGTCTCGATCGCGACCGGCGGGCCGCTCGCCAGCCTCAACGTCTCGAACGCGGCGGCGGTGACGTTGCACTGGGCGCTGGCAGCGCGCCGGCGTGGCGGACCTCAGCCCGGCTGAGGAAGGCGCCTCTTACGGACATGTCCGCGGAAACGCGAAAAGGGTGGCGCGGGCGCCACCCTTCGGCTCATGTCATTCGTTTTATGGATCGCGCGTCTGATCAGTCGCAGTAAGTCGGGCGCCAGCAGGTCCAGCGGCCGCCGCGGCAGACCGTCTCGCCCCACCGGTTCTCGAAGCAGCGCCGGCCACGCCAGCCGCACTCCTCGGGGCCTGGATAGCAGCCGTCCGACGCGCGGTAATACTCGCGATCGCGCGCGTGGCTGTAAGCGCCGAGGATGCCGAGACCGATGATGCCCGCCGCCACGCCGGCAGCGACGCGGCCGCCCCGGCCTGCTTCCGCCGGCTGGACGGACGAAGCCGCGAGCCCTACGCCGAGGCAAACGGCCATCAGTGCATTCATAAGATACTTGATCATGGGTGCAGTCCCAATCGTTGCCAGATCGCGCCGTGGCTCATAACGCGACACGCCGCGGAAACGTTCACGAGATCAGACAACACCTTCACCCATGAATAGGGCGTGAACGGGGAAGCGGTGTGATCAAAAAATGCCGAAGGCCGCTCGTGGAGAGCGGCCTTCCTGCCTTCAACCGATGGGATCGCAACGCGCCTGGCTCACCAATGGCGGTGATGGCGATAGCCGCGATACTGATGGTGATAGCGATGGTGCCGGTGCCACTTGCGATGCTTCGCGCGGATCCGCTTCGGATAGCCCCACGCCTGATAATACCGCGGCAGAACGGGCGCCTCGTAGCAACAGGCTCGGCGATAGCGCAGCTCGCGCGTGGGGCGCCAATAGCCCGAGTTGTAATAGGGATAATAGCGCCGCGGAGAATATCGGTAAGCGTAAGGATCCGTGGCGTAGTGGCGATGGTAGACGTGGCGATAGCGCGGATAATACCCGTAGTGATGGACGACCTGCACCTCTCCCCAACCGCGCGGGGCGTGGCGATAGCCCGCCTCGGCCGCGACCGGCAGCATCACGATGGCGGCTGCGGCCATCAGCAGGGCGAAGACCCGTAAACGCATGACAAACTCCTCGGGCTCAGACGGCGATACGTGAGGGCGCATCCTATCTCACGGCGCATAACACGACTTTAACCGGTGCGGCCAAACCGGCTCTCGGCCGCATCAGCGCGCGTTCTGATAGGCACGTGGTGAAAAAACCGTAAGCAGGATGATGTAGAGGTCGAACATCAGCGACCAGTTCTCGATGTAATAGCGGTCGAGCTCCACGCGGCGGCGGATGGCCTGAACGCTGGCAGCGCGGCCACGGCAGCCGTTGACCTGCGCCCAGCCGGTGATGCCCGGCGCGACCTTGGCGCGCGCGGTGTAAGCGTCGATCCACTGCGCGAACAGCGCATCCTCGTCGAGCGCATGCGGGCGCGGACCGACGAGCGTCATCTCGCCCATGATCACGTTGAGGAGCTGGGGCATCTCGTCGATGTTGTAGCGGCGCAGATGCCGGCCGATCCACGTCAGGCGTCGCTCGTCCTGATCGGCGGGCGCGAGGTCGCTGCCGTCCTCGATGACGGCCATGGTGCGAAACTTCCAGATGCGGAACTCGCTCATGTTGCGTCCGCGGCGGCGCTGGCGGAAGAGGATGGGCCCTGGGCTCGTCACCTTGATGGTGGCGGCAACGGCCAGAAGAAGCGGCGACAGCAGCGCCAGCGCGGCGGACGCGACGGCGATATCGAACAGCCGCTTGCTCACGCTCTGCAGCGGCGTCAGCGGGGGCAGCGAGACCGTCAGCGTCGACAACCGCGAGAACTGCGTGATGCGTCCGCCCGAATAGCGGTCGAGCGGCATCGGCGTCTGGACATGGATCGAGACCGGGATGTCGGAGAGACGGGCGACGATGTCCTCGTCCTCGAGGCAGGCGCTTGCGAGAATGATGTCGTCGACGGCGAACTCCCGCGCGAGGCTCACGACATCGTCCAGCGCCTTGAGAAGAGCCTGACGGCTTTCGGCCTGCGCGCCCGTGGGCAGCACGTGCGCGGCGACCACGTGCAGGCCTTCGCGCAGGCTCGTCGCCTGGGCTTTCATCCGCGCCAGCTCGGAGGCGGGACCGGCCAGCATGATGCGGCGGGCGCGGATGCGTCCGCTCTCGACGAACCGGATGCGCGTTGCGGCCACCGCGAGGGTCGCCCCCGTCAGCGCGCCGAGGCCCACGACGTAGAGCGTGGCCAGGAAGGCGAACGACAGCATGCCGCCGTCGCGCATCATGAGCGCAACGAGCGCGAGCATGAAGTTGGCGAAGGTCCAGATGCCGAAGACGCGGTTGACCCGCGGCTTGCGCGGCTCGGCCGGCCAGCGCGCCGACGTCTCGAGCACGAGTTGCGGCACGGCGTAGAGCAGCCCCGCGAAGAGGCCGGCCAGCGCGTAGGCGCGGACGCCGGCGACGGTGCCGGACGTCAGAAGCTCGGCGGCGGCGCCGGAAGCGATCGCCAGCGCGACAACCAGCGCGATGTTGGCGACGAACACGCCGGCTGCGAACGCTGCGGGAGAGAGCCCGTGCCGCAGAGGCGCAGACTCATCGCTACGACTTTGAAACTTTGGAGAAATTTCCATGGGTACGCGACGTCATGCCCTCTCGGCTGCCGCGCAGGTCCATTGCTGCGGCAACCGCAAACTTCATGACGGCTTTTCTCCCCCATCTCAACGCATTGGTAAAGCTTTCCTTAATTTTTGTTTCGGGTTGGATGATCCGCTCACCGCATACGCATCCAGGGCCTTCGCAGCGCAGCTCCCCGGCCCCCGCGCGGGGCGAAGCGCGGACGGTAACCAATTGATTGACGACATCTTTCATTTGACGCCGATTGGGCACAATTGTGCGTGCATCCTCTCAATCCCAGAGCGCCTCCCTTCAGGACGCCCGGCAATTCGAGCGCACAGCACACATGATGACGACGGCGAGCTACGCGATGGCGGGACAGCAGGCACTTCCAGAGACGACGGACTTCGCCGGTCTCGCGGGCATCCTCAGGCGACGCATCGGACAGATCGTGTCGGCGACGCTGATCGGCCTGGGGCTGGCCGTCCTCTATCTCGCCGTCACGGCGCCGAGCTATACCTCGAGCTCCGTCCTCTTCATCAATCCGAGCCCGAACCGCGTCGTGAACGAGGATGCGGTAGCGCCCAACAGCACGGGCGCCGACCTCGCCATCGTCGACAGCCAGGTCGCCATCATCGGCTCGGAGGCGATGCTGCTGCGGGTCGTCGAGACGCTGAGCCTCGATACGGACAGCGAGTTCACCGGCACGGGGCCGCTCACGAAGATCAAGCGCCTGTTCTTCGGCGCTTCGTCGGAGCCGACATCGGCCAAGGCGCTTGCGGCCACGAAGCTCGCCAAGCGCATCAAGATCATTCGCGCGCAGCGCACCTACATCGTCGAGGTCGAGGTGACGGCCAGCTCGCCGACGAAAGCCGCACAGATCGCCGATACGCTCGTCAGCCTCTATCTCGCCAACCAGGCCTCGGCGCGGGCCGACGACGAGCGGCGCGCCAACGAGCTGATCAACAGCCGCCTCGGCGAGCTGCGCGAGGAGGTGCGCAAGGCGGAGGACCGGCTCGACGACTTCAAGCAGCGCAACCGCATCACCGTGTCGGAAGGCGGCATCATCGACGAGCAGCAGCTCGGCAAGCTCAACGGCGAGCTCGTCGCCGCCCGCGCGACGGCCGCCGAAGCCAAGAGCCGGCTCGCCGCGATCCGCTCCGCGCGCTCGACGGAAGCCGCGCTCGATACGATGCCCGAGGCTGTCAAATCGCCCACCATCCAGCGGCTTCGCGAGCAGCATGCGCAGGTCTCCCGGCGCGAGGCCTCGCTCGCCTCCCAGCTCAAAGGGCGTCATCCCGTGCTGATCGAAGCCCGCTCGCAACTCAGCAAGATCAAGGGCGAAATCAATGCGGAGCTGAAGCGCATCTCGGGCGCCCTCTCGACCGAGGCCGACGTCGCGGCGCGGCGCGAGCGCGAGTTGCAGACCCTCATCGAGAAGAGCAAGGGCGAGGTCGCGCGCACGACCACGGCGCAGATCAAGCTGCGTGAGCTGCAACAGGACGTGGCGACGAGCCGCGAGGTGCTCGGCACCTTCCTGCAGCGCGCCAAGGAGACGCGCGAGCAGGAGCAGATCTCCATTCCTTACGCGCGCGTCGTCTCGCCCGCCACGGCGCCGGCTCTGCCGAGCTGGCCGGTGAACATTCTCGTGCTCGGGCTCGGCGCCTGCGCGGGGCTGGGGCTCGGCATCGTGCGGGCGCTCGCCGGCGAGCAGCTCGACCCCACGGTGCGCACGACCTCGCGGGCCGATGCGCTGCGCGATTACGCTCTCTTTCCGGTGCCGACGCTCTCGCCGGGCGCGCCGTCGCTCCTGCGCGTGGGCCGGCTCGGCACCCGCCATCGCAAGGAAAGCGGCGAAGGCGAGCTAGGGCGGGCGCTGGTCGCCATCTCGGAGCCGGACGGGCCAACGGACGGCGCCTATCGGCAGAGCATTCTCCAGCTTCTCGCCGCGATCGAGCAGGATCGCCATCCGGATTACCCGACGGCGGTGATGGTCGTCGGTGCGGCGCCGGGCACCGGCGCGTCGTCCGTTGCGCTCGCGGTGGCGCAGGCGGCGGCGCTGCGCGGCGAGCGCGTGCTTCTCGTCGATGCGTGCTCGTCGAAAGCGTCTCTCTCGGCCGCGCTCGCGCCCGACATCGGCGCGGACTGGGAGTCTCTTCTCGCCAAGCCCGAGGCGCTCGGCCAGCACACCGTGCGCGACGCGAAGTCGAGCCTCGCCTTCCTGCCGCTCGCGCAGGCCGACCTGCGTCTTCTCAAGCGCGCCGAGCGGCGGCGTCTGGCGGCCAATCTGGCCGCCTCTGCGCTCGACTACGATCTCGTCATCATCGACGCCGGCGCGCTCGCCGAGGACGAATCCGGCTCGGCGCTGCTGGCGCTCGCCGACCGCATCGCCATCGTCGCCCGCAGCGGCGCCACCTCGAAGACGGCCCTCGACGACACATTGCGCGTGCTGGGCCCCGTGCGTGACAAGATCGCCGGCATCGTGCTCAACAGCGCGGAGACGAAGAGCCTGTGACGTTCGCCTCCGCCGCCTGGCCTGCCTCTGCCTCTGCCACGGCCGCCCCCCGCGCGCTCCGCACCCACGCGGAAAGCCCGCTCTTCACGCTGGCGCTCGCGCTCTTCACCGTGCTCCTGCTGACGGTCTCGCCGCTCGCCCTCGGCGCGCTCGGGTTCGACTATACGGATACCGGCGGCAACATTCTCACCAAATTCCATCCGGCGACGCTCTATCTTTGCTTCCTCTTCGTGCTCGCGGCGGCGGCGACGGGCGATCCGCTGGGCGCAACCGTGCAGGGATTCCGGACGACGCCGTCGTCTCTCCTTCTCGTCGGCGCGACGCTCGTCGCCGTCGTCCACGCCGCGATGATCTCGAAGCTTCCCTTCACGCCGCTGATCGAGACGTTCATCCCCGCGCCGCTTCTGCTCATCCTGCTCACGGGCCTCAAGGAGCGACGCGGGCGCACGCTGGCGGGGCTCATCCACACCATCCTTTTCGCCAACGCCGTGCTGGCGCTTGGAGAGTATCTCACCGGCTGGCGTCTCACCCCGTTCGTCATCGACGGCGAGAGCCTCGATTACGAATGGCGGGCCACGGCCTTGCTCGGTCACCCCCTTGCCAACGCCATGATCACGGGCACCTACATCATCCTGCTCGCGGTGGGGGGCGGGCGCGATCTGCCATGGCTTCTGCGCGCAGTGTCCTTCACCACGTGCCTCGCCGCCATGACCGCCTTCGGCGGGCGCGGCGCCCTGGTGCTCGTCCTCGCGGTGCTCGCGCTTCTCGCCGCCCGCAAGGCGCTCAGCGTCCTCAACGGTGCCGCCCTCGACACGCGCGCGATGATGGCTTCCATTCTCGCCGTTCCCGTCGCTGGGGCCGGCCTGCTCTATCTCGCGCACACCGGCTTCTTCGATCGCCTCGTCGAGCGCTTTGTGGACGATACAGGCAGCGCCCAGACGCGCCTCGACATGACGCAGCTCTTCTCGCACATCCCGCTTCAGGAGCTGCTGTTCGGACCCGATCCGCGCGTATTGACGACATGGCAGGATATGCTGGGGCTGCAGCGCGGCATCGAGAGCTTCTGGATCAGCATGACGCTGTCCTACGGGCTCCTCGTGGCTGGGCTGGTGTTCCTGGGCCTGCTCGCCCATTGCTGGACAGTCGCCCGCCGCTGCCGGCCGGGTGCGGCCTGGGCGCTCGTCTACTTCATCGCCGTCGCCTCGACGTCGCTCAGCCTTGCCGGCAAGTCGGGCGTGCTGACGATCGCGACGCTTCTGCCTCTCGTGCTTCTGCGGCGCCCGCCCGTGCCCAGCCCGGGCGCGCCCCTCACCTACCGCGCGAGGCTGCGGTAGAGGTCGAGATAGGCCCTGCGCATCACGGCGATATCGTGGGCGGAGGCGACCGCCCGCGCCTCGCGCACCATGCGGGAGGCGCGCGGGCGATCGGCGAGGAGATCCGCGATCCTGTCGGCGAGATCCTGCACATTGCCGGCCTCGGCCAACTCTCCCGTGAGGCCGGGCATGATCAGCTCTGCCGGCCCGTCGAGGCGCGAGGCGACGACGGGCACACCCGCGGCCATGGCTTCCAGGATGACGAGGCCGAACCCCTCCTCGCGCGAGGGCACGACGCAAAGGTCGGCGTGGCGGATCTCGTCTGCCGCATCCGCCACGCCTTGCGCGAACGTGACCTGATCGCCGAGCCCGTGGCGCGCGACGAGCGCGCGCAGCACGGCGGGCGTCTCGGGTTGATCCGGCGAGGGTGAGCCCACGATCCGAAGGTGAACCGGAATCCCGTGCGCCTTGAGGTGCGCGGCCGCCTCGATCAGCACGTCCTGGCCTTTGATGGCGTGAACGAGCCGGGCGACGGTCACGAGGCGCGGCACGTGGCCGGGCTCACGCTCGAGGCGGCAAGCCGGCGGCGGCTCACCCGGCGTGCGGAAGCGGGAGAGGTCGACGCCGTTGCGGATGACGGTAACGTTCTCGACGCCGCTCTCGCGGCATTCGCGGGCAACCGCGCGCGAGATCGCGACCGTGCGATCGACGAGCCGATTGTGGAGCGCGCGGTGGAGCCTTCCATAGCGCGCGACGACGTTCATCGCGTGCACGGTGAAGACGAGCCGCGCCTTCGGACGCAACGCGCGCACCAGCATCGCCCAGAATTTGCTGCCGCGGTTATGGGCATGGATCACGGCGGGCCCCGGCCCGACGATCTCGAGGAGACGCGTCAAGTAACGTGGGTCACGGGAGCCGCGCGTGCGGCGCCAGGCCTCGACCGTAACGCCCGTTTCCGCGAGGCGGGCCAGCATGGCAGGATCGGCCTCGTTCATGACGACCACCGTGACGCTGGCGCGCTCGTGCGGCTGAAGGGAGGCCATCAGATCCACGAGCAGGCGCTCGGCCCCGCCCACGCCCAGCGACGAGATGACATGAATGATCCTGGGCGGAGTGGGGTCGGGTGCCGTCATCGCTCACCCACGAAACCACCTCGGCTTCGCGCGCCGATAGGCGGCGATCAGCTTCGGGACCTCGTAGGTCCAGGCCATCTGCGTCTCGACCCGGGTGCGGCCGAAGGCGCCCATGCGCGCCCGTGCCTCGGGATCGGCCAGCAGCTCGAGCACTTTCGCGGCGAAATCGATCGGGTCGTTGGGCTTGGCGTACAGCGAGGCCTCGCCCGCGCTGACGCGGCCCTCCGTGACCTCGAACTGCACGATCGGCTTTCCCAGCGCCATATACTCGAGGATCTTGTTCATGGTGGACTTGTCGTTCATCGGGTTGACGCGGTCCGGGTTCACGCACACGTCGGCCGTCGATAGCATCTCGAACAGCGTAGCATCCGGCACGCGGCCGAGGAACGTCACATGATCCGCGAGGCCGAGGCGGGCCGCTTCCTCGATCAGCTTGTCGAGGCTCGATCCGGCACCGGCGAGGCAGAACTGCACGTCGTCGCGGCCGAGGTCCTTGACGATGTGGCGGGCCGACTCGAGGAGCAGATCGATCCCCTCCTGATCGCCCATGACGCCGACGTAGCCGATGAGATGGCGGCGGCCGTTGCGGTAGACGGGATTCGGATCGGCATGCCGCACGCGCGACAGGTCCGGGCCGCTGCGCACCACGAACACGTCGTCGGGCCGCTTGCCGCCGCGATCGATGGCGATCTGGCGATAGCTCTCGTTGGTCGAGATCACGACATCGGCCGTCTTGAAGGTCAGCCACTCGAACAGGCGCATCAGCCGCCAGAACGCATCGCGACGCGCGAATTTCGCCTCGTAGAGCTCCGGGTTGATGTCGTGATGATCGAACACGTAGCGCTTGCCGAAGAGCTTGAAGGGGAGCGCGACCAGGAAGATGAGATCCGGCGGGTTGCAGCCGTGCAGCGTGTCGAACCCGTGACGGCGCCAGACCTTCAGCGCGAGGCGCATCTCGTGATAGAGCGCGGCGCCGTATTCCAGCGCGTAGCCGAGCGCCCGGTCGGCCTCGACCGGCAGGGGATGGCGATAGACGTGGATGCCCTCGATGCACTCGTAGGCTTCGGTGAAGCCCTTGCCGAACGGGCAGATCACCACGACCTCGGCGCCGGCCGCCTTGAGGGCGCGGGCCTCCTGCCAGACCCGCCGGTCGAACGGGACCGGCAGGTTCTCGACGACGATCAGCACCTTGCGGCCCGCGAGCGCCAGAGGCTCGGCGGCCGCGGCCGGATCGGAACTTTCGATTGCCGTTGCGCGCGCCATAGCCCTCATAGCGTGTTCAGGTCCACAATCGGAGCGGCAGACTTCGGCGCGAGCGCCTGCGCGCGGCCGTTGGTGTCGAGCACGCGGTCGTAGGTCGTCGCGGCCACCTCCTCCGCGCCAACGAGCAGCTTGGTCATGCTCGGGAGATGCGCAAAGGCATAGCCGAGGTTCTGGCCGACGAGCTGCGACGGCTGCACGGACGGATCGTAGATCGAAAGACGATAGCCGCCTTGCAGAAGGCGGCGGGCGAGATCGAGCTGGGGCGCCTCGCGCAGATCGTCGGTGCCCGGCTTGAAGGCGAGGCCGACCATCAGCACGTGCGCGCCTCTCGGGAGATCCTTCGTCGCCAGCTCGAACAGGAAGCGCTTGTGGGCCTCGTTCGATTTCAGGAGCGACTCGATCAGATAGGCGCTGGCGCCGGTGTCGTCGGAAAGGTACTGCAGCGCGCGCACGTCCTTGGGCAGGCACGAGCCGCCGAAGGCTCCGCCGGGGCGCGTGTAATAGGGCGAGATGTTGAGCTTGCGGTCGGAGACGAAGATCTCGTGCACCTTCGTCGCATCGATGCCGAGCGTGACGCAGAAGCGTCCGATCTCGTTGGCGAAGGCGACCTTGACGGCGTGGAAGGTGTTGTCCACGAACTTCGTGAACTCCGCCTCCTTGTAGCCGGTCACGAACGTCGGCGCGTCGATGTTCGCATAGATCTCGGTCATGCGGGCCGAGGGCGCGCCGTCGGCCGTGCCCACCACGATCTTGGGCGGCGCGAGGTAGTCGGCGACGGCGGAGGATTCGCGCAGGAACTCCGGATTGTAGACAAGCTCGACGCGCGCGGCACACTGGTCGCCGAGCGCCGCCTCGAAGATCGGCGCGATGAGGCCGTCGATCGAGCCCGGACGCATCGTCGAGCGGAATGCGACGGTCAGCGGCGTCGTGCGCGCGGTCTCGCTCAGCGCGGCTGCGATCTGCTGCGACACGTTGATGATGAAGGTCATGTTGTGCGAGCCGTCCGGCGCGCTCGGCGTGCCGACGCAGACCATGGCGACGTCCGCCTCCGCGATCGCCTCGCGCGCGGTGGAGACGACCGTGAGGCGCCCGTCGTGCACGCCGCGCGCGAGAAGCTCGTCGACACCCTTCTCGACGATGGGAGAGCGGCCCGCCGCGATCATGCGGGCCTTCTGCTCGTTGATCTCGACGCCGACGACGGTGTGGCCTTCGCCCAGCAGGCATGCGGCCCCGGTTATGCCCACATATCCAAGACCAAAGATTGCAATCTTCACGATGAACGTCTTTCGTAGTGCCATAAGCCCGAAGGCTGGTGTTCAAGTCATCGCCACCTTGCATCGTACCGCGTCGCAACGCGCGGTAAGTCGCTGATTTCAGTTAACAACGTTGTCATCTCGTGAACCAAATCATCCGCATCTGTTTGCGCCGCACATCGCCCACGCGGCCGCGCCGACCGGGGGCCGGAGCCTCATGGCGGGCGTGAGCGGGGACGCGCGCACGCAAGCGCCCGCGTCGGTGCGTCGCGTGCTGGTGGCGACGCCGCTCGGCCGCGGCGGCAAAGGCGGCATCGACCGTCTCATGGACGCCGTGCGGGACAACCTGGATGACGGGCGCGCGGGCGCCTGGCGCGTCACCTTCGCGCCGACGCGCGGAGCGGGCCCTCTTTGGCTGTCGCCGCTCTTCCTGACGGCCTTCCTTATCCGCCTCGCGCTCTCGAAGGCGGCCGGCCGCGTCGACCTCTTGCATATCAATCTCTCCAGCGACGGCAGCACGCGCCGCAAGGCTATCGTCGGGACGCTCGCGCGCCGGCTCGGCGTTCCCTACGTGGTGCATCTGCACGGCTCGCGCTTCCGCACCTTCTTCGACAGCGCTCCTCCCGCATTGCAGGCACAGGCGCGGGCGCTTCTCGGCGGCGCCCGGCGCGTGATCGTGCTCGGACGCGTCTGGCGCGATTTCGTTGCCGACCGCGTGCCGGAGACCGCCCAGCGCCTCGTCATTCTGCCGAATGCCGCCGAGGCCATTGTGCGGCCGGCGCGCGGCGTGGCGGATGCCCCGCTGACAATGCTTTTCCTCGGCCGGGTCGGCGCGCGCAAAGGCGTGCCGGAACTCGTCGCTGCGCTCGGTGCGATCACGGACCTCTCCGGCTGGCGCGCCGTGATCGCCGGAGACGGAGATATCGCCGCCACGCGCGCCCGTCTCGAAACGCTCGGCGTCGCGGCGCGGGTGGACGTGCCCGGCTGGGTCGGACCCGAGGCCGCGCGCGCGCTTCTCGCCTCCGCCGACATCCTGGTGCTGCCGTCGTTCGACGAGAACCTGCCGATGTCGGTGATCGAAGGCATGTCGGCGGGGCTCGCCGTGGTCGCGACGCCGGTCGGGGCCGTGGAGGACATCGTGCACGACGGCGAAACGGGCCTGCTCGTGCCGCCGGGAGACTCGCCCGCACTCGCGAGCGCCTTGCGCCGCCTGATCGCGGATCCGGCGCTGCGCGACCGGCTCGGCACGGCGGCGCGTGCGTTCCATCGCCAGCATCTCGACATGGCCTCGTATGTCGGTCGCCTCGCGGCGATCTGGTCGGAGGCCGCGGACTGATGTCTCTGGCCTGGTACATCCGCCGCCTGCGCAGCATGAGCCCCGGCGAGATCCTGCACCGCGTGGGGGAGGTCGCGCGCAAGACAACCGCGCGCGGCGTCACCGAAGGCTGGGCGCGCTATGCCTCCGACGGCCCCGTGCCCGCGCTGCCGGGCCTCTCCGAAGCAATGGAGCGCGCCTCGCCCGAGCTTCGCACCGCCATTGCCGCCTCGGCCCGCAGCCTGATCGAGGGCCGGTATGCGGCGCTTGGATGCGACTGGCCGCGGCGCTGGCCGGGCACGCCGATCTCCGCGGACCTCTGGCGGCTCGACCCGGTCACGGGCCGGCTCTGGCCCGGGGCGGACATCTTCACCTTCGACATCGCCTACCGCCATGAGCGGCGCCTCGGCGACATCAAGTACGTCTGGGAGCTGAACCGCCTGCAGGTCCTGCAGCCGCTCGCCGCGGAAGTGGCGCTTACGGCCGACGCGCGCGCGCTGGCGCTGATCGAGGAGGTGATCGCGAGCTGGTTCGACGCCAATCCTCCGTTCCGTGGCCTCGCCTGGAACTCCGGCATCGAATGCGCGTTGCGCGCCATCAGCCTGCTCGTCGTCACCAGCCTCGCCGGAGACAAGCTCGGCGCCGAGACCGTGCGGCGCATTCGCGCCATGCTCGCCGCGCACGCGTTCTGGATCGCGCGGTTTCCATCCCGCTTCTCGTCCGCCAACAACCACCTCGTCGCGGAGGCTGCGGGCGCATTGCTGATCGCGCTCGCGCTGCCGGATACCGATGCGGCGACACGCGAAGCCGAGGCCCGCGCGGTGCTGTCGCGTGAAGCGGGCCTGCAGATCCTCGCGGACGGAGCGCCGGCCGAGCAGTCGCCCACTTACGGCGCCTTCACGGCCGAGCTGATCCTGCTTGCGGCGCTCGCCGCGCGCGCGGCCGGCCGTCCCCTCGTCCCCTCCGCCACGGACCGGCTCGGCCTTTTCGCGGAGCATATCGCCTGGCTCGCGGACTCGCGCGGCCGCGTACCGGCGTTCGGCGATGACGACGAGGGCCGCGTGCTCTCGCTCAGCACGCACGAGCCGGCCTATGCCGCCTCCGTCGCGCGCGCCATCTCGGGCTTCCTCGGCCGGCCGACAGGTCTCCCAGTTACAGCGCCGCAATTGCGGGACGCCGTGTTCACGACGCCTGTTGCAGGAGAGCAGCCGAGCGGGATCGCGACCTTCCGCGAGGGCGGCCTTTCCGTCGTGCGCGAGACGCGCGCCGGGCGCTCCCTCATGCTCGCTCTCGACCACGGTCCTCTCGGCTATCTCGCGATCGCCGCTCATGGGCATGCGGATGCGCTGGCGCTCGTCGCTGCAGTGGACGGACGGCCGCTGCTCGTCGATCCCGGCACCTATCTCTACCATTCGGGCGGCGCCTGGCGGGACTGGTTCCGCGGGACGCCCGCCCACAATACGCTGTCCCTCCATGGTGCGGACCAGAGCGAGATCGCGGGCGCCTTCAACTGGCGCCACAAGGCGGAGACGCGGCTCGACGAGGTGCGCGACGGTGCGGGCGAGAGCGAAGGCGGCTGGCTGATCCGCGCCTCGCACGACGGCTATCGGCGCACGTCCGGCGTCCGCCACGAGCGCACCGTCGCGGCGACCGCCGACGGCTTCTTCGTGCATGACCGGCTGATCGGCACGGACACGCCTCTGCCGGTCGAGATTGCGTTCCAGGCGGCGATCGATGTCGAAGCGGCTCTCGAGGGCGCCAGCGTCACGCTGCGCCCTGCGCAAGGCCGGCCGGTGCGCCTCCATTTCGAGACGCCGGGCGAGATCACGCTCGCGCGCGGGGGAGACCTCGGAAGCGGCGGCGGCTGGGTCTCGTCCGCCTTCGGCGTGAAATGCCCGGCCTGGCGCATCGCATGGCGGGGAAGCATCGCGCATGGCGGTGCACGCGTGCGCGTGCAACTGGCCTGATCCGCATACGCATGATGGGACAAAGGCACGCGGCGCGACGACTGGATTTCCGCACCGTTGTTGCCTAGTGTCGCTCCGACCTTGATGAACACCGCACCGCGCGCCCCTCCGCGCAGCCTTTCCGGCGCGAGCGGCCTCTCATCCTCCCGCTCCGGATTTTCATGACCTCTTCCTCCGCGCCTCTCTCCGCTTCGCTGCCGCCGCCCATCCTTGCTCACGCCGGAGAGCTTCTGTCGCGCTATCGCGTGCTCTACTGCGACGTCTGGGGCGTGGTGCACGACGGCGTGCAGGCCTACACGGCCGCCACCGATGCCCTCATCCGCTTCCGCGAAGGCGGCGGAACCGTCGTTCTGCTCACGAATGCGCCGGTGCCCATGGCGCGCGTGATGGCGATGCTGGAGGCGCGGCACGTTTCTCCCGATGCTTATGACGCGATCGTCTCGTCAGGTGAGATCGCGCTCGCGCATATCGCCGAGCGCGGCTATCGGCGCGTCTATTTCATCGGGCCCCGGGCGCGCGATGCGTCCTTCTTCGAACGGAGCGCGGCCTCGGAAGTGGATCTCGATGCGGCCGAGGCCGTCGTCTGCACGGGCCTCAATGACGACGTGCGCGAAACCGTCGAGACGTACAGCGATGTGCTCGGCCAGGCCCACGCCCTCGGCCTGCCGTTCGTGTGCGCGAACCCGGATCTCGTCGTGGATGTGGGCGGCCGGCTTTTCCTCTGCGCCGGTGCGCTCGCGGACGCCTATCAGAAGCTCGGCGGCGCGGTGTTCTGGGCCGGCAAGCCGCATGCCACGGCCTACGCGGCGGCCAGATCCAAAGCGGAGCGCGTGCGGGGCGCGCCGGTCTCCGACCGCGAGATCCTCGTCATCGGCGACGCTATCCGCACCGATCTCGCGGGCGCTGCGGGCGCGGGTCTCGACGCGCTTTTCATCGCGGGCGGCATCCATCGGGCCGAGGCCACCACGGACGGGAAGGTCGATGCCGCCAAGATCGCGACGCTGTTCCCGCCCGGCACGCCGCCGGCGCTGGCCGTCATGGGCGCGCTGGCCTGGTAGGGCGCACATCCGGTGACGATCGAGCTACGCTCGTTCCGTGATCTTCGATCTCAGAGCTTGTGCGACATGCGGCGGCGCTTGGTTTCGAGGTAGCGCGCGTTGTGCGTCCCCGGGCGCGCCACGAGCGGGACGCGGTCGATGATCTCGATGCCTGCGCTCGCGAGCGCGTCGAGCTTGACCGGGTTGTTCGTCATCAAGCGGATCTTCGCGAAGCCGAGGGTCATCAGGATCTCGGCGGCCAGCTCATAGTCGCGCGCATCGATCGGCGCGCCGATCTCGATGTTGGCATCGACGGTATCGAGCCCCTGGTCCTGCAGCGCGTAGGCACGGATCTTCTTGAACAGGCCGATGCCGCGGCCCTCGTGATAGGGAAGATAGATCAGGACGCCGTTGGGCGTGCTCACGATGCGCCGGAGCGCGCCCTCGAGCTGGGCGCGGCAGTCGCAGCGCAGCGAGTGGAAGATGTCCCCGGTGACGCAGCCCGAATGCACGCGCACGAGCGGCACGTGGTCCGCCTCCGCGCCCACGCCCCGGTTGATTAGCGCCATCGCCTGAGTGTGCTCGTCCTTGCCCTCGAAGGCGCGCGCCTCGAGCACATATTCCTCGCCGTCGAGCTCGATCGGCAGCATCGTGTGCGCCGAGCCATCGAGGTCGAGCTTCTTCGGCTGGACGCCGCTCACCGGCATCTTGCCCTCCTTGCCACCGTCCACAGGATCCCATGCCCCTTCTGCCAGGCGCCATTCCCAGCTGCGGGACGACATGTTGTAGCACATGCCCCTTCCCACAAGATGCGAATTGGACGCGGGATCCGGCCGACGTATAGCATAAAGCCTTTCGCAATCGCACAAAGGCCGCACGCCTCGATGAAACGCAGCATCCGGCTGTTGACCCTCCTCGTCTGTCTCGTGTCCTCCCCGGCCCTTTCGGGCCCGCCTTCCGCATCCGCGGCCAACCCGGCCCTCGATGCCCGGATTACCGCTCTCCTGGCGCAGATGACGCTCGACGAGAAGGTGGGGCAGCTGAACTTCCCCTCCTTCACGCTGCCGCGCGGACCTCAGATCGAGGCCGTGACGGCGGGGCGGATCGGCGGGCTGTTCAATGTGGTGAACCCGGTACACATCGGCGAATTCCAGGCCGCCGTCGCGGCCTCTCGCCTCAAGATCCCGCTCCTGTTCGCGATGGACGCCATCCACGCATTCCATATCGCGTTCCCCGCGCCTATTGCGTGGGCGGCCACGTGGGAACCGCAGCTCGCCGAGCGCGCGGCGGAGGCCGTTGCCAACGAGACGGCCCAGCGCGGCCTCAACCTCACCTTCGCGCCGATGATCGACATCTCGCGCGATCCCCGCTGGGGCCGCGTGATCGAAGGCGCGGGCGAGGATGCCTATCTCGGCGCGGCCTTCGCGCGCGCCCGCGTCGCCGGCTATCGCCGCGGCGGGCTCGCGACCGCGGCCAAGCATTTCGTGGGCTATGGCGCGCCTGAGGGCGGACGCGACTACAACGGCGCGCAGATCCCGAACGCGGAGCTGTTCGACCGCTATCTGCCGCCCTTCGAGGCTGCGATCGCCGCCGGCTCGGAGACGGTGATGGCCTCGTTCAATACCGTCAATGGCGTGCCCGTGACCGCCAACCGCCGCCTCCTCACCGACATCCTCAGAACCCGCATGGGGTTCGACGGGCTCGTGATGTCCGATTTCGCGGCCATCATGGAGCTCAAGAACCACGGGGTCGCCGCCGATCTCGCGCAAGCGGCCCGCAAGGCGCTGCATGCCGGCATCGACCTCGACATGGAGAGCAAGGCCTATGCCCGCCACCTCGCCGAGGCCGTGCGCGCGGGGCAGGTGCCGATGGCGGAGGTGGAAGAGGCCGTCCGGCGCGTGCTGCGCGTCAAATATCGCATGGGGCTGTTCGCGGATTCGCCGCAGGGCGTCCGGAAAACCCCGCCCCCGATGCCGGAGACGGACGTGCGCCGGCGCGCCCGCGAGGTGGCGCAAGAGAGCTTCGTGCTTCTCAAGAACAGCGGCGCAACGCTGCCGATCACGCCGCAATCGGGCACGGTGGCGCTGATCGGGGCGGCCGCACTCGCGATCAACGATCATTCCTGGTACGGACCTGCGGGGCTCGACAAACCGCGCACCGAGCCGCTGCTGAGCGCGCTCCTGAGCCGGATGGGCAGCGGCCAGAGGCTCCTCTTCTCGGAGGCCTTCGCGGATCCGTGCGGCCAGTCCTTCAAGGACAAGGACGACGCCCTGAGGGTCGCGCGAGAGGCGGATCTCGTGGTGCTGGTCCTCGCCGAGGACTGCCTGGCCTTCGGCGAAGGCGTGTCGCGCGCCGCTCTCGGCTTTTCGGGCGTGCAGCAGGACCTGCTCGATGCGCTGGCCGAGGTCGGCACGCCCATCGCGCTCGTCGTCGAGACGGGACGTCCGCTCGCGCTTACCGAGACCCTCGGCAAGGTGGCGTCAATCCTGATCGCCTGGCACCCGGGAACGGAGGGGCGGATCGCGCTTGCGGAGGTTCTTACGGGCGAGATCGCGCCCTCGGGCAAGCTGCCGATGACCTTCCCGCGCTCGGTTGGGCAGATCCCGATCGCCTACAACGATCTGCCCACCAGCCGCCCCGCCACGGAAGATCGCTACACGACGGGCTACATCGACGAGAAGCCGACGCCGCTCTACCCGTTCGGGCACGGGCTCAGCTACACGACGTTCGCCTATTCCGGCCTCAAGCTCAGCGCGCCCGACATGAGGCAGGACGGGCAGATCGAGGTCGAGGTCGTCGTCCGGAACAGCGGGGCGCGCGCGGGCAAAGAGGTAGTGCAGCTCTATACGCGCCAACGGGTGGCCTCACGCTCGCGCCCGGTGCGGGAGCTCAAGGGCTTCCGCAAAATCGCGCTTGCCGCCGGCGCCGAAGAGACGGTGCGCTTCACGCTCAAGGCCGCAGATCTCGCCTACCACGACGACGAGGGCCAGCGCGTGATCGAGCCCGGGCCGTTCACCGTGTTCGTGGGCGGCAGCTCGGCAGCCGACCTCAAGGGCGCGTTCCGCATCGTCGCCGACAACTGACAGGCTAGAGTCAGCTAACCAAGAAGCCGGGCGTGCTCGATCTTGGGGCAGCGGTCCATGACGACGGCGAGGCCGGCGGCCGCCGCCTCGCTCGCCGCCTGCTCGTTAATGACGCCGATCTGCATCCACACCGCCTTGATGGCGAGGCGGTCCTTCTCGCGGATGGCGGCGCGGACGATTTCGAGCGCGGCGTCCGAATTGCGGAAGACGTCGACGATGTCGATGGGGTCCCTAATGGACGCCAGATCCGCCACCACGGCCTGGCCGTGGATCTCCTGGCCCGCCAAGCCCGGGTTGACCGGAACGATCCGGTAGCCGTGCGCCAGAAGGTATCTTATGGCGCCGTAGCTGGGGCGGGCCGGTTTGTTGGAGGCGCCGACGACGGCGAAGGTCTTCGCGGCTCTCAGGAGGTCGGCGATCGCGGAGTCGGTTGGTGGCGTGTCGGTCATGATGTCTTTTACGGCAGAACGACACGTCCCGCATCATCGAAGGGGAAGAACGGATTGAAGGCCACTTCCCAGAGATGCCCGTCCGGATCCCGGAAATAGCCGGTGTGGCCGCCCCAGAAGGCCTTCTCGGCCGGTCTCACGATCGTGGCCCCGGCCGCTTCGGCCTCGGCGAGCACATGCGCGACCTCGGCCTCGGAGCGGACATTGTGGGCGAGCGCAACGCCCGAGAAGCCCGGCGCGGAATCCGGCACCTTCGCATCCTCGGCAAGGGCCGCGCGACCGAACAGCGCGAGCACGACGCCACCCGCATCGAAGAACGTGACGTTTTCGTTGGAGTCCGACGAGGCCTTGAAGCCCAGCGTCTCGTAGAAGGCCCGCGCGCGGGCGATCTCGGCCACGCCGAGCGTCACGAACGACACGCGCGGCTCCACGCTAGCAACCTTTCCAGACCGGAGGGCGCTTCTCGAGGAAAGCCTCGATGCCCTCGGCCGCGTCTTGCGCCATCATGTTCTCGACCATGACGCGGGCCGCGTCGTCGTAGGCCTCCGCAAGGGGGCGCTCGATCTGCCGGTAGAACGTTTCTTTGCCGATCGCCACCGTCAACCGCGACTTGGCGGCGATGATGCGCGCCATGGCGAGCGCCTCCTCGATCACGCGATCGCGGGGCACGACGCGATTGACGAGGCCGTAGCGCTCCGCGTTCGCCGCCGAGAGGGCCTCGCCCAGGAGCAGCATCTCCATCGCATGCTTGCGCGAAAGATTGCGCGAGAGGGCTACCATCGGCGTCGAGCAGAACAGACCGATGTTGACGCCGGGCGTCGCGAACGTGGCCGTCTCCGCCGCCACCGCGAGGTCGCAGGTCGCGACGAGCTGGCATCCGGCGGCGGTGGCGACACCTTCGACCGCCGCGATCACGGGCTTCGGGCAGGCGACGATATCCTGCATGAGGCGCGCGCAGGTGCGCATCGTCTCCTCGTAGAATGCCCGGCCCCCATCGGCATCGGCGCGATGGGCGGTCAGCTCCTTGAGGTCATGGCCGGACGAGAAGGCCGGGCCGGCCGCCGCAAGCACGACCGCCGCGACCTCGCGATCGGATGCGGCGCTGGCGATCGCAGCGCCGAGCGCGTCCATCATCCGGCGCGACAGACTGTTGCGAGAGCGCGGCGCATCGAGCGTCAGGACCAGGATCCCGGGCTCGGGACGCGCCGCCCTGACCAAGGCGGCCACCGGCTCTTCCGTGCCGACGGCGCTCTTATCTGAGGAGCCGCTCTTATTTGAAGTGTCGGGCCGAGCCGGCGTGGGGGCCGGCCGGCGCGACGTCGTCTTCTCGCTCATGACGATCCCTATCAGGGCGCGGGCGCCTCGTCGTCCGGAGGGCTCTCGCCCGCCTCGTCCGGGATCAGCGCCTCGATCTCCTCGACGTGCTTCTTCACGACGTCGATGTTGGACTGGTGCTGCAAGGGCTGCGACGCCGCGATCTCCTGCGTGAGATCGTCGACGGCGAGCTTCTTGTCCTCGGCGGGGATCGAGGTATCGGCTTTGATCTCCTCGAGCTCCTGCTTCATCTTCTCGATCGGATCCGTGAACTTGCCGGTGGTGCGGTCGAGACCGTCCAGCACGAGCGTGATGTTCGCGCCCACATCCTCGAACTCGTCGAAGCTCGCGAAGCCGTGCTTCTTGGCGATCGTCTCGAGCTCCTTGGTCAGCTCCGGGCCCGGGTTGTCGCCGGCATCGACGAGCTTGCTCGCGAGCGGCGCGAAATCCTTCTGCGCGGCGATGAAGGACGTCACCATCTTCTCGCTCAGCTCGATCTGCTTGAACTCCTGCGCGGCGAGATTCGACGTCGCGGCAACCGCCAGGGCTGCGCCAAGGCCGACACAGGCGGCGAGCGCTCTCAGGCGCGACATGAACGTGCTCATCAGGCGATGTCTCCCATTGTCCCAGACGATGTGATCGTGGATCGCAACCCCCCGCGTCCCATGGAACCGCCCCGATACGCGACAAGTGGGACGGATGTAAGAACGGCCGGGCTTCGACCGATGCCCCTTGAACCCCCGAGCGCGCCGCGATCCGTCGGCGCGCCTTAATGGGCTACACGCCGCCGGCCGCGGCGGCAAGAAAAGGTTAACCTTCCGGGCGGGCTGGCTCAGATAGCCTGCACTAATGTGGTAATTCAAAACCACATATGCGGTATTATATTACCTTCACGGATATCTAATTGATTTTCCGCGTCTATTTAATTCTTCTGCCTGATTGACGCGTGTCGTGCAATCCCGTAGATCACGCTCTCCGAAACGGCGGCGCGTCCTGCGTCTCCGATCCCCAACACGAGGCAGGAGCGGGTCCCGCCATGAAAACTTTCGTCGCCAAGCCGGGCGAGGTCGAGAAGAAGTGGGTCGTCATCGACGCCGACGGTCTCGTCGTCGGCCGTCTCGCCACTCTCATCGCCGTGCGCCTCAAGGGCAAGCACAAGGCGATCTACACGCCGCACGTCGATTGCGGCGACAACGTCATCGTCGTCAACGCCGAGAAGGCCGTCTTCACCGGCAACAAGCGCGACGGCAAGGTCTATTACCGCCACACGGGCTATCCCGGCGGCATCAAGGCCACCACGCCGCGCCGCATCCTCGAAGGCCGCTTCCCCGAGCGGGTCATCGAGCTCGCCGTCGAGCGCATGCTCGCGCGCGGTCCGCTGCAGCGGAAGCTGATGCGCAATCTCAAGATCTACAAGGGTGCCGAGCATCCGCACGCCGCACAGTCGCCCGTGCAGCTCGACATCGCGAAGCTCAATCGCAAGAACTCGAGGGCCTGACAGTCATGGCACAGGAAGCAAAGTCCCTGGACGAACTCGGAACCCTCAAGGGCGCTGCCCCGGCCGACGCGCCGGTGCACGTGCAGAAGCTCGACAGCCTCGGCCGCGCCTACGCTACCGGCAAGCGCAAGGACGCCGTCGCGCGCGTCTGGCTGAAGCCCGGTCGTGGCCAGATCACGGTCAACAAGAAAGACTTCAAGACCTATTTCGCCCGCCCCGTGCTGCAGATGCTTCTGCAGCAGCCGCTGGCGGCCGCGAACCGCACCACGCAGTTCGACATCATCGTGACGGTTGCGGGCGGCGGCCTCTCGGGCCAGGCCGGCGCCGTCCGCCACGGCATCTCCAAGGCGCTCACCTACTACGAGCCGGAGCTGCGCGGCGTGCTCAAGAAGGGCGGCTTCCTGACCCGCGACAGCCGCACCGTCGAGCGCAAGAAGTATGGCCGCGTGAAGGCACGCCGCAGCTTCCAGTTCTCGAAGCGCTAAAGAACTCTCTACTTACGGAGTACGACAACGGCCCGCACCTGCGGGCCGTTGTTTTTTTACGTGGAATGGTGTTGTTCTCTTGCTGCCGAGCCGGAGGGACGTCCCTTCTGCCGTGGAACCGCGGAGAGGCGACGACCCCATGTTCGAGGCTTTGTTGAACGAGATCCTGGTCGAGATCGGACACCTGACGAGCCCGACCTGGTGGCAAAGCAACGCCGTCGCCCTCTTCAACATCCTGATCATCGACCTCACGCTCGCCGGAGACAACGCCATCGTCGTCGGCATGGCTGCCTCCCGCGTCCACCCGAGCATGCGCACCAAGGTCATCTTCTGGGGCATCGCCGGCGCGGTCGTCCTGCGCATCCTGTTCTCGGGCATCGCCCAGCAGATGCTGCAGGTCATCGGCCTCACGCTCGCGGGCGGCCTGCTGCTGCTGTTCGTCTCGTGGAAGATGTATCGCCAGATCGTCGATGGGAGCGAGCATTCGATCGACGAGGTCGAGGGGAAGCTCGCCTCGACCGCCGCTCCTCACGACGAAACGAACTTCTGGTCGGCGCTCTGGACCATCATTCTCGCCGACGTCTCCATGTCGCTCGACAACGTGCTGGCCGTCGCCGGCGCGGCCGGCGAATCGACCCTCGTGCTCGTGATCGGCCTCGCCCTCGCCATCGTGCTGATGGCCGTCGCGTCGACCTATATCGCCAAGCTCCTGGCCCGCTATCCGTGGATCGCCTGGATCGGCCTCCTCATCATCCTCTACGTCGCGCTCGACATGATCTACCGCGACAGCCACAAGATCGTGTGCGCGGCCTATGGCGTCGGCTGCTCGGAGACCATCTGGCAGGGCATCCTGCACCGGCTCGGGATCAGCGGATGACGCAGGATCGGAAAAGCCAGCGCACGGCGGGTGCCAAACCGCGGGTGTTCATCGACGGCGAAGCCGGCACGACCGGCCTCGAGATCCGCGAGCGGCTCGCCGCCGATCCGGCCGTCGAGGTCGTCAGCATCGAGGCGGCCCGGCGGAAGGATCCCGAGGCGCGCCGCGCGCTCATGGCCGACGTCGATCTTGTCGTCCTCTGCCTGCCGGATGCGGCCGCCATCGAGGCGGTCGCCCTGGCGGAGACCCTCGGCGCGAACGCGCCGCGCATCGTCGATGCCTCGACGGCGCATCGGGTGGCCGAGGGATGGGTGTACGGTTTCCCGGAGCTGGTTCCTTCCCAGAGCGAGGCCATCCGCAACGCGCGCCGCGTCGCCAATCCGGGCTGCTATCCGACCGGCGCCATCGCACTCGCGCGGCCGCTCGTCGATGCGGGTCTGTTGCCGGCCGACCATCCGGTGGCGTTCAATGCCGTCTCGGGCTACTCCGGCGGCGGCAAGCCGATGATCGCCTCCTACGAGGTGGAGAAGACCGCGCCGGCCTTCGAGCTTTACGGTCTCGGCCTCGAACACAAGCACCTGCCGGAACTGCAACGCTATGGCGGGTTCACGCGGCGGCCGATTTTCGTGCCGTCCGTCGGCAACTTCCGCCAGGGCATGCTCGTCAGCCTGCCGCTGCACCTCGATACGCTGCCCGGCAAACCCACGGCGCACGATCTGCATCAGGCGCTCGCTCGCCACTACGGCGCCTCCGACCGCGTGCGGGTCGTGCCGGAGGCGCGCGTGCGGGTCGTGCCGGAGAGCGAGGCGGCCGCGCTCGGCGGACGCGTCGATGCGCTCGGACTCAATGGCACGGACCGGATCGAGCTTTACGTCTTCGCGCACAAGACGCTCGGGCAGGCCGTGCTCGTGGCGCGGCTCGACAATCTCGGCAAAGGCGCGGCGGGTGCCGCCGTGCAGAACATCGCCCTGATGCTCGGCCTGCCGTCCCCTTCAGCCTGAAGCGACCGCGACGTTCGCCGCTGTCAGGCCGCGCGCAGGCTGGCGCCGCGCGGGCCGTAGGTGGCGAGATGGAGATGGCGCACGGCGATCACGAGCAGGATCGCGGCGCAGGCCTGATGGGCGATGCCGAGACCGATGGGAACGGCGTGCAGCAGCGTCCAGATCCCGAGCGCCGCCTGTCCGATCACGGCCGCCAGCAGCAGCGCCGCCGAGCCGCGCAGATCGAGCTTCTCAGGAGAATCGTAGACGCGCCAGGCCTCGACCGCGACGGCGGCCACGATCGCATAGGCGATCAGGCGATGGATGAACTGGGCCGTCACGGGGTTCTCGAACGGATTGTGATACCAGGGCTCGAGCGCGAGCAGATCGTCCGGGACGAAGGCGCCGTTCATGGTCGGCCACGTGTTGTAGACGAGCCCACCCTGCAGGCTGGCGACGAAAGCGCCGACGATGACCTGAAGGAAGATGAGGCCGATGATAACGGCGGGGAGGCGCGCGATTCGTGGCCGGGCCGGGCCTCTCGTCTCGGCGCGGCCGATGCCGAGCGCGAGCCAGATCAGGAGCGCGAGGATGACGAAAGCGACGGTCAGATGCAGCGCCAGACGATACTGGCTGACGTCCACCCGATCGACGAGGCCGGACTTCACCATGTACCAGCCGATGACGCCCTGAAGCCCGCCGAGGGCGAGAACGCCCGCCATCTTCAGCGGCTCGCCCGGCCGCAGTGCGCCGAGGGCCCAGAACGCGGCGAACGGCAGCGCAAACGCGAGGCCGATGATGCGCCCGAGGAAGCGGTGGCCCCACTCCCACCAGTAGATGAATTGGAACTCCTCGAGCGACATGCCCTTGTTGACGAGATGATACTGGGGGATCTGGCGGTATTTCTCGAAAGCCTCATGCCAGTGGGCATCGGTCAGCGGCGGGATGGCGCCCAAGAGTGGCTGCCACTCGGTGATGGAGAGGCCGGAATCGGTGAGGCGCGTGGCGCCGCCGACGGTAATCATGGCCAGCACCAGGAGCGCAACGCCCAGGAGCCACAGCCGCACGGCGCGCTCCCACGCGGATGCGCCGACGCCTGTCCGCTCGCTCTTTTCGGTCCCGATCACCGCCATCGCGCTCTCTCCTTCGAGATGATGCGGTGTGATAGGCCGTCGCAGCGGCGGGTTCAATGCGATGATGCGGCGCTGGACGCCCCCGGCGATCTCGGATTTAGATGGGCCGAAACGGCTTCCGGATCCCCCTCATGACGCTCCGCTCCCGCAAACTCGTCGGCGCCATCGTGCTCGTCGCCTTCCTCACCGTCTATGCGCTGATGGCGATGATGGTCGCGGTCGTGCTGCAGGTGAACGGGAGCAAGATGGCGGAGATCGTCTATTACCCGGTCGCGGGGCTGCTCTGGGTGCTGCCCGCGATGTGGCTCATCAAATGGATGCAGCGTCCGGACGCCTGATGGGCGGCGATGCGATCGCCGCGGCTTTGCCGCGGGCGCCGGCCAGACGCCGCGCGTAAGCACGCGCCGTCTGCGCCGCGTCGAACATCCGGAAGGGGACGCCCGTCAGCAGGACCTCGACGAAGCGCGCTGCCTGATAATCTCCGTTGAGAGAGACGCGCGGCAGGCCATGCCTGTCGACGCCGCGGCGCACGACATCCTTCTGCGTCGTGACCGCGGTCTCGAGGCCGAGCGCGCGCGCGATGGCGAAGTCGCGAGGGCCGGCGCTTGCGGTATCGCCATAGGGAAAGCTGAAGTGGCGGCATGGGCGGCCCAGCTCGCACGCGATTCGCGCCACGCTGTCGGCGATCTCCCGACGCGCCTCCTCCTCGGAGAGCTTGGCGACAGCGAAGTGGCGGCAGGTGTGGGCCCCGATCGTCACGAGGGGATCGGCCGCCAGGGCGCGGATCTCGTCCCAGCTCATGATCAGATCGCGGCAGAGGCGCGAGGCATCGTATCCCGCCTCCGCGGCGACAGCCTGTACCGTGGCGCGCAGCTCGGTTTCGGGCCGGGCGCGGAGCGGCCAGTAGATCTCGTAGAAGGCGCGGTCCTTGGTTTCGGCCGTGGTGGCGTCGAACACGCGCTCGATGCCGTCGAGGACGACGCGCACGCGATCCGTTTTCGCGATGGCGTTCTCCAGCACGTACCACCAGAGATCGCCCTCGCCATCGGCATAGGCGGCGGGCACATAGATCGCGAACGGCGCGTCATGCTTCTTGAACACGGGATAAGCGTGATCCCGGTTATCGCGATAGCCGTCGTCGAGCGTGAAGCAGGCGAACGGACGCTCGCGCGTCTCCGAGCGCATGCGCCGTGCCGCCTCGTCGAGCGAGACGATGTCGTAGCCGCGCTTGCGGACGGTGACGATCGCCGTCTCCAGGAAGTCCGGCGTGACCTTCAGGATGCGGTTCGGCTCGAAGGGGCGCACCGGCTCCGGCGTCACACTGTGAAGCGTGAAGACAACGCCCTGCCCGCGCGCCAGCGGCGCGAGCCCACGGGCCAGCCCGGTGGCATGCAGGGCCGTCAGCGCGGTTCTCATGATGTGGGGAGCGTTCGTACTCATCCCGGCTCGCACAACTCTTTGTCTATTCTCAGGACCGTTCCAGCGCAGCGCCTGGGCGAGGCCCTCCTAACTCGCGCGTGCGAAACGCTGCCGCACAGACGAGGTCTCGGCGCGCTTCTCGAGATCGAACAATGCGATGCCATCCACTTCGAAGCCGAGGAACGTGCCAGGGTTCGCAGCCTGTCCGCGCGCCTTCCCCTCGGACAGCACCACGCCGCAGTCGAAGCGGCCTTGCATGGCCTCGAAGAGCCCCTTGCCGGGGTCGACCTCGCTCACGACGACGATGTGATCGTAAACGTCGTCCAGCGCATCGAGCAGGAAGTTGATGCTGTCGCTATCGAGCGCATCGGCCTCCACCGTCATCGGACGTCCGGACGGAATGATGTGAACGTCGCTGTCACGCAGCGACAGCACGACGTCCTCGAAGCGGGATTTGCCGCTCAAAAGCTCGCTGAATCCCGGCCAGGACGGCTGTCCCAACGGCTCGGCGACGCCGGTGCCGGCCGGGCTCCAATCGACGATGATGGCGGTCAGCCCCTGCCCGGCAAGCGCCCGGCACAAGCCGGTCGCTTCCTTGGCGAGCGCGGCGGCGCCCGAGGCCCCAACCATGAGCGTTCGTACGCCCGAAAGACCGGGTTTGCGCAAGGCTTCGACGCTCGTCGCGAGCGCTTCGGCGGAGGTCACTCTCTGCGCCGTGACGGCTTCGTCCGAGGGGCCGGCCTCCGCGACGGTCGTGCCGGCGGCCTTCGTCATCACGGCTGCGGACGGTGCGGGCATCGCAGACGGCGGCATGGCCGCAGATGCCGGTGCGGGCTCGGATCGCGGCCCGGGCGGGCGCCGTGACGGCTTGGGCCCGGACGGCGGACCCGAGCGTGGCGGCTCGGGCAGCACGGGGGCGGCAATCTCGCGGCGCCTCTCCGCACCCGTCCGCGCGCCGCGGCCCACCGGGCTTTCGCTCAGCAGCGCTTTCGTGATGACGAGGGCGAGCCCGCTCAGGAACGATGCGATGACCACAAGAAGAGCCGTTGCGCCCCGCTTCGGGAAGAACGGCACGGAGGACGGACGCGCCGACGAGACGATCTGCGCCTCGACGGGAATCGTGCGGCTGTCGTCGGCGCGCACGCGGTTCGCCTCGTACTGAGCCCGCAGCCGGTCCAGCTCGGCGCGCTTCGAGCGGGCATCCGCCTCGAGGCTCCGGAGCTTGGCCTCCTCGGGGCCGGCATCGACGATGCGGCTCTTGATCTCGTTCACGCTCTTCTGCACGGCCTCCTCGCGAAGCGCGGCGACCTTGGCTTCCTTGCCGATGCCGTCGACGATCTTCGCGACCTCGCCGGCGATCTGAGCCTTGAGGCCCTTGAGATCGGCGTTGAGCTGGCGCATGCGCGGGTGGCCCGGCAGAAGCGTGGCGGAAAGCTCGGAGATCTGCCGCTCGACGCGGACGCGGCTCTGCACGATGTTCTGGATGAGCGGCGATTTCTGCACGTCGGCGAGCGCTTCCGCGGCCCCGGCCTCCTGCATCTCGCGGGCCTGCTTGGCGCGCGCCTCGGCTTCGCTGCGAGCGGCCTTCACCTTCGACAGCTCGGCATTGAGCTCGGCGAGCTGCTGCTCGTTGAGGCCGGTGGCCTGCTGGCCACCTTTGAAGATGTTGGCCTCGCCACGGAACCGCTCGACCTCCGCCTCCGCGCGGGCCGCTTCCTCGGCGAGCGCCGCGATCTTCGGCTGCAGCGCCTTCTGCACGTCGTCGGTCTCGTTCAGGCTCTGGCGCGCGAGGTTGCTACGGTAGGTTTCCGCCACGCGGTTCGCGACGGCGGCGGCGAGATCGGGATCCATCGAGGTGAAGCGCACGCCGATGAAGCGGCTCTCCTTCGGCGAATAGACCTCGAGGCGGTCGAGGAAGACGTGGAGCGCGCGGTCCTCGTCGGTCTCCGTTGCACGCGGCGCGCCGATGCCCGCCATGCGCAGCAGGCCGGAGAACGCATCGGGAGCGCCGCGCGCGCTGTTGAACTCCGGCCGCTCGGTGAGCTTCATCTCGCGCACGATGGTCTCGGCGAGGTCCGCCGACATCAGGGCGCGGACGTGCGTGTTCACGGCTTCCTTGTCCATGCGCACGCTGACGCTGTCCGACTGGCCGCCACGGCTCGGGTCGGCGAAGGGATTGGCCGTACTCTTCGATTCGATCGCGAGCTGCGTCTCCGAGACATAGAGCGGCGCCATGAGCTTCAGCACGCCGAACGTCGCGCCGCCCAAGACGAGGGAGACGATCATCAAGCGGGGCAGGCTGCCCACAAGGGCCTGCCAAACCGATCTGAGGTCGATATCGTCGGAGCGCTGATAGGATCTCGAAGCCATAACTTTTCCGTGCGGCTACTGCCTGAGGTTCTCCTGGCATACGGCGCCGCCCGTTAGAATTTCCTTAAGGTTCCCGAAAAAAGTCAGCCCCTTAGATTTTCTTAACCCTCCGGGCCTAACACTCGGGCTGTCAGTTTTCAGTCCGTGGTTCTTCATGCGCACCGTCTTTTCAGCTCTGATGCGATTTGCGGCCCCCGCGGCCCTGCTTCTGCTTGCGGGTTGCGCGCATGATCCGGACACCGTGATCTCCTCCGCCGTCGCCAACATCGGCGGGCAGATGGGACGCGTACACGTCTTCGACGACAACGGCGCAACCACCACCACCGAGCAAGTCACCTGGGGCGCGCCGACCGTGCATCCGACGGGCTTTAGCGGATCTCAGATGGTGGCCGATGCCGAAGGGCCTTATCTCCTCGATACCGGCGACCGGCTGCGCGTCTTCGTTTACGGACAGCCCAATTTGTCGCGCGCCTATACGGTGGATCATGACGGGCGGATCACCGTGCCGCTGATCGGCAACGTGGATGCGCGCGGTCGGACCACACGCGAGCTTCAGGAAACCATTCGCCACCGGCTCGGCGCGGAGTACGTCCGCGACCCGCAGGTGACGGTCGACGTGCTGCAGAACCGTCCGTTCTTCATCTACGGCGAGGTCAAGACCGGCGGGCAGTATCCTTACGTCTCGGGCATGACGATCGAGACCGCGATCGCCATCGCGGGCGGCTTCTCGGAGCGGGCCAGCTCGCGCAGCTTCCGCATCACGCGCCGTATCAACGGCTTCGTCGATCAGATCGAGGCGCCGGGTGACTATCCGGTCCTTCCGGGCGACGTGGTCTACGTCAACGAACGCTTCTTCTGAGGCGGGCCCCCGTGACGCACGACGCGCGCCCGCCCGAGCTTCCGCTCCGTATCCTGCACGTCATGCGCGCGCCGGTCGGCGGGCTCTTCCGGCATGTCTACGATCTCGCGCTCGAACAGACCGCGCGCGGGCATCACGTCGGCCTCCTCGCGGATCGGACGGCGGCCGACAGCCTCACCGCAGGGCGCCTCGCGGCCCTCGCGCCGCAGCTCAAGCTCGGCCTTTCGCTCGTTTCCATGAGCCGCCAGCCCGGGCTCGGCGATCTGTCCGCGCTGCGATCGGTGCATGGAATTGCGCGTGCGCTCGATCTCGACGTGCTGCACGGTCACGGCGCCAAGGGCGGCGCCTATGCGCGGCTTGCGGGCGCGCGGCTGAAGGCGGGCGGCGCGCGTGCCAAGGTCTTCTACACGCCGCATGGCGGCACGCTGCATTACACGCCGGGCTCGGCCGCGGGGCGGGTCTTCTTCCTGCTCGAACGCCTCATGGGACGCATGACGGACGGGCTCATCTTCGAGTCCGACTATGCGCGCCGCGCCTATGGCCGGCTGATCGGCGCATCGGGGCCGCCGCGGCGTGTCATCCCGAACGGCCTCGGCCCCCAGGACTTCGAGCCCATCGCGCCCAACCCGGATGCGGCGAGCTTCCTCTTCATCGGCGAATTGCGCGCGCTCAAGGGCGTCGACGTTCTGCTCGAGGCGCTGGCCCGGCTGGTGCCGACGCACCCCGTCCGCGCCGTCATCGTGGGGGCGGGGCCGGACGCGGACGCGTTCAAGGCCCGCTCTCATGCGCTCGGGCTCGATGCACATGTCACGTTTCCGGGAGCGATGCCGGCTAGGACCGCCTTTCCGCTCGGCCATTGCCTGGTCGTGCCTTCCCGCGCCGAGAGCTTCCCTTACGTGGTTCTCGAAGCCGCAGCCGCCGGCCGGCCGCTGATCGCGAGCGACGTCGGCGGCATCCCCGAGATCGTCGCCGGGACCGAGACGCGGCTGATCGCGCCGGGATCGGTGGATGCCCTCACCACGGCCCTCGCGGAGACGCTGGCCGATCCGGACGGCGCCAAGGTCCGCGCCGAGGAGCTTCGCGCCAACGTCGCGCGCAAATTCACGGTCGCCGCCATGACGGACGCCGTGCTCGCGTTCTACCGCGACCCCGCCGTCTCCTGAGCTCAGTCCCGGGCGCCGCATCCGACGGCGACGTTCATACTTTCTTTACCGTTTCCGCATCCATCGCGCCGCTTGGCAGCCACCCCGGCCACGCCGGTGCGTGCTGGCACACGCATTGCCTCTCAGGGCTCAAACCTGTCCCGGGACCGGACTTCGCGCCGGTCCGTGTTGCAGAGTGAGCCAAAGTCATGGTTGCCCCCGCTCTCCCCGAACCCACCCTGGCACAGTCCGCCGTCTCGGCGCTCGACCGCGTCCGGCGCGCCGCCGGCGCCTCGGGCCGCGTTTCGCCCGTTATCCTCGCCGGCCTCGTCCGCATCGCCGACTTCGTGCTCGCGGTGGCCACGGGCCTGGCGCTGGCGATCCTCTATCTCGGCGCCCCCGACGTCGCGACCGACGCGCTTTATCTTACGGTCGTCCTGCTGACCGGCGTCAGCGCCGTGCTCGCCCTCGATGCGTTCGGTCTCTATTCGACGCGCACGCTCGCCACCTTCCACCGCCACCTTCCGGGCCTCATGGCCGGCTGGGCCGCGGCCTTCGCCATTGCCGGCGTCCTCGTCTTCTTCCTCAAAGCCGGTGCCGAGCTGTCGCGCGTCTGGCTCGCCTCCTGGCTCTTCATCGGGGGCGTGCTGCTCGCCGCGGAGCGCGCGGCCGTGAGCGTGATCGTGCGCCGCCTCGCGCGCGACGGGCGCCTGATGCGGCGCGCGGTGATCTACGGCACCGGAACACTGACGGACGCACTGGTCCGCGCCCTCGCGCTCGACCAGGGGGCCGATGTCCGGGTCGTCGGCGTGTTCGACGATCGCTCTGACGCGCGCGCGCCGCACGAAAACGCGGCCAGCCCGCGTCTCGGCTCGCTCGACGACCTTCTCGACGTGGCCCGCGCGCTCAGGGTGGATCTCGTCATCGTCGCGCTTCCTGTCGCCGGCGAAAAGCGGCTCAGCGAGGTGACGTCGCGGCTCTCCGTGCTGCCGGCCGACATCCGGCTGCCGGCCGAGGCGACGCAGCTCCGGCTGGCGCCGCGGCTTTACTCCCACGTTGGCCCGGTCGCCATGATCGACCTCTGCGACCGGCCGATCGCGGACTGGGGCTTCGTGCTCAAGTGGCTCTTCGACAAGGGCATCGGGCTCATGAGCCTCATCCTTCTCTCGCCGATCATGCTGCTGGTGGCGCTCGCTGTGCGCCTCGAGTCGCGCGGCCCGGTGCTGTTCCGGCAGAAGCGCTATGGCTTCAACAACGAGCTGATCGAGGTGTTGAAGTTCCGCTCCATGCATGTCGACCGGTGCGATGCGAACGCGGACAAGCTCGTCACCAAGGACGATCCGCGCGTGACGCGCGTCGGCCGCTTCATCCGCAAGACCAGCCTCGACGAGCTGCCGCAGCTCTTCAACGTGCTCAAAGGCGATCTCTCGCTCGTGGGGCCGCGGCCGCACGCCATCGCCGCCAAGGCGCAGGATACGCTCTACGACGACATCGTCGTGCGCTACTTCGCACGCCACAAGGTGAAGCCGGGGATCACCGGCTGGGCGCAGATCAACGGCTGGCGCGGCGAGACCGATACGCACGAGAAGATCC
>DAITBB010000076.1:0-11759 GCA_036823975.1 Hyphomicrobium sp.
CGCGGTCGGCCTCGTCAGCGTCGGCTGGTCGATCGGGCTGCGCATCGCGTCCGTCGCCGCCATGGCCGTCTCGGCGGCGGGCTTCCCGCTGGCGCTGGCGCGGGCGCGCGACGGCGGGCACGAGGCCGGCCAGGCGCAACTCGCCCGCAACGGCCTGCTGCTCGCGGCCGTGCTCGCACCCTCCGCCGCCGGCCTCTGGATGGTGGCGGACCGCCTCGTGCCGCTGTTCGTGGGCGCGCCCTTCCAGGAAATCACGGCCGCCATTCTCCCCGCCTCGATCCTGGCTGGCGCCGCCCGCAATTTCCGCATCCATTGCAGCGAGCAGATCTTCCTTCTCTACGAGCGCCCTGTCGTGCCGCTGATCAACGACGCCATCGACGCGGCGGCCGCCCTCGTGCTTGGCGGGCTCGGGCTCTGGCTGGCGGATCTTCCCGGGCTCGTCATCGGCGCCGCCATCGGTGCGGTGCTGAGCCTGCTCGTCACGATGGCGTGGGGATGGGTCTCGTATCGGTTCGCGCTGCCGCCGGGAGATCTCGCGCGCATCGGCCTCGCGACGGCCCTGATGACGGCCGCCGTCGCGCTCGCGCCCGCCGCGGGCGGCATGATGTCGCTCGCGCTCGCCGTCGGCCTCGGCGTGCTCGTATTCTCGGGGGCGATGGCGCTGCTCTACCCGGCCGAGCGGCGCAAGGCGGTGGCTCTGTTCGGAGAGGTCATCCGGCGGAGGGCGGCGTGAGCCCCGCCTCAGGGCGCGCGCGGGAGCCTCCGCTCCCAGGTGAGCGCGTGCGCGACGATGAGATCGAGGTCTGCGAGCTTCGGCTGCCAGCCGAGGCGGCTGCGGATCTTGGCGGACTCCGCCACGATCGCCTCCGCGTCGCCCGGACGCCGCGGCCCCATGTTGACCGCGAACGGGCCGCCGGAGGCGCGCTTCACCGCCTCGATCACCTCGAGCACGGAGTAGCCGGAGGAGTACCCGCAGTTGAACACGTCCGAGCGCCCGCCCGCATCGAGGTAAGCCAGCGCCGCCATGTGCGCGCCGACGAGATCGGTGACGTGGATGTAGTCGCGGATGCAGGTGCCGTCGTGGGTGGGATAGTCGGTTCCGAACACGTCCATGGACGCGCGCTTGCCGAGCGCCGTCTCGCACGCGACCTTGATGAGGTGCGTTGCCCGCGGCGTCGACTGGCCCGTGCGGCCCTCCGGATCGGCGCCCGCGACGTTGAAATAGCGCAGCGCCACATAGTGGAAATCATGGGCGACGGCCGTATCCGCCAGCATCCACTCGGTCATGAGCTTCGAGGTGCCGTAAGGCGAGACCGGCTTCAGCGGCTCGTCCTCCGTTACCGGAATGCGGCTCGGATTGCCGTACACGGCCGCCGTCGAGGAGAAGATGAAGCGTTTGACGCCGCCCTTCACCGCCGCCTCGATGAGCGTGCGCGAGTTGACCGTGTTGTTGAGATAGTAGCCCAGGGGATCGGCCACCGACTCCGGCACCACGATCGAGCCTGCGAAATGGATGATGGCGCGCACGCCGTGCTCGGCGATGATGCGCGAGACGAGCGGGCCGTCGCCGACGTTGCCCACCACCAGCTCGGCGGCCTCCGGCACGGCCTTGCGGAATCCCGTGGAGAGGTTGTCGAGCACGACCACGCGCTCGCCGGCGTCGAGAAGCGCCAGAACCATGTGGCTGCCGATGTAGCCGGCGCCGCCTGTCACGAGAATTGTCATACCGGCGGGATAGCATGAAACTGGTTCATAAAGCGTTCGCACCCCCGACGCCCGCAGGACGCGCCGGCCGTCGCTTGGCCGCCCTTCTTTCCGCGTTCGCCGCCCTCCTTGCGCTCCACGGTCTCGCCGTGGCCGGAGGGTCCGCCTGCGCCGACGATCACTGCATCGACGGGCGGCCGGTGAACGTGCATGCCGCTGCCGGCGCCACCTGGGCCATCGCCGAGCCGAGCCCCGGCACCTACCGCTTCGAGCTGCGCCCGGGCGACCGCTGGAGCGGCGACCGCGGCGCCGCGCGCGAGCGCGCCGAGCTGAGCTTCGACGAGGTGCCGGTGCGCTTCGGCGTGCTCTACCGGGTCTCCTACGAGATGCGGATCGAGGGCACGGCGCCGGTGCGCTCGCAGTGGATGGCCGCCGGCCAATGGCATGCGACCGAGGACGCCGGGGACGCCGCCTCCTCGCCGCCGCTCGGCCTCTCGCTCGAAGGCCGCGACCTGATCGTCTTCACGCAGTCGGAGGGGGCCGCACAGCATACCAAAAACCCGCCGGCCGTCGTGCGTGCGCGTGTGCGGAACATCGCCCGCAACCGCTGGATCCCCGTATCCTACGACGTGCGCTTCGATTGGCGCCGGGGCTGGCTTGCGGTGACCATCGGCGGGCGGCGTCTTTTCGCGGGTGAGATCCCCATCGGCTACAACGACGCCGTGGGGCCCTATTTCAAGTTCGGCATCTACCGCGCGCCGACGCCGCAGACGCTCGTGCTGCAATATCGCAACCTGACGATCCGCGAGGTCGGGCATTGAGGCGGAGGCGCATGGGCAGCTTTCGCGTCAGGCGGCGGCCTTGCCGCGTCCGGGGGGCGTGATGCCCATCGAGACATACACGCTCATGAGATCGTCGATGCCGCTGTCGGCGGGCTCGATCCAGGCCACCGGCACGTAGATCAGCGCGCCGCCGAACGGCACCGGCGCGGAGGGAATGAGCACGCCGACGTAATCCTCGTTGCCCATCCGGATCGGTGTCTTCGAGGGCAGCAATGCCAGCACCGCCGCGCCCGGCTTGCCGCCGAAGAAGCACCACGCGGGCGTCATGTTCTTGATGCCGTCGCCGTCGCCCGAGTCCACGATCGAGACGAACCGGCTGGAGAGATCGTAAAGGTTCGAGATCACGGGCACGCGGCGGATGATCCTGTCGAAAATCTCCGCGACCCACGATCCGAGGCGCGACTGCACGAGGAGGCCGAGCGCAAAGATGGCGCCCACGATGGCGGCCAGGCCGATGAAGTAGGGCGCGTACTCGGATGCTTCCGATCCGAGCCCCAGAGACCGCAGAAACGCGCCGAACCCGCTGCTCGGCCCGAGGTACTGGTTGAGCAGCGCCAGCAGCCAGGCCGTCACGAAGATCGTGAGGAACAGCGGCAGCGCCGCCAGAAGCCCTGCGAGAAAAATGCGCCCGATCCGCCCCATGATGCCTTCCCCCTGATGCGAAAATCCCAATGGCGGCAACGTCTGCGACGCCTCCGCCGGGGTCAAGCGTTCCCGTGCACGCGCTGCGATCCCCACCGAACCCGTCGCTTCGGCGTGGCGCCTCGGCCACGGCGAGTGGGGATTCGGCCCCTGCCCACATCCCACGTCCGCCCGCGCCACGATTTCGGCACGAACGCGGCTCAGGCCATTTCTCCTAGGTAGACTATCGGAGGGATAGAAATGACCGGTTTGCGCATCGGAGTGGCCCTAGCGGCCGCCTTGGTCCTGTCTGGCAGCGCGGATGCGGCGTGCCGCAAAGTCGTCGGCTCGGCGGACATGGTCACGCGCGACCTCGCCAAGTTCATGGCCAATGCCGCGCTCAAGAACGCCATCGAGGCGAAGGGCCTGAGGCCTGCGGGCGAGGTCACCCTGAACTGCCGCGACGATACCTTCACGACGTACTGCAAGGCCTCGCGCCCAGCCTGCAGCTGAGCGCTCGTCGCGCCAGGTTGCATCAAACACCAGAACGCCCCTTCCGTCTGCGCGGGAGGGGCGTTGCCTTGTGTGGATCGGTGCGGTTTCTAGAGCCGTTCCGTTTTTGATGGAATCGGGGAACGGCTCTAGGCATTTGTTTTATCGTGCTTCTTATCGGAAAACCGGTTCCCACTTTTCCGGAAGCACTCTAAACGCCGCAGCTACCGGCCCGGCCGGCCTGTCTTCTTCGGGCGGCCGCGGCGCGCTTTTTTCTCGGCCTCGTTCTCCACCTCGACGGTGCGAACGGGCTTCAGGAGATCCGGTTTCTGCGGCAGCGCGCCCGAAGCCTTTTTCACCGCCAGGGAGGCGTGCGGGCCCATCTCGTCGAGCGTGGGTTTGTGCGGTCCGCGCACGCCCTCGCCAAACGCGCCGGCCTTGGTGCGCGGATCGACGGCAACCGGGCGCGACGGAGGCGGCGTGTCGCGGCGCGGAATGGCGCGGTCCGTACCCGGCCCCATGTCGTCGAGCGACGGCTTGCGCACGCGCGGGCTGGCCGCCGGCCGCGAGGCCGATTGCGCATGGGTCGGCTGGACGGGCTCGTAGGCGGTGGAAATGCGTGAGCCGCCCCGCTCAGCCTTGTCCTCGGTCGGCATGTTGGCCTTCGCGCCGTATTTGCGCGCGCCCTCGAACCGGCCGGCCCGCTCCTCGACATCCCCTTGCCGCGCCAGCGGATCGTCGGAAATCGCAAGCTCCGTCTCGCGCAGCCGCTTGATCTCGTCGCGCAGACGCGCCGCCGTTTCGAACTCGAGGTCGGCCGCGGCCTCCTTCATGCGCCGCTCCATGTCCGCGATGACGACGGTGAGGTTGTGGCCCACCGCCGGGCTGTCGGCGAGGCCGGCATCCACCGTCACGTGGTCCTGCTCGTAGACGGAGGCCATCACGTCCGCGATGCTCTTCTTTACGCTCTCGGGCGTGATGCCGTGCTCGGCGTTGTAGGCAAGCTGCTTCTCGCGGCGCCGCTCGGTCTCGGCCATGGCGCGCTCCATCGAGCCCGTCACCATGTCGGCGTAGAGGATGACGCGGCCGTCGACGTTGCGCGCGGCGCGGCCGATGGTCTGCACGAGCGAGGTCTCGCTGCGCAGGAAGCCCTCCTTGTCCGCGTCGAGAATGGCGACGAGCGCGCACTCGGGAATGTCGAGACCCTCGCGCAGGAGGTTGATGCCAATCAGCACGTCGAAGGCGCCGAGCCTCAGGTCGCGGATGATCTCGATGCGCTCCAGCGTCTCGATGTCCGAGTGCATGTAGCGCACGCGGATACCCGCCTCGTGCATGTACTCGGTGAGGTCCTCGGCCATGCGCTTGGTCAGCGTGGTGACGAGCGAGCGGTAGCCGCGCTTGGCCACGTCGCGCACCTCGGCGAGCAGATCGTCCACCTGCGATTTGGCAGGCCGGATCTCGACCGGCGGATCGATGAGGCCCGTCGGGCGGATCACCTGCTCGGCAAAGGCGCCGCCGGTCTCGTCCAGCTCCCAGCCGCCGGGCGTGGCGGAGACGGCGACAGTCTGCGGCCGCATCGCGTCCCACTCCTCGAAGCGGAGCGGCCGGTTGTCCATGCAGGAGGGCAGCCGGAAGCCGTATTCGGCGAGCGTCGCCTTGCGCCGGTAGTCGCCGCGGAACATGCCGCCGATCTGCGGGATCGTGACATGGCTCTCGTCGACGAACACGAGCGCGTTGTCGGGGAGATACTCGAACAGCGTCGGCGGCGGATCGCCGGGATTGCGGCCGGTGAGATAGCGCGAATAGTTCTCGATGCCCGCGCAGGAGCCCGTCGCCTCCATCATCTCCATGTCGAAGACGGTGCGCTGCTCGAGCCGCTGCGCCTCGAGCAGCTTGCCGGTGTCGTAAAGCTCGTTGAGACGCTGCTTCAGCTCGCCCTTGATGGACTTGATGGCCTGCTGGAGCGTCGGCTTCGGCGTCACGTAGTGCGAGTTGGCGTAGATCTTCACGAGCGCGAGGTCGTCGGTCTTCTGGCCGGTGAGCGGATCGAACTCGGTGATGCTCTCCACCTCGTCGCCGAACAGCGAGATGCGCCACGCGCGATCCTCGTAGTGCGCCGGGAACACCTCGACGGTATCGCCGCGCACGCGGAAGTTTCCGCGCACGAAGGCGGCGTCGTTGCGCCGGTAATGCAGCGCCACGAGATCGGCCAGGAGCTGCTCGCGCGAGAGCCGCTCGCCGACCTTCACCGCGAACGTCATCGCCGTGTACGTCTCGACCGATCCGATACCGTAGATGCACGATACGGACGCCACGATGATGACGTCGTCGCGCTCGAGCAGGGCGCGCGTCGCGGCGTGGCGCATGCGGTCGATCTGCTCGTTGATGTCGGCCTCTTTCTCGATGTACGTGTCGGTGCGCGGCACGTACGCCTCCGGCTGGTAGTAGTCGTAGTAGGAGACGAAGTACTCGACTGCGTTCTCCGGGAAGAAGCTCTTCATCTCGCCGTAGAGCTGGGCGGCGAGCGTCTTGTTGGGCGCGAGGATGAGCGCCGGCCGCTGCGTCGCCTCGATCACCTGCGCCATCGTGAACGTCTTGCCGGAGCCGGTGACGCCGAGCAGCACCTGCGTGCGCTCGTTCTCGTTCACGCCGGCCACGAGGTCGGCGATCGCCGTCGGCTGATCGCCGCGGGGCGCGAACTCGGACACGATCTCGAAGCGGCGCCCACCCTCGCTCTTCTCCGGGCGGTCGGGCCGGTGCGGCATGAACACCGGCAGGACGCCGGAGACGAGCGGATGCGAGGCGATCATCGGCTGGCGCGCAAGGATCTCGCGGGCCCGGTCGGAGCGCTCGTTGGGGCGCGTCAGGATGGCGGTGAGGCTGTCGCCGAGGCTCTCCCCGGCCGCGGCGCGCGGCGGCAACGGGCCCTGCTGGCGGAGGGCGGGAAGCTGCGGCTTGGCGGCGCGTTCCTCCGCTTCGCGGCGGGCCTGCTCAGCGAAATACTCCGGCGCGAAGGCCCCGAGCGGCCCCGAGGCGGTGAACGCCGCCTGCGGCGCCTCTCCGAATCCGGGCGTGCCGGCGGCGGTTTCGGCCGGCGGCGCCTGCGGTTTGCCGGAGCGTCCGCGCGCTCCCGGTGAGCGTGGGGTCTTCGAGGACCCGGACGATTTCGGGGATTTGACCATGCGCCGAATATGGCGCGCCACCCGCCGCCTGGGAAGGGACCCGCGGGCCGCGCCGCGCTCAGCGGCGGACGCGGCGCCGTTGCGGCTCGATCGGGGCGGCCTCGGCAGGAGCCGCCTCGGGATCTGTGCCCTCGGCCGAGGGCGCGGGGGCCTGCTGGGCGACCGCGTTCTTCGGCCGCTCGCAGTCCGTCAGCCACACGTCGAACACCGGGTGCTCGACCGCATTGAGGCCCGGACTCTGCGCGAACATCCACCCGTTGAAAATGCGCCTCTGGCTGCCGTCGAGCATGACCTCGTCCACCTCGACGAACGAGGTCGTCTTCGGCAGGTCGGTCGGCGGGCGGGAATAACAGACGCGCGGCGTCACCTTGAGCGCGCCGAACGCCACCGTCTCGCCGACGGGCACTTGGAGCGTCTTGATCGTCGCCGTGACCTTATCGAGGGCGGAGAACACCGCGACACGATTCTCGAGGCGCTGATCGGCCTGCACCGGGCCGGCGGCGAGACCGGCAAGAAGCGCCCCCGCCGCGATCGTCCGCGCAAGGCGGGCGGGCTCCCTGCGTGCGCGGACTCCGAAGCCGGTCTTGAAACAGTTCATAATGCCCATGTCCGCGCGAGGGCCGGCCCCGCGCCGCCCCTTGCCGCTCCCGCATGTGCCCGCCAACGATGGCACGGCCAAGGCTGCGCGGCATTGCTCCCGGAGAGTCCAGGAGGCGCGAGGCTGCGCGACGGCGCTCTTGGGGTGGTTCTCATCGCGCTCGATCACGTCAGTCCGGACGCCACGGCTTGTAATCGCCCGTCACCTTCGCCCGCTGGCCGAGACCGAGAATCGAGCCGGCCGGACGGTAGGCCCGGGGCGTTCCGGTCAGGTTCGGCTGATGCGGCTTCTCCCAGGGACGCGGCACGTAGCGCTCCTCGGTGGGAGGCGTGTCGACGGTATAATGCAGCCAGCCGTGCCACTCGGGCGGCACCTGGGAGGCCTCGGCCAGGTTCTTGTACGTCACCCAGCGGCGCGGGCGGCCGAGCGGGCCGACGGGACCGACGCCCTTGATCTGCTCATAATAGCGATTGCCGAAGGCATCGTCGCCGACGTGGCGGCCTTGCCAGGCGATGGTGAGCCGCGTGCCCCACGTGTTGCCGCCCCACCAACTGAAGATTTCGCTCAAAATCCCCATGCGCACCGCGCCTCCGTCTCGCGTCCTATGCCCTTACCGCGTCGTCCGCATGAGCGCCAGTGCCCGATGCGGCGGTCCTTCCGTGCGCTCGAAAGCCTCCCCTGTCGAGTTGCTGACACACATAAGGTGCCAAATAGCAACACCCTGGACGATACCCGACGAACGCGGAATCGAGCTAGGCTTCCATCCGCGTTCGGCATCGCCCGGCTTTCGGACCTCTCCACACGCCTGTTTTTGAGGCAATCCGCGCCCGCCCCCAGAGGACCGGCGTTTCGAGAGGACAATCCCCAAGTTGTACACAGCCACTAGATGTAGGCGAAGTTGCTGGTGGGACAACTAAATGTAGTTTCCCGCTGTTTGCGAGGGGCTCGAATCGCAATAGGGTTTGTCTCGTTGCCGGGCCGCGTTGAGCGTCGTGCCCCGCGGCACTCAGAAGTAATCATCACCCGCTCTTGACCATCCGTGTCTGCCGGCGACTGAAACGCCGACATCGGAGCGCTGCTCTGCGGCGCGCCGGGGGTGGACGTGTGTCCTGAATACCATTGCTTGCCACCCTGCGCCGCCCGCGTGTCCCGCTTTGCGCCGCAACGTCCGAAATCACGACCTGCACGAGGAAACAATGAAGATCACGCGGCGCTTCACGACGGCTGGCCAGTCTCCCTACGACTCCATCGCATTCCGCCGCGCGACATCCGAGATCAAGAACCCGGATGGCTCGGTCGTGTTCCGTCTCGAAGGCTTTGACGTTCCGGCCGACTGGAGCCAGGTCGCCGCCGACATCCTCGCGCAGAAATATTTCCGCAAGGCCGGCGTGCCAAGCCGCCTGCGCAAGTGTGAGGAGACGCAGGTCCCCTCCTGGCTCTGGCGCTCCATGCCGGACGAGGCCGCGCTTGCCGCTCTGCCCGAGGCCGAGCGCACCGGCGGCGAGACCGACGCGCGCCAGGTGTTCGACCGCCTGGCCGGCACCTGGACCTATTGGGGCTGGAAGGGCGGCTACTTCACGACCGAGGAGGACGCGCGCGCCTTCTTCGACGAGCATCGCTACATGCTGGCCAAGCAGATGGCCGCGCCCAACTCGCCGCAGTGGTTCAACACCGGCCTGCACTGGGCCTACGGCATCGACGGCCCCAGCCAGGGCCACTACTACGTCGATTTCGAGACGGGCGAGCTCACCGTCTCCGCCTCGTCCTACGAGCACCCCCAGCCGCACGCCTGCTTCATCCAGTCCGTCGAGGACGATCTCGTCAACGAGAACGGCATCATGGACCTCTGGGTGCGTGAGGCGCGTCTCTTCAAGTACGGCTCCGGCACGGGCTCCAACTTCTCGAGCCTGCGCGCAGCCAACGAGCGGCTCGCCGGCGGCGGGCGCTCCTCCGGCCTCATGAGCTTCCTCAAGATCGGCGACCGCGCGGCCGGCGCCATCAAGTCCGGCGGCACGACGCGCCGCGCCGCGAAGATGGTCGTCGTCGACGTCGATCATCCGGATATCGAGGAGTACATCGGCTGGAAGGTGCGCGAGGAGCAGAAGGTCGCGGCGCTCGTGACGGGCTCGCGCATCTGCCAGAAGCGCCTCAAGGCGGTGATGAAGGCCTGCACCAATTGCGAGGCGGAGGGCGACTCCTGCTTCGATCCGGCCAAGAACCCGGCCTTGAAGCGCGCCATCAAGGACGCGCGCCGCGACGACGTGCCGATGAACTACGTCCATCGCATCATCCAGTTCGCGCGCCAGGGCTACAAGGACATCGCGTTCTCCATCTACGACACCGATTGGGACAGCGAGGCCTACCTCACCGTCTCCGGCCAGAACTCGAACAACTCCGTGCGCGTCACGGACGCGTTCCTGCGTGCCGTCGAGGACGACAAGATCTGGGCGCTCACCTCGCGCACGACCGGCAAGACGGTGAAGACCGTGACGGCGCGCGACCTGTGGGAGCAGATCGGCTACGCGGCCTGGGCCTCCGCCGACCCCGGCATCCAGTTCCACACCACCATCAACGACTGGCACACCTGCCCGCAGTCGGGGCCGATCCGCGCCTCGAACCCGTGCTCGGAGTACATGTTCCTCGACGACACGGCCTGCAACCTCGCCTCGCTGAACCTGCTCACGTTCCGCACACCCGCCGAGGGCGGGGCCGCGAACGGCACGGGCCAGGCGCGGCCGGGCGACGCCTTCGACATCGCAGGCTTCGAGCATGCCTGCCGCCTCTGGACCATCGTGCTCGAGATCTCGGTGCTGATGGCGCAGTTCCCCTCGCGCCAGATCGCGGAGCTCAGCTACCGCTACCGCACGCTCGGCCTCGGCTTCGCCAACATCGGCGGCCTTCTGATGGCGACCGGAATCCCGTACGACTCGGCCGAGGGCCGTGCCCTCTGCGGCGCGATTTCCGCGCTGATGACGGGCGTGGCCTACGCCACCTCGGCGGAGATGTCCGGCGAGCTCGGGCCGTTCCCCGGCTTCGCGCCGAACCGGGACGACATGCTGCGCGTCATGCGCAACCATCGCCGCGCCGCCTATGGCGAGAGCGAGGGCTATGAGCAGCTCTCCATCGCGCCCGTGCCGCTCGATACGCGCAACTGCCCGAACCAGGATCTGGTGGCGGCAGCTCAGGCGGCCTGGGATGTCGCGCTCGCGCGCGGCCAGACCTCGGGCTACCGCAACGCGCAGGCGACGGTCATCGCGCCCACCGGCACCATCGGCCTCGTCATGGACTGCGACACGACCGGCATCGAGCCCGACTTCGCGCTCGTGAAGTTCAAGAAGCTGGCCGGCGGCGGCTACTTCAAGATCATCAACCGCGCGGTTCCCGAGGCGCTGCGGGCGCTCGGCTATCGCGAGAGCGAGATCGCGGAGATCACGGCGTATGCCGTCGGCCATGCCTCGCTCGCGCAGGCGCCCGCCATCAACCATGGCTCGCTCGCGGCCCGCGGCTTCACGCCCGAGGCCGTGCAGAAGATCGAGGCCGCGCTCGGCACCGCCTTCGACATCAAGTTCGTCTTCAACCGCTGGACGCTCGGCGACGACTTCCTCACCGGCACGCTCGGGGTTCCGGCGGCGGCGCTCGACGACCCCGCGTTCGACCTCCTCACGCATCTCGGCTTCTCGAAACGGGAGATCGAGGCGGCCAACGAGCACGTCTGCGGGGCCATGACCCTCGAGGGCGCGCCCTACATGAAGCCGCAGCACCTGCCGGTGTTCGATTGCGCCTCGCCGTGCGGGCGCAAGGGCAAGCGCTACCTCTCGGTGGCGAGCCACATCCACATGATGGCCGCCTCGCAGCCGTTCATCTCGGGTGCGATCTCGAAGACGATCAACATGCCGAACGAGGCGACCGTCGAGGACTGCAAGCAGAGCTACATGCTCTCCTGGCGGCTCGCTCTCAAGGCCAACGCCCTCTACCGCGACGGCTCGAAACTCTCGCAGCCTCTGAACGCGCAGGTGCTCGGCGACGACACCGACGAGCAGGACGAGGCGGCCGAGCAGATGACGGCCGACAAGCCGCAGATCCAGCGCATCATGGCGGCGGCCGAGCGGCTCACCCGGCGCGTGACCGAGCTCGAGGCGGAGCTCGCCCGCGCGCACCGGGAGCGGGCGAAGATGCCGGGCCGCCGCAAGGGCTACACCCAGAAGGCGTCCGTCGGCGGGCACAAAGTGTATCTGCGCACGGGCGAGTACGACGACGGCTCGCTGGGCGAGATCTTCATCGACATGCACAAGGAAGGCGCCGCCTTCCGCTCGTTGATGA
>DAITBB010000013.1:0-58846 GCA_036823975.1 Hyphomicrobium sp.
CCCGGCCCGACGATTGGTGCCGCCGAAGCAGGTCCCCGCGTCGGGAGTCCGGGAGGTCCGATCCTGGAAGAGGCCTGGAAGAGGAACGTGCTCGGGTGATGAAGCACAGAGCGCATCCTTCCCTCTTCGTCCCTCGCGAGATCGGCGCAAGCGCACGGGAGGCGCCCGCGCGCTCATCGGAGGCGCGCGATGGAGAGCGCTGAGGTTTGGCTGATCGATCTTGCCGCAGCGGGAGAGACGCTCGAACGCGCGGAACGGGAGACGCCGCGTCTTTCCGAAGAGTGCGAGCAACGCTGCGCCGCGATGGCCGCGCCCGACGCACGCCGCGAGCGGCGCCTCACCCACATCGCATTGCGCACTCTTCTCGAGCAGCGCCTGGGCTTGTCGCTTCGCCGCGTCCCGTTCGTCCGTGACGGGGCAGGAAAGCCGAGCCTCCCGGACACGGAAACGAGCTTCAGCCTCGCCCACGCCGCGGGGCATGCCCTGATCGCGCTCGCCGCCCGCGCGCCGGTGGGCGTGGATCTCGAAGCTGCACGCACGGTTCGCATTCCTGCGCATCGCCGCCCCGGTATCGAAGCGCTCGCGATCGCACTCGCGCATGGCGCGCCCCTCGCGGGCGACGAGCCCGACGCCCGTTTTCTCCATGCCTGGGTCCGGCTCGAGGCGGTCGCGAAGGCACGCGGGACGGGGATCGGCCGGCTTCTGGAGACGGCCCGCCCGCGCGATGGTGCGACGGCCGTCGCGCCTCCGTCCGACGTCATCGCGCGCGACCTTGCGGTGCCCCCTGGCCTTGTGGCAGCGATCGCGCTGCCCCCGGCTCATGCGCCGCCGGCCGTCCGCCGGTTTCCGGATGCCCACGCACGTCTCGCGACCCCGGACAATGGAACGAGAGATTGACCGCGAGCCCAAGGCCGGACATAAGGGGGGCCGAAGTCGGAGCGTAGCGCAGCCTGGTTAGCGCACCAGTCTGGGGGACTGGGGGTCGGAGGTTCAAATCCTCTCGCTCCGACCAATTTACCCCAATGCCGCGAGACTTCGAGCAGGCGCATCCGCCGCAGCCGGCCTCGCGCCCTCAACGCATCCCCCGGAATGTCGGTCGTCATCCAGGCGCGACACCCTTTTCGATCAATCCCGCTTTGATCCCTGGTCCTGATCAGCCGGCTTGCCGATCGTGCCGTCATCGGCGGGGCGCCGGAAGTCGCCGAAGCGCGATGCCGGCATTCTGACGGTGCGGACGCCGTTGGTGATCCAGGCCTCGCGTACGGCGGACTGGGCGTGGAGGCGGAGATGGAAATCGGCATCGGGCTCGCTCGGGGCAAGGATGCCGTCGATCGCCGGCTGACCGGGATGAAAGACATGGCTGTGCAGCGCGACCAGGAGGTCCCACCCTTGCCGCCTGTCTTCCAGCGCCGGCTCCACGATGGGGTCCATGCGCCCGATCCCGTCTTCATTGATCGTATAGTAATAGACCCGCAGACGGTCCCCGTCGGGCGAACGCAGGATGATGCTCGCGAACTCACTGGGCGTATCGAAGGTGTTCAGGCGTCCATGCTGATGGCCGATCATCAGCATTTCGAGGCAACCGGCGGGTCTGATCCAGCGGTCGGCATTGCGGATCACGATCCGGTTGTTCTCGGTCGGGCTGCGTTCCAGCAGGCGCAGCGGATCGGTGTCGACCCGTCGTTCGGCCAACTCCTCCCGAAATCGGCGATACTCCCCGGTCTGGGGTGCCGTTTCGGACCAGAGCACCGGATGATCCGCCACCTCCCACATCTGCAACAGGCGGCTGCCGCGAGCATGGGCCTCTCCCTCCTCGATCAGAACATGCGGCCGGCTCGCGAATGCGCAGGCCGTATCGGCCCGAGCGGGCAGACCAGCGGGCAGGCCTGCGAGTAGCAAGGTGAATACGAAAAGCCTGAGCAACGTTCTCTCCGGTGTTGTCGGTGGGCTCGGCAGGACCTCTACGCTTCTTCCAAATGGTTGCTTGCACCGGGACGTGCAGGCGGGGCCGCGCCGAGATATTTTCCGTGTTGCCCTTCAGCTATCCTTTGGCATCGGCCGCGATGGTTATGGGCAAATTTTCTCCCCTCGATATGTCGGGAACGTTGCGGCCTCAGTCGTCCTTAGAGCCACATGCCCAGAATGGAGATCCGACGATGACCGAGACAACGATGAGCAAGGCAACCTCTTCGAAACGCTCTGACGGAGCCGCGAACACCGTGCGGTTGCACCGGGTGCTGGCGGCCAGGCCGGAGAAGGTCTACCGGGCCTTCCTCGATGCGGACGCGCTGGCGAAGTGGCTGCCGCCGAACGGCTTTACGGCAAAGGTCCACCATATGGATGCGAAGCCCGGCGGAACGTTCAGGATGTCGTTCACGAACTTCACGACGGAAAAGAGCCATGCGTTCGGTGGCGAATACCTGGAGCTCATCCCGCATGAGCGCATCCGCTACACCGACAAATTCGACGATCCGAACCTGCCCGGCGAGATGCACGTGACCGTGAGCCTGAAGGCTGTCTCGGTCGGCACGGAAATCGCCATCGAGCAGGCAGGGGTTCCGGCCGTCATTCCGCTCGAGTCCTGCTATCTCGGCTGGCAACAGTCGCTTGTGCAGCTCGCGATGTTGGTCGAGCCGGACATTCCGGAGTGATCCGCGTCACGTCCGAGGTGGAGGCGCGGTTGCCATCATTCCAGGAAGCGCGCAGGTTGGATGATGCGTTTCACGTTTCCCCACAGCCACGCCTACCCCGGCGGTCGCGTTGCCATCTCGGATGATGGAGAGACCGGATCCGAAGGCATGGTCACGTTCGGCGATGGCGTGACCGTGATCGCCGAATGGCGCTCGCAGGGCGATGGGATCCATCTTTCGGTTCCCGCCTATCGCACGGCCAAGGGCACGCGGATTGCTGCGAAGAGCTGGCGCCTGACACAGCGCAAGGACGGCGTGTGGCGGTCGGACGCGACGTCATGAGCCTATCGCTTGCCATAAGGCCGCGTGAACGGCACGCCGTTGAAGGTGTGCGTGCAGCAGGCGCAACTGGGCTCCATGTCGTTGACGGTCAGATCGGGAGCGACGCGCGCCAGGCGATGGGCCTCGTCCACATAGAGGCCGCTGTAGTAGGTGCTCTCGCCCACCCGCACGTAGGGCGTCTTGTCTCGGTCCGAGCGCGCGACGATCCAGAAAATCGGATCCGGCCGATCCAGCCGCGCCACGGCTTCGCTGTAGACCGCCGACCAATCGTCGCCCACGCGTGACAATAGAAACCGAAAGAGGGGCGTGTAGTCTCGCCCATGGCGCTGTCCCGGGTGCATCGATCCGAGACGGGTCTTGCTCTCCCTTTTGGCATGGCGTGACCGCCGATAGTCGCCCCCATGACCGTGGCTCACGCCGTGCGTGCGCGTGTTCACGCTGCGATACAGCGGTTTCTGTCTCTGCATCGAGACGGTCCTCATCGCTCATGCAAGACGCGGCGCGCTCGCGTCCGCGCATCCCTCGTCAGCATCCCTTTAGTTTCGCCCGGCCGTCAGCGCTCCGCAACCGCCTCCCAGGCGAGGCCGAAGCGCGCGAGGTATTTCTTCAGCCGGTCCGCATCGTTGGTCGAGGTCTTGGCGGCGCGCGAGGCGGCGAACAGCGTGCGGCCGGCCGCACTGAGCGACTTCGACCGGCGGCAGACACGGATGACGGCCGCAAGCTGAGCCTGATCGAAAAGGTCGATGTGGCCGAGGCGATCGGCGCCGAGAACCTCGGCCAGAATGGCCTCGTCGGGTCCCGACATGCTGCGCTGCCACGCCGAGCGCAAGCGATCGATCTCCTCGACGACGACCTCCTCGTTGATGCGGCCGGAGGGGGCCAGCGTCGCCATGCGCGTCACCGACGCCCCGAGATCGCGGAAATTGGCCAGCCACGTCGCGTCCGGGGAGGTCGCGAAGCCGAGATAAGTCTGCCGCGCCTCCTTGTTGAAGGTGACGGTCTCGCCCGTCGTCGTCGCGTGGCGCGCGAGCTCGAAGGCGAGATTGGGCGCGATGTCCTCGCGCCGCTCCTTGAGGCCCGGCAGCGCAAACGTCCACAGATTGAGCCGCGCCAGCAGATCCTCACGGAAGCGGCCAGCCTCCACGGCCGCCGGCAGCGAGCGGTTGGTGCCGGCGATGAGCTGGAAGTCGCTCGCCACCTCGCGGTCGGCACCCACCGGCAGGAACCGCTTGTCCTCGATGGCGCGCAGGATCATCGCCTGCTCGTCGAGGCCCAGCTCGCCGATCTCGTCGAGGAACAGGATGCCGGTATGGGCGGCGCGCAGCAGGCCGGGACGATCCGCCATTGCGCCGGTGAACGCGCCCTTCACGTGGCCGAAGAGCGCCGACATGGCGCCGTCGCCGCGCAGGGTCGCGCAGTTGACCTCGACGAATGGCCCTTTGACCTGATGGCGCGCCTGCTTGAGCTCGTAGATACGGCGTGCGAGCTGCGACTTGCCGGCACCCGTCGGACCGGTGAGCAGGATCGGCGCCTTGGAGCGGATCGCCACCTGCTCGATGCGTGCGATCATGCGGTTGAACGCGGCGCTCTGCGTCTCGATGCCGGACTTGAGGAACGAAGCCCCCTCCCGCTGCTCGGCACGGAAGCGCGTGGCGATCCGATCGTAGCGCGACAGATCGAGGTCGATGATGCTGTGCGAGCCCGGATCGCCGTCCTTCCACCGTCGCGGCGGCGTGACTTGCAGGATGCGGCCCGGGATGACGCGGGCCTCCGTCAGCAGGAACCAGCAGATCTGCGCCACGTGCGTGCCGGTGGTGATGTGGACGAGGTAGTCCTCCGCGTCGGGATCGAAGGGATAGGTCCGCGCGAAGTCGTGCAGCGCCGCGTAGACCTCCTCGAAGTCCCATGCGTTGGTGAGATCCATCACATGACGGCGCACCTCCGTCTCCGGCGAGACCTGAGCCACGTCCTCGGCGACGCGTTGGGCGAGCGTCGTGTGGGCCCGCCCGTGGATCAGCTCGAGCCGGTCGACGAGCAGGTCCTGGTGCTGGCACAGGCTGACCGTCGGCCGCCAGCGCTGCCAGCGTTCCGCGTTCTTGCCATGATCGAGCGTAGAGCCCAGGAAGCCGATGACGACACAGCGTTTCATATGTCTATCCTAAAAGATAAAAAACACGATGAATAGATAGATTTATGGGGAGTCACCGGATGGCGAAGAAGCGCATATTCGAATAATATCATTAAATATCAATGCAATACCGCGCAGCGCGCGGTCTGCCGTCGGTCTGGCACGCCGGCTGCAATCCACATTGGCAGATGCGACGACGCCCTGGCGCTTCCCGCATCGTCCGCTGCGAGCCCGAGCTGTAAAACGGTCGGGCGACGCGTCACAAAGACAGAAGTTGGAGCCGTGCCATGGCCAACAAGTCGCTCTTCGCAAGCATCCGGGGCAAGCAGCCCGCGAAGGCGTTCGCCCGCAACAACGAAGGCGCGCCGGCCTACGCCCTCGGCCCCAAGCACAAGCTGGCCCAGCTCGCGATGACCGGCACGCTCTCGCGCACGTTCTATGCGACGGCGCGGCGCCAGCTCGCCGATGTGCTGGCGGCGACGGCCGAGGTCGAGCCGCGCTTCCTGGCGCAGGCTGCGATCTATGCCCGTCAGCGTGGCCGCATGAAGGATATGCCGGCGCTGTTGCTCGCCGCGCTCTCCCTGCGTGACCCCGTGCTGCTGTCGCGCGCTTTCCCGCGCGTCGTCGATAACGGCCGCATGCTGCGCACGTTCGTGCAGATCATGCGTTCGGGGGCGGTCGGGCGCACGTCGCTCGGCGCGCGTCCTAAGGCGCTGGTCGAGGCGTGGCTGGACCAGGCCTCGGACGCGGAGATCCTGCGTGCCGCGGTCGGCCAGTCGCCGTCGCTCGCCGACGTGATCCGCATGGTGCATCCGAAGCCGGCTTCGGCCGAGCGGCGTGCGCTCTATGCGTACCTGATCGGCAAGCCGTATGACGTCGCCAGGGTGCCGGCAGCGGTGCGGGCATTCGAGGCGTTCAAGCGCGATGCCGAGGCGCCGGTGCCCGATGTCCCGTTCCAGATGCTGACCGCGCTGGGGTTGACGCCGATGCATTGGGCCGCGATCGCGAGGAGCGCCGGCTGGCAGATGCTGCGCATGAACCTGAACACGTTCGACCGTCAGTGCGTCTTCGCGCTCGACGGCATGGCGGAGCGGGTTGCGGCGCGCCTCGCCGACCCGGCGGAGATCGCGAGGGCGCGCGTCCTGCCCTACCAGCTCATGGTGGCCTACCTGGCCGCCAGCCAGGACGTCCCGGCCATCGTGCGCGAGGCGCTACAGGATGCGATGGAGACGGCGATCGCCAACGTTCCGGCGATCGCGGGCAACATTGCGATCTGTCCGGACGTGTCGGGCTCGATGAGTGCGCCGGTGACGGGCTACCGCCACGGCGCGAGCTCGGCCGTGCGCTGCATCGACGTGGCGGCTCTGGTGGCGGCGGCGTTGCTGCGCTCCAACCGCGCGGCCCGCCTGCTGCCGTTCGAAGGCGAGGTGGTCGACGTGGCGTTGAACCCGCGCGACACGGTGCTGACGAACGCCGCCAAGCTGGCGGCGATCGGCGGCGGCGGAACGGCGTGCTCGGCGCCTCTCGCGCGGCTCAACGCCGAGCAGGCGAAGGTCGACCTGGTCGTGATCGTCTCGGACAACGAGTCGTGGATGGACATGCGCCGCCGTCCGTACGCGACGGAAACGATGGAGGAGTGGAGGAAGCTGAAGGCCGGCAATCCGCAGGCCAAGCTCATCTGCATCGACATCCAGCCGTACGGTACGACGCAGGCGGCAGAGCGTGAGGACATCCTCAATGTCGGCGGCTTCTCGGACGCGGTGTTCGAGGTGATCGCGGACTTCGCGAACGGGCGCCTCGCGCCCGAGCACTGGATCGCCGCCATCGAGGCGATCGAGGTGTGACAAGACCCACGCCTCCGGCCTGTCGCAAGGCGGGCCGGGTGCGTGAGGACAATGGCCGGAGGGAATGCCTGCCAGGGACTACATCGCTGTAACCGAGAATGTCTCCGGCGCCACGACCTCGTCCCCCCGGCCATTGTCCAGCATGACAAACGAAGAGAAAGACCATCGCCATGACCCTCGCAGAGGACCGTTCTTACGAGTTTTTGGCGCAGCGCTTCGCGGAGGCGCAGGCGGCCGGCGACCGGGCGGCGCCCGTCAAGATGTGGACGCGCGGCGTGCCGGTCGACGCGCAGGCGGCGGGCCAGCTCCTGAGGACGGCGCAGCTCCCCTTCGTCTACAGGTGGCTCGCAGTGATGCCGGACGTGCACCACGGCATGGGGTCGACGATCGGCTCGGTGATCCCGACGCTCGGCGCGATCATTCCGGCGGCCGTCGGCGTCGACATCGGTTGCGGAATGATGGCCGTGCGCACCTCGCTCGATGCCAGCGATCTGCCCGACACGCTGTCCGGTGTGCGCGCGGCTCTGGAGAAGGCGGTGCCGCACGGCCGCACCGTCGGTAAGGGCCATGCGCGCGACAAGGGCGCGTGGGGTGATGTGCCGGCCACGGTCGGCTCCGCCTGGAGCGTACTCGAGCCCGGCTTCAAGGCCATTGTCGACAAGCATCCGCGCCTGGCCAAGGCGAACACCGCGAACCATCTCGGCACGCTCGGCACCGGCAACCACTTCCTCGAGGTCTGCCTCGATCAGAGGGATCGCGTGTGGCTGATGTTGCATTCGGGCAGCCGCGGCGTCGGCAACCAGATCGGCCAGCACTTCATCGAGCTTGCCAAGCAGGACATGAAGCGCTGGTACATCAATTTGCCGGACCAGGACCTCGCCTACCTCCCGGAGGGGACGGAGCACTTCGCCGACTACGTTGCCGCCGTCGAGTGGGCGCAGGCGTATGCCATGATGAACCGTCAGGTGATGATGGAGCATGCCATCGCTGCCTTCCGGCAGGCTGTGCCGAAGCCGTTCGAGGCGTCGTTGGAGGCCGTCAACTGCCACCACAACTACGTCGCGCGCGAGCATCACTTCGGCAAGAATGTGCTGATCACGCGCAAGGGGGCGGTGCGCGCGGCCGAGGGCGTGATGGGCATCATCCCGGGCTCCATGGGCGCCAAGTCGTTCATCGTGCGCGGGCGCGGCAACGTCGAGAGCTTCTGCTCGTGCTCGCATGGCGCCGGCCGCGTCATGTCGCGCACGGAAGCCAAGCGCCGCTTCACGCTCGCGGATCATGCGCGTGACACCGCCGGCGTCGAGTGCCGCAAGGATGCCGATGTGATCGACGAGACGCCGAAGGCGTACAAGGACATCGAGGCCGTGATGGCGGCGCAAGCCGATCTGGTCGAGATCGTGCACACGCTGCGCCAGGTGGTGTGCGTGAAGGGATGAGAGAGGCGAAAGGGGGGAGCATGCTCGCCATTGACGGCAGTGAAGGCGAGGGCGGTGGGCAGATCCTGCGCACCGCCCTCTCGCTCTCGGCCATCACCGGGAGCCCGTTCACGCTCGAACGCATCCGCGCCAGACGCCGCCGTCCCGGCCTGCAACGCCAGCATCTCGTCTGCGTGAAGGCAGCAGCCGAGATCGCGGGCGCGACGGTCGAGGGCGCGACGCTGGGCTCGGACAAGCTCGTATTCACGCCCGGCGTGATCCGGGCCGGCGACTACACGTTTGCGATCGGCTCGGCCGGCTCGACGGTCCTCGTGTTTCAGACGGTGCTGCCGATCCTGCTGCAGGCCGAGGCCGCCTCACGCATCGCGCTCTCCGGCGGCACGCACAACCCGATGGCGCCGACCTTCGACTATCTGCAACGCGTGGTCCTGCCCTTGCTTGCGCGGATGGGGGCGGTTGTCGAGACCCGCTTCGACCGCGTCGGCTTCTATCCGGCTGGCGGCGGCGCATGGCAGGCGAAGGTCCAGCCGGCGAGGACGCTGCACCCGCTGACCCTGATGGAAAGGGGCGAGGTGCGCCAGCGCCGCGTCGTTGCCGACGTCGCCAACATCCCCTTCGAGGTCGCCGAGCGCGAGGTCCGCACGGCGGCGGCGGCGCTCTCATGGCCGCCCGAGACGGGCAAGCCGCGCACGATCGCCTCCGATGGCCCCGGCAATGTGCTCAGCATCGAGGTCGAGACCGAGGCCGTGACGGAGATCTTCACCGGCTTCGGCGAGCGTGGCCTCTCCGCCGAGGCCGTCGTCGCGCGCACCGTCAAGGAAGCGCAAGCGTATCTCGCCAGCAACGCCCCCGTCGGCCCGTATCTCGCCGACCAGCTCCTGGTCCCGCTGGCGCTCTCCGGCGGCGGATCGTTCGTAACCCTGCCGCCCACCGCGCACACGCGGACCAATGTCGCCGTGATCGAGAAGTTCCTCCCGGTCGAATTCACACTGACAGATCTCGCCGATGGACGCTGGCAGGTCACGGTGGTGCGATAAGCAAGCCGGGGCCAACCCTCCGGAGGATTGGTCTCAGACTTGACGCGATTCCCCGGCACATCCCCTTGGGAATCACAACGACGAGGAGCCGACGCAAGCCGATGATCGTGCACGCTTATGACATTGAATTTCTGCACCGCACAGCCGCGCCGGAGGGGCGCGACGATTGCCACGGATGGTGCTTCGGGCTGCCCCCCGGCATCCGGCCGGAGCAGTGGCCGCTCGATCCGATCAGCGGCTATCCGCTCATGCACGGCTTCACGCTTCGTCTGCCGGAGGATTACCGCTGTCACGGCCCGGAGATCGTCGCGCTGAGCTTCTTCTCGACGGCTGTAGATCAGAACGACGGCGGCGCACGCGTGCGCCAGCCGCTCTATGAGGCCGTGGTCGGATCCGGCGGCGCGCCCGGTGACGAGGAGCTGATGCCGTTCCACGCTGCCGCCCGGTCCGCCCATCCGCGCCTGCATCGCATGAAGGACATCCTCGACTACGAGTACGCCGTCATTCTCCTGACCGAAGAGGAGTTCGCCGGGCCGTTCTGTCCGCCGCCGCAGCCGAGCGCGAGCCCGCTGCTGCGCGCCAATGACCGCCCAGGCTGGCTCGCGTCCGGTGCGCTGAGCTACTTTGAATATACGGGCGTGGCGAAAAATTTCGCCGAGCTGGACGGGCATTACTTGAAGCCGCTGTTCGGGAGCTATCCCGACGGCACGCTCGCCTGGAACCAAGAGATCCGATCGATCCCGCGTCCGCGCGATCCCAATGCCGGCAAGGCGCCGATGGAGGACTTCGGCTCTGGCACGACGTCGGGCTACGTCAGCGATTTCTACTGGGCCGACGGCATCATCAAGACGGAGAATTATCGCGTGCACGACTGGGCCGAGGGTCACAAGCCGGACCATATCGGCGGCACCATGCGGCCGGTCCAGGCGGTGCCGAAGTTCAGCCCCTACTACATCGGCTTCGAGGAGTACTTCGGCGGCTACAACTTCGGCACCGGCAATGCCCAGCTCGACTTCCGCGATATGAAGTTTGACTGGGCGTGCGGATAGTGCTCGATCGCCGTCGCCTCATGGCGGTGCTCGTCGGCCTGCTCGCAAGCCCGGGACTTGTCGCGGCCGGAAAGCCCGCCAACCGTCATCCCCCATCGTCTCCGACCGGCCAGAGGACGTTCCCCATGTTCAAAGATATCGACGACGCGCGCGCGGTCATCCAGGAGATCGCCGTCGACGACGCGGAGACGCCGATGACGGACGCGCAGGTGCAACTCCTGCTCGACAGGCTGATCCGGCAGCTCTGGCTGACGCCCAGTGAGCGTTCTGTCGAGACTTTCGGTGCAACGCGGCTCGGCGGTGCGCCGGATCTGCCGAAAGGCACGGCGTGGCCGTTGCGGCCGATCCCGCCGGACGCGGCCGAGCGGGCCGAGGAGATGAAGCAGAGCTTCGAGTGGATCGCGAGCCACATCGTGCGCGAGCTGCCCTTCGAGTTCCTGGCGCAGATCGATCTGGCGGAGGCCGCCAGCTATCCGGATCACGCACATGGACTGCCCCCCGAAGGCCGTCTGCTGTTTTTCTGGGACGGTGTCGTCGGATTGCACACGTCCGGGCCCGCGGCCTGCCGCGTGCTTTGGGATGCGTCACCTGTGGAAGCCCTCGAACGCCTTGCGATCCCTGCGCTGCTCGCGGAGCTGGAGGCCGCTTACGATCCGAGCGGGAAGTTCAAGAAGCCGTACGTCTATCCGGCCCGCGCCCTGCAGCTCGCCCCGATCGTGCACCTTCCCGATCGCCATTCGGCCGACTTCCAGGCCGATCCGGCGCTGCAACAGCTCGGCGACCACGAGGACCATGAGGAGAGCTACGCGCTCCTGACAGCGCTCGACGACGGTCAGTTCACGACCGCGGGCCGCGGCGCCCGCCGCCAGCGCGTGCTCGGCAGTCCGAACCCGGAGCAGGACGATCCGCGTTTCGATACCATCGTCGCCGACGGATTTCCGCCGCCGCGTTGGGACGCGCACCAGCTCGCCGAAGCCAGCCGCCGTGCGCTTGAATGGCAGCTTCTCCTCCAGCTCGATCTCGGCGACCTCTCGCAGCAGGCTTTGACCGAAGGCACCGTCTATTTTCTCATTCGCAAGCGGGATCTCGCCAAACGCGATTTCTCCGCCGTCCACGCCGTCTATCAGCAGACGTAGGATGCGTTTACGTATCTCAGCCCACGGTCTGGACAACGCCGGCCGCAGCCGTGCATCCTCCAGCGTTCCCGCACCAGAGTTAACGAGGGAATGAAAGTCGAGCCGCACCAGTGCCAGCATGAGCCGTTCGGTGAGGTCACGCCGATCCCTTACCGCGGGCGTTTCTCGCGGGCCGACTACGAGCGGATCACGGCCGGCCTGATGCCGGCGGCCATGGAGGACAAGTGGTTCATCTATTTCGTCGAGCCTTCTCTCTTCCTGCATCGGAGCTGGACCGGGAAAGCCGTCTACAGAGTGGATTTCGACGTGGACGAGACGGGCGCGCGCGTGCGCGAGGCGGTCTGCGCCAGCGACGTGCTGGCGGGCCAGGACGCCGAGGATCAGGCCCGCTTGCTCGGCTTTCTGATCGCCAATCTCCTGCTGAAGCGGGGCGAGCCGTTCCCGCTGCCGCAAGGCTCGGCCGTAGGCCCGCCTGGACTCTATCAGCATCATATCGCGGGGACGGGCTATCCGGAGGAGACGGCTGCGCAGCCCTCGCCCTGGTGGAAATTCTGGGCCCGATGATGTCGGCCGGACGGGCGTGGTTCGCGTCATGATCGAGAGGAGAACGGGGGCGCTTTCGTTCCGTCTCGTCCTGGCGATGCTCGTCGGTCTCGCCGCGGCGCTGCCGCCGTCGGCCGTCGCCCAGACGCGAGACGCAAAACCGATCGCGACGGAACGGGAGTGGGTCGCCGCGCTGCGATCGAGGCTCGAAAGAGGCAAGCGCCTCACCCCCGAAGCGCGCGCGCAGGCGAAGCCCGGCTGGCACGATGTTCGCGTCTCCTTCCGCGTGGCGCGCAGCGGCGAGATCACGGACGTGACGATCACCCAGAGCTCCGGCGAGCCGACGATCGATGAGTCCGCACGCGTCCCGGTGGCCCGTGCTTCGCCGGCGCCGCCGTTCCCGGCCGCGATGGAGCGTGAGTCGATCCGTATCACGCTGCCCTACCGTTTCCAGGTCTTCGAGGGCGGAAAGGACGACGGAAAGGCCGGAGGCGAGCATACGCTGACTCCCGGCGCGCCGAGCAACATGCCGGACAAGTCGCCAGCCAACCGCGAGCTTTCGGTCCGCGACGCGGTTGGCGGCGGTGCGGAGCTTCGGGGCCAGCGCGTCCGGCTCACGTCATGCACCATCGTCGAGGCGAACCCCGATGATCTCCAGTGCCAGGAAGGCACCGGCGGAGAGGACGCCGCGATCGTTTTGATCGACGGCGCCACGCTCGATCGGACGGATGCGCGCCGGGCCTTCGTCCATTGCAAGGATGATACGCCTCATCCCCGTTGCCACGCGCAGGTGAGCGGCACTGTCCATGTCGACGAGGAGGGCGAGGCGCAAATCAAAGACGCCCGGATCGACTGGCGCAATCCCGCAGAATTGCCTCTGCCCAACGCGCCGCCGGGCACGGTGGATCTGCACGACCTGCTCCTGAAGCGCGAGGATTACCAGAACAAACACCTGTCGATCAGCGGCTGCCTGATCCGCTCGGCCACCGGCGGCCGCCTCGAATGCAAGCTGCGCCCTCTCCAACGCTGGCAAAGCCGCCACGAGCGGCGGGCCGAGAAAATCCTCATCGACATGGCTGACGCGTCGGATGCCGACTGGCGCCGGGCCTTCTTCCTGTGCCGCGACGACGCGCACACGCCCGCGTGCGGAGCCATCGTCAGCGGCGTTTTCGCCGAGTCGCGGCGCGGTTTCCTGCATCTCAAGGACGCGAAGGTCGCCTGGACGACACCGCCGCCGACCGCCATTCCCCCGCCGAGCCAGCGCGAGAGCTATGCGATCGAGGAGGCGCTGATCGACGCGGTCGAGCAATCCGGCAAAGTGGTCACGGTGAGGGATTGCCGGATCGAGCGCGACGGCCTCGAGTCGCTGCGATGCCGAGGCCGCGAACCGAGCGTCGGGTTCGATATCGCCCTCCACGCGCCGGACCGTAGCGCCATCGCGCGGATCCTCGCGCATTGCCAGGAGCGGCTGGGCACCGTCGCCGAAACCGCAAAGCCCGACCCGCGGCTGTGCCAGGGCGATGTGCGCGGTGTGGTCGTCCGTACGGGCGGACGCAGATTCAAGCTGGAGCAAGCCAGCATTGCCTGGAAGGACGCGCTGCCGCCCGCTTCAAGCGAACAGGAGGGCGTCTACACGCTGGATGAAATCGGCCTTCTCAAGGAGAGCCTCGACGGCCAAGCGATCACCATCGCCCGATGCAGCCTGCATCTGTCACTCGCCGATCACATCGTTTGCCTGCCCGCCGACAAACCTTCGCTCGGCGCGTCTCTGCGCATTGCAAGCGATCTCTCGGAAGAGGATCGCGCCCGCCTCGTCGATCATTGTGCCGAGGCGGTTCCCCTGCGTCGCAAGCCGGAGTGCGCCGCTCGGGTGACCGGGACGACGCGCGTCGGCCCAGCCAAACCGGGCCGCAACCCCATCCGACTGACCGATGCCGCCGTGACCTGGGCGACGCCTGCGCCGCGCCTGACGCCTCCCGCCTCCGGGACGGGCCGCATCACCGTCAATCAGCTCATGATCGATCTGCCCCGGCGCATCGGTCATGCGGTCACGCTCTCGGGTTGCAGCCTGCGCATGAGCGAGCTTCTCCTCATGACGACCTCCTGCCGCAGCGCCGCGAACCCGCACGGCCCAAGTCTCGTTCTCGAAAGCGACAAGCTGAGCCAGGAGGATATCCGCTATCTGCTGCACACGTGCTTCGAGACGGACGCGGAACACTGCCACGCCGAGGTCCAAGGAACCGCGATACGGCGGCCGTCCGGCCTTGTCGCATTCGCCCCCTCCGCCATTGCGTGGTCGAAGAAGGCCCCGCTGCCGCCGATGCGCGCCGAGCATATGGATCCCCTCGATGTGCTGCTGTTCGGCGAGGCCTATGCCGGCCGCGAGATCACGGTGCGCAACTGCCGGATCGAGGTGGACGGCACGACCCTCGCTTGCGTCGTGGCGCCGCCGACGGGCAAGACCAGCATGGCCCTCGCCATGATCGATGTCGTCCTCGCGAGCCGCGCTGACGCGGAGGCGCAGCGTCTGACCGCAAATTGCGCCGTCGACGACAGCGATCCGAGCATCTGCAGGGCCGACGTCTCCGGCACGCTGCAGATGACCGACGACAGCCTCACCTTGAGGGATGCACGGCTATTCCCGCAGCGGCAGTAGCGCTGGTCTCGCTACAGCCGCGGATCGACGGGCTCGCTCTCGAGCGCGAGGATGCCGAAGACGGCCTCGTGCACGCGGCGCAGAGGCTCGCGCGCGACGAAGCGATCCAGGGCTTCCTTGCCCAGCAGGAACTCGCGCACGGCGAGCGAGCGCTTCCGGCCGAGGCCGCGCGCGCGAAGCCGGCTGAGGTTCTCGGGAGCGTCGTACTCCGGCCCGTAGATGATGCGGAGGTATTCCGGCCCGCGGCACTTCACGGCCGGCTGCACGAGACCTTTGGCGCCGCGGACGATGAAGCTGCGGGGCTTGACGACCATTCCCTCGCCCTCCGCGCCGGTGAGCGCGCGCCACCAGGCCGTGGCGCTGGCGACGCTGGCGTCATCCTGCAGATCGACGAGGTGATGGGCCGTGCGCATGAGCAGCGCGTCGCCACTCTCCGCGAGCCGGGCAAGCTCGCTCATATGCCACAGATGATCGGCGTCCATATGCACGCGCCCCTCTGTTGCGAGCAGATGGAAGGGCGCGATGCGATAGTCGTCGAGCGAGGAGACCGGCCAGCAATAGCGGCGATAGGCGGCCGTATAGAGCTCGGCGCGGCCAAGGCGATCCCGCGTCCGGTCGCGCAACGCCGCCAACGCGGGATCGCGCGTCGCCGCCCGATTGAGAGCGCCCAAGGCCGCCGCAAGCCCGGCGGTGGCCGCCGCGCCGGTCGTCGCGTACTGGTCGCGGATCAGCGCCTGGGCCTTGGCCGACCAGGGCATGATCTCGGCATCGATGAGCGCCCAGGACGTCTCGTGCCGGCGCCAGAAGTCGCAAGCGGCCATCGCCGCGCGCAGACGGGCCAGCACCGCCTCGGTAGTCGCGCCGTCCGCGAAGAATGGCCGGCCCGTGCGCGTGAAGACCTCACCCGTTGCGCCCGTTGCCACGCCGAAACGTTCGCGCGCCGCATCCGCGTCGCGGCAGACGACGAGAAGCGCGCGCGAGCCCATGTGCTTTTCTTCTACCACCACCTCGCGCACGCCCTCGGCACGGTAGTAGGCGAAGGCCTCGTCGGGGTGCTCGAGCAGGCCCTCCTGCCGGGTCGTCGCCGGCGGCGACATGGTCGGCGGCAGGTGGATCAGCCATTTCGGATTGATCGCATAGCGCGTCATCACCTCGAGGGCGGCGGCCGACTGGCCCTCGTCGATGGTGATGGAGCGGCCATACCCGGTGGCGATGATGCGCTTGCCGAGCACCAGCGACAGATCGAGCAGGTCGTCATGGGCGTGCTGAAGCGAGAGCCGCGCGCCGTCGGCCAATGCCGGCGCCAGCGGCCGCACGGGCTCCGCATAGACTTGAGCCGCGGCGATCTGGACGATCTCCTTCTCCGGCCAGCGCAGCGCCGTGAGCTTGCCGCCGAAGCAGCAGCCGGTGTCGAGGCAGATCGTGCGATTGAGCCACTCGGCTTCGATCACCGGCGTATGGCCGTAGACGACGGTTGTCTCGCCCTCGTACTCCGCCGCCCAGTTGTGCCGCACGGGCAGGCCGAACTCATCCGTCTCGCCGGTCGTCTCGCCATAGAGGCAGAACTCGCGCACCGAACCGGACGACCGGCCGATCATCTCGCGCCGGATGCCGGCATGGGCGACGACCAAACGGCCGCCGTCGAGCCAGAGATGACTCACGAGGCCATCGAGGAACGTCGTCATGCGCGCGCGGAACTGAGGGCTCTCGGCCGACATCTGCTCGGCCGTGCGGTCCAGTCCGTGGGTGAGCTTGACGTTGCGTCCATTCAGCCAGCGCAGGAACTTGACGTCGTGGTTACCGGGCACGCAGAAGGCCGCGCCCGTATCCACCATCGCATGCACGAGACGCAGCACATCGGGCGAGCGTGGGCCGCGGTCGACGAGATCGCCGACGAAGATGGCGCGACGCCCGGCCGGCGGCGTCACCCGGACCTGCCGGCCATAGGGCTGATCGGGCGCACCGTCCTCCCAGGCAACATCATAGCCGAGCTTGCCGAGCAGTGCTTCGAGCTCGTCGGCACATCCGTGGACGTCGCCGATGATGTCGAACGGACCACAGATCTGGCGGCGATCCGTCCAGAGGGGATCGCGCGCGATCTCGACGGCATCGATCGCTGCAACCTCGCGCAGCTCGTGCACATACCGGAAGCCTTCCTTGTCGAGCTTGCGGATATGGCGCTTGAGATTTGCGGTCTGATTGCGGACGACGTTGGGGCCGAACTGCCGGTCCGGCCGGCTTCGGTTGCGCTCGTGACAGATGTCCTCGCCGGGGTTCAGAACAATGGCGACCGCGAGCGCGTGATACCGGCGCGCGATGGCGATGAGCCGGGCGCGATCCTCCTTGCGCACGTTGGTGGCATCGATCACGGTCAGCTTGCGGCGCCTCAGCCGCGTCTCGGCGATGAAGTGGACGAGGGCGAAGGCGTCGGCGGTGGCCTCCAGGCTGTTCTCGTCATCCTCGACGAAGCCGCGGCACGTGTCGGACGAGATCACTTCGGTTTCACGGAAGTGCCGCCGCGCGAACGTCGACTTGCCGGAGCCCGAGGTGCCGACGAGCACGACGAGACAGAAATCGGGGATGGAAATCCTCACTCAGCCCCCCAGCTCGAAAATGGCCATCTGCGAGGGCGAGCCGAGCGCCGGATCGACCTCGCCGAGCGGCGCAATGCGTGCGCTGTAGCCGAAGCGCTCGCCGACGCGTGCCACCCACGCGGCAAACTCCTCACGCGTCCACTCGAAGCGGTGGTCAGCGTGGCGCAGGGCGCCGGGCGCGAGGCCTTCGAATTTGGCGTTGTACTCGCGGTTGGGGGTGGTCACGATGACGAGGCCCGGTCGTGCGCGCTCGAAGACGACGCGCTCGACGGCCCCCAGGCGATCGGGATCCACGTGCTCGATCACCTCGACCAGCGCCGCCGCATCGTAGCCCACGAGCCGCTTGTCCTCGTAGGTGAGCGCCCCTTGCAGGAGCTTGATGCGGGTACGCTGGCGTTCGGGGAGCGTGTCCAGCCGCAAACGCCGCGCGGCGACGTCGAGATCCCGAAGACCCACATCGACGCCGACGATCTCGGTGAACTGGCGCTCCTTGAAGAGCCGCTTCAACAGCTTTCCGTTACCGCAGCCGAGATCGAGCACGCGCCGGACGCCGGCGTCCTTCAGCAGCCCGGCAACCGTGTCCAATCGCAACTCATGCAGCCGCAACGGCGTCTCGAGTCGTTTCTCGGCCGCTTCTTTGGGCGCAATGGCAATGCCGTCCTCATCCTGAGGCTCAGCCGCGCCCGCCGCGGGAGACGGCGCGACGACAGCTTCGCTGTCAACACCGTCGACATCGTCTCCGGCCGTCTCGGCAGCGATGAACTCGCCGAGCCGTTGCACGGCCTGGTTGGCCAGCATGCGCCGCCGTCTGAGGTAGCGGCGCGCGATGATATCCCGCATCGGATGCGACGGCAGCCAGTCGCCCCCCTTTGCCAGCAGCTTTTCGATCTCCTCGGCATCGATATAGTAGTGCTTGCGCAGGTCGAGCACGGGGATCAGCACGTAGAGGTGGGTGAGGAGATCGGCCAGCCGGCACGTCGCCTTCAGGGTGAGCGTCACGTGCGGGCTCATCCCCCACACCGGCACGGCCGGGTCGAGCGGAATCTCCTCGATGCCGACGGCGTAGCCGAGAGGCTCGAACAGTTGACGCACGAGGGGCGGACCGCCGCGGGCGGGGAGCGGCGTGACCATTGCTTCGAGAGGGATGGCGGTCTCGGCAAGTTGGGGTCGCTCGCCACTGCGCCCGCCGAGCGCGGTGCGCAGGCCCTTGGCCATCGCAACGGACAGGAACGACGAGGCGGCATAGGGCCGGTCATTGACGTACTGGTCGAGGAGACCGGTGTCGGCGCCGCCGGTGCCGCGGATCAGCGCCACGGGGTCGATCTCGAGCATCAGCGCGAAGGTGCAGCGGTCCTCGCGCGCCTCGGGGTAGAACATATGGACGCGGCCGAACGCAATATCGAGCGCGTGCGACCGGCTCGGGTTCTTGTGCAGAAGAAACCCGAGGTCGGTGGCAGGCCGGTGCGTGGTGGTAATCTGAAGCAGCATGACGAAAACCCGCAATCGTAGAGGCACATTGCACGGTGCGCTTCCGTTCGCAATCCAACTTGGCCAGGTCGGCCAGGTATCGGGACGGCCGGGATGCAATGGTCTGTGTCGGGAGGAGCCGTCAGGTCTCCGTCGGGAACCACCACATGGCGAATGTGCCGCCGAGGGCGGCGAGCGCAACGAGCCCGAGCAGGACCGGCCGCTCGAGCTGGGTCAGAAGCGCGGTGATCAGCACCGAGCCCCAGGCCATGGTGCAGGCAAAGAGCTTCACCTCGCGCCGGATCGCGCGCCGCTCCTCGAAACGCCGCGCTTCCGCGAGCGCATGGCGCAGGACGGGAATCCGTTCGAGGCTGTCCATCAGCCGCTCGCTCGAGCGCGCGAACGCCCACAGTGCGACGAGAAGGAACGGCGTGGTGGGAAGGCCGGGCAGCATCGCTCCGGCAATCGCAAGCAGCGTCGCCACGCATCCCACAACGATATAGCCGATCTTCAGCAAGGAGCCCTCGGTCTTCGTCAATGGACCGCCTCCGACGGCTCTCGGGGCGACCGATAGGGGTGATGCCCCCAGGAGGCAGGACCCGACCGGCCCGCACGACGAGTCTAGAGCCTGATCGTTTGAGATGCGAGCCCTTCAGCTCGCATCGAGAGCGTGAATCAGACTCTCAAACAAAGAGATGGAGCACGTTCGCTCCCGATGGGCGGTTCCATTGAGAGTGAACGTGTTCTAGACGGATGCGGCGAAAGTTGAAGCGCAAAATCAGAAAACGAGCGGAGGCCGCGCCAGGCTTGCAAAGCCATTGACGGCCGGCGCCGGGCCCGGAGCAGAGCCAGTGCAGCACGCGTGGGCCTCATGGTATAGAGAGGTGAAACGGTCAGGCGCCGATCGGGGGGTGAGGGATGTGGCCGCAGATCTATGACCCGTTCGGCAGCATGGCGCTCTCGACGGCGGTGGCGGCGATCCCCGTCGTAGTGCTGCTGGGCGCCATCGCCATCTTCGAGATCCGGGCGCATATCGCAGCCCTCCTCGGACTCGCCGCCGCGCTCGTGGTGGCCATCGTGGCCTATGGCATGCCCGCCAAAATGGCGATGCTGGCCGCCGCCTACGGCGCGGCGTTCGGCCTCTTGCCCATCGGCTGGATCATCCTCAACGTCATCTTCCTCTATCAGCTCACGAGCGAGAAGGGCGAGTTCGCCATTCTCGAGCGATCGATCCGCACCATCAGCGACGATCGCCGCCTGCAGCTTCTCTTCATCGCGTTCTCGCTCGGCGCGTTCTTCGAAGGGGCCGCCGGGTTCGGAACGCCGGTCGCGGTCACGGCCGCGATGCTGATCGGACTCGGATTTACGCCGCTCGCGGCCTCCGGGCTCTCGCTCATCGCCAACACGGCGCCCGTCGCCTTCGGCGCACTCGGCACGCCCGTCATCGCACTCGCCGCCGTCACCGGCCTCGATCTCCACGAGCTGTCCGGCATGGTCGGGCGCCAGCTCCCGTTCTTTTCCTTGATCGTTCCGTTCTGGCTCGTGTGGGCGTTCGTCGGCTTCCGCAAGATGATCGAGGTCTGGCCTCCGCTTCTCGTGGCCGGCGCCGCCTTCGCCATCCCGCAGTATCTGGTCGCGAACTTCCACGGCCCCTGGCTGGTGGATATCGTGGCGGCCATCGTCTCCATGGCGTCTCTGGCCGCGTTCCTGCGCATCTGGCAACCCGCGACACCGATGACCTCGCTCGCGCTCACGCCGGAAGCGAGCCGCGCCGCGAACACGGACAATGACAAGGTGCCCGCGAAGGCCGCACGCCGCGCCTGGACGCCGTGGATCATCCTCTCCGTCTTCGTGTTTCTGTGGGGCACGCCACAGGTGCGCGCCCTGCTGGACGGGCTCTGGGCGATGAAGATCCCGATAACGGGTCTCGACGGCCAGGTGCAGAAGATGCCGCCCGTCGTCGCCGCCCCCCACGTCGAGGCTGCCGTCTACAACCTGAACCTTCTGTCGGCGACCGGCACCGCCATCCTCGTCGCCGCCATCGTCTCCGGCCTCGTTCTCGGCTATCGGCTGGGGGAGCTCGTGCGCGCCTATGCCCGCACGCTGTGGCTGGTGCGGTATTCCCTGCTCACGATTGCTGCGATGCTCGCGATCGGCTTCGTCACGCGTTACTCGGGAACTGACGCCACGCTGGGCCTGGCGTTCGCCAACACGGGCTGGCTCTATCCGCTGTTCGGCACGCTGATCGGCTGGCTCGGCGTCGCGCTCACCGGATCGGATACCGCCTCCAACGTGCTGTTCGGCGGATTGCAGCGCGTCACCGCCGAGCAACTGGGGCTCGATCCGGTGCTGATGGCCTCCGCCAACAGCTCGGGCGGCGTCATGGGCAAGATGATCGATGCGCAGTCGATCGTCGTCGCCTCGACGGCTACGCGATGGTACGGCCACGAGGGCTCGATCCTGCGCTTCGTGTTCTTCCACTCGGTCGCTTTGGCGGTGCTCGTCGGGTTCCTGGTCATGGGGCAGGCGTATGTCTGGCCCTTGACGCTGCTCGCGCCCTCGCGCGCGGCCTTGTGAGCGCGAGGCGCCGCGTTAACGGCCTTGCAACAGGAAGGATCCGGCCCTGGAAACAGGGGAACAAATGGCAGCGAAAGCGCGTTTTTCGGGCATGAAGACCGTAAGAACGGAGACCGCCTGATGGCAGACCGCAAGATCATCACCCCGACGGACGCGCGCCAGGCGACACCGCAACGCATGAACTATCGCGTTCTTGCGCGCTCGCTGCTCATTGCGCTCGTCGCGGCCGTGCTCGTCTACGCCTATTTCTATCTGCTGAGCCCGACCTAGCTTCGGGGTAGCAAGCAAGCCCCCGCGGGAACGTGGGGTCGCGCTTTGCACAAAGTTTGGCCGTGCGTTCGCCCACCGATCCCCTCATGATCCCTCACCGAGCGGATAAGAATGGGATCGGGGAGCGCAGGGTCATGGACGGGGTGGATGTCGCGTTGCGCCTCGCGGGCGCCTTCTACGCGTTCGCGGGCTACGTGGCGACGCGCGCGGCCCTCATGTCCCACTTCGTCGATGGCGCCATTGCGGCCATCAGTGGCAAGGGGCCGGGCCCGCGGGTGGCAGCGCGGACGTGGTGGCTTCTGGCCGCGGCCGGGATCGTGCTGGCCGGCGGCCTCGCCCTGGTCGCGCAACTGGACATCTCCGCAGGACTGTTTCTCTTCTCCGCGGCGGGCCAGGCCGTCTATCTGTTCATCGTTGCCCCGCGCTATTTCGATCCGGCCGATCCTCCGGACACGACGGGCCGGCGGCAATCGACGAATGCGTTCGTGATCTATCTCGTGGCCACGGCTTTCGTGCTCTGGGCCCTGGCGGCGGGTCGCCTCGTGCCGCTGGCCGAGGCCAACTCCGGCGTCCTCGCTGTCGCCGCTGCCGCACTCGTTCTCCATCTCGGCTATGTCGCATGGAGCCTGGCACGCGCCCCCGCGCGACGGCCGCTGTTTGGAGATGCAGAGGGATGGGCTTCTGACGAGAGCCCGGGCGACCCGGCGGAGGCTCGGGCCATCAAGGTCATGGCGGACTATCACACGCATCCGCTTTGGGCGCTCGAAGGCACCTACGGCGACATTGCCCCCGAGGCGCTGGGCCTGTCGGAGGAGCTGACGCGCGACCTCAATGCCTGGGCCGAGGCGTATACGAACGCGCTCGATCCTTATGATCCTGCGGGCCCCGCCCGATGGAGCGAAGCGGACGCTCTGGCCCATCAGGCCATGGCGCGCCCGCTTGCCGTCCGCTTGGCGCGCGAGAAGCCGGACCGCACCATCTATGTGCTCGACGCGGAGATCGGAGTCGTCGAGGTGAAGCCGGATGAGGCCGACCCGCAAAACGCGCTCCGGGAGCCCTCGTAAATCCGAGAGCTCTCGTAAAAGAGACCCGTCGCAAAAAGCTTACGAGACGGTTGCGCGAGGCACGCCGGGAACCGCCGTCTCGCCCTTGGCCGAGGCCACGGCGGCTTCGAGATGGCTAACGAGCCCATCCTCGAGACCGAGCGTCGCGGCGAGATAGCGGAGATAGGCTTTCTCGGCAGGCGTATCGGCATCGATGGCGATGGCCGAGGCGAGGTAGACCTCGCTGCGCACCTCGGGCGTGCGTGCCGCGGCCGCGAACTGCTGCGGAGACCAGGGAAGCGCGATCTCCCGATCCAGGAACTGCTGCTCCTCGCTGTCGAGACCCGCGCTCGCGAGCCGTCCGACGATGCGCCGGCGCTCGCTCTCGTCGATCAGGCCGTCCGAGAGGGCCGCCGCGATCATGCTGCGCAGCAGCAGCAGCGCATGCTCGTCGGCGGGCGGCGCCCCCGGCACGCTCGCGCCGCTGCGGGCCGCTTGCAGAAACTCGGCGGCCCGCTCGCCGACCAGCGGCTTGCCCTCGCGATAGTTGGAATAGGCCTTGTAGGCGAGACCGCCGAGCGCAGCCATGGCGCCGAGCTTGAGCGCGTTCCCCGCAAGCTCGCGTCCGCCCTTGGTGCCGAGAACGAGCGTCGCGAGTGCGCCGGCTGCTGCGCCGCCGATCATTCCGCCACCTTGGCCGCGCAGGAAGCCCTTGGCCTGCTCGATGAGATCGCCGCCCGGGGAAGGGGAGGCGGCGGCAGATCCTGCTGCAGGTCCGGATGCCTGGGGCAAGCCGCCGGGCTGGCCTGGCTCAGCCCCGGCCCCACCAAGGACCAGATCCAACAGCTTCGAAGCATCGATCATCGCCGTCTCCACGAGGTTGCATATCTCGAGCCTTACACTCGAGCCCTACATGGGAGCGGCGCGGAGAATCTCAAGGTGGGACGGAACGGGCGAACCTCGCATGCCGCGCGGCTTCAGTGGAAAGCTGGCTACGTCCGGCGGATGCCGTAGGTAAGGAATGATAAGAGTGGCGGGTTCGGGCGAGGGATGTTGGGAGCCGGGCACGGGGCCCGGGCTCTCACCGCGTCTCAGACGCTTTGAAGGATCACCATGATGATGATCGCAGAGGCCACGAGGAAGAGATCGAAAAGCTTTAGTCCGGTCGGCATCGTTGGTCTCACTTCTGTCGCCACGCCACCCGTCGTTTCAGCTCAGCGGCGTTCCCGCTAAGCAACGGGCAGCAGGGCGAAATCGTCATCGATGAATGCAACCTCTCCGACATCGTTATCGGCCGAGGCCTGAGGCTCCGGCACCGCGAGCGGGCCGGTGCTGTAGGGATCGGCAAGAGCGATCACGCGGACGACGGCAAACCCTTGTGAGTAAACGGCGGGCAGGCGCTCGGTCGCTTCGGTCGCGGCGGTCACGTCGATCATCGGATCCTCCGTCGTTAAGGTTAAGACCGGGCAAGGTGTTTCGAGGAGCCCGTAACAGGCTCTGACAAGCTCCACCCTGCGGTGATTGTTCCGCTCGGACAACTCGGCGTGAGTACGTAGAAGCACACCATAGGGAGTTTTACGTATCTCTAGATCGCTGAAATCATTGAATAATGCTCGCAATGGATCGCAAAAGGGGGCAGGTTCCGGGTGTCATTTCGAGGGCCAGCCATGATTGACGCCCGCCTCCAGCGCCAGCTTCTCCTCGGCTGCCTGTTCCTCGTCGCCTACGTCGCGCTCGACTTCGTGAGCTACGTGAAGCCCTATCGCGGGCTCGGCATCACGCCCTGGAACCCCCCGCCGGGCCTCTCCACCGCGGCGGTGTTCCTGGGCGGCTGGATCTTCGCGCCGTTCGCCCTCATCGCCCCGGCCCTGGCCGACGCGGTCGTGCGCGGCTCCGCGCTCGGCGTCTGGCTCGAGCTTGTGCTGTCGGTGGCGGTGGGCAGCATCTACGTGGCCGCCGGCCTCGCCCTCCGCCGCATCACCACCTTCGACCCGCGCTTCCGTCTGGTCCGCGATGCGATCACGCTGATCGGCGTCGGCTCGGTGGCGGCGCTGGTGGCGGCAGTAGCCTATGTCGTCATCCTTTGGTCGGCCGGCGCGATCTTCCGCAACGAGGTTCTGGTCGTCGCCTGGCGCGCCGCCATCGGCGACGTCATCGGCATCCTCGTCATCGCTCCGCTCGTGATGCTCGCAGTCACCTACAAGCCCTGGCCGCGGCTCGAGCCTCTCGTCGTCGCGCAGTTCGTGGCGCTGATCAGCTCGCTCGGCGTCGTCTTCGGCTATCAGGACGCAACCGCCTTCCAGCTCTTCTACCTGCTGTTCCTTCCGCTGCTCTGGATCGCGCTCAGCTATGGCCCGCCAGGCGCGGCCGTCGGCCTCCTGCTCATCCAGGTGGGCCTGATCATCGGCGCCGAAATCCGCTTCGGCCCCGATCCCGGACTAGGTGCGCTGCAGGTGTTGATGACGGCGCTCACGATCACGGGATTGATCGTCGGCACCATCGTCGCCGAGCGCGAGGATGCCGCCGCGCGCCTGCGCGATCAGCAAGCGGCCATCAACCGCGCGCTGCGCATCCGCTCGGCAGGTGAGGTGGCGGCCACCATCGCCCACGAGATCAATCAGCCGCTCACCGCGCTCACCACCTACGCCGGCATCGCCTCCAAGGCGATGCAGGACGGACGGCTGGATCTGCTCGCGCGCGCGGTCGACAAGATTCGTTCGGAGAGCGCGCGCGCCAACAGCGTGCTGCAAGGCATCCGCGAGCTTCTGCGCCAGGGCACGCTGACGAAGCGGCCCGTCGATCTCAAGGCCAAGCTGGCCGAGCTCGAGATGCTGCTCACGGAGGATCTCGAGAAGAAGGGCATCCGCCTCGTGATCGGCATCACGCCGGACTTCCCCATCATCAAGGCCGATGGCATCCAGCTTCAGCAAGCGATACACAACTTGATCGTCAACGGCGCCGAGGCCATTCTTGCCACTGGTCGCGCGGGGGTTATCAAGGTTTCGGTGACGCTGCCGGCTTACGACGAAGTGTCCATCGCGGTGCAGGACGACGGCCCCGGCTTCCCGCCGGGGTTCGATGTGGACGAGCCGGCGCCGTTCACCACCACGAAGCCGGAGGGATCCGGATTGGGCCTGGCCGTGGCGCGCTCCATCTCCGAGGCGCATGGCGGCAGCCTCTCGATAGCGACATCGCCGCGTGGCGCCCGTGTCCTGATAAGTCTGCCGATCGAAAGGGAGGACGATGAGCAAGACCGTGAGCGTGATTGACGATGAGGCGTCGGTCCGCGATGCCGTCGCGATGCTGCTCGAAACGCACGGGATGACGGTCTCCTGCTACGAGGGCGCGGGCGAGTTTCTCGCCGCACCTTTCGCGGCGGGCTGCAGCGTGAGCGACGTGCGCATGCCCGAGATCTCCGGTCTCGACCTGCTGCGCCGTTTGCAGGCGGCGGGCGACCCGCGTCCGCTTCTCCTCATGACCGGCCATGGCGACGTCGAGCTTGCCGTGCAGGCCATCAAGCTCGGCGCGTTCGATTTCGTCGAGAAGCCGTTCACGAACGAGCGCCTCGTGACGAGCGTCGAGCAGGCGCTCGTCGCCTCCGAAAGCTCGCTCAAGTCGCGCCTCGAGCTCGAGGACTTGCGGACGAGGTTCCAGTCGCTCTCCGACCGCCAGCGCGACACCATGCAGCTTCTCGTGCAGGGTCTCTCCAACAAGGAGATCGGCCAGAAGCTCGGCATCAGTCCGCGCACGGTGGAGATCCATCGCACATGGGTGATGACGAAGATGTCGGCCCGCTCCATCGCCGATCTCGTACGCATGAGCATGGCGCTCGGCCTCGAGTAGCGGCGCCGTCCGATCCCTGAGCCAGCATTACGGAAGGGCGCGTGGCGATCGCGAGACGGTTGTCTCCGAATCGGTGCGAAGGGCCAGATCACCGCAGGAAAATTGCGACAAAACAAAACGTCCCACGCCATGAATCGGTAATAGTCGCGGCAGGCAGCAGGGAGATTCTGGAATGATGACACGCGTTTCGACGGGGCTTGCCATGGTGGGGCTGGTGATGGCGGCGGGGGCAGCGCCCGTCCAGGCCGACCAGACCGGGTTCGCCGCCATGCACAGTCAGGTCCGCGTCGGCAAGAAGATGTGCATGACCGATCATTACCACTACGGCAGCGGGCAAGGCGCCACCCAGGCCCTGGCACAGCGCGCCGCCATCGGCTCCTGGCAGAGCTTCACGGATTTCGAGTACGGCAGCGATTGGGCGCGCTTCTCCAAAGCCGTCGGAAAGCGCGTGAGCTGCTCGCGCTCGACGAGCGGGTTCGACTGCCAGGTCGAAGGACGCCCGTGTCGTTGATCGGTCGTTGATCAGCCTCAGCCGTTGATCGGCACTTGCGCCCGATCAGCGCTCCTCCCGCAGCACCTTGCCGGGATTGAGAATGCCCTTGGGGTCCAGCGCGCCCTTGATGCGGCGCATGAGGTCGATCTCGACCGCGCTCTTCACGCGGCAAAGCTCGTCGGCCTTGAGCTGGCCGATGCCGTGCTCGGCGGAGATCGAGCCGCCGAGCGACACCACGACGTCGTGCACCGCACGGGACATCTCGCCCCACAGCGCGAGATAGCGGGCGCGGTCCATGCCCGCCGGCTGCGAGATGTTGTAGTGCACGTTGCCATCGCCGAAATGGCCGAACGGCACCGGCCGGGCGCCGGGGCAGATCCGTTCGACCGCTTCGGCAGCGCGCGTGAGAAAGTCCGGGATCTCGGCCACCGGCACCGAGACGTCGTGTTTGATCGAGCCGCCTTCGCCTTTCTGCGCTTCGGACGCGGCTTCCCGCAGGCGCCACAGCTCGGCCACCTGCGAAAGGGAGCCCGCGACCGCCGCGTCGCTGATGAGGCCCGCGGCAACACCCTCGGCGAGCAATGCGTCGAGCGTGGACGATGCGCTGCCGGGCGTCGCGCCCGAGATCTCCACGAGCACATACCAGGGCGCGGATATGCGCAGCGGCAGGCGCGTGCCGGGGATATGGCGCGTCACGAACGTCAGGATGTCGCCGCACAGGAACTCGAACGCCGTCATCGCCCCGCCGGAGAGGCGCTGCGCGAGCTGGAAGAACGGCAGCAGCGACGCGAGCCCCGGCAGCGCGACGAACGCCACCGCCCGCTCGGCGGGCTCCGGAAAGAGCTTCAGCGTCGCCGCCGTGATCAGGCCGAGCGTCCCTTCCGAGCCGACGAAAAGATCGCGCAGATCGTAACCCGTGTTGTCCTTCTTGAGGGCGCGCAGGCCGTTCCACACCGCGCCGTCCGCCAGCACGACCTCGAGCCCGGTGACGAGCTGGCGCATCGTGCCGTAGGCCAGCACCGCCACGCCCCCGGCGTTGGTGGCGAGATTTCCGCCGATGGTGGCGCTCCCCTCCGAGGCGAGGCTGAGCGGGAACAGGCGCCCCGCCGCGCGCGCCGCCTCTTGCGCCGCATGCAGAGTGACGCCCGCCTCCGCCGTCATCGTCTCTCCGGCAGGGTCGATGGCGCGGATGCGCGACATGCGGGTGAGCGAGATGATGATCTCGCGGGGGCCGCGGGGAATCTGTCCGCCGACGAGGCCGGTATTGCCCCCCTGGGCCACCACGCCGACACCTTCCGCATGCGCCAGCGCCACGAGCTTTGAAACCTCGTCCGTATTCGCCGGCTTTACGATGAGCGGCGTACGGCCCACATAGAGGTCGCGCCATTCGCGCAGGTAGGGCGCTTGCGCCGCCGGCGACGTGAGGGCGTGATCGCGGCCGACGATGTCCGCGAAACGCTGAATGAGGGCCTCGCCGAGAGGTCGGGCCAGGTCAGGAGTCGATGTCATGGGCGAGCCGCGCGCAACGAATTCCAGGGCGACGAAAGCCGGATGCAGGCCGCGCCCTCTCCGTCCCATATCAGGCTTTCTTGCGCGGATGCAAAGATCAGCGGCGGAAATGGGTCTCGGGCTGGCCACGATGCTCGCGGCCCTCATGGTCTGGGCAGCCGTACCAGGTCCAGATGGTGGGATCGCGGCGTGGGCCGCCGAGCCCGGCCAGCAGGACCTCGGCGTGCAATCCGTACGCAGGGCGTCGCCCGCGTTCCGGCCTGCGCCTCCGCCGGTCCGGATCGCACCGGGCGTCGCCGGGGAGACGCCGCGCATGCGTCCCGTTCCCCCGCCGCGCGAAATTCCGAAGCCGCGCTTAGCGCCGAGCCCGCATGTGGCCCCCACGCTGCCGGGCGGCCGGGGTGGCCTCGGCAGAGCTGGGGCCTCCGCCTCCGAGTGCCGGGCCCGGTGCGGCTCTCAATGCCAGCTCGTCTCGTGCGCGGGGCTCGACGTCTCCCAATGCACGTCCGTGCGCCAGGAATGCCGGATGAATTGCAGCTCGCGCTGCTAAAAAGCGGGTTCGGCTCCCTTTACCAAGCCGAGTGTTTAGGCGTCCCGCCCGCCGGGCGTGTCGCGGGGAGCTGCGGCCCGGAGCAGGCGATCGTTGATCGCCTCGCCGAGGCCATGGCTCGGGATCGGCATCACGGCGATCGTGGCCACGCCCGTGCGGTCGAGGTCGCGCAGGGCCGCGAACAGGTTGGACGCGGCCTCGGCGAGATCGCCGCTCGGGCTGAGGTTGATCGACGGGCCATCAGTCTTTGATGCCCCTGCACCGAACGCGAGGAGCGCTTCGCCCGCTCTTGCCTCCGTCGCGTCGAGCCTCAGCGCAGCTTGCGGCGCGTAGTGGCTCGCAAGTTGTCCCGGCGCAGCGGGATGCGCGCCGCCGCTCTCGGATGAGGCTGCCGCGAGCGGCGCCCCGACCACGGCCTCGATCGCCTCGCGCGGCACAGCTCCGGAGCGAAGGAGAACGATCCGCGCGTCGTCCCGCGCGTCGACGATCGTGCTTTCGAGCCCATGCACCGTCGCGCCGCCGTCGAGGATCATCGCCAGCCGGTCGCCCAGATCCTCCGCCACGTGCGCGGCGCGTGTCGGGCTCACGCGTCCGCTGCGGTTGGCGGAGGGCGCGGCCAGCGGACGCCCCGCCGCGGCGAGCAACTGCTGCGCGATCGGATGCGCCGGCACGCGCACGGCCACGCTCGAAAGCCCGGCGCAGACGAGATCGGAAAGGCCGGCGTCGGACGTTCGATCCAGCACCAGCGTCAGCGGCCCGGGCCAGAACGCGCGCGCGAGCCGCTCCGCCGTGGGCCCGAGCACCGCGATCCGGCGCACGGCGGCGAGATCCGGCACATGCACGATCAGCGGATTGAAGCGCGGCCGGCCCTTCGCCTCGAATATGGCGGCAACGGCCCGGCCATTGCTGGCGTCCGCGCCGAGGCCGTACACCGTCTCGGTCGGAAAGGCGACGAGGCCACCCGCGCGGATCAGGCGGCCGGCCTCGGCAATGGCTGCGGCATGCGCCACGTGAACGGTCATCCGGCTGCGACTTTCGCTGAGCGTGCAAACCCCGCATAAGGGGATATGAAAGACAGGGAAGGGACGGTGCGTCGCGCGCCCGCTCATTCCGCCAACGATTGATTTGAGCCCGCAGCATCCCGCGTCACCGGCCGGGCTCCGGAAGGATAATGCCATGAGCTACGAGGCTCCAGTAGACGACATCTTGCTCACGCTCAAGACGGCGCTCCGCGCCCCGGACGCGGCGGAGGCGCGCGGCCTCGACGCGGATACGCTGCGGGCCATCATCGAGGAGGCAGGAAAGTTCGCGGCCGAGGAGATGGCGCCCTTGAACAAGGCCGGCGATAAAAACCCGGCGCGCTGGGTGGAGGGCAAGGTCGTCACGCCGCCCGGCTGGAAGGCCGCCTACGACGCCTTCCGCGCCGCCGGATGGAGCGCGGCGCCCTGCCCCGAGGCCTTTGGCGGCCAGGCTCTGCCCGAGATCGTGGCCATGGTCCTCTGCGAGCTGTGGAACTCGGCCAACACGGCCTTCGGCCTCTGCCCGCTGCTCACCCAGGGCGCCATCGACGCGCTCGACGCCGGCGGCTCCGAGGCGCTGAAGCAACGCTATCTGCCGCAGATGGTCAGCGGCACGTGGACGGGCACGATGAACCTCACCGAGCCGCACGCGGGCTCGGACCTGTCGGACATCAAGACACGCGCCGAGCGCGCCGCAGACGGCACCTATCGCCTCTTCGGCACGAAGATCTTCATCACCTACGGCGACCACGACCTCACCGAGAACATCGTGCATCTTGTCCTCGCGCGCCTGCCCGATGCCCCCGCGGGCACGCGCGGCATCTCGCTCTTCCTCGTGCCGAAGCGTCTCGTCAACGAGGACGGCACGCTGGGTGCGGAAAACGACGTCGCCTGTGCCGGCCTCGAGCACAAGCTCGGCATCCACGGCAGTCCCACGGCCGTGATGCGGTTCGGCGAGCGGGAGGGCGCGGTCGGCTATCTGATCGGCGAGGAGAACCGCGGCCTCAACACGATGTTCGTCATGATGAACGCGGCCCGCCTCGCGGTCGGCATCCAGGGCGTCGCGATCGCCGAGCGCGCGACCCAGCTCGCCGTCCGCTACGCCGACGAGCGCCGCCAGGGCAAGGCGACGCCCGGCACCGGCTCCGGCACGGCCAGCGTGGCGATCTCGGCCCACCCCGATGTCCGCCGCATGCTGCTGACCATGAAGGCGCTGACCCGCGCCGCCCGCGCCATCTGCTACGCGACGGCCGGCGAGATCGATGTCGCCCGCCATGGCGCGACCGAGAGCGAGCGCCGTGCGGCCGCCGACCGCGTCGCGCTTCTCACCCCCATCGCCAAAGCCTTCTCGACTGACATCGGATGCGAGGTCGCCTCCCTCGGCATCCAGGTGCACGGCGGCATGGGCTTCATCGAGGAGAGCGGCGCCGCGCAGTACTATCGCGATGCGCGCATCCTGCCGATCTACGAGGGGACGAACGGGATCCAGGCCATCGATCTCGTCACGCGCAAGCTGCCGCTCGCGGGCGGCGCGGTGGTGCGCAACGTCATCGCCGACTGCGAGGCGACGGCCCGCGCCGTCGAAAGCGCAGACGTCCCAGCACTCGGACGCACGGGCGAGCGCCTCGCCACCGCGTCGGCCGCGCTCGCGCAGGCGACGGCGTGGATGGTCGAGACGCTGCCGCGGTCGCCGGACCTCGCGCTCGCCGGCGCCACGCCTTATCTTCGCCTCTTCGCGCTCGCGCTCGGGGCGCACCACCTCGCCCGCGCCGCGCTTTCCGTTCGGGATGAGCGCACATCGCGGGCTGCTGAAACGATTGCGCTGGCGCGCTTCTTCGCCGAGAACATCCTGGTTGCTGCGCCGGGGCTCGCGGCGGCCGTCACGTCGGGCGGCGAGGCAGTCGTCGGAGCGGCGCTTGAGCGCGCACCGGCCTGATCTCCGCGATGGCGCGGCGAGACGCACGGGATGGGGACGAGAGATGCGGCTGAAGCTCGGTGCCGCCGTTCTGGCGATGGGACTCGTGCTCACGAGCACGGCTGTGCTCGCCCCCGCCGGCGCGGGCTGGCTTTCGCGCATCGCCCGCGAAGCGGCTGAAACCGGCAGCACGGGCGCCAAGCTCGCGCCGGGGCTCGGTGCGCTCGATGGCGCGGCCACCATGGTGGCCCGCCTGCCGAAGCTGCCAAACGCCACGGCCGTGGCCGGCCACCTCACGCCGGAAGGCCACTGGAAGTTCGTCAACCGCGACGGGCACGTCTTCACTGCCGCGACACCGGAAGAAATAGGGCGTCTGCGTGCGGCCCTCGCCCCCGAGGCGGCCACCGGCGACCGGCTCGCGCTCTATCTGAGCGAGGATTCGGTGTTCGCGGGCCCGGGCGCCCTCAAGGCTCTGCCGGCCGAAGCGGATCTCCACATCGTCGCCGGCAAGGATGCCTACAGGCTGCGCCGCAGCGCGGATGGCACGGGCCTCGCCGCGGCCGAAGTTCGCCCCAACATCGTCGTGACGCTGACGAGCCGCCCGCTCTTCGAGGAGACGCTGGCGCGCCTCGCGCGGCCGCTCAACGGCTCGAGCATGCGCGTGCTCGCCCTCGAGACGGCCGGTCCGCGCCGCCTCTCGTCCGTGCCACGCTTCGATCCGGCAACGAAAGCGGCCCTCGTCGATCAGGTCGATCCGATGGCCCTTCCCGAGGCGCTGTCTGCCCTTCGCGGGCAGACCGCCGTCGTCTCCGGCCGCGTCGAGGGCAGCGTGCTGAAGTTCCGCCCGTCGTCGGGGCCCGAGCAGAGCCTCGACATCGCGACGCTCGTGCGGGCCGCGGAGGAAGCGGACGTCAACCTCGTGCTGATCGGCGGAGGCGCGGCGCATCAGCCGGGCGGGCGCAACTGGCTGTGGCAGCGCGTGGCTGTGGCAGGTCTAGACGACGCGCTGACGCGCGCCACCTTCGCCGACTTCATGGCCGCGCTGGGCGAGGCGGGGAGCGAGCTGACGATCAAGGCCGCACCGGGCACGCACGGCCGCGTCGTGCTCTCGGCCGTGCCGGTCCCGGCACGCAACGTACCGTTGAGCGATACCCTCGGCGATTGGATCGGAGAGATCACGGGCCACGTCGCCGTGAAGTCCGTCGAGGTCTTCGCGCGCGACGACGCGCAGGAGCGCGAGCTGGACGCGCGGATCGTGCCGGGCATTCCCTCGGGTCTGCAGTTCTTTTATCTGGGTGCGGTCGTCGTCGGCCTGTTGGCCTGGCCGGTCTCGCTCGCGTGGTGGGCCCGCCTCTGGCCCAAGGAGGAGCGTCATGAGTACGCCGGGCGAATGGGCTATCTCGCCGCCCGCGCCGTGCGCTTGCTCGTCTTCCTTGCGTTGTTCCTGCCCATCGCCGGCTTCCCCGCCATGGCCTGGACCGGTCTCGTTCAGATCTGGGCCGCGGTCACGGTGCCCTTCCGTTTCGCGGGCCGCATGGTGAAGTGGCTGCGCGCCTAGCCGGGCCTTTCACAGGGACTCCGCCGGCCCCGCCCATCGCATTGGCCAAGCCACGCAAATGGCTGGCCACGCGGGATGTCTCCGCTATCATGGAGCGCGATAAGAAACGCGAGGAAACGGCCGGGGCTCTTTCGCATGGCGACACTGCTCATCACACATCCCTCTTTCGTCACGCATGACACCGGCCCGGGCCATCCCGAGCGGCCCGACCGCATGCGCGCGATCGACAAGGTGCTCGCGCACGAGAGCTACAGCGCGCTGAAGCGCGCCGAGGCGCCGTTGCGCGAGGACGTCGAGGAGGAGATCCGCCGCGTCCATCCCACGGAGCATATGGACCGCATCAAGGGATCGGCCGAGCTCACGCGCAAGCGCAATGGGCCTCTGCATCTCGACACCGATACCGTCATGTCGCCCGGCAGCTATGAAGCCGCGCTGCGCGCGGTCGGCGCCGGTCTCGATGCGGTGGATGAGGTGATGCGCGGCCGCGTGGCCAATGCGTTCTGCCAGGTGCGCCCGCCGGGACATCATGCCGAGGCCGACCGCCCCATGGGGTTCTGCCTGTTCTCGAACGTCGCCATCGCCGCCCGCTATGCCCGCGCCCGCCACGGCGCGGAGCGGATCGCGGTGGTGGACTTCGACGTCCATCACGGCAACGGCACACAAGCCATCTTCTGGTCCGACAAGGACATGTTCTACGGCTCGACACATCAGATGCCGCTCTTCCCAGGCACGGGCGCGCTGTCGGAGACCGGCGTCGGCAATATCTGGAACGCGCCGCTCAGCGCGGGCGACGGCGGCGAGGTCTTCGCCGAGGCGTTCAAGGAGCGCATCCTGGGGCCGCTCCACAATTTCGGGCCGGACCTGATCGTGATCTCCGCCGGCTTCGATGCCCATCGGCGCGATCCCCTCGGCGGCCTGCATCTCGTGGAGGCGGATTTCATCTGGGCCACCGAGCAGCTCGGCAAGGCCGCCGAGCGCCATTGCAACGGCCGCATCGTTTCCATGCTGGAGGGCGGCTACGATCTCGACGCGCTCGCCAAGTCGGTGGCGGTCCATGTCCGTACCCTTATGGATCTTGGCAGCTAACCTACGGAAATTGCGAGGCGAATGAGTTCGTGCGCCCGGCGGTGGCAGGCATTAGAGTGCTTCCGGAAAAGTGGGAACCGGTTTTCCGGTAAGAAGCACGACAAAACAAAAAGCTAGAGCCGTTCCCAGATTCCATCAAAAACGGAACGGCTCTAAATTTCGCCCGAGAGAATCACGAGGCCGGAGGCGGAATGACCAAGCTGCCGAGCAAGAACCACGCCGACATCAAGGAGTTGACGTTCGAGCGTGCCCTGAAGGAGCTGGAGACCATCGTCAGCCGCCTGGAGCGGGGCGATGTCGAGCTCGAGGAGTCGATTTCCATCTACGAGCGCGGCGAAGCCCTGCGCGAGCATTGCGACCGCCTTTTGAAGCAGGCGGAGGCGCGGGTCGAGAAGCTGACGGTTGGCAGCAACGGCGTGCCGCGCGGGCTGGAGCCGCTCGATCCGGAATAACGCGTCGGTTTTTTTGCCTCAGGGACCGGCCGCGCGCCGCGCACCATGCCACGGCCGGTTTGCGGGCTTGGCCCTTTCATCCGCCCTCCGTTCGGCGCTAAGGTGCGGACGAGAATGGCGGACGTCGAGCCCTGAAGGGTGGCGCTCCGTGCGGGGCGCGCGTGCGCAGCATTCCCGCGGCGACTGAAGGATGATGCCAGACCGTGAGTAAGACCCCGCTCCTCGACACCATCACGACGCCGGAAGATCTGCGCCAGCATCCCGAATCCGATCTTCGCCAGATCGCCGACGAGCTGCGCCGCGAGACCATCGAGGCCGTGTCCGAGACCGGCGGACATCTCGGCGCCGGCCTGGGCGTGGTCGAGCTGACGGTGGCCTTGCATTGGGTGTTCGACACGCCGCGCGACCGGCTGATCTGGGATGTCGGCCACCAGTCCTATCCGCACAAGATCCTGACCGGGCGGCGCGACCGCATCCGCACGCTGCGCCAGGGGGGCGGCCTCTCCGGCTTCACCAAGCGCGCCGAGAGTGCCTACGATCCTTTCGGAGCGGCGCACTCCTCGACGTCGATCTCCGCCGGTCTCGGCATGGCGGTCGCCCGCGATCTCAAGGGCGACCAGAACAACGTCGTCTGCGTCATCGGCGATGGCGCCATGAGCGCCGGCATGGCCTATGAGGCCATGAACAACGCCGGCGCGCGCGACGAGCGCCTGATCGTCATCCTGAACGACAACGACATGTCGATCGCGCCCCCCACCGGCGCCTTCTCCTCGTATCTCGCGCGCGTCACGTCGAGCGGCACGTACCTGCAACTCCGCGATTTCGCCAAGCAGCTCGCCAAGCGCCTGCCGAAGAGCTGGGAGCGCCGCGCCGCGCGCATGGAGGAGTATACGCGCCACCTCTGGCAGGGCGGCATGTGGTTCGAGGAGCTGGGCTTCTACTACGTCGGCCCTATCGACGGCCACGACCTCGATCAGCTCCTGCCCGTGCTGAAGAACGTGCGCGATGCGAAGCAGGGCCCGGTCCTGGTGCATGTCGTCACGAAGAAGGGCAAGGGCTACGCGCCCGCCGAGGCCTCCGACGACAAGTATCACGGCGTTGCGCGCTTCAACGTCGTCACCGGCGCGCAGATGAAGCCGAAGCAGAACGCGCCGACCTACACGCGCGTCTTCGCCGACAGCCTGATCGCGGAAGCGCGCAAGGACAAGCGCATCGTCGCCATCACGGCCGCCATGCCCGATGGCACGGGGCTCGATCTCTTCGGCAAGGAGTTTCCCGACCGCACGTTCGATGTCGGCATCGCCGAGCAGCATGCCGTCACCTTTGCCGCCGGGCTCGCCACCGAAGGGCTGAAGCCGTTCTGCGCGCTCTATTCCACCTTCCTGCAGCGCGCCTACGATCAGGTCGTGCACGACGTCGCCATCCAGCGCCTGCCGGTGCGGTTCGCGATCGACCGCGCCGGCCTCGTCGGAGCCGACGGGCCGACGCACGCGGGCGCTTTCGATCTCGCCTATCTCGGCTGCCTGCCCGACATGGTGATGATGGCCGCCGCCGACGAGGTGGAGCTGGTGCACATGGTGGCCACCGCCGCCACCATCGACGACCGCCCGAGCGCCTTCCGCTATCCGCGCGGCGAAGGCCTCGGCCTCGAGCGCCCGGAGGAAGGGGTGCCGCTGCCGATCGGTAAGGGCCGTATTCTGCGCGAGGGAACGACGGTCGCCATCCTGTCGTTCGGCACGCGCCTCGCCGAGGCGCTGAAGGCCGCCGATCAGCTTGCTGCAATGGGCCTTTCGACGACCGTGGCGGATGCCCGCTTCATGAAGCCGCTCGATCGCGACCTCGTCGCCCGCCTCGCCAAGGAGCACGAGGTGCTGATCACGGTGGAGGAGGGTGCGGTCGGCGGTTTCGGCAGCCATGTGCTGCAGGAGCTGGCGGAATCGGGACTGCTGGATCGCGGTCTCAAGGTGCGCCCCCTCGTGCTTCCGGACGTCTTCATCGACCACGATACGCCAGCGCGGATGTACGAGAAGGCCGGGCTTGCGGCAGCCGACATCGCGCGCACGGCGCTCGCCGCCCTCGGCCGCGATGCACTCGCGAGCCGCGCGTAACGCGCTGCTGTTGCCAAGTGCCCTCGACGTCGGAAGCGGCTCTAAACCGCGGGAGCGGCGCGACGGACGCTCGGATAGTCCGGGTGGTAGAAGAGGATGAGATCCGTCTCCTGCCGCGCGATCAGCGGGTCGCCGCGCGAGACGCTCACCACGTCGCACGTCAGCCGGTTCTGGTGATCGGTGAGGAAGAGCGCCTTGTAGCCGAGATCGAAAAGGCCGTTGGCGATGTCGCGCCGGTGCACGCCGAAGCGCAGTTTCTTGTCCTTGTGCAGCTCCAGGAGCACGAACGGCTTATGGCGCCTGAGCATGCCCGCGCCGCCCTCCAGCACGCGCCCCTCGTAGCCGTCGACATCGATCTTGAGGAGGTCCGGCCGCACGCTCCGGCTTTCGCAGAAATGGTCGAGGCTCGTCATCAGAACCTTGGCCGATGCGAAATCGCGGTTGAAGCCGCCGCGCACATTGAATTTCAGCCAGCGCCAGCGCTCGCGGTAGTCGCCCGCCTCGGGCGTCGTCTCGAACAGGATGGAGCTGGCGTAATGGATGTCGCTCTCGCCCTTGTGCGCATCCGTGAGTCCGATCAGGTGTGCGTGCACGCGGGATCCGAACGGATCCGAGGCCACGTTCGCCTTGAGCTGCGCCAGCCGGTCGGGGCGCATCTCGAACGCATGCACCTCGAGCTCACATGTCGCATGCGAGGTCGCGATGCGGGAGAAGTAGCCGATGCCGGCGCCGATATCGAAGAACACCGCGGGCCGAAAGCGCTCGATCAGGTAGGCGATCAGCAGCGTCGTCGTTTCCTCGTAGAAGTCCAGGCGGTTGTTGGGCGTGAGCGAATGGCGGGACGAGAAGCGGATCGGCTTGTGGCCCGGAACCAGCAGCTCGTGCGCGCTGTCGTGCGCCGCAAGGGCGAGCTCGGACTGGGCCAGGTGATCGATGATCTCCGCGCGCAGCGCCTCTCCGTCGATGGGGGTCGCTAAGGGATCGAGCCGTGCGCTCATCCCGAAGGCGGTCTGGCTGGACGGCGTTCGAGGCGCGACGAGGCGGAAGCGATCGATGATGCTCATGAGCCACTTCAAATTTTGCACGTCCCCGAAACCGCATGGTCCTGCGTGATCGACGCGTCGTGTCCGGTGCGGACCAAGGGGACGCGAACTCACGCTCGGCGCCGACCGAATGATCGTTGAGATCAAGGAAATGCGGCAGCAGGCGCGGATGGTAGCGGCGTTGTAGCCGTTCCACAACGTCTGAGGTGGAGCTTCCCGGATTCGCCCCCGACGAAATGGCCTCGGGCTGGAATCCACAAGAAATCTATGAATAACCGAGCCTCGCGCCTGCACCCGCCGTGCCTGAAACACGGACCGGGAAGGCCCCGGAAAGGCGCGCTCCCGGCAACGGCTGGCCTTGCAAAGGGTGCGGAATTGGGCGAAGCAGCGGGCCGCACGCGCGAAGGGGAGGGGTCAACGCGATGAACGACGCTGCCTCCCACAGCCCTTACCGGCCGGAGATCGACGGCTTGCGGGCGATCTCGATCCTCGCCGTCGTGTTGCACCATTTCCACGTGCCGATGTTTGGCGGCGGCTTCGTCGGCGTCGACGTGTTCTTCGTCATCTCGGGCTACCTCATCACACGCATCGTGGTGGCCGAGATCGAGGACGGAACGTTCAGCTTCGTCCGCTTCTACGAGCGCCGCGCGCGCCGCCTGCTTCCCACTTTGACCGTCGTCCTCGCCGCGGTGTTCCTGGCCGCGCTCGCCATCATGACGCCGCAGGACATGCAGGAGGTGAGCAAGAGCATCGTCTATGCGCTCGCTTTCGTCGCCAACCTCTATTTCGCCGAGCAGGGCGGATACTTCAGCCCGTCGCTCGATGCCGCCCCGCTGCTGCACACCTGGTCGCTCGCGGTGGAGGAGCAGTTCTATCTGGCCTGGCCGATCCTCTGTTTGCTCATCCATCGCGTGGCGCCGCGGCGGATGCTGGCGGCGGCTCTCGCGCTGCTCGGCGTCTCGTTTGCGGTGAGCGTCGTCATTCTTGCCCGTGAGCCCGTGGCCGCGTTCTATTACCCGCACACGCGCTTCTGGGAGCTGCTCGCCGGCTGCGTGCTGGCGCTCGCCGTCCCGGCTCCGCGCCGGGCGGTCACCGCCTCCGTTGCCGGGCTGCTCGGCCTCGCCCTCATCGCGATCTCGGTCGTGACGTATGATGATGTCATGCCCTTCCCGGGGGCGGCCGCGCTCGTTCCCGTGCTCGGCGCCGCGCTCGTCATCTGGTCGGGCGGCGCGGCAACGCACGGCCTCGCGGCGCGCGCATTGTCCTGGCGTCCGCTCGTGTTCGTCGGGCTCGTCTCCTATGCGTGGTATCTCTGGCACTGGCCGCTGCTCGTCCTCTACCGCTATGGCGCCGAGCGCGAGCCGACGGCGCTCGAGGCGGGGCTCCTCATCGCGGCCTCGTTCGCGCTCGCGGTCTTGTCCTGGCGCTATCTCGAGCAGCCCGTGCGCCGGGGCCTGTGGTGGAAGCCGCGCCCCTTCGCCGTCAAGACCGCCGCGGCCGCCGTCGCCGGACTCGCGATCATGGCGGGCGCCGGATACGCGAGCCAGGGCTTCATCGCCCACTATCCGGCTCCGATGCGGGATCTGACGCGTAAGGCGCTGACGGTCCGCGCCAAAGACCGCCCCTGTCCGCGCCCGTCGGCGGAACGGATCGCGGCCGGAGAGCTCTGCACGGTCTGGGACGGCGGCCCCGCCGCGCTGGCCATCCTGCTGTGGGGCGATAGCCATGCCAGCGTGCTGCGGCCCGTGCTCCGCGACCTGGCGGAGGCGACCGGCACGACCGTGGCCTTTGTCGGCATGCCGGCCTGTCCGCCGCTGATCGGCGTCGGCCGCAATCGGCACGCGCTCGCCGCCGCGGACCTTTGCGCGGACCTCAACGAGGCGGTCGCGAAACGCCTGCGGTCGGGCGGTTTCCGCGACGTCATCCTGGCCGCGCGCTGGAACTACTATGCGACGGGCGCGGCCGGCCGTCACGCCGCGGCCGAGCAGCATTACCTCCGCGACCGCGAGACCCGCGCCGCCTCGCTCGCGGAGAACCAGGCGGTGCTGGCCCGCAATCTCGCCCCGACGGTCGCGGCGATCACCGCCTCCGGCGCGCGCGCATGGCTGGTGATGGAGGCGCCCTTTGCGGGCTACGATGTGCCCAACCGCATCGCCCGCGCCATGAGACGCGGCGACGAGCCGCAAACGCTCGAGACGCTCGAAAGCCGCACGCAGAGCCGGCGCGCCGCCGTCATGCGGACGCTCGTGGTGGATCTGCCGCTCCGTCTGATCGATCCCGCTGAGGTGCTGTGCGACGCGTCCCGCTGCCGCGCGGCGGTAAAGGCAAGGCCGCTCTATTTCGACGACAACCATCTCTCCGTCGACGGCGCGCTCACCCTCGCACCTTTGTTCGCGCCCGTCTTCGCGCGCGAGTGATCCCGTGCCGAACGTTGCCCGCGCTCACGTTGGCTGGACCACGGCCTCCATGGGGATAGCCTCGTATCCGCAGACTGCATCTTCCGCACAGGGCACGCCGATGGCGTCGCTGTAGAGGATCCCCTCGTCGAAGAAGTACGTGATCGTGGTGCGGTAGAGCCCGATGTGCGCGTGCTCGGCGGTTTTGAGAACGGAGCGCGTCGTCGTGATGAGACTGTGGATCTCGCCGCCATGAATGGCCCGTTGCAGGTCCCGGTCGTCGAGGATCGTCTGCAGCACGCCGCAGGCGACCGGCGCGAGATCGTGGCCGACGTAGTTCGCCATCGAAGGGCGCTTGACGAGGGCGGGGCCGGAAAGGCCGACGAGGGTCAGGCGGTCGGTCCGCGTCAGCGCGCGGGCCGCGGGGCAGTGCTGCACGGATGCCGAAAGGTTGCGCAGGATTGCGCTGGCCGGTGCCCAGCCGAGGTCGCGGAGGCGCTTCTGCTGCGCGAGGCTCGGGCTGTCCTCGCCACGCTCCCAGCGGGAGACCGTGCGCTGAGACACGCCGAGAAGATCCGCCACGCGCGCCTGGCTGAAGCCGTGGCGCAGCCGGAACTGACGCACGAGAGCGGGCCAGGCGTCTCTCATGCTCCGGCTGTCTCACATGTGGGTGTGGCGCTCATGTCTACGTGGCGCTCATGGCAGTGGCTAGACCCCGATAGACGTTGAACCCCGCAACCGGGATTTCTAGAGATCGATGACGGCGGCAATCGGGCTGCGCCCTCAGAAGGGCAGGCGCGGCAGGTTCGAGGCAGCAGACTATAGGACGCGCCTCGTGGGCTGCAAGCGCCGGGGCCTCGCCCGATGGGCGCCGTGACGTTAGCGGGGATGAGCCATCGGCGGCCCGATGCCGCCGGTGGCTCTCATTCGATGGCGGCGAACATTGCGCCCGCGCAGGCGACAGCCATGGCGGCGGCGGCGGGCACGGCATAGCGCCCTCCGGCCGCGCGGACCTCGGGAGAGAGCCTCAGATAGAGATCGCGGGCCATGGGCCGCACGTGCCGGCGCAGCCCCGCGATGCCGCGCCCCACATGCGTCAGCGCCACGGCGTAGTCGTCGATGGCGACGCCCGTCTCCGTCCGCGTCCACTGCCGTTTGTAGTCGTCTGCAGGCGCGAGCAGATCGTAGCGCGCGAAGCCCTGCGCGAAGCACCAGGCGATGGTACGGAGCATCTGCTCCTGGCCCGGGCTGAAGCTCGCGAGCGCAGGATCGAACGCGCCGAGATAGGACACGTAGCCCGCCCGCTCGCCGAAGCCCACCTCGATGGCCGTCGGCGTAGCGCCCGCCCGCAGCACGCTGACGATGGCGGCCCCGGACTGGACGGTGCTGCGCAGGATGGCTTCCCAGCCGCCCCGGTCGAACACGGGGCTCGAGATGCCGCGCTGGGCGAGCCAGTCGCGTTTCCAGCCGAGCGCCGTCTCCAAGGCGGCGGCCGCATCGGGACCGCGCAGAACGTCGAACGAAAGTGGCCCGAGCTGGGCTTCGAGCTTCTGGCGGCGCTGGCGCCGGTTGCGCCGCGTCGGGCCGGAGAAGGAGGCGTCGTAGGCCGCGAAGGTTCCGTATGCGGCGAGATCGATGTAGAGCGCCGTCTCGCGGGCGTTCTGGGAGCGCCCGTGAGCGGCGAGTGCCGCGTGGAGCCCGCTGTCCTCGCGCACCTTGCGGACGAGGAGAATGTCGAGGCCGGTCCGGCTGAGCGCGCGGCAGAGGCCGGCCATGTCGCCAGGCGCGATGGGGAGGCCGACGGTGTTCGCATACTGAGCGAGCGGCTGCACCAGGGGCACGGCGGCACGCACGCCGATCATGCGCTCGCGGCGCAGCGCCAGCAGCGTCACAACCTCGCCGTCGCGCCGGAGGCACGCCACCAGCGGCTCGCTGCCCGTGCGCTGGGCGAGCTGAGCGGCCTGGCGCACGAGCGCGAACGTCTCGAAGGCGCCGGTGCCGCCGCCGCGCTCGGCCACCGTGTCCCAGAGCGGCGCGAGCGCCAGGATGGACGCGTAGCCCGATACGATTTCGATGTCGCTCATGAACGGGCCGAAGTCCCCGCAACCCTGGACGGAAAAACTGTCCGACTATCTCCCGGCAACCCTTGGCAATGCGTTAAGGGGAGCCTCAGTCGAGCTGCGCGACGTTTCCATCCGGATGAACCCCGAGTAGGGGTGCGATACGGGCGATCACCCGCCCGGCCGTGGGCGCCGCGTTGCGTCCCGCCAGCACCTCGCCGGCCGACTCGGCCGTGCCCTTGGGCTCGAAGATCATGATCATGACGAGGTACTTGGGTGCGTCCATGGGGAACGCGGCCAGGAACGATGCGACAACGGATTTTTTCTGGTAGCCGCCGCGCCCGGGCATTTCGGCCGTGCCCGTCTTGCCGCCGACGCGCAGCCCCGGCACCTCCGCCCGCCGCCCCGTGCCGCCGCGCTCGGCCACGTTGCGCCGCAACAGCACGCGCATGGCCTGGCTCGTCTCCTCGCGGATGACGCGTTGGCCGGCAGGCTCCGGTGCGGCCCGCCCGCTGAGATAGGTCGGCGTGACGAGGACGCCGCCGTTGACGAGCGCGGCCGCCGCCGCCGCGAACTGGATCGGCGCCACGGCGATGCCATGCCCGTAGGAGACCGTGATCTGCTCGGCGCGCCCGAGCTTGGGCGGAAGCTGCGGCGCGGCCACGGGGCCGGCCTCGGTGCGCAGGCTGCGCATCAGGCCGAGCGACTCGAGAAAGGCTTTCTGACGCTCCGGCCCCTCGCCGAGCGCCAGCAGGCCCGCCCCGACGTTCGAGGAATAGATGAAGACCTCCGACACCGTGAGCGGCCGGCCCTTGGAATGGACGTCCTTGATCGTGAAGCGCCCGGCCGTAAGCGGCTTGGTCACGTCGATGACCGTGTCGGGCTTCACCTTGCCGCCGTCGAGCGCCATGGCCACGGTCTGCATCTTGAAGATCGAGCCGAGCTCGTAGGTTGCCCCCTGGATCTTGTCGAGCCGCGCGGGATCCAAGAACTCCGACGGCCGCGACGGGTCGACGGCCGGCAGCGAGGATGCGGCGAGCATCTCGCCCGTGTTCACATCCATCACGAGCCCGGCCGCGCCCTTCGCCTCGTAGCGCTCCATGGCGGCCTCAAGCTCGTCGTCGAGGGCGTGCTGCACGCCGAGATCCAGTGTCAGCCGGACTGGCATGGCCGTCGAGACGGACGTCCCATGCGTCGCCTCGACGCCAACCGTTTCGTCGATCGTCCGCTCGATGCCGCCGGCACCGCGGTTGTCGAGATTGACCGAGCCGATGACGTGTCCCGCCAGCCGCACGAGCGGATAGGCGCGCCGAAGCTCGTTGCGGAAGTCGAGGCCGGGGAGGCCGAGATTGTGAATGCGCTGGGCGAGCTGAGGCGCGAGGCCGCGGCGCAGCCACACGAACCGCCGGTTGCGGTCGGAGAGCGTGCGGCGCAGCTCGGTGGGATCGAGATCCGGCAAGAGCGTCGAGAGGCGCTCGGTCACGTCGTCCACGCCGCGCACCAGCAGAGGATCGGCGTAAAGCGACGGCATTTCGATGTCGGTGGCGATGAGGCGGCCCGAGCGGTCGACGATGTCGGGGCGCGCGAAGCTCTTCGCCATCGACTCGGTCAGGCTGGCGACGATCTCGGGGCGCGGCGTCGCCGCAAGGCGCATGAGCTGAAGGGCGACGCTGGCGAAGAGAAGGCCGATCGCGACGACGACGAGGCGCGTCCTGGGCTTGACGATGGCCGGGCGGTTACCCTCGTGCCGCTGCGACGGGGCGCGGAAGCGCGCATGCCAGGGCCGGCGGATGTTTCCGCTTCTCTCTGCCCTTTCGCTGCGCCTCGCGCCCATGTCTGCCCCTAAGCCCGCCCCCGAGCGTTCGTCATCTGCCGCTGCGGCGAAGCTGAGCCGGCTTCGCCCTCGCGAAGGTCTCTAACGGGCGATGGCCCCTGTCCGGATGGCTCCGTCCGGCGGGGTGTCTGCGAACTGCGTCTCCGTGAGAGGTCCGAGCCCTTGCGCGCGGGCGAGAGGCTCGATCCGCGACGGCCGGGCAAGATGGGCGCGCTCGGCCTTCAGCACCGAGATGTCGGAGCGGGCCTGATCGGCGGTGCGCTGCTGCTGGGCGACGCGCGCCTCGAGCTGGCGCGTCTCGTAGGAGAGGCCATACAACAGGAACGCGCTCGAGATGGCGAGGAACGCTGCCGACACCGTAACAGGATGCATGAACGTCTCCCCTCCGCCGAAATCCCGGACAAGCGCCTCAGGAGGGGGCGTCCCAGGCGGGCGCCTCCGTCCTGATGCCGACCCGCAGGCGCGCCGAGCGGGCCCTTGGATTGGCGTCCGTTTCCGATTTGTTAGGTGTAAAGCCGCGAGTGTTAACAATTCGGAAACTTGCGGCCTTGGCCGGCGCGGCGGGGGCCGGCGCATAGCGCGAGGCGCCCTCGGTCTTGCCGGAGCGCGCGTTGAGGAAGCGTTTGACGATCCGGTCCTCGAGCGAATGGAACGTGACGACCAGGAGCCGCCCGCCGGGCTTCAAGAGCCGCTCCGCCGCTGCCAGCGCCCGCTCGAGCTCGCCGAGCTCGTCGTTGACGTGGATGCGCAGCGCCTGGAACGTTCGCGTCGCTGGATGCTTGTCGTCGCCGCGCGGACGCCCGAGCACGCGCTGCACGAGGTCGGCGAGCGCGCGCGTCGTGAGGATGGGCGCTTGCTTGCGCGCCGCGACGATCGCACGGGCCAGGGCCCGGGAGCGGCGCTCCTCGCCAAGCGTGTAGAGGATGTCGGCGATCTCCGTCTCGCCCGCGGTGTTGACGACGTCCGCCGCCGAGGGGCCCGCTTGCGACATCCGCATGTCGAGCGGACCGTCGCGCAGAAAGGAGAAGCCGCGCGCGGCATCGTCGAGCTGCATGGAGGAGACGCCGATATCGAGCACCACGCCGTCGACGGCATCCACGCCGGCATCCGCCGCCGCCTGCTCCATGTCGCTGAAGGTCGTCGGCGCCAGCACGAGCCGCCCGCCGGAAGCCGCGACGAGCGCTTGCCCGTTCGCGAACGCCGTGGGATCGCGCTCGATGGCGATGACGCGGCAGTCGGCGGCGGCCAGGATGGCGCGCGTATAGCCGCCCGCGCCGAAGGTGCCGTCGACATAGGTCTCGCCTGCCCGGGGCTGCAGCTCGGCGAGCACCTCGGCCAGAAGCACGGAGACGTGGGGCGGGGACGGATCGGGGGGAACGGTGGCGCTCATCCGCACACTCTATAGAGCATGATCGCTTCCGACCCTATCGGCCCGAAGCGCGACGCATTGGGCGCGTCAAAGGTCCATGCGAGCGCTCGGCACCTGAGGCAGGTGGAACGCCGAGGCCGGCGCCGTAGGGTCTTTTTCGGTCGAAGTGAAACCGTGGTGTCGGTGCCTGCTTTGCCGCTGACTGACGTTCGAGGGCTCGAAAAGCCCCTCATCCGCCGGCTCTTTCGATTGCGAGCCTCCGGCTCGACCGGGGCACCTTCTCCCCATGGGAGAAGGAAGTGGGGCATCAGCGCTTTTCTTTCCCTCTCCCGGGACCGGAGAGGTGGCCCGTCGAGCCGGAGGCTCGCAATCAAAAGACTGGCAGGTGAGGGACGTGCTGCATCGCAGGACAGCGACGAATGGCACGAGCCGTTTCCATTTAATGGAAAGAGCTAATGGCGGCGGCGCCCGAAAGTGGCACGGGACGGCGCGCCAGATCCTTCCGGCTCGCCCCACCCCAGCCGAGGGGCCAGGGCGTCAGTCCCGTGCGCTTCCGTCGTCACCGCCGCTGCGGTGAGCGCTCCCCGCGCCGAAAAGCTTGCGATGCTCCTGGGCCTTTTCGCGGGCGCGAGTGCGCCGCGCCTCGAAGGCTTGTGGAGCCCACATCTGAAACTTGTCGCCAAGGCCGACAAATGTGACGTGATCCTGAAGGCCGGCGTGGCGGCGAAGCGCGTCAGGAAGGACGATACGGCCGTCCCCGTCGATGCCGAGAACCTGGACGTCGCCATAGAGCGCGACAGAGAGCTCGTCTCGCTCGTCCGAATAGTCCGGCAGACCTGCGAGAAGCCCGTCGATCTTTTTCGCAAGTCTCTCGCCGCCTGCATCGAGCGCAGGAGCATCGATCGAGGGGTAGCAATAGATTCCGCCGACGCTGCCCTGGCTGTAGCCGTCGCGTTCGAGCACGGCGCGGAAAGGTGCGGGAACCGAAACTCGGCCCTTGGCGTCGATCTTGTTGGTGAACGTCGAGACAAAGCGGTCCATCCCCTGTTCGAGCCTCGCTCCTCAACGCCACACGTGTGCCTCCGCAAGAGGGCCGCCAGGTTTGCGGCGGGAAGCACGAAACGAACTTGGAAACACGTGCCAAGAAATTGATCGGCAACGGGCTTTTGACCCGCTGGGTACCCGCCCGCCGGGGCTGGGCCGTGGCGGTCGCTCGTGCTTCGGCCCTCTCTCGAAGCAGGCGCCACGACCACGGGCCCGTGCCCGGTGCGGTCGGGCTTATATGGGATAATATGGTTTGCTATGGGCGTCAATGGATCGTTAAGGATTCGCAAGGGCCTTCACGGGCGCGTTCGGCCGACAAAGCATCCTCTGGACGGGCCGGATCGCACGTCGGAAGTCTTCGCAAAGGCAAAATCCGGCCCCTCTATCGACGCCGCGATGTGAGTGTGAGGATGCGAACGGTCCGGAGCGGAGGGCGCGGGTGAGGGCAGGGGGACGCGAAAGGCGGTCGGGCCGGTGGAGGCTGGCGCGGGCGATCGCCGCCGGGGTCTTGGCCCTTTCGGCTGCGGGTGCTGGCGCGGAACCGGCTATCGACGCCCCGGCCGCGGCTCCGGAAGGACACCGCATCACGCTTGCCCAGGGCGCCGGCCGCGCGCCGGTCACGCTCTATTACGAGGAGCACGGATCCGGCCCGCCTCTCCTCCTGCTGCACGGACTGGGGGAGAGCACGTTCACCTGGCACGACGTTCTGCCCGCGCTCGCCGCACGCCATCGGGTGATCGCCCTCGATCTCAAGGGCTTCGGCCGCTCCGACAAGCCGGACGACGGCGCTTACGGCGCGGACGACCAGGGCGCCCTCGTCGCACGCTTCATCCTCGATCGCTCATTGGATCGCCTTACCCTCGTCGGCCATTCGTTCGGCGGCACCGTGGCCCTGCGCACGATGCTGGCCAAGGACCCCGGCGCAGGGGAACGCATCGCGCGTATCGCCGTCATCGGTGCGCCGGCCCTGCCGCGCGCGACCGCCCGCCACCTCGATCTGGTGAAAACGCCGATCATCCCGGACGCGCTCGCCTCCAGCCTCAGCCCCGAGACCCTGGCGCGCCTTCTCTTACGCGAGGCGATGGGCGGGCCGGACAACGTGAGGGAGGACGATGTCGCGGGCTACGCCGCGCCCTATAGCGACGCCGCCGCCCTGCGGGCCTTTTTCGTCACCGCCCGGACGATCGTGAACGAGCGGAATGCCCAGACGATCGCCCGGCGCTACCGATCGATCGACGTGCCGGTCCTCGCCCTCTGGTGCCGAGACGATCCCATCGTGCCGTTGAAGGCCGGCCGCAGGCTCGTGGCCGCACTGCCGCGCGCGAAGCTCACCGTGCTCGAGGGCTGCCACCATCTGCCCCAGCACGAAAAGCCGGAGGCGCTCGCCCGAATGCTCACCACATTTGCCGGCACGGGCCGCTTTCCGTGAAGCGCTTGAGGCGGCCGGCGAGATGAACTAAGCCGAAACGAGGTCAGTCCCTGGGAGACGGCATGAGCGACATCAGGTGCATTTGTGCGATCGGCTTGAGCGGGCAGCTCGGCCTTGGCGGCGTGTTGCCGTGGGAGGGGGATACCCGTCCCGAGTTCCGCGCCGACGTGGAGCGCTTTTTCGAGGTGACGCGGGGGCACGTCCTGCTGGCGGGGCCGAAGACGATCTCCGCCGTGCCGGAGTTCGCCTACGCCGAGCGGACGATCCGCGCCATCCGCTCGCACGAGCGCCCCGAGGACGTCCTCGCGCAATATGCCGACCGCGTCGTCTTCATCGGCGGCGGCCCGCCCGTCTGGGACGTGTATGCGCCCTACATCATGCACTGGGACATCACGCGCCTGCCCTACGACGGCCCGGCCGACCGCTGGTTCGATCCCAAGTGGCTGCTGACCGGCAAGGGAAGGCCGCTCTGAGGGCGTCTCTTGTTTCGACGGCCGCGAATGCACGCGCACCGGAGCACGATCTCGTGGCAAAGCACCGGATCTATACAACGAGCTTCGCGAGCGTTTATCCGCACTACGTGGCGAAGGCGGAGAAGAAGGGGCGGACGAAAGAGGACGTCGACCGGATCATCTCCTGGTTGACGGGCTACAGCCCGAAGCAGCTCGCAGCACAACTCGAAAAGAAGACCGACATCGAAGGCTTCTTCGCGCAGGCGCCGCGCCCTAACCCCGCGCGCGCGTCGATCAAGGGCGTGGTTTGCGGTGTCCGCGTCGAAAATATCGAAGAGCCGACGATGCGCGAGATCCGTTACCTGGACAAGCTGATCGACGAGTTGGCCCGCGGCAAGACGATGGACAAGATCCTGAGGGCGTAGACGGCCATCCTTGCCGAGCGACGCCCTCAGGAGACGTCGCGGAGCGAGGCCTCAATCATCGTCGTCGCACTCGATCTTTTCTCTGTACGACCCGCGCCGCCACTTGCGCTCGATCTTGCAGTTGGGGCCGTACACGTGGGGATCGTCGGCGAAGTAGTGGCCGTACGGCGGAATGTACACTTCGTACGAAGGCGCGCGGTAGGGATAGGCCCGCACGGCCCGGGATTCGCCGCGCCAATAGCGATGCTCGGCATAGCCGTCATCGTAATAATAGTCGTCGCCGTCGTCCCAGTCTCTGCCCGCCCACGCGGGAGAGGCCGCGGCTGCCAGCAACGTCAGAACGCTCACGATGTGTCTCATATGACGATGCTCCGGGTTTGAAACGCCGAGCGAGCATCAAAGATCCGCCTGGCCGGTCCTGTCAAACCACCCCATGCGGCCAGAGTGAACGCGCGGGGGCTGAGAGCGCGCAAGCGGGGGCCGCACAAAAGAAAGACGGCGCCAGGGCCTGGGCCGCGGCGCCGTCTGGAGGGGAGGGCAAATGCGTTGTGCTCTCTTATTGGACTTGGCTTTTGAGCGTGAACGCGCTCCAAGCCGTTGTTTGAGAGGTCTAAGTCACGCCCTCGATGCGAGCTGACCGCTCGCCTCAAACGATCAGGCTCTAGCGCCGGGGACCCCGGCACTTGATGCGCTCGTAATAGTCGCCGTCCCGCTCCCACTCGCGCAAGATCTTGCACGGACCGTCGCGGAATTCCTCCTTCACGTCGCGGCCCATCGGCCCGTAATGGGCGCTGATCCGATCGTAGAGGCCGGGGCCAGGGCCGACCGCGCCGGGCGGCGGCTCGGCGAAGCTGTCGTCGCGAGCCATCAGAGGGGTCGCGGCGCCGATCGCGAGAGCGGCAGCCAGAGCCAGGATCGCTTTCATCATTCACTCCTTCTTGAGATTGAACCCGATACGCGGGGTTAACGCCTCACGCCGCAAAGGGTTGAGGAGACCGACGGCATGGTGCGCCCGCAGCTAAGGCGTGCGACGCGCGAACCCTCTGTCTCATCAAGGATCTAGAATGGGGTGATGGCAGCAGCGTGGTGCCGCGTGTTGCCAAACGCCGCACGGGCGCAGATCGGGAAAATACGGAGGGAAAATATGCCAGCCGGCCTGTAAGCCGGGTTCTGTCGCGAACGGCCATTCATCTGGGACGCCCATTGCTGGACGCCTCGAGCAACCAACCCGGGTGACGGGCGTGAAGACGCGCCTCCGTGCCGGGTTTCCCCGCACGCGGCCACCCCTATTTGGTCTTGCTCCGGGTGGGGTTTGCCGTGCCGCTCCTGTTGCCAGTCGCGCGGTGCGCTCTTACCGCACCGTTTCACCCTTACCGCACCGGGCCGAAGCCCGGCGGGCGGTTTGTTTTCTGTGGCACTTTCCCTGGGGTCACCCCCGGCGGCTGTTAGCCGTCACCCTGTCTCCATGGAGCCCGGACTTTCCTCCACCGCCTTGCGGCGGCAGCGGCCGTCCAGCCGGCTGGCTCCGGCAATAAGGCGATCCGCCGCCCGGCCGTCAAGAGGTGACGGCAGGCGCGAGGAAAAATGTCCACGCGCGCCGCGGTCGCTGTGGCCGTCCGCCTTGTTGCGCGGCCTCAGGTGTCCGGCTGCATGAGCTGGCGGCGGCGATACGCCAGCTCGACGGCGGCGCGCGTCAGGCCTTGCACGCGCTTGGCCCGCGTGATGCGCTTCACGGGATTGTTGCGCTGCGCAATCGGTGGCACGAGCAGCGGGGCCCCGGCGACCATGCCGGAGGCGGAGACCGCGGGGGCGCTTTTCGCCTCCGCCGCCGCCGATCGGGAGAGGGGCGCCTCGAGCGCGGCCGCCGGTGCCGCCATGGACTGGCCGATCATGATCAGCCGGGCGACACGTTCGGCGGCGTTTTGCAGATACTGGCGCGCGTTCGTCATCGCTGCATCGAGCGGCATGGGATTGGCGGTCGCCGCCTCGATGGCATCGATGCCGTGCTCGAACACGCCGCGCGCATCGTCCGCCAATCCGCCGCCGATGGCGATGACGGGGACGCCGTGACGGCTGGCCGATTTGGCGACGCCCGAGGGCGTCTTGCCGAAGGCGGTTTGGAAATCGAGGCGCCCCTCGCCGGTGAACGCCAGCGACGCGCCCTTCATGTGCTCGTCGAGCTTCGTCGCCTCGACGACGAGCTCCACGCCGCGCTTCATCGTGGCGTTCGTGAAGGCGAGCAGCCCCCCGCCGAGGCCGCCGCCGGCGCCCGCGCCGGGAACGTTGACGATGTCCCGGCCGAGATCGCGTTTGATGAGGGTGGCGAGGTGGCCGAGGTTGCGGTCCAGCGCCTGCACCATCTCGGGCGTTGCGCCCTTCTGCGGGCCGTAGACGGCGGATGCCCCCTTCTCGCCTGTCAGCGGATTGGTGACGTCGCAAGCGACGCTGATCGTGATGCGCGCGAGCCCCGGGTTGACCGCGCTGGCGTCGATCGCCGAGACGTCACCGAGACGTCCGCCGCCGAGCGGCTCTGTGATTGGCGCGCCGTCCTTGTCGAGGAAGCGCACGCCGAGCGCCTGCGCGAACCCGGCGCCGCCGTCGTTGGTCGCGGACCCGCCGAGGCCGACGATGATCTCCTTGACGCCGCGATGGATCGCATCGGCCACCAGCTCGCCCGTCCCGTAGGTCGAGGCCCGAAGGGGATCGCGCTCGGAGCGGGGCACGAGCGGCAGGCCCGAGGCTTCCGCCATCTCGATGACGGCCGTGCGCCCATCGCCGAGCAGGCCGTAGGAGGCGAGGATCTTCTGGCCGAGCGGACCGGAGACCGCACACTTCACGATGCGTCCGCCGGTCGCGTCCACGAGAGACTGCACCGTGCCCTCGCCGCCGTCGGCCATGGGCACCTTCACATATTCCGCATCGGGCCACACGCGCCTCAGCCCGGCCTCGAGCTCTGTCGCCACCTCGAGGGAGGACAGGCTCTCTTTGAACGAGTCCGGAGCGATAACGATCTTCATAGGCGGTGTCCCTCGTGCATCCCTGTCCTGGCGTCCGTCGCGTCTCTACTTTGGTGGGAGGCGGGCCCACAATCAACAAACATCCGCCAGGAGGCCTAAGAGCCTGATCGTTTGAGATGCGAGCGTTGAGCTCGCATCGAGGGCGTGAATCAGACTCTCAAACAACGACTTAGAGCGCGTTCACGCTCAAAAGCCGATTCCAACAAGAGTGAACGCGCTCTAAGCCACGAGGCCGCAACGGATGAGCGGCGCACGCGAGAGGTCCGGCGCCCCGAAGAGATCACGCGATCCGGTCGTCGGCGGGGCGGCGGGGAAGCTGGATCCGCGCCAGTGTCTGCAAGGTCGAGCGGTCGAGACGGCCGTCGGTCGAGGCCGGGCGGAAGTGCAACTGGAAGGCGCGCAGCACCGTGCGCAGATCGGGATCGAAAGGTCCTGTGAGATCAACCTTGTAACCATAAGCCGCAAGCAGCGCGCGCGCCGTCTCCACCTCCGGTCCGCAGGCGCCCAACGCGAGGCCCGCGTCGTCCTCCGCGAACGGCCAGGGCGTGGTCCAGTGCCCCACGCCCTGGGCGGCGAGCCATCCCCAGTCGAACTTCTCGCCGGGATCGATCTTCCGCCCCGGCGCCACGTCCGAGTGCGCGAGGAACGAGGCCGGCGCGATGTCGTGCCGGCGCCCGATGTCGCGGCAGAGCGCCGCCACGGCCCGCATCTGCGCCGGCGGGAAATCCGGATAGCCGTGCATGTGCCCGGGGTTCTGGATCTCGATCCCGATCGAGGCCGAGTTGATGTCCGTCTCGCCGTGCCAGGACGAGAGCCCCGCATGCCAGGCGCGCTGGTCCTCGGCCACCATCTGGACGATGCGTCCCGCCTCGTCCACCACGTAGTGGCACGAGACCTTGCAGGCCGGGCGCGAGAGCACGTCGAGCGCCCGCTCGACGCTGAGCAGCCCCGTGTAATGCAGGATCACGATCGTGGGTTTGAAGCCCGGACGGCGCGGCTCGATGTTGGGGGAGGGATGGAGATCGGCGACCAGCAGGCTGTCGGGTCGAGAGATGAGGCAGGCCGTCACGCAGGCTCTCCCGCCGCCAGGCGCCGCCCCGCGGCGATGGATTCGTAGGCGGCATTGATGGCGGCGAGCTTGATCGTCGCCGCCTTGATGATCGGCGCCTGTGCCCCGGCCGCGATCAGCCGGTCGGGATGGAAGCGCTGCACGAGCTCGAGATAGCGCTGGCGTACCTCCTGCGGCGGCGTGGACGGATCGAGGCCGAGCACGTCGTACGGGTTTTCCAGGTCGCGCACGAACGGCGCCTTGATCCGGCGGAACGCGTCGCATGAGAAACCGAACGCTTGGCCGACGGTGCGCAGGAACGCCTCCTCCGCCGGGTGGATCATGCCGTCCGCGCAGGCGATCATCAGCAGGCACTCGAGCACGCTGATCTTGAGATCCTCGCGCTCGCGAAGCATGTGCGCCACGCTCGCCGCGTAGTGCTCGAAGCCCGCCGTGTCCTGGCTCGCGAGGCGATAGAGCCGGCGGATGCGTGCGAGATCCTGCGGCGCCGGCTCGAAGAAGCGCTCGAACGTCTCGCATTCGAGCTTCACCGCCACGCCGTCGGCCTTCGCCATCTTGGCGGCGAGCGCAATGACGGCGGCGGAGAACGCGAACGTCTCTTCCACAGGGCGCGGCCGGACCAGCCGTCCGAGCGCCGGCCACCAGCGGCCAAGCTCCTCGGCGAGCCGCCCCCGCAGGGTGAGCGTCCGCTCCCGTTCGATGAGATGAGGTAGGCTATCCAAAGGCATCAGGAAGCCTAACCGCTTCCGGCGCCGTGATGAAGGGCATGGATTAAATTTCATGTTCACCCGTTGACCTGCCTCGCGCCCGCCGATAGCCACGCGGAGACCAGCAATTTCGGGCGGAGCGGCATGGACGGCGCAGGGCAACGGGCATGGCAGTTCTGGGTCGACCGCGGCGGCACGTTCACGGACATTGTCGCCGTGACGCCGGAGGGCCGCCTCGAAGCCATGAAGCTCCTGTCGCATGCGCCGCATCTCTATGCGGACGCGGCCACCGAGGGCATCCGCCGCTTCCTGACGCTGGCACCGGAGGCGGAGATCCCGGCGGAGCGCGTCCGCGCCGTGCGCATCGGCACGACCGTTGCCACCAACGCGCTGCTCGAGCGCAAGGGCGCGCCGACCGTCCTCGTCATCACGCAAGGGCTCGAGGACCAGCTCGAGATCGGCACCCAGGCCCGCCCCGACATCTTCGCCCGCCGCGTCGTGAAGCCGGAGATGCTCTACGGCCGCGTCATCGGCGCCCGTGAGCGCGTGCGCGCCGACGGCACGGTCGAGACCCCGCTGGACGAGGCGGCCCTGAGAGACGCTCTCGCCGCGGCCCGCCGCGACGGCCTCACGAGCGTCGCGATCGTGTTCATGCACGCCTATGCCTATCCCGAGCACGAGACGCGCGCTGCGGCGCTCGCTCGCGAGGTGGGCTTCACGCAGGTCTCGGTGAGCCACGAGATCGCCCCCCTCATCAAGATCGTGCCGCGCGGCGACACGACGGTGGCCGATGCCTATCTCTCGCCGGTGCTTTCCGCCTACACCGACACCGTGGCGCGCGCCTTCACGGGCGGGCTCGAAACGCGCCTTCAGTTCATGGCGTCCTCCGGCGGTCTCAAGACGCGGGCGCACTTCTCGGGCCGCGACGCCATTCTCTCGGGTCCCGCGGGCGGCGTCGTCGGCGCGGTCGAGACGGCGCGGCGCGCGGGCTTCGCGCGCGTCATCGGCTTCGACATGGGCGGCACGTCGACGGACGTCTCGCATGCCGAGGGCGGCGTGCTCGAGCGCACGTTCGAAACGGAGGTCGCCGGCGTCCGCCTCTGCGTGCCGATGCTGCGCATCCATACGGTCGCCGCCGGCGGAGGCTCGATCCTGAAGGTCGAGGCGGGCCGGTTCCAGGTGGGGCCCGAGAGCGCCGGCTCAGATCCTGGCCCGCTCTGCTACCGGCGCGGCGGGCCGCTCACCGTCACCGACGCCAACGTCATGCTCGGCAAGCTCGATCCGGCGTTTCTGCCTGCGGTGTTCGGTCCGAGCGGCACCGAGCCGATCGACGCCGAGGGCGTGCGGGAGGCCTTCGCGGAGCGCGCCCGCAGGCTTGGCGACGGCCGCACGCCCGAGCAGGTGGCGGACGGCTTCATCCGCATCGCGGTTGAGAATATGGCCAAGGCCGTGAAGCGGATCTCCGTCGAGCGCGGCTACGATCTCGAACGCTACGTCCTCAACGGCTTCGGATCCGCGGCCGGACAGCACGCCTGCCTGATGGCCGACACGCTCGGCATGCGGCAGGTGCTGATCCCGCCGTTCTCGGGATTGCTCTCCGCGTTCGGCATCGGCCTCTCCACCGTCCGCGCGGGCCGTGCGCGCACGCTGGACGTGCCGCTCGATGCGGAGGGCCTCGCGGCCGCGCGCGATCTCGCCGCAACGCTTGCCGGAGAGACCGAAGCCGAGATCGCGGCGCAGGGCGCGCCCGCGGAGCGGGTCCGCACGACCGTCCGCATCCATCTGCGCTACGGCGCGACCGATGTCGCGCTTCCGGTTTCCCTGACGCCGGACGCTTCGCCCGAAAGCTTGCATGACAGCTTCGAGGCTGCGCACCGGCAGCGCTTCGGCTTCGCCTCGCCCGAGAAGGCGGTTCACCTCGCCATGGTGGAGGTGGAAAGCGAGGCGCATCCCGAGCCGATCGAGGCGCACACGGCGCCTCGCACCGCCGCCGCGCAGCCCGTCGCCCGCACGCGCTTCTTCTCGCAGGATGCCTGGCACGAGGCCGACGTCTGGCCGCGCGAGAGCCTGGCCGACGGCCAGACCATTGCCGGTCCCGCCATCGTCACCGAGCCCAACCAGACCGTCATCGTCGAGCCCGGCTGGACGGCCGAGATCACGCCCGCGCACGATCTCGTCCTGACGCGAAGCGGCCGCAAGCCGCGCCTGCACATCGGCGAGACGGCCGATCCGGTGCTGCTCGAAGTGTTCGGCAACCTCTTCATGGGCGTGGCCGAGCAGATGGGAGAAGCCCTGCGCGCGACGGCGCAGTCGGTCAACATCAAGGAGCGCCTCGACTTCTCGTGCGCGGTCTTCGACGGCGAGGGCCGCCTCGTTGCCAACGCGCCGCATGTGCCTGTCCATCTCGGCAGCATGGAAAGCGCGGTCGCGACGGTGATCGCCAAGCGCCAGGGCACGTTCGCGCCGGGCGATGCGGACATGCTGAATGCCCCCTATGCGGGCGGCACGCATCTGCCGGACATCACGGTCGTGACGCCGGTGTTCCTCGACGGAGGCGAGGCCCCCGCCTTCTATGTCGCGAGCCGCGGCCACCACGCCGACATCGGCGGCACCGCGCCCGGCTCCATGAGCCCGGATGCCACGCGCATCGAGGAGGAGGGCGTCTACATCGATTGCGTCCCGCTCGTCCGCGGCGGCCGCTTCCTCGAGCAGGAGACGTGGGATCTGCTGACCCGCGCGCCCTGGCCCGCGCGCAACCCGGCTGAGAACATCGCCGACCTCAAGGCCCAGGTCGCCGCGAACGCGCGCGGCTCAGCCGACCTCCTTCGTCTGGCCGGCGAGTTCGGCGCCGACGCGGTCGCGCGCTACATGGCCCACGTGCAGGCCAACGCCGAGGAGGCGGTGCGCGACCTGATCGGCCGCTTGAGCGACGGCCATTTCCGCGCCGAGACCGATGGCGGCTGGGCCATCGAGGTGACGATCGCGATCGACCGCCGACGCCGGGCCGCGCGCTTCGACTTCGCCGGCACATCGCCGCAGCAGACCTCGAACGTCAACGCGCCGGAGCCGGTGGTGCGCGCTGCTGTCCTCTATGCCGTACGCGTGCTGCTCGATGCGCCGATCCCCCTCAACGCCGGATGCCTCCGCCCGATCGAGATCGTGGTGCCGGAAGGCTCGATGCTGCGGCCCGTCTATCCCGCGGCCGTCGCCGCCGGCAACGTCGAGACGAGCCAGGTGATCACGAACGCGTTGTTCGCCGCGCTCGGCGTTCTCGGCTCGGCGCAAGGCACGATGAACAACCTGACCTTCGGCAACGACCGCCTGCAGTATTACGAGACGCTCTGCTCGGGCGCGCCCGCGGGCTTCGACCGCGACGGCGAGGGCTTCGACGGCGCGGCCGCCGTCCACGTCCACATGACCAACACGCGCCTCACCGATCCCGAGATCCTGGAGACACGCTATCCCGTCGTGCTGGACCGCTTCGCCATCCGCCGCGGCTCGGGCGGCAAGGGGCGCTGGAAGAGCGGCGACGGCACGCTCCGCGTGATCCGCTTTCTCGCGCCGATGCGGTGCGCGATCCTGTCCGGGTTCCGCAAGGTGCGCCCGTTCGGGCTCGCGGGCGGCGCACCGGGCGAAGCCGGCCGCAACGCCATCCTGCGCGCGGATGGCGCGACGGAGGAGCTGCCGGGCGCGGCCGCGGCCATGCTCGAAGCGGGCGACTCCATCGTCATCGCCACGCCGACGGGCGGCGGCGTCGGCGCGGCTCCCGACTCCGACTGAGATTGCGTCCGCGTCAGAGTGCGTGACGCTTCAGGAAATCGAGCGTGGCGGCCTTGAAGCTGCGGTCGCCGACCGCCTTCATGTGCTCGCGCCCTTCGATGACGAACGCTTCCGCGCCGGGAATGAGCGCGGCGAGCGGCGCGGCGGGGCCGCCCACGACGTCCTTGTCGCCCACGGCCACCAGCACCGGGGGCGCGAGGCTCGCGACCGCCTCCGCCGTAATCGGCGCCCGCGCCGAGCGGATGCAGGCCGCCAGCGCCTTGAGGTCGCTCTTGGTCTGCTCGGCGAAGACGCGGAACGTCCGCGCCGCCTGGCTCTTCACGTCGTCCGCGCTCGGGGCTTCCAGCGCGTGCGCGATCGGACCTGTGCCGGCCATGCCGCGCACCATGTTGAAGCCGAGCCCGCCGAATACGAGGCTCCGCACGCGCTCGGGATGGGCGAGCGCCAGGAACGCGGCGATGCGCGCGCCCATCGAGTAGCCGATCACATGCGCGCGTGCGATTTTGAGGTGGTCGAGCAGGCGCAGCGCGTCCTCCGCCATCAGCGGTGCGCCGTAGTCGTCGAGCCCGTAAAGCTTCTCGCTGCGGCCATGCCCGCGGTTGTCGAAAGCGATCACGCGATAGCCTTCGGAGGCGAGATCGTTGACCCAGCCCGTCGCCACCCAGTTGGTGGCGACGTTGGACGCGAAGCCGTGAATGAGGAGCACTGGCGCGCCGCCGATCGCGCCCGAGACGTCGATGTAGGCGATCGCCACGCCGCCGGACTCGAACTGGCGGTATTCGGGCTGGGGAAAAATCATGATCTCGCTCCCTCTTGGCCGATCATTTTCCGACAGCGCGGAGGCCCCGTCCGTCGTAGGAAGAAATGCGACAGCGAAAGAATCTAGCAGGCTGTTGAATTTCTCGCCTACTGACAGCTCTGGACGAATATGATTCC
>DAITBB010000077.1:0-11691 GCA_036823975.1 Hyphomicrobium sp.
CCATCTCGGCGTCTGGGAGGCCGTCCGCCCGGCCAGCGCGCCGATCGCCGCCATCCGCATCGTCGACGACACCGCCTCTCTGCTGCGAGCGCCCGAGGTGCTGTTCACCGCCGGCGAGGTGGGGCTTCCCGTGTTCGGGTGGAACGTGCCCAATGGCGTGCTCGTGCATGCGCTCGCGGCGCGGGTCGCGGCAGCCGGATCGGGCGTCACGTCCTGGGCCACGCGCGGCATCGCCGAAGTGTCCATCGGCAGCGATCACGTCACCCTCACCAGCCACGAGGGAGAGACGTTCGAGGCCTCGCTCGTCGTCGGCGCCGACGGCCGCAATTCGATCTGCCGCGCTGCGGCCGGCATCGCGACGCAACGCTGGTCGTATGCCCAGGCCGCTCTCACCACCTCGTTCACCCATTCCCGGCCCCATCACGACATCTCGACGGAGTTGCATCGACCCGCCGGTCCGCTCACGACCGTTCCCCTCCCCGGGCCCGCTTCGAGCCTCGTCTGGGTGGAGCGGCCGGAGGAGGCCCAGCGCCTCGCGAGCCTGGACGAGGCGGCCTTCCGGGCCGAGCTCGAGCAGCGCTTGCAGGGGCTTCTCGGCAGCATCGGAGAGATCCGGCCGCGCGCCGTGTTTCCTCTCTCGGGCCTTACGGCGGACACCTTCGCCCGCAACCGCGTGATGCTGGTGGGCGAAGCGGCTCACGTCATTCCGCCGATCGGCGCGCAGGGGCTCAACCTCGGCCTGCGCGACGGCGCGGTGCTGGCCGACTGCGTCGCGGACGCGCTGGCCGCAGGTCGGGACCCGGGCCATGCGACGACGCTTGCGGCCTACGATCGCCTGCGCAAGCCCGATGTCGGCGCGCGCGTGGCGGCCGTCGACGTGCTCAACCGGTCGCTCACCGCCAACATCCTGCCCGTGCACTTCGCGCGCGGGCTGGGGCTCGTCGCGCTCAAGACGGTCGGCGCGCTGCGCCGCAGAGCGATCCGCGAAGGCCTGCAGCCCTCGCCGGAGATCGCCTCGCTCCTCATGGCGGACGGCTTGTCTCGCCTCCACCGGAAGGCTGCGCCGGGCCAGCGCGATTCTGCCGCTTGACGCCCTCCCCGTCCGCAGGCATCCCCGATCTCGTCTCTCCCAACATTGCATAGGGCCCACGATCGCGATGTCCGCTCCCCGCCTCAGCTTTGCCAGGGACTTGCAGTTCCGCCTCGAGTACGCGCTGCTCCGGGCCGTGATCGGTCTCGTGCGCCTCCTGCCGCTCGAAACGGCGACGGCGGTCTCCGCCAAGGCGTGGCGCCTGCTCGCGCCGCGCATCAATCCGAAGCGTCACAAGAGGGCGCTCGCCAATCTCGCCATCGCGTTCCCCGAAAAGAGCGAGGCGGAGCGGCAGAGGATCTGCATGGCGCATTGGGAGAATCTCGGCCGCGTCATGGCCGAGACGATGCAGATCGACCGCCTGACCGAGGATCCGTCACGCATCCGCATCGTGTCGGACGCCCTCTTCAGCCGCTACAAAGACAAGCTCGGCCCGGCGATCGGCGTCTCGCTGCACATGGGCAACTGGGAGCTTTCGATCTGGCCGTTCGTAGTCGCAAACGCGAACCCGGCGGCCGTCTATCGCTCCGTCAACAATCCCTACGTCGACCGCTATCTGCGCTGGCAGCGCCGTCACCTCTATCCGGGCGGCCTGTTCGGGCGCGGCAAGGTCGAGGGCGATCACGGCGACGACCAGAGGACGGCGCGCATCCTGACGGACTTCGTGCGCCGCGGCGGGCGCCTCGGCCTCGTCTGCGACCTCTACGACCGCACCGGCCTCCCCGTCCCGTTCTTCGGCCAGGATGCCAAGACGCAGGCCATCGGGGCGATGATCGCGCGCCGGGTGGGCAGCCGCATCTGGATGTCGTGCTGCAAGCGCGTCGGCACGTCGAGCCGCTTCGAAATCGAGATCCGGGAGCTGCGCGTGCCACGGACGCGCAACATCGGCGAGGACGTGCGCTGGATCATGGTCGAGATGCAGAAGCAGTTCGAAGCCTGGGTGCGCGAGGCGCCCGAGCAATGGATGTGGTCCAACCGGCGCTGGAGCTAGCCCCGGCCCTCGGCGAGAGGCCGCGACAGACCCGTACACGCGGAATCACAAGCCCGTGTCTCCGCCGGATGGCGGTTGCCGGTCGGCGCGGGCGTCTCTCTAATGATTTCCGTGCAACGATGGAACCGTGACAGGGGGCTCTGGCCGGGATTGGCGGCGCTGTGCGCAGCGGCCGCGTTTTTGTGTGCGCATGCGTTCTCCGTGGCCGGGGCCGCCGAGACGCGCGCCACCTGCATCGACGATGCCATGCTCGTATTCGATGCCTCGGGCTCGATGGCCGCGACGGACTTTCCCGAGGGCGCACCTTCGCGCATGGACCGCGTGCGCCAGGCTTTGACCAAGGTGATCCCGGCGGCCACGCAGACCCGCCGCGTCGGGCTCATGGTCTACGGGCCGGGACCTCACACCGATACCTGCAAGAACGTGACGCTGAAGCTTCCGCCGTCCGCGAACGCTGGCGGGCGCATTCTCGAAATGGTGGACAAGTTGAAGCCGCAGGGGCGGACGGCGCTCACCACGTCGGTGCAGGAGGCGGCCCGGATCCTGAACCACGGCGAGAAGCCGGCCGTCATCATCGCGCTCACGGATGGGCAGGATACCTGCGGGGGCGACGCCTGCAGCCTGGCGCGCGAGCTGAAATCGGCGCATCCCGCGATCACGGTGCACGTCATCGGCTATCGCCTGACGCCGATGACGGGCATCGTGCGGCCCTTCACGGAGCGCTGCCTGGCCGACGAGACCGGCGGCATCTTCGCCACGGCGGAGACTACGGAGCAGCTTTCGGAGGCGCTCTCCGAGACGCTCGGCTGCCCGGCCGTGACGCTCTACGTTCCCAAGCCCGCCCGATAGATCCGGCTCGCCCTGCCGCGGCGATACCGCGCATCGCTGCGGCAAGCTCCAGGCCGCCTTCGAGGGTTAACCTTTCGGTAACCCTTTCCGGCAAGAGTTCGTTAACTCTTGCGATTTGGGCGCTCCCAATGTCCGACTTCCACGGCCTTCCGCCGACCATGACCTCGTCGCTCAACGACGCCCGCAACGATACCGGGCGCGTGGCGTTCTGCGGTCCGTACGTCCTTTCGGCGATCACCGGCTATCCGATCAGCAAGGTGGAGGCGGCGGTCAACGCCTATCGCAATCTGCCGCCCGATCTGCGCTTCCGCGTCAAAGGCACCTACGCCGACGAGGTCGAAGCGGCGCTCGCGGTCTACGGCTACGAGATGACGCTCAAGGAAACCTTCATGCACCTCGAGCGCAAGAAGCGCCCTTCGGTGCTCACCTGGATGCAGAAGCCGCGCAACGCGTGGGCGCATTACATCCTCGCCATTCACAAGGGCAAGGAAGGACACTGGATCCTGATCAAGGGCGTCAAGATGTGCGACACCTTCACCGAAGGCCGCTGGACCTTCGTGGTGGACGGCCCGCACCGCGGCGCCCGCATCATGGAAGTGTTCGAGGTGCGCCGCGCGCTCGTGGTGTAGCGCGGAAGACGAACCTGCCCGGCAGAGCTCCCCTCGACACTTATGCGCACGCAGTTCCCGCAGCCGTCTCCCGATAGACGCTCGGCATCACCCCCATCCACCGGCGGAAGGCGCGCGTGAAGTGCGCCGGATCGGCATAGCCGAGTTGCAGCGCAATGTCGGTGATCGACATGCGGCTGTCGGCGAGCAGCGCCTTTGCCCGGGCCTGCAAGATCTCCTCGACCATGCGATTGAAGGTCGTGTCGTGCGCCGCGAGGCGGCGTTGCAGCGAGCGGCGCGTGATGCCGAGCTTCGCAGCGACCCATTCGATACGCGGGAAGCTCTCCTGCGCGGCGAGATCGGTCACGGCGGCAATGGCCTCGAGGGCATCGTTCTGATCGGGCACCCGCGGCTCTGCGCCCGTCAAGGCCTGAGATTTGGGCGTCTCCTTCAGGCCCCGATGCAACAGGGTGGCCTCGAACTCGATCCCCGGCATCGCGTGGCCGTGGGAGACGTTGGTGCCGAAGACGCTTTCGAGCCCGGAATGGCGGGCGGATGCGGGCAGCGCGGTCATGACCCGATCAGGATGCCAGTGCCGTCCCGCGTACATGCGGATCGTGTCGATCATATAGCCTACACCGAGAAGCTCGTTGTGGTGGCGGCCGACCGTTTCCGGCTCCAGGAACGCGATCCACCACCGGATCGTCGGGCCGCTCCGCTCCAATGTCAGCACGGTCGATGTCTGCAGCATGCCGTTGAGGCCCGCGTGAGCCCGCTCGATCGCCTGCATCAAGGTGTCCGCCGCGCAGACCCAGGCGCCGAACGCGCTGAGCTCGCTCGTGCGCACGGCCTGCCCGAGTCGCGCGCCGAAAAGCTCGTCGCCCGTCTCGCGCGCCGCGCGCTCGAGGAACCGGAACTGCTCGCGCAGGGGCACCAGCATCTCGCGCCGGTCGAGAAGGGCGAAGGGAAGATCGACGTCGCTGAGCACGCGGGCGACGGAGCCGCCTTGCCGATCCATGAACTCGGCGATGGGCCCGAGAGAGCTGGCCCGTGTAAAGCCTGGGAGGCGGGGCGCCATGGTTCGCTCACCGGGATGAAACCCTCAAGACTGGCGCAAAATGGCAAGCACCCCAGGCGGGAACAAGTCACGTTGCCGTTATGGACAGCATCCTTCGCGCCGGCGCCTTCGAGGCATTCGCGGCGCAAAGCCACAATGGAGAACCGCACCGATGAGCACGCTTCCCTTCGACGTCCGCAACATCCGCTGGAACGCGATCCCCGGTTTCGACCACGTCGCCTACCACATCTGCGCGGTGGATGAGGCGAAGCGGATCGTCGATATTCTGTTCAAGTTCGACGCGAACTCGAAAATCGCGCTGCACCGGCACAAGGCCGACTACATCACCCTCGTGCTTCAGGGCGAGCTCAGGATCTATCGTGCCGACGGCACGCTGAAGGAGATCCGTCCGGTCGGCAGCTACGTCGTCGGCAACGGGGACGGGGAGCCGCATACCGAAGGCGGCGGCGATCAGGACGTGATCGCGTTCTTCAGCAACCGCAACGTCGAGGACCTCGTTTACGAAATTCTCGACGCGGACCTGAACCGCGTGACGACCTTCGGGATGGCGGAGTTCAAGGCACTCTTCGACGCCCAGGAGCCGCAGCCGTCCACGGTGGTGGGATAGCGATGGCGTCCCTATCCTTCTCCCCATGGGGAGAAGGTGCCGCGTCGAGCTGGAGGGCTCGCAATCGACAGATGCGGCGGATGAGTGGCCTTCAGTGAGCACGACGCCAGCAGCCGCACCAGAGCAAAGTCCCTCACCGGCCTGCGGCCACCTCTCCCTTCCCGGGAGAGGGAAGTGAAGTGCGACGCGAACGACGGACACTCACTTCCTTCCTTCTCCCATGGGGAGAAGGTGCCCCAAAGGGCGGATGAGGGGCCTTCAGTGCGCGCGACACCAGCGAGAGAACGCCTTCCGTTGACGCGTCGGAAGAAGAATCGCGACACGAAAATGGCCCCGAAGCGTGCGCCTCGGGGCCATTCCTGAATTCAAGCAAAGCGCGAGCGACGCGATTACGCGTTGGCCTCGGCTTCTTTCTGGGCCTCGTGGCGGGCCTTGTCCTCGGCGCCCTTCACGCTCTCGTCGCGATCGACCAGCTCGATCACGGCGCGGGGGGCGCTGTCGCCGTAGCGGAAGCCGGCCTTCAGAACGCGCGAATAGCCGCCGGCGCGATCCTTGTAGCGCGGCCCGAGCACGTCGAAGAGCTTCTTCACCTGGTCCTCGTCGCGCAGACGGGCGGCGGCGAGACGGCGCGAGTTCAAGTCTCCACGCTTGGCGAGCGTGATGTACTTGTCGATGATCCGCTTCAGGTCCTTCGCCTTCGGCAGCGTCGTGACGATCTGCTCGTGCTTGATGAGGGAGGCCGCCATGTTCGAGAACATGGCCTGGCGGTGAGAACTATCGCGGCTGAAACGCCGGCCCAGCTTCTTGTGTCGCATCGTCGGTCTCTTTCTCTCAGGTTGTTACGGGGAGGTTCTTTGGCCTCACCTCGTGAAGGGCTAGAGTGCTTCCGGAAAAGTGGGAACCGGTTTTCCGATAAGAAGCACGATCAATCAAAAGCTTAGAGCCGTTCCGCGATTCCACTAAAATCGGAACGGCTCTAGGCCCGCGGATTTTCATCCGCGGGCCGTTGCCAAACTCAGTATTGGTCCTCGAAGCGCTTCGCGAGCTCCTCGATGTTGTCCGGCGGCCAGTTCGGCACTTCCATGCCGAGATGGAGACCCATGCCCGCCAGGACCTCCTTGATCTCGTTCAGCGACTTGCGCCCGAAGTTCGGCGTGCGCAGCATCTCGGCTTCCGTCTTCTGGATGAGGTCGCCGATGTAGACGATGTTGTCGTTCTTCAGGCAGTTCGCAGAGCGCACCGAAAGCTCGAGCTCGTCCACCTTCTTGAGGAGGGCGGCGTTGAAGGCGAGCTCCGGATGGCGGCTCTCCTCGACGGCCTTCTTCGGCTCCTCGAAGTTGATGAAGACGGCGAGCTGGTCCTGCAGGATGCGTGCGGCGAGCGCCACCGCGTCCTCGGCTTTCACCGAGCCGTCGGTCTCGACCGTCATGGTCAGCTTATCGTAGTCGAGGATCTGGCCCTCGCGGGTGTTCTCGACCTTGTAGGAGACCTTGGTCACCGGCGTGTAGAGGCTGTCGACGGCGATCAGGCCGATCGGCGCGTCCTCGGGGCGGTTGCGCTCGGCGGCGACGTAGCCCTTGCCCATGTCGGCCGTGAACTCCATGCGGATCTGCGCGCCCTGGTCGAGGTGACAGATCACGTGCTCGGGGTTCAGGATATCGACGTCGGCGCCGGCTTCGATGTCGCCCGCCTTGACGGGGCCCGGGCCTTCCTTCTTCAGCACCATGCGCTTCACGCCGTCCGAATGGATGCGCAGCGCGATCTCCTTGATGTTCAGGATCATGCTGGTGACGTCCTCGCGGACGCCGGGGATCGACGAGAACTCGTGAAGGACGCCGTCGATCTGCACGGTCTTGATAGCGGCGCCCTGAAGCGACGACAGCAGCACGCGGCGGAGCGCGTTGCCGAGCGTCATGCCGAAGCCACGCTCAAGCGGCTCGGCGACGATGGTCGCGATGCGCGTGCGGTCGCGGCCCGGAGTGATCTCGAGCTTGGACGGCTTGATGAGGTCTTGCCAGTTCTTCTGCAGTACGTTCGTCACAGGTTCCTCGTAGCGGTTCGGGGCGCCGCCTCGGCCATCGGTGGCGCGCTTCCAACAGAGGATGAGATCCGGCCCTGGGGCGGGCGCGTGGCGACGCGAGTGTTCCCGTCCACCAAGCCGGATCTCGCTTGCGTTACACGCGGCGGCGCTTGCGCGGCCGGCATCCGTTGTGCGGGATCGGCGTCACGTCGCGGATCGACGTGATCTGGAAGCCCACCGACTGCAGCGCGCGCAGCGCCGACTCGCGACCTGAGCCGGGGCCGCAGACCTCGACCTCGAGCACCTTCATGCCGTGCTCCATGGCCTTCTTGCCGGCATCCTCGGCCGCCATCTGCGCGGCGAACGGCGTCGACTTGCGCGAGCCCTTGAAGCCCATCGTGCCGGCCGACGACCAGGCCAGCGTATTGCCCTGCGCGTCGGTGATGGTGATCATCGTGTTGTTGAACGAGGCGTTCACGTGCGCCACGCCGGAGCTGATGTTCTTCTTCTCCCGGCGGCGGACTTTCGTGCGCCCCTGTGCTTCTTTCGCCATTTAGCAAACTCCCAATGCCCGCGCCCGGGCCCATCACGTCCGCTGTCCGAGGACAGCCGTTATGCCTTCTTCTTACCGGCGATCGGCTTGGCCGGGCCCTTGCGGGTGCGCGCGTTGGTGTGGGTCCGCTGGCCGCGCACGGGGAGACCCTTGCGGTGGCGCAGGCCGCGGTAGCAGCCGAGATCCATCAAACGCTTGATATTCATCGCAACATCGCGGCGAAGATCGCCTTCCACGACGTAGTCGCGGTCGATCGCCTCGCGGATCTGCAGCACTTCCGCGTCGGTCAGCTGATTGACGCGCCGCTCGGCCGGAATACCGACCCGCTTGCAGATCTCCTCAGCGAACTTCGGACCGATCCCATGGATATACTGAAGCGCAATCAGAACGCGCTTCTGGGTCGGGATATTCACACCAGCAATACGAGCCACGTCGGTCTCCTGGAGGCTTCTTTATCGGCCGCGCAGCTTGTGCTGCACGGCGGCATCTATCTGGTTTTCAACGAAAAAACACGGAGCGCCGGTTCCGGGCGCAGATCGCCGCACAGAACAGGCCTTCCGTTCCATCGTCCTGAAAGCGCGGTGTTGTAACTTGGTCATCCTGCTTCGTCAACCTAGGGGCGCTCCCCGAACCCCGATTTCCGGCCTCATGCGGCGCCCACAATCGCGTCGATCTCAGCCGCGACCTCCGAAATGGGCGCCATGCCGTCGATCGTCTTGAGCCTGCCCTGGGCGAAATAGTAGCCAATCAGCGGGGAGGTCTCGCGGTAATAGGCCATCAGGCGGGTCTTGAGCGCCTCGGCATTGTCGTCGGCGCGAACCGTGCCCCCCGCTGCAACCGTATCGGCGGCTCTTTTTTCGATCCGCGACAAAAGCGCGCTATCGTCCACTTTGAGCTCGATCACGGCGTCGAGGCCCATGCCCTTCGACTCGAGCAGCTTGTCCAGTGCCGCCGCCTGCCCCAGCGTGCGGGGGAAGCCGTCGAGGATGAACCCGTTGGCGCAGTCGGGCTCGGCAATCCGGTCGGCGATGATGCCGATGACGATGTCGTCCGAGACTAGGCCACCGCTCTTCATGATCGCCTCGGCCTTGCGGCCGATCTCGGTCCCCGCCTTCACGGCCGCGCGCAGCATGTCGCCGGTCGAGAGCTGGATCAGGCCGCGGCGCTTGGCCAGGCTTTCGGCCTGCGTGCCCTTGCCCGCACCCGGAGGTCCCAGAAGAATGAGTTTCATCGTCTCCCTCGCGTCGAGGCGCCCCTGAGCTTGGCCTTCTTGATGAGGCCTTCGTACTGATGTGCCAGCAGATGACTCTGGATCTGGGCGACCGTATCCATCGTCACGCTGACGGCGATGAGCAGCGACGTGCCGCCGAAGTAGAACGGGATGCCCGCGTAAGCCGTCAGGATTTCCGGCATGACGCAGACGGCGGCCAGATAGATCGCGCCGACGACCGTAATGCGGGTCAGGACGTAATCGATGTACTCGGCCGTCTTATCGCCCGGACGGATGCCGGGCAGGAAGCCGCCATGCTTCCTCAAATTGTCGGCCGTGTCTTTAGGATTAAAGACCACCGCCGTGTAGAAGAAGGCGAAGAAGACGATCATCGCCACGTAGATCGCGAGGTGGAGCGGCTGGCCGTTGCCGAGCGCGGCCACCAGCGTCTGCAGCCACTCGGGGCCGCCGCCCTGGGCGGACGAGAACTGAGCCGCCGTGATCGGCAGCAGCAGCAGCGAGGAGGCGAAGATCGGCGGGATGACGCCCGACGAGTTGAGCTTCAGCGGCAGATGCGAGGCATCGCCCTGGAACACGCGGTTGCCGACCTGTCGCTTCGGATACTGGATCAAGAGGCGCCGCTGCGCCCGCTCGATGAAGACGATGGCGGCGACGACGGCGAGCATGAGCGTCAGCAGCGTCAGCAGCATGAACGTCGACAGCGCGCCCGTGCGGGCCATCTCGAAGAGGCCGACGATCGCCGAGGGCATGCCCGCGACGATACCGGCGAAGATGATCAGCGAGATGCCGTTGCCGACGCCGCGCTGCGTAATCTGCTCGCCGAGCCACATCAGGAACATCGTGCCGCCGACGAGCGTGATGACCGTCGTCGCGCGGAAGAACCAGCCGGGATCGGTGACGACCGAGCCCGCCTGAGAGCGCGATCCCTCGAGGCCGATGGCGATGCCGTAGGCCTGGAAGGCGGCGAGCACGAGCGTGAGGTAGCGCGTGTACTGGTTGATCTGCTTGCGGCCCGACTCGCCCTCTTTCTTGAGGGCATCCAGCTTGGGCGACATCGAGGTCATGAGCTGGATGATGATCGAGGCCGAGATGTACGGCATGATGTTCAGGGCGAAGATCGCCATACGCTCGACGGCGCCGCCCGCGAACACGTTGAACATGCCGAGAATGCCGGACGACTGCGAGCGGAACGCCTCGGCGAAGGCAGCCGCGTCGATGCCCGGAATCGGGATGAAGGTGCCGAAGCGGTAGACGATCAACGCGCCCAGCGTGAACCAGAGGCGGTTCTTCAAATCCTGGGCCTTGGCAAAGGCGCCAAGGTTGAGGTTCGAAGCAAGCTGCTCGGCAGCGGATGCCATTTCATTCTCTCCCGGCTCGTTTGAGCCTTGCTACTTGGTGTCCGCAGTCCGCCGCGTCGAGCCCCCTCTGCGGCAGCGTTCCCGCAAGTAGTGTCATTTCGGCCCGCGGATTCCCCACTTTCCACGGGGTCGCGGGCCGTCGGTCGGGCGCCGGGCCTGACTACGCCGACTTGCCGCCAGCCTTCTTGGCGGCCGACTTCTGGCGCTTGGCCTCGTCGGCGGCGAGGACCTTCTGCTCGATCACGCTGATCGAGCCGCCGGCCTTCTCGATCGCGGCCTTGGCGGATTCGGTCGCGTGGTTGACCGTCAGCGCTAGCTTCGCCTTGATCTCGCCCGAGCCGAGCAGACGCAGGCCGTCCTTCGGGCGGCGCAGGATGCCGGCATCGACGAGCGCCGTCACGTCGACGGACTGGCCGGCCTTCAGCTTGCCCTCGTCGACCGCCTTCTGCAGCGCGCCGACGTTGATCTCGTTCCAATCCTTGCGGTTGAACTTGGTGAAGCCGCGCTTCGGCAGGCGGCGATGAAGGGGCATCTGGCCGCCTTCGAAGCCGCCGATGGCGACGCCGGTGCGCGCCGTCTGGCCCTTGCCGCCGCGGCCGCCGGTCTTGCCGACGCCGGAGCCGATGCCGCGGCCGATGCGCACGCGCACCTTGCGGGCGCCGGGATTGTCCTTGATGTCGTTGAGCCGCATGGGCCTCAAGCTCCTTCATTCGTCTTTCAGCACGGCGAGGCGCCAGCGGCGCCCCGGCTCTCGTGCGCAACCTCAGTCCTCGATCACGCGGACGAGGTGAGGGACCTTCCTGATCATGCCGCGAACGGCCGGCGTGTCCTCGAGAACGCGACGGCGATGCAACTTGTTGAGACCGAGACCGATGAGGGTCTGGGTCTGGATCTCGGGCCGGCGGTTCGCGCTTGCGATCTGCTCGACCGTGATCGTCTTCTTGGCTGCCATTGTCTAACCCTTCTTGAATGTCTCAGCCGTCGTTCCGCGCCTGACTTAAGCTTCGGCGGCAGCGGCTTCCGCCCCACCCCCATCGCGGCGGCGGGCGACGATCTCCGACACCTTCTTGCTGCGACGCGCGGCGACGGAGCGGGGGTTCTCCTGCTCCTTCAGCGCATCGAACGTGGCGCGGATGACGTTGTAGGGATTGGTCGAGCCGAGCGACTTGGCGACCACGTCATGGACGCCGAGCATCTCGAACACGGCGCGCATGGCGCCGCCGGCGATGATGCCCGTACCGGCCGGAGCCGAGCGCAGCACGACCTTGCCGGAGCCGTGACGGCCCTCGCTGTCGTGATGCAGCGT
>DAITBB010000014.1:0-14237 GCA_036823975.1 Hyphomicrobium sp.
CGCCGTCGACGCGCACCATGGCGTTGTCGCGCGTGATGACGTCCTGGCTCGGGATGTCGATCACCTGCTCCTTGACGTTGACGTGATGGCCTACGCGCTCGACGATAGGGATCAGGAAATGCAGGCCCGGGTTGAGCGTGCGCGTGTAGCGGCCGAAGCTTTCGACCGTGTAGAGAAAGCCCTGGGGCACGACCTTGACCGTCGACCAGAGCACGGCTGCGGCAAGCACGATCAGCAACAAGCCGAAGACTTCAAATCCGCTCATCCTGTGAGTTCCTTTTGCGACGACCCTGAGCCCCGGCCGAACCGGAGCGAGATTCGAGCCACACTATGCGCGTTTCATGGCACGCGTGCGGAAGATATGCAGGGATCGTTACCGATTGCTGTCCCCAACGGAACGTCCCAAGGGAACGCGCCCGCGACGCCTCACCGAAGGATCGGAAGGGCTTATGCAACATTTACGGAGGCCCGAATTCCTCGGTCCTGCCGGCGAGTGCCGGGGGAGAGAGACGGGACGAGCGTCAGACCCAGCCCTTGAGCTCGCGGCGCACGACGGCCTCGATGACGTCGATGCCGGGCTCCGTATCGTTCAGGGCGGGGAGGTAGGCGAACCGCTCGCCGCCGGCGGCCTCGAAGATGTGGCGGTTCTCGCCGTCCAGCTCTTCGAGCGTTTCGAGGCAGTCGGCCGAGAAGCCGGGCGCCACGAGCGCCAGGCGCTTGATGCCTTCGTTCGCGAGCCGCTCGACCGTCTTGTCCGTATAGGGCTCGATCCAGGGATCGTTGCCGAAGCGGGACTGGAACGTCGTCAGCCAGCGCTCCTCCGGCCAGCCGAGCGCGTCGCGCAGGAGCCGCGAGGTCGTGAGGCACTGGTAGTAGTAGGGATCGCCCTTCTCGAAATAGGCTTCCGGCATGCCGTGGAATGTCGCGATGATGCGCTCGGGCTCGAAGTCGAGCTTGCCGAGGCTGGCGCGCATCGAGGCGGCAAGCGCGCCGATATAGGCAGGGTCGTCGTGATAGTCGGGCGCCACGCGCACGGCCGGCTGCCGGCGCAGCTTCATGAGCGCGCGGAAGGCGTGATCGGCCGCCGTGGCGGTGGTGGCGGCGGCATACTGCGGATAGAGCGGCACGAGCAGGATGCGGTCGCAGCCGGCCGCGGCCAGCGCGTTGATGCGGCTTTCGGTCGAGGGATTGGCATAGCGCATCCCCCAGTCGACGATGACGCGGGGCGTGTCGGCGAGCCGCTCGGCGAGCTTTTCGGCCTGGGCGCGTGAGATCGTCTTGATCGGGCTTTCGTCGCGCTCCTTGTTCCAGATCGTCGCGTAGTCGCGGCCTTTGCGGCCGGGGCGCACCGTCAGAATGATGAGGTTCAGGATCGGCCACCACTTCCACCGCGGCTCCTCGATGACGCGCGCGTCGGAGAGGAATTCCTTGAGGTAGCGGCGCATGGACCAGTAGTCCGTGCCGTCGGGCGTGCCGAGGTTGAGGAGCAGCACGCCGATGCGGCCGTGGGGGATCTTCGGGCGGGCCTTCGGCCCAGGGCTGCTGTTGGCGGGCGGGGACGTGGGTTCGTGCGTCGTCGACATGCGGGCTCGATCTCCTTGCGGCGCGCCGGCGCGCCGCAAGGCGCGTCCGCCGCCGCGCGTGTGACACAGGGGCTCGGCTCTGATCAGTCGCGCGCTTTGCCGGGGCTGGCAAGCCCTGCTTCGCCGGAAGAGGGCGGGGTCGCCGCAGCGTCCGGCTCCGTCACATCCTCGGTCTCGGCGTCGCGATCGAGACGCGCGCGGGCTGTGGCCGCGAGCCAGATCGCGAGACTGCGCCGGCGGAACGCCTTCGGACCCTCGGCAAAAAGGAGGGCGCCGCGCGGCTCGGCCAAGCGACGCAGCCGGCTCTGGCGGTCATGAATGAGGGCCGAGATCGTCGCCCGGTCCTCGTCCGTCAAGGCCGGCTCGGGCAGGCGGGCGAGCGCCTCGGCGAGGAGCGCGAGGTCGTGGTCGTGGCCGAGGATCTGCGACAGGTCGCGGGCTGCGGCGACGTTGGCCTCGAAATGCTCCGGCCATGCCCGGGAGAGCAGCGCCATGTGGCGCCAGTACGTCTGCACGCCTTTGCGCCAGGTGTGGAAGGCTTCGTCGGTGGGCTCGTCATAGGCCGCGGCGAAGCTCGCCCTGGCCTTGCGGTAGCAGCGCGTCAGGCCGCTCGCGACGGTCGCAAACGTGTTCGGCGCGAGGCGGATCCGGCGGAAGCCTTCGAGGGCCCGGTCGAGCTCGGCGGCGGCCTCCGCGGGGTCGAATTCAGGAGAAGGATCGGCCGTCTCGCGCGCCGTCATGGCCTGACGGAAGCGGGCGATCGCGCCGTCGGCCGACGGCGGGGCAACCGCGGCCAGCCCGGCCAGGGTCTCGCGCAGGACATGGCGGTCGCGGGCCGGCGCGAGCTGGGCGGCCAGGGCGCGGATGCGTGCCATCTCGCTTCGAAAGACGTCCTCGGTGAGCCCTTCGCGCCCCAGGCGCAGAAGGGCCCGCACGCGCTTCAGGGCCTTGCGCGCCTCGTGCACCTCGCGTGCGGGATCGGCGCCGGCCGAGATCTGGCGGTGCGCGCGTACGAGCTGCTCGGCGCCGATGCGGCGGAAGCCCTTGTCGATCGGTTCGTCGAGCTTGAAGCGGAAGGCCATGACAATCCAGGCTGGATAGGAGATCCGCGCGGTTATAGCTGCGTTCTATGACACAAATGTAAGGGCCGGCGCGGGGGCGTTGGAGGGCGCTGTCTGCCGGCCGCAGGTGCGCCCTCTGCCGCGCTACAATTCGTCCCAATCTCCGGTTAATCTTCGCCGAATCCCATCCTCAGGCCCCGAACGACGTCAGCCCCATGCTTGCCATTCCGGAAAGAGAGCCTGCGTCGAGCCGATGGGCCACGCGCGCGGCACTGTTCGCCTTCGGCTTGATCGTCACGGCGGCGTTCCTGCACCGCCTGTTCGGCCTCGATACGCCGGTGGCGTTCAACCTCGTCGCCGTCGCGCTCGCGATCGCGGTCGGCTCTCTCCTCGCCGCCGGTGCCGCCGCCGTCACGATCTGGCGTACGGGCCGGCCCGGGACGGCGCGCGTGCTGTTCGCGGTCTTTCTCGGCCTCGCGCTCCTGATGCTGCCGCTCGTCTATCAGGTGTGGGTGCGCTCCTATCCGATGCTGTCCGACATCACGACCGACGTGCGCCGCCCGCCGGCGCTGACTGCCGCAGCCCGCCTGAGGGGGCCCGGCAACAATTCCGTTACCTACAACGCGGCGAAGTGGGCGGAGCTGCAGCAGGATGCCTATCCGGACATCCGCCCGATGACGATCGCGCGTTCGGGCGAGGAGGCTTATGCGCTCGTCGTGGACGCGGTGAAGCGGCTCAAGATGGATCTCGTGCGCGAGGATCCGCCGGATGCGGCCGCGGGCACGGACGGCATCATCGAGGCCGTGGACCGTACGCTCGTGATGGGCTTCTACGACGACGTGGCGATCCGGGTGTCGGCGGGGGAGGAGACGAGCTGGGTCGATATTCGCTCGGCGTCCCGCTTCGGGCGCGGCGACATGGGGCGCAATGCCGGGCGCATTCGCGCGCTGGTGACGGAGATCCAGGCCCGCGTCGATGCCACCGTGCCGGCAGCCAAGGAGAGCCGCGAGAAAAGCGGCGGCCGGGCTAGGCCGGAGCGAGGAGACGGTTCCAGGCCGGGGGCCCGTCGCAGGTGACGAGACCGCGCGCGATGAGATGCTCGACATGGGCCTGCACGGAGAGCGCGGCGGCGTTTACGAGCCGGCCCTCGATGGTCGGATAGACGACGGGCACGATGGTCTCGATCGTCTCCACGCCGCCGCGGATCGCTTCCAGAATGGAGTCCTCCCGCCAGCGCCGATGCAGGAGATAGGCTTTGACGGTGCGGTGCGGCTCGTCGAGGCGTCCGCCGTGGCCGGGCAGATAGCTCGCTTCGCTCCGCGCCAGCAGCCGCTCGAGCGAGGCGATGTAATCCGCCATGGCGCCTTCGGGCGGCGCCACGAGCGTCGTGTTCCACGCCATGACGTGGTCGCCGGAAAAGAGCACGTTGCGCCCGAGCAGGGCGAAGCAGAGGTGATCCGGGGCGTGGCCGGGCGTGTAGATCGCTTCGAGGCGCCATTCCGGCCCTTCGGCGATGTCGCCATCCCGCAGCAGCACGTCGGGCGCGAACACGAAATCGATGAACTCGGAGCCCTGCGGGTTCGTGTCGGGGCCGATCGCGTCGAACGTGCCGCGGCCGTAGCCGAGCACGGAGGCGCCGGTCGCCGCCTTGAGGGCGGCCGCGCCGTCCGCATGGTCGCGATGGGCATGCGTGACGAGGATCTGGCGGATCGGACGCCCCGCGGCGGCCTTCAGGATGGCGTCGCGGTGCGCCGCATCGGCAGGTCCGGGATCGATGACGGCCAGCTCCGTCATGCCGACGAGATAGGTGTTCGTGCCCTTGAACGTGAGCGGGCTCGGATTATGGGCGACGATGCGCACGATGCCGGGGCTCACGGGCGAGGGCTCGCCATACGTGAAGGTCATCGACGTCTTGAACGACAGCGTGTGTGGCATTGCGGCCCGGCTCTCTCGGTGGGGCGTGACGATAGGCGAGGAACGCCATAGCCGCAAAGGCGACGCGCCGTCGCCATTTGCCCCGCGTCTTGGTTGACGGGGCCTTGCCGCACCTGAGCCGGGGCGGGCGCCGATCTTGGCACGCCCGCCCCACACCGAAGCCGTGGCCTAGCTAGAGGTAGAGCTGATAGGTGTGGGCCAGCCAGCGGTAGGCGCCCGATCCGTCGCGCTCCACGTAGCCCACGGACGGGAACGGCATGTGATAGCCGATGACGGGAATGCGCTCGGTGGCCACCATGTCGTACACGCGCTTGCGTGTGGCCGCGCCCTGCTCGGTGTCGACGTCGAAGACGCAATGCCAGTCGGGCCGCGCGAGCGAGGCCACCTGATGGTGGGCGCAGTCGCCCCAGAAATAGACGGCCTTGCCCTCGCTCTCGATGCGGAAGTTGAGATGGCCCGGTGTATGGCCATAGGCGGCGACGGCGGTGATGCCGGTGACGACATCGTCGCCGGGGGCGAGAAACGTGAAGCGGTCGGCCACGGCCTTGGTGTTGGCGCGGAAGACGGCGGCGAACTTTTCGAGATCGCCCGTGTGCTTTCCTTCCGGCGCCCAGAAGTCGTATTCGATCTGGCCGATCACGTAGCGGGCGTTCGGAAAGAGCGGCTTGCCGCCTTCCATGACGCCGCCGACGTGGTCCGGATGGCCGTGGCTCAGCACGACGATGTCGATGTCCTCGGGCTTGAAGCCTGCCGCCGCGAGCCCGGCCGCCAGCCAGCCGCCGGCCGGGCGCGGCACGAACCCGTTCTCGCCGTTGCCGGTGTCGAACAGCACCACCTCGCTCCCGGTGTTGACGATCAGGGGCGTGAAGCCGGGCTGATATTTCGCCTCGGGAAGGAGGTTGTCGCGCATGAGCGCCTTCACCTTGTCCTCGGTGGCGTTGGCGCCGATCAGCGGAAAGGGCCCGTCGATGAAGGCCTCCGAGTCGGCGATGACGGTCAGCTCGAAGTTGCCGAGCGGATAGCGCCAGTGGCGCGGCTGGAAGGCACCGAGCTTGGCGGCGGCCGCATGTGCGGAGGGCGGCAGGCCGCCCGTCACGAGCGGGACTGCCGAAGCCGCGGCGAGTGTGGCCAGAACGTTGCGCCGCGTCGGTTGCAAGGGGGATTTCGGCATTGAGATTGCGCCTCCGTGTTGCTATCGGCGGAGGACGTTAGCTTCGGACCGGATGGGCCGCTTGAACGAACGTGCTGCGATTTCCGAGTCTTCGCCCTCGGCGGACGGGCTTCTGCCGATCTGGCACGTGGACGAGGCCCGGGCCCTGTTCGCGGGGCCGCTCGGACGCAACGATCCGCATGCGCACAGCGTGCCGGTGCTCGTGACCGGCCTTTACGGCGCCTTCCGTCTCAAGATCGGTGCGGGGCACTGGATGCGGACACCCGCCGCCGTGATCCCGGCCGGCACGAGCTACGAATTCGACGTCGAGGGCCAGCCGCTCGCGGTGCTCTACCTCGAGCCGGACGGGGGCGGATGCGATCTGCTGGCGGCGTTCCTTGGAGAGACATCGGAGGCACGAGGCGCGCTCATCGGGGCCTGTTCGATCCATCGCGAGCTTCGCGCGCTCTATGAGGCGCGCGACGGCGTGGCCTGGGCGTCGGCGGCGCTCGACGACATCATCGCCTTTGCGGCACCGCGCGCCCGGCGCCGGATGGATGAGCGCATCGCGCAGGCGGTGGCATCACTGTCGACGGCCCCCGACACGGCACGATCCGCAGTCGAGGCCGCACACGGCGTCGGCCTTTCGTCGTCGCGCTTCCAGCATCTCTTTGCGGAGGAGGTCGGCGTGCCGTTCCGGCGCTTCCGCGGCTGGCAACGGCTGCGGCGGGCGATTGCCGAGACCGCGCGTGGTGCGAGCCTGACCGCTGCGGCGCATACGGCCGGGTTCGCCGATCAGGCGCACTTCGCCCGCCAGTTTCGGCAGACGTTCGGCGCCCCGGCCTCGCCGAGCCTGCGCAAGGTGCGTTGCTCACAGCCAGACTAAAGCCGCGCCTGCTCCAGCGCGGCGGCGACGCGCAGGCAGTGGTCCTCGCGCCAGGGGCGGGCGATGACCTGGATGCCGTAAGGCAGCCCGCCCGGCGTGCGCACCGGCACCGCCGCCACCGGCAGGCCGACGAACGAGATCGGCTGCGTATAGATCCCCATGTGCGCGCGCAGCGGCACCTCGCGCCCCTCGAGCGGGATCGTCTTCTGGCCGAGCTTGGGCGCCTGGCACGGCGCGGAGGGCGCGAGGATCACGTCGCAGCGCGTGAAGATCTCCTCGATTGCCGTCTCGAACAGGCGGCGGAAGCGCTGGGCGGAGACGTACCAGCTCGCGGGCAGCAGGGCGCCGGCCAGAAAGCGGTCGCGTGTGTCGGGATCGAAATCGGCGGGCCGGGCCCTGAGGCGCGTCAGATGAAGCGCGCTGCCCTCGGCATTCGTGATCAGGAACGCGGCGGCGCGGGCTTCCGCGGCCTGCGGGATCTCGATGTCGTCGCGGGCGCCGAGCGCCGCTTTGGCGCGGTCGAGGGCGGCGAGCGCGCCGGGCTCCGCGTCGGCGCGGAAATAGCCGGTGGCGGCGGCGATCCGAAGCCCGTTGCACCCCTTTGCGATCTCGCCGGCGACAGGCTCGGCCGGGCGCCGCGCGCAGACGGGATCGGACGCGTCCGGGCCTTGCAGGGCATCGTAGACGCGCGCCAGATCCGCGACGCTTGTCGCGAAGGGGCCCAGGTGATCGAGGCTGTCGCAGAACGGAAAGGTCCCCGTGCGCGGCAGGCGGCCGTAGGTTGGCTTCAGGCCGTAGAGGCCGCAGAAGGCCGCGGGCACGCGGATCGAGCCGTTGGTGTCGGAGCCGAGCGAGACGGGCACGAAGCCGGCCGCCACCGCGGCCGCCGATCCGCCGGAGGAGCCGCCCGTCATGCGGGTCGTGTCGAGCGGATTGCGGGAGGGGCCGTAATGCGCGTTCTCGCCGGTGAAGTCGTAGGCGTACTCGCCCATGTTGAGCGCGCCGAGCAGGACGGCGCCCGCCGCGTGCATGCGCCGGACGAGCAGCGAATCCTCCCGCTGCGGTGGATCCATGGCGTTGATCTTGGAGCCTGCGCGCGTGGCGAGGCCCTTCACGCCGTAAAGGTTCTTCACCGCATAGGGCACGCCCGCGAGAGGCCCCAGCGATTGGCCGTCTGCGCGGGCGCGGTCGACAGCCTGGGCTTCCGCAATGGCGCGCTCGCGCGTCAGGTCGGTGAAGGCGCCGATGTCGCGATCGAGCGCCTCGATGCGTTCGAGCGCGGTGCGGACGATCGTCTCGGCGGAGGTGGTGCCGTCAGCCACGGCGCTGGCGATCGCGGTCGCCGTCGCGGGGAGGGGATGTGTCGTCATTGCCCGCCCCGCGGCGTGAAGACGGGCGCTGCTTCGGCCGTCGTGGCCGCGCCCGTCGCCTCGATCATCGCGGCCATGCGCTGGGCCACCTCGTAGAACATGAGGACGTTGGCCTTCCATTCGGGCGCGATCGTGAGCCCGAGGCTCTGCGCCGCGGCCTCGAGGGCTTCGGGGGAGACGTCGTTCGCCATCGCATCGTCCTTTCGGCGACAAAAGCCCAGGTCTTGCGGGGGATAAGCCCCCTTGCGCTCTTCTTCTGACGGCCCGGCGGGGCATGCAAGGGGCTTCCCCGGATTTCGGCGCGCCGAGCCAGCAGCCTGAAGGGCGCATGCGGTGCGTGGCCGCAGGCCGTTGGTACGCTGAGGGCCTGCCCCGGCTCCGCCAACGGCCCGCAGGGCCTGGGAGCAAGGCGACCCGGCACACGTGCCGCCCTCGCGGAGCGCCCATAGGTGCGTGAGCGAAAAAGGCCTCAGGGCCCGGGAGCGCGCCCATAGGCGCGTGAGCGAGAAAACCCGCGGCGGTTTGAACCGGTGCCTGGCGGCTGCGAAGCGTTTATTTCTCGCCCCCGAGTGATCTCCGACCGGTTTGCGGCGAGGCGCTCGCCACAAGGCGGTAGGCGCCCGGCTCATAAGGCGCTACCAATACTCACCCCCTGAACGAAGAATGAAAGCCGGAGAAGCCAATGTCTCAAAACCCGTTCGAGATCCCCCAGCAGATTCGTGACCTGGCCGAGAAGAATGTCGACCAGGCCCGCAACGCCTACGGCCAGTTCATGGATGCCATGACGCAGGCGATGAGCTTCTGGACGAAGTCGCTCCCGGCCAATGACATGTCGTCGGGCTTCCGCGCGGTGCAGGACCGGGCCACTAAATTCGCCAAGCAGAACGCCGAAGCGGCCTTCGCGCTTGCGAGCGACCTCGCCAGCGCCAAGGACATCCAGGAAATCCTGGCCCATCAGAGCCGTTTCGCTCAGTCGCAGATGCAAGCTTATGCGCTTCAGGCGCAGGAGCTCGGCCGTCTCGTGACCGAGGCGATGCAGGGCCTGCAGAAGAAGTAAGGCTTTCGCCGGGGGGCGCTTCTTCGTGTGGCGCCTAGGGTCTGGCTGGGACGGGAGGGTTCGAACCTCCGAATGGCGGAATCAAAATCCGCTGCCTTACCACTTGGCTACGTCCCATCACCTGCCAGGGCGAACTGCGCCCTGGCTTGGAGCTTCTTCCGGCGGCAGGGCTCCGACGCGAGGTCGGCCGTCCTGTCGGAAGGAAACGCGACATTACAAAAAATCGAGAGCCCTGGCTCCGGCTCCTTACGGATCGGGATGGGCTCTAGAGCACGTTCACTCTCAATGGAATCGGCCCATCGGGAGTGAACGTGCTCTATCTCTTTGTTTTAGAGTCTGATTCACGCTCTCGATGCGAGCTGAAGGGCTCGCATCTCAAACGATCAGGCTCTAGAGCGGCGCACCATAGGGGCAGGCCGATGCGGCGGCAACCTCGTCGGCCGCAAAAAATCTGGTGGCGGTCGCGCTTGCCCAACGCGAGCCGGGCCGCTATAAAGCCGCCTCGCGATCGGGCTGCCCCTGGCAGGCGATCGCCGACCCTCATGCGATGATGATGCGGGCCTCGTCTTTGATCGAGAACGTCAAAGACGCGACACGCACGCCTCGGTGGGAGTTAGAGGCACACGGTCGGGCGGAGCGTAGCGCAGCCTGGTAGCGCACTTGCTTCGGGAGCAAGGGGTCGGGAGTTCGAATCTCCCCGCTCCGACCAGTGTCCTTCCTAAACCTAGACTTTCCGCAGCCCGAAATAGCGGCTCAGGCCCCTCACCACACCCCGCGGGTGAGGCCGATGCGGACGTAGGTCCAGAGCGTGGGCGGAAACCATTTCATCGACGGAAGATCGACCGTGACCGTCCGCAGGCGGTGGGCGAGCGCATCCTCGATCGCGCGCGCGAACAAGGGAAGCGCGGTCGCAGCCTGTACGTGCTGGTAGGTCGCGAGGGTGTCCTCGGGGCCGAAGGCAACTTGCGCCTGATAGAGCACGGCGCCGGTATCGACGCCCTCGTCGACGAGATGGATGGTGACGCCCGCGTGCTCCGCGTCGCCCGTCGCGAGTGCCCAATAGCCGGGATCCTGGCCGCGGTATTTGGGTGTGATGCCGGCGTGATAGTTGATGAACGGCGCCGGGACGGCCCCCAGCGTGGCGCGCGCGAGCAGCCGTGTGCCGTAGACGGCAACGACGTCGGGCGCGAGCGTGCGCAGGAGGTCGCGGCATTCCCTGGAGTTCACCGACGGCACCCGATGCACGGCGATCGCCGGATCGGCGTCAGGCTTCAAGCCATGCTTCTGCCAGACGGCTTCGAGCTTGCGCCGCCGGCGCCGGTCGAGGCGCAGGGCGAACGTGAGCGCGACCTGGCCGAGGGCGGGAACGATGCCGAGCAGTCTCATGCGGCGGCGGAAGATCTCGGAGCGGGTTTCCGACATCTCGGAAATGACGGTCAGCGGTCCGAGGCGCTGCGTGAGCCCGTTGATGATGATCTGCGCGAGCGTGCCCTGGGCCGTCAGCAGGACGATGCGGCGCGCCGCACCGGACACCCTGTCGGACTCCTCAGCACCGGCAGTCCGGGCGGGAGCCTCGTCGAGGGGCGATGCGTGGCCGGGCGGCGGGGTTTCGGGCAATGCTCGCTCCTCTCTCGCTCCGCATGCTGCGGAGTCGCGGTCTCGGCGAACGATACGGAAATCGCCGGCAAAATCGGCGGGTGTGCTATGCGGAAGGTTATCGGAGAGGATCGTCCGCTCCAAGCGCGGGAGGTGGCGCGATGACGACGGTATTCGTGCACGGCGTCCCCGATACGGTGGCGGTCTGGACGCGCCTCGAGGCGGAGCTGGCTGCCGCGCCCTCGGTGGCGCTGGCGTTGCCGGGGTTCGGGTGCGCGCTGCCGGACGGGTTCACGCCGACGAAGGACGCCTATCTCGGATGGCTCATCCGGGCGCTCGAAGCCGTGCCGCCGCCGCGGGACGTGATCGCGCACGACTGGGGCTCGATCCTGCTGTTGCGGGCGCTCGAGCTGCGCCCCGATCTCGTGCGGAGCTGGGTCGGCGGCGGAGCGCCGAGCACGGCGGATTACACCTGGCATACGACGGCGCGCCTCTGGCAGACCCCTGGCGCCGGCGAGAAGGCCATGGAGCGTCTGCAGGGCGCGCTCGTCATCGACATGCTGGGCCGGGCGGGCCTTCCGGCGGACGCGGCCGCGGAGACGGCAAGCCGCATCGACGAGACGATGAAGCGCGCGATCCTCGGCCTTTACCGGTCCAGCCGCGACGTCTTTCGGGAATGGGAGCCGCAGGTGGGGGCCATCACGGCGCCGGGGCTGGTGCTGTGGGGCGCCGACGATCCCTATGCCGGCCCCGTCTTCGCCCGCCGTATCGGTGAGGTGACCGGGGCGGAGGTGCGCGTGCTCGCGTGCGGCCACTGGTGGCAGGTGGAGCAGTTCCGTGCCGCCGCGGCGGCGATCCGTTCGTTCCACGCCGCTGCGGGACTTTAGACGGCGGGCGCCCAGAGATCTCGTCCGGGGTCGCCGTCTCATTCGCCCCGCTCTTTCGCCGGGTGCGTCAGTAGCTCCGTGAGCCGCGCCGGCACGGGTTCGGTGAGGACGCCGTCGAACACGCTTGCGAGCACGCGCCGCGTCTCTTGAAAGACCTCATGCTTGCGCCGCACGCGAACGTCCGTCTCGATCGCGTGGCGCACACGCTCGGCCAGCGCGGCATCCAACTCGCCGTCCGCGAAGGCCATGATCAGTGCGTCGCTCAATGCTGGCTTCAACGGAGAGCTCCCTCGCGGGAGAAAGGTGCGGCGCCGGCGCCGTCGGAGGACCACCCGCGTCTCCTCCGTCGTAGGCAACGGCGCGCGCGACGCTTCCCGTCGCAAAAAGTTCCGGGTGTGTGGAAGATGGGCCGGCCGGTCTCTGACGGCTGCGGCCGTCCGCGACGGCTGGACGCTTCTCGGCTATGGTGCCGTGCCCGTGCCCGTGCCCGTGCGCGGGCCGGTCATGGCGGCGTCAGCAGTGCCGCTGGCGTCGTCTTCAGGTGCTTTGCGAGTTTCACGATCAAGTCGAGCGACGGATTGCGCTTCCCGCGCTCGATGCCGGAGATGTAGGTCCGGTCGATCTCCGCCTCCAAGGCGAGCGCCTCCTGCGACAGGGCGAGAGCTTTCCTCGCCGTCTTCAAGTTCTGAGCCAGGATGCTTCGGTAGTCCGAGTCCGCCATGCGCGCATGGCGGCCAAATGTAGACTGATCGTCTACGGACTCAGCGTCACATTTCTATTCGCAACCCGGAATGTGGGCGATAATCTGCTCGGGACAACCGGGTGGGTGGATCCCTTGGACTCGATCGCGACCGTCATGGGCTGGGTGTCGGCCGGAGTGGGCACCGGATATGGCGCCGCGCTCGTGGGTGGCGTTCTCATCCTGATCGTCGAGCGCTTCGACCGCTGGCGCGCGCCATCCGATAGCGACGTGCGCCGCGTCGCCGCCCGCTACCGCCAGCGCTATGGGGACGGCGCCTTGCAGGCGATCGGCGAGCACATGCAGGCGGCCGCGTTCGCGCCGGACCGGCGGCATCGGCGTTTCCTCGAGCGGGTTTTGGCGGAGCTGTCGCGTGCGGGCGTTGCGGAGAGAGAGGAGGTCTAAGCGGCCCGCGCGGTCGGCTGCGGGGAGGCTGCACGGGCCAGCAGGCGCCACCGCATGAAGGGGCGGATTTCCGTCATCTGACCATCAGCGAGGCGGACGAGGGGATGCGTGCCCGGCTCGCAGAGCACGACATGAGCGCGGATCCAGCGCTCGACGACCCCGTCGGGGCCGGACCCGCTGGGGCCCAAGAGGCGATACTTGATCTCGACGGCGTCGCCAGGGGCGAGAGACGTGGTACCGGTCATCATGCGGGCGTAGGGTCCTTTGTCGCAAGGTCTGAGCTCTTGCGATTGCTCATACCCTGACGACATCACAGTTTTTTGGCAGCGAGGCGGCGAGACGCCGGCTGCGATGGGGCGGCGATGCGGCGGCCGGGATCCGACAACGGAGCACTCCGTCGGCCGCCCGAGAAAGGGTCACGGGGGGAGAACCCGCTGCCGCGCGGCGTGCTCTGCGGCGTTATCCGCGGCCGCGGTAGGGCGGGACGCCCTGGTCCGGCAGCCAGATGCCCGCGGGCACGCTTCCCGTCTGCCAGAACACATCGATCGGAATGCCGCCGCGCGGATACCAGTAGCCGCCGATGCGCAGGAAGGCGGGGTCGAGCAGGGCCGCGAGCCGCTTGCCGATCGCGACCGTGCAGTCCTCGTGGAACGCGCCATGGTTCCGGAACGAGGCGAGATACAACTTCAGCGACTTGCTTTCGACGAGCCAGTCGCCCGGCACGTAGTCGATGACGAGATGGGCGAAGTCGGGCTGGCCGGTCACGGGGCAGAGCGAGGTGAACTCGGGCGCGGTGAAGCGGGTGAGGTAGGGCGTGTCCGCATGCGGGTTGGCGACGCGTTCGAGCTGCGCCTTCTCCGGGCTTTCGGGGATGGCGGTGGCGCCGCCGAGCAGGGTGACGCCGGTGATCTTGCTGCCCATGGCGGGCTCCCTTCCAAGCCTATTCGGCTGCCAGCGGGGCGCGATGGGCCGCGCCCGTGTAAATGCATCCTTCGTGGCAGCTATCGCGCGAGACATGGATCTCGGCGAGCCCGGGCACCCGGTTCTCGAGGCGCGACCAGAGCCACATCGAGATGCGCTCGAGCGTCGGCATCTCGAGCCCTTCCACCTCGTTCAGCAGGCGGTGGTCGAGCGCGTCCTGCGCCTCGGCGATGGCGGCGGCCAGATCGTCGAAGTGGAAGACGAGGCCGGTCTCCGCGGACGGCTCGCCGTCGATGACGACGCGCGCGCGGAAGGAGTGGCCATGCACCCGCGCGTTGGGGTGGCCGATGGGGGCCGACGGCAGGAAATGGGCGGCCTCGAACTGGAATTCCTTATAGATGCGCATGGGGGTCACATAAGGGACATCAGGGGGTTACGGCAAGGCGGCATTGAGGGCCTGATCCCCTCTCAGGGAATGCCGATGCGTTTGTGGGTCTGCACCGAGAGGCGCCATTCGGGATGGGCCTTCACGTAGGCGACGGCCAGGTCCGTGTTCTCCGCCAGGCTCGGGCCGTCCATCGGGCTCACGTAGCGGCGCGGAAAGTCGAGGGCGAGAAGGCCGGCCGGATCGAGCCCGGCCTGAGGAT
>DAITBB010000014.1:14247-58830 GCA_036823975.1 Hyphomicrobium sp.
GGGCGAGGCGCGTTCCCGCCTTGGGGCTCACGCAGATCCAGTCGAGCCCGGCGGGAAGCGGCAGCGTGCCGTTCGTCTCGATGGCGATGGTGAAGCCGTCGTCGTGCAAGGCCGCGATGAGCGCATCATCGACCTGGAGCGCGGGCTCGCCGCCGGTCAGCACGACGAAGCGGTGGCCGGCCCCGCCTGCCCAGGCCGCGGCGATGGCGTCCGCGAGAGCGCGGGCGGAGCGGAACTTGCCACCGCCCGCGCCATCCATGCCGACGAAGTCCGTGTCGCAGAACTGGCACTCGGCCGTCGCGCGGTCGGCCTCGCGCCCGGACCACAGATTGCAGCCCGCGAAACGGCAGAACACGGCCGCCCGGCCCGCGTTCGCGCCCTCGCCCTGCAGGGTGTAAAAGATCTCCTTGACGGCATACATGAAGGCGATCCGTAGAGGCTCGCGGTGCGAAGTCAAGCGGGGCCGCGACGGGCCTATCGAGCGGCCGCGACCCTCAAATCCCAGCCATCGTTCCTGCGAGGATCGGTCATGCAATGTTCTGTTTGCGGGGCGGAAGCCGAGAACATCACCTCCGGCGATTTCGACGGCCTCGTCGTACGCTGCAAGCACTGCGGCGAATACGAGGTGTCGGACGCCGCGCTGAACGATCTCCTGCGGCTCGATTTCGAGGCGCGCGTCGCCGCCCTCGAAGCCGCGAAACGCGCCGCCCGTCCCGATGCGAGGCCGGCGATCGCGCTTCGCTGATCGTCCGAGGATCCGAGACCGCGACGGCACGATCGCGGCTCGATCACAGGCTCAGATGTTGCGGGTCGCCTCGAACAGGAACCACAGGCGGCGCTCGGTCTCGTCGATCCACACGTCGAGCAGGCTCGAGGTCGCATAGTCGTTGTGCTCGTCGGTGAGGTCGTGCACCTCGCGCATGCGCTGGACGAGATCCCTGTTATCCTCGCGCAACTCGGCCAGCATGCCCTCCGGAGAGACGAAGTCGGCGTCGTTGTCCTCGACGCGCTGCAGGCGGCTGATCTGGCCGATCGAGCGCAGCGTGGTGCCGCCGATCTTGCGGACGCGCTCGGCGATGGGGTCCGTCATGGCGAAGATCTGGTCGCCGTGCTCGTCGAGGAGAAGGTGGTAGTCGCGGAAGTGGGGGCCGCTGACGTGCCAGTGGAAGTTCTTGGTCTTGAGGTAAAGGGCGAACACATCCGCGAGCAGCTCGTTGAGTGCGCCGGTCAGGTCGCGGATGGCGTTGTCGCCGAGGCCGCTCGGCGTCTTGAGCGGTGCCTTACGGTTCTCCGCGGCCTTCTTGAGGTTGGTCTTGGTGTCTGCCATGGGGGGCTCCATCGTGGGGGGTGAGGCGCCTCTAAGTTAGGAACCCTAAGGGGATTTTAGAAGTCTGGGGCGCGCGAGAACTATGCTTAAAGCCCGGCAAGGTTGCCGCACGTGCAGGCGCTGCGGGGAGCGGGCGCGCCTTCAGGCGGGGGCCTTTTCCGCCTGCCATCGGGTCCACCCCTTCGCGCGAAGGATGCAGGCGGGGCAGGTGCCGCATCCCCAGCCCCACGCATGCCGGTGCGTCCGGTCGCCCAGGTAGCAGGTGTGCGTCTCCTCGACGACGAGCGCGACGAGCGCAGGCCCGCCGAGGGTCTCGGCCATGGCCCACGTGCCCGCCTTGTCGACATGCATGAGCGGCGTCGCGACCTGGATGGGCTTGTCGAGCCCGAGGACGAGGGCTTGCTCCTGCGCGCGGATGGTGGCCTCGCGGCAATCGGGATAGCCGGAGAAATCCGTCTCGCACATGCCTGCGACGAGCGTCGTGATCCCGCGCCGGTAGGCGAGGGCGGCGGCATAGACGAGGAAGAGAAGGTTGCGGCCGGGCACGAACGTCGAGGGAAGTCCCGCCGCCGTCATCTCAATCTCGACCGCGCGCGTGAGGGCGGTTTCGCTGAGGCGGCCGAGCTCAGGAAGGGCGAGGGTGTGATCCGGGCCGAGGCGGCCCTGCCAGGCCGGGAAGCCCGCGACGAGCCCGTCGCGGACCTTCGCGCGCTGAGCGAGCTCGACAGCATGGCGCTGGCCGTAGTCGAAGCCGACCGTCTCCACCGCGCCGTAGCGGTCGAGCGCCCAGGCCAGGCACACGGTGCTGTCCTGTCCACCCGAAAAGAGGACGAGCGCGGCCTCCGGGGACATCAGAAGCTCTTCCCGTCGACGCGGTCGATTGCGAGCGCGTCGAGGTCGACCTCGTCCAGGCAGCGCACGTTGAGGGCGATCATCTCCGTACCGTCCGGTCCGGTGCCGCGGGCGAAGCTCGTCACCCCGCAGGTGCGGCAAAAGAGATGGTGAATCGCCTTCTTGCCGAACTGGTAGTCGGTGAGCGCCTCGGAGCCCGCTTCGAGGCTGAAGTCGGCCGCGGGGATGAAGGCGAGCAGCGTGCCCTTGCGCCGGCACATGGAGCAGTTGCAGCTCATGGCCCGGGTGATGGGCGCGCTCCGGGTCTCGTAACGCACGGCGCCGCAATGACAGGAGCCGTGGTAGGTCGCAATGTCTGCCATCGTGCTGTCTCCTCATTGGCCCGCCGGGGTAGGGGGAGCCTTACCCCGTGGGGGCTTTCCGCGTCTGGCGAACCCGGTTACAACCGCTCGACCCATCCGGAGATCCGCCCTCGGCGGCTCCACCATCATCACAACGGCGTATTTGTCCACCCGACTTCCAAGGAACCCCCCATGACTGCCATCGTCGATATCCTCGGCCGCGAGATTCTGGATAGCCGCGGCAATCCCACCGTCGAGGTCGACGTGATGCTCGAGGACGGCTCCATGGGCCGCGCGGCTGTGCCGTCGGGCGCGTCGACCGGCGCGCACGAGGCCAACGAGCTGCGCGACGGCGACAAGAGCCGCTATCTCGGCAAGGGCGTGCTCAAGGCGGTCGATGCCGTCAACGGCGAGATCTCGGATGCGCTCGTCGGTCTTGATGCCGAGGACCAGCGCGGCCTCGACCAGGCCATGATCGCGCTCGACGGGACGGCGAACAAGAGCCGCCTCGGCGCCAACGCCATTCTCGGCGTCTCGCTCGCGGCGGCGAAGGCGGCGGCCGAGGCTTCCGGGCTCTCGCTCTACCGCTATGTCGGCGGCACCTCGGCGCACGTTCTGCCGGTGCCGATGATGAACATCATCAACGGCGGCGCGCACGCCGACAATCCGATCGACATTCAGGAATTCATGATCATGCCGGTGTCGGCGGAGACGTGCGCGGATGCCGTCCGCATCGGCGCCGAGATCTTCCACACGCTGAAGAAGAACCTCAAGGAGGCCGGCCACGCCACCGGCATCGGCGACGAGGGCGGTTTCGCGCCCAACCTCAAGAGCGCGGACGAGGCGCTCTCGTTCATCATGAAGTCGATCGAGAACGCCGGCTACAAGCCCGGCGACGACGTGATGCTGGCGCTCGACTGCGCCTCGACCGAATTCTACAAGAACGGCAAGTACGAGTTCGCCGGCGAGGGCAAGTCGCTCGATAGCGCCGGCATGACGCGCTACCTCGAGGATCTCGTCTCGCGCTTCCCCATCATCTCGATCGAGGACGGCATGGCGGAGGACGACTGGGACGGCTGGAAGGCGCTGACCGAGGCCATCGGCCGCGACGTGCAGCTCGTCGGCGACGACCTCTTCGTCACCAACACGGCCCGCCTCTCACGCGGCATCAAGGCGGGGACGGCCAACTCGATCCTCGTCAAGGTCAACCAGATCGGCACGCTGACGGAGACGCTCGACGCCGTGTCGATGGCGCAGCGCGCGGGTTATACGGCCGTGATGTCGCACCGCTCGGGCGAGACCGAGGACTCCACGATCGCCGATCTCGCGGTGGCCACCAACTGCGGACAGATCAAGACCGGCTCGCTCTGCCGCTCGGACCGGCTCGCCAAGTACAACCAGCTCATCCGCATCGAGGGCGAGCTGGGCGATATCGCGCAGTACGCGGGCAAGAGCATCCTGCGCGGCGCACGCGCGGTCTGAGGCGGTCACGAGGGGCCGACGCAGCAGGCACGAACCGGGACGGAGCTTTACCTCGCTTTAATCGCACCTGAGGTAGGCTCTTCTCGTTCCCGGTTCTCATAACGCGTAACGTCGAACACCCCCGTGCTGCGTCACTCAAAAAATGATCGGCGAAGCTGGCCCCGGCAGATGCTGGTGTTGCTTCTCTGTGTCGGTATGACAGCCTATTTCGCCTATCACACCTTGAAAGGCCGCCACGGTCTCGAGGCTCGCGAAGCTCTGCTCGAGCGCGAAAGTGCGCTCCAGTTCGAGATCCAGAGCCTCGAGGCCGTGCGCGCCAAATTGCAGCGCGACGTCGCGCTCTTGCGGCCCGATCCGCCGGACCCCGACTTCGTCGAGGAGGTGGCCCGCGAGGTGCTGGGCTTCGCCCGCCCCGAGGACCGGATCTATCCGGAGCCGAAGGGCTGATCCTGCCGCGCCTTTTCCCGATGAGACACGCCTGCCGAGATGTCCGGCAGGACTCTCTATTGCGGTGCAGCGGGCCCGATGTGCCATTGTTTGGGCGCAGGCGATCCCTTAGGTAGACTGGCCTCCCAGAGCGCTGGTCGTGTAATTTCCCTGACGATTTGGCAGAGTGAGGCTTGGCCCCGCGCCCGATGCGGTTACGTAATCGGAGCGGGCCCGCGTTTCTGCACGCCCAGGAGGACAGATGGGGAGCCTGGCCAGATCGGCCGCCGCGGACGAGGTCGCATTCTCCCCGGACGAGGAGATTGCGGCCTACCGGCAGATGCTGCTCATCCGCCGCTTCGAGGAGAAGGCGGGGCAGCTTTATGCGCTGCAGGTGATCCACGGCATCTGCCCGCTGTCGATCGGGCAGGAAGCGGCCATCGTCGGCATGATGATGGCGGCGCGCGCGAGCGACCCCGTGATCACCGGCTATCGCACGCATGGCGCGCTGCTCGCCCGGGGCACGGATCCGCGCCGCGTGATGGCGGAGCTGATGGGCCGGCAGGGCGGCATCTCGGGCGGCAAGGGCGGCACGGTCCGCATGCTTGCGCCCGAGCACCACTTTTATGGCGGGCACGGCGCAGCGGGCGCGGCGGCGCCCTTGGGCGTGGGGCTCGCGTTCGCCTCCAAGTACCGCGGTGAGGACGACGTGACGCTGGCCTTCTTCGGCGATGGCGCCGCCCGGCGCGGGCGCGTACTCGAAGCCTATCGGATGGCGGCCAAATGGAGCCTGCCGATCGTGTTCGTCGTCGACAACAACACGGCCTCTCCCGGCGAAGGGATCGTGTTCGGGACGTTGCCTTCGGCGCTCGCCGAGAGCGGCAGGCCGTTCGCCATGCCAGGCGAGCAGATCGATGGCATCGACGTGCGGCAGGTGCGTGCGGCCGGCGCGCGCGCCATCGCGCGGGCGCGGGCGGGCGAGGGGCCGACGCTGCTCGAGATGCTGACGTTCCGCTATCGCGGCCACGGCGGTGTCGCTGCCGAGCCCGGCTCTGCCGAGCGGCGGATCGCGGATGCGGATCCCATCGCCAAGGCGCGCGCGCGCCTTCTCTCCTCCGCCGTCCTCAGCGAGGCGCAGCTCCGCGTGCTCGAGAAGGAGGTGCGCGATCAGGTCGCGGGTGCCGCGCAGGCCGCGCGGGCCGAGCCCGAGCCCGGCGCGGACGCTCTCTTTGCGGCGCTGGAGGCTTGAGGGAGCCCATGCGCCGCGAGATTCTCATGCCGCCGCTGACGCCCGCCATGGTCGATGGCAAGGTTTCCCGCTGGCACGTGTCGGAAGGCCAGGATGTGGCTGCCGGCGACGTGCTGGTCGAGATCACGACGGCGTCCGCGACCCTCGAGATCGAGGCGGACGCCGCAGGCCAGGTCGAGCGCATCCTCGTGCCGGCCGGCACGGAAGGCGTGAAGGTGAATACGCCGATTGCCATCGTGATGCCGGCTCCCGCTCCAAGCGCGACAGCCCAGCCGCTGGGGTTTGCCGCGCTCGGCGCGTTTGCCGCCGCTCCCTTCGAGGAGCGCGCCGGGCCCGCATTCGCGCGGGAGAGCGGCACGCGAACCTATCGCGAGGCGCTGCGCGATGCGATCGGCGACGCCATGCGGGCCGATGCGAATGTCTTTCTCGCCGGCGTCGACGTCGCGCAGAACCGCGGCGCGCTCAAGGTGGCGCAGGGCCTCGCCGATGCGTTCGGCCCGCAGCGGGTCGTCTCCGTCGCGGCGGCGGACGACGCGTTCTTCGGCTTCGCGGTCGGCGCGGCGATGGCCGGGCTCCGGCCCATCGTCGAAGTGGCCTCGTGGGGGCGCGCGCTCGAAGTGATGATGCCGCATCTCGTCGAGGCCGCCGAGACGTTCTATCTCTCGGGCGGGCGGCTGGCGGTGCCGATCGTCTTTCGCGGGCCGAACGGCTTCTCGCTCGGCGCGACCGGGCAGGAGGCGCGGTGCGTGGCAGGTCTCTTGGCGCAGATCCCCGGTCTGGCCATCGCGCATCCGGCGACGGCCGATGCGGCTTACGATCTCCTCGCCGCGGCGATCCGCCATCCGGGGCCGGTGTGTGTGTTGGAGCACGAGCAGCTCTATGGTTCGCATGCGCTGCCGAGCCCGCGCGGCCGTCCGCCGGCGGCGCTGGGCGCGGCCCGCGTTGTGCGCGCGGGTGTGGACGTGACGCTCGCCGCGAGCGGGCATGCGGTCGTCACCGCGCTCGATGCGGCCGAGCGACTCGTGGCCGATGGCCTCGATGCGGAGGTCATCGACCTCATGAGCGTGCGGCCGCTCGACGTTGCGACGGTGGCGGACTCCGTCCGCCGGACGGGCCATCTCGTCACGGTCGAGGAGGGCTGGGGCCTCGGCGCGGAGCTCGCCGCGGCCATCACCGAGCGGTGCTTCGATGCGCTCAAGGCGCCGCCGCAGCGCGTGGCGGGCGCGCAGGTCCCCATGCCGTATGCCGGCCCCCTTCAGGCCCTGGCCGTGCCGCGTGCGGGCGATGTGTGCGAGGCCGTGCTCGCGGCCGTGCGCGCTGGCTGAGCGCGCCCACCCCACAACAGCGCTCCGAGAGGGGCTCCCGCGGGCGTTGCGCTCGGCGATGGCGTGCCTGTGACCCCTCCGCCACTGGCCCGGGTTTTCCCACAGATTCGCACCTGTCAAATAGATCCATGCACGGACAATTTGGCGGGGGCTGCTTGTGAGGGGCTCGGGATCGACCGTAGACCAGCACAACATGGATCAGCAACGCACGCAGCGCGGCGTTACGGGGGACACATCATGCATAGGCTGTCAGCACGGATCGCAGGCGTGGCACTTGGGGTTGCGATGCTCGGAGGCTGCTCGTCGGACAGCGGCCTTTTCGGCAACTCGCTGACGACGCAGTCGATCGGCATGGCCACGTCCGGCCCTGCCGCGACCGCGCCCGTGGCGATGGCCGGCAAGGTCGATCCCGCGTGCTATTCCCTGTCGCAACGCATCGATCTGCTGCGTCAGGACGGCGTGACGGAGCGCATCGAGAAGGCCTCCGTCGGCAAGTCGGCGACCGTATCCGTCAAGCGGGACTCGCTCGCGAAGGCCGCCGAGCTCGACAAGGCCAACGCCGAGTTCCAGGCCCGCTGCTCGACGCTCGGGCCGCGCCCGACGGCGATGAGCACGGGCTCCATCGCTCCCGCGGCCAATGCATCCCAGGTCGTCTCCGCGGCCGCACCGATCGCGCCGCCCATCGTCGTGCAGCAGAAGCCGTAACGCTCTGCGGGCTTCGCTCTTGGACCGCTGCCCGGTCGCATGGTTGCGCCGGGCGGGGTTCGGCCACGCTCTGTCGCCGAGGCCGCGATCCAGCCATCGCCCCAGGTCACTGGCCGAAAATGGGGGTGCTGCGCTGCGGCCACACTTTTGCGCGAATGGGTTGAAATGACGGCGCGGGGGTTCAACTGCCCCTTCGAACCACCTAACGTATTTGCAGAGAGATTTTTCTTGGAGAGGGCTTCAAGGTCATGACTGCGGGGTTGCGCGGCGCACTGCGTGCATCCGTTCTGTGCGCCATCGGCGCCGCCGCGCTTGCCGGAGGGTGCGCCTCTGGCAACGGGAGCGGGCCGGGCGGCAAGCAGTTGGCCAATGGCGAGAGCTGCGGGTCGATCAAGTCGCAGCTCAACAGGCTCGACGCCAGGGGCGTGCCGTCGTCCGTGCAGGCGCAGGCGGCCGGCCGCAAGATCAGCGCACAGCAGAAGGCTGACGCCGATCTCTACAACCGTCTCCTCAACGACTATCTGGGCGCGCGCTGCCACGTCTGACGGGCGGCGGCGAAGCGCTGTCGGAACTGCGCACGCTGGTGTTGTCGCGCCGGGCGGCGTGGGGGCGGGTGATAGTTCCTGCCCATCGGCCACGCTAAGGTCACGTTAGCATCCACAAAGAACGGGCGCCGGAGCAAACCGGACCAAAGGCGCGGCGCCGCGCGCCGGCCAGCGAGGGAAGAGACGATGGAAAACGCGTCATTCGACTACATGCAGTTCGCCTCCGACAACCGGGTCTGGATCGTCATGATCGTGAACGGCCTGATCGCCGGCTGGCTGGCGGGGCTGCTTCTCGGCGGCGGCGGCCTGATCCGGAACCTGATCGTGGGTCTGATCGGCGCCGTGGTGGGTGGCTATCTCGTCAACGCGGGTCTGCTGCAGCTCCCCTACGATTTCGACGTCGTCCCGTACGGCAACCAGATCGTCGTCTCGACCATCGGCGCGATGCTGGTCGTGATCGTGGCGCGCTTCCTCGGCGGGCGCTGAGGCGTCTCAGACCTTCGCGGGATGTTGTGACGCTGCGGCGTTGGACTAAGATCGGGCCCGTTCGAATCCGCGACTGAGCGAGGCCCATGGTTACTCTCCTCGATACCCGTGCCCGGGGTGACGGCGGCTCCCGCCTCCGCCATCCCGAGAAAGCGCATCGGCCGGACAGCCCCATGCTGGCGAAGCCGGAGTGGATCCGCGTGCGCGCGCCGGGGTCGGCCGAGTATTTCGCGACGCGGGCGATCGTGCGCGCGCACGGCCTCGCGACCGTCTGCGAGGAAGCGGGCTGCCCCAACATCGGCTCGTGCTGGGAGAAGCGCCACGCCACCATGATGATCATGGGGGAGGTGTGCACGCGCGCGTGCGCCTTCTGCAACGTGGCGACGGGAAGGCCCGAGCCGCTCGATCCCGCCGAGCCCGAGCGCGTCGCGTCCGCGGTGGCGACGCTCGGCCTCGAGCACGTGGTGATCACGTCTGTCGACCGCGACGACCTCGACGACGGCGGGGCGCGCCATTTCGCGGCCGTGATCGAGGCCGTCCGCGCGGCGGCACCGCAGACGAGCATCGAGGTGCTCATTCCCGATTTCCTGCGCAAGGAGGGGGCGCTCGAGCATGTCGTGGCGGCGCGTCCGGACGTGCTCAACCACAACCTCGAGACGGTGCCCGGGCTCTACGTGCGCATTCGCCCCGGCGCGCGCTACTTCCATTCCCTGCGTCTCTTGCAGCGCGCGAAGGAGATGACGCCCGAGGTGTTCACCAAGTCCGGCCTGATGGTCGGCCTCGGCGAGACGCGCGAGGAGATCCTGCAGGTGATGGACGATCTGCTCTCGGCAGGGGTGGACTTCCTGACGCTCGGGCAGTATCTGGCGCCATCCCGCAAGCACGCGGAGGTGAAGCGCTATATGCCGCCCGACGAGTTCGCGGAGCTGAAGCGCATCGCCCTCGCGAAGGGCTTCCTGGTCGTTGCGGCGAGCCCGATGACCCGGTCGTCGTTCCATGCGGGAGACGATTTCCGCCGCCTCAAGACGGCTCGCGAAGCCGCGCTTGCAGCGTCTCGATAGGATCCGGCCGATCGTGCCCAGCTTTCGTACCGTCCGGCGCGTGCCCTTTACGCCCGATCAGATGTTCGCCGTCGTCGCAGACGTGGAGCGCTATCCCGATTTCCTGCCGCTGTGCGAGGGGCTGACCGTGCACGAGCGGCACGAGGAGGCCGACGGCACGCGTCTGCTCGAGGCGACGATGACGGTCGGCTATGGCGCGATCCAGGAGCGCTTCACGACGCGCGTCACGCTCGATCCCGGCAACCGTCAGATCCGTGCCCGCCATCTCGACGGGCCGTTCAGCCGTCTCGACAACACCTGGCAGTTCGAGCCCGCCGCGGCCGATGGAACGGACGTGCACTTCTTCATCGATTACGCATTCCGCTCGACCATGCTCGCGCTGATCGTCGGGGCGGCCTTCGACAAGGCCGTGCGCCATTATACGGAGGCGTTCGAGGGGCGCGCGCGGACGCTCTACGGCACGCCGGCGGGCGTGTGAGGCGCGGCACCGGCGTCAGTTGATGGCCTTGTCGCGGTTGCGGATCGTCTCCTGCCCGCTGACGGTGGCGAGGCCGGTGACGCCGGTCAGGATCGCGCCATCGAGGTCGGCCCGGCTCATGTCGGCGCCTGTCACGTCGGCCCCGGTGAGATCGGCGCGCGAGAGGTCCGCATTCCTCAGCACGGCGCCGGCGAGCTTCGCGCCCTTGAGGTTCGCGAACCTGAGCGAGACGTGGGTGAGGTTCGCGCCCGTGAGATCGCTGCCCGAGAGATCGGCGGAATCGAGCCGCGAGCGCCAGAGCATCTCGATGAAGCCCGTCTCGCTTGCGGGAGCGAGCGTCGCGCCGGCCATGCGGGCGTTGGCGAAGTTGCCGCCGGTGAAGATGCCGAACAGGCGCGCGCCCGTGAGATCGGCCCCTGCAAAGCTCGGCGCCTCGCTGCGATGGCCCTCGAACGACGTCGCCGCCGTCGGACGCAGGAGGCTCGCCCCGCTCAGGTCCGCGTGATCGAAGCGGGCGCCGATCATCGTGACGCGATCGAGACGGGCGGCATGGAGGTTGCTGCCGGTGAGGTCCGCGCTCGTGAGATCGGCGCCGAAGAGGTCGGCCTCCGCAAGGCGCGCCTTCTTGAACTTGAGGCCGGCGAGGTCGAGGCCCGCGAGGTTGCGGCGGGTGAAATCGAGAGGCGCGGCCTCGGATGCGCCATAGAGCGCCGTCGTGACCTGTCGGGCCGTCATATCGGCGGCCGGCGCAGGACCGGCGCTCAGCGCGCCGCACAGGATGAGGGCACACACGGCGTTGAGCCGGCAGAGCGGGTGGCGTCCCAAAGGGCGATCTCCTGAGGCAGGCCTCGAGAGGCATGTCCTCCCTGGGCGATGTCTTGCGCAGTCTACACGACCGCGCGACCGGCGTCGCGGAGGCTGCGGCCGGGGCTTTTACGCTTCGGCGCCCGTCGTCGGCGAGGGGATGGCGGCGGCGAGAAGCTTGAGCGCCTCCTCGACGGTTGCGGCGCGGACGGCGGCGCGGCCGCGGTCGCCGAAGCGGAATTCATGGGCGACGGCCGGTGAGCCCCGGCGCGCGAGGCCGATGTGGACGAGGCCGACGGGCTTGGTGTCCGAGCCTCCGCCCGGTCCGGCGATGCCCGTGACGGAGAGCGCGATGTCGGCGGCCGAGGCGCTGAGCGCGCCCGCCGCCATCGCGCGGGCCACCTCTCCGCTCACGGCGCCGTAGCGGACGAGGAGCTCGTAGTCGACGCCGAGCATGCCGATCTTCGCCGCGTTGGTGTAGCTGACGAAGCCGCGCTCGAAGACATCGGAGGCGCCTGCGATCTCCGTGAAGAGCGCCGCGATCAATCCGCCCGTGCAGCTCTCGGCGGTGGCGAGGCGCCAGCCGCGCGCGCGGAGCCTGGCGAGCAAGGTCTCGGCGACGATGAGGTCGGGCGCGGAAAACACCGGCGGCAATCCTCCCTGGCGACACGCACAAAAAACCGGAGTGCATCGGGCGATCCACTCCGGAAAGCTTAGGCGCAAATGGGAGCGTGAGGCAAACGGCGGCGGCCGTCAGTCCTCGATGAGCTTCTCGGCGACGCGCAGGAGGTCGTCGAGCTTGGCGCGCGTATCGACGCCCATCGCCGCGACCGAGCGCGACTGCGCAGCCTGCCAGACGGGGAAAGCGTCCTTCAGCGCCAGCTGGCCCTTCGGCGTCAGGTGGAGGCCGCGGCCGCGGCGGCCGGCGGGCGGATCCATGATGATCATGCCGAGCGCGAGCAGGCGCTTCAGGTTGCGCGAGAGCGTGGACTTCTCGATATCGAGCTCATGGCCGATCTCGACGGCGGTGATGCCGTCGCGCGAGGCGAGCTGGGCGAGAAGCGTGTACTGGCTCGCCGTGATGCCGAGCGGACGCATCGCGTCGTCGTACATGCGGGTGATGATGCGCGAGAGCTGGCGCACGCGCGTGGCAAGGCAGGTGGCCGACGTCGTCTCGGCGATATCGGCGATGTTGGCCGCGCTGGCGGCCTCCGATGCGGGACGTTCCATTGTGTTTGTCATCAGGCTCATGAACTTGTCCCCCGGGGAAAAGCTTGTGGCGATACAACCGCCTCGCTGTGGTGATGCCGCGATTCTGGGAGGGGGGTCAACGCGGGTGCTGCGTCCCCTTGAGGAAAACTTGGCAAGGATCACATGGAGGACACGGGACCAGGGGGGACACGGGATCAGACGGGAAGCAGCACCGTGGCGGTCGCGAGCGCGGCCAGCCCCTCGCGGCGCCCCGTGAAGCCGAGGCGCTCCGTCGTCGTCGCCTTGACGGCGATCCGGTCCACGCCGATGCCGAGCATGTCGGACAATTCGGCCCGGATGGCGTCGCGATGGGGCCCGATGCGCGGGGCCTCGCAGAGCACGGTGACATCGACATTGGTGATGCGGCCGCCGCGGGCAGCGATGCGCCGGACGGCATCCTCCACGAAAATGCGTGAGCGCGCGCCTTTCCAGGCCGGGTCCGTCGGCGGGAAATGCTGGCCGATGTCGCCCTCGCCGATGGCGCCGAGGAGCGCGTCCGTGAGCGCATGCAGCGGAGCATCGGCGTCGGAGTGGCCCTCGAGCGCCTGATCGTGGGGAATGCGGACGCCGCCGAGCCAGACGTGGTCGCCGGCGGTGAAGGCGTGGACGTCGAAGCCTGTCCCCGTGCGCGGCTCCCAGGCGGCGGGAGCGGCAGCGAGCAAGACCTCGGCCATGGCCATATCCTCCGGAGTGGTGATCTTGAAATTGCGCTCGGAGCCCGTAACGAGCGCGACGGGAAGCCCCGCCCATTCGGCGATGGCCGCATCGTCGGTGAACTCGGGCTGATTCGATGTTTCGGCGCGATGATGGGCGGCATGGATCGGCGCGAGGCGGAAGCCCTGCGGTGTCTGCGCTTTCCAGACCCCGGCGCGCGGCAGGGTGGCGTCGATGGTGCCGTCCTCGCCCGCGCGCTTCAGGGTATCGGGGAGCGGCACGGCGGCGATGGCGCCGTCGTGCGCCGCAAGCGCGTCGAGGACGCCGCCGATGATGTCGCCCGAGACGAGCGGACGGGCGGCGTCGTGGATCAGCACGCAGTCCGTGCCGCCGGCCGCGACGAGGGCGTCGAGCCCCCGGCGTACGGAGTCCTGGCGTGTCGCCCCGCCAAAGACGGGCGGGGTCAGCTTCGTGAACCGGCCCGCGACAGCCGCCTCGTAGAGCGCCTGGTCATCGGGATGGATGACGACCGTGATGGACGCGACGGACGGCGCCGCCTCGAAGGCCGCCAGCGTATGGGCGAGCACGGGGCGGCCGGCGAGCGTGGCGTACTGCTTGGGCGGGCTGCCCGCGCGGCTGGCGCGGGCACCGCGGCCTGCGGCGACGATAAGGGCGGCGGATCTCACGGATGGGCCTGGCTGACGGTCGGGATGGGTGACATGGCCAGGCACTTAGCCCGCACCCTGGCGTTTGGGCAACGCCCCTCGGTGCTGTTCGCGCTTGCGCAGAGGAGGCGGCTGACCTATCGTGCCTAAAACGAGGGCATAAAATTATGTGCCTAATAAATGTGCAGATAATGAGGATCATCCTTTGAAGCGCCTGGCGATCGGCTCGCAGACCGCCGCGAACAACGTGTTCCTCGCCCCCATGACAGGGGTGAGCGATCTGCCGTTCCGCCAGCTCGCCCATGCCCAGGGGGCGGGCCTCGTCGTCTCCGAGATGGTGGCGAGCGCGGAGCTGGCCCGCAATCGCGCCGATGTCGTGCGGCGCGCCGACGGGGAGGGGCTCACGCCGTTCGTCGTGCAGCTCGTCGGCTGCGAGGCGGACTGGATGGCGGAAGGGGCGCGGATTGCCGAAGCCAAAGGCGCGGAGATCATCGACATCAACATGGGCTGCCCCGCCCGCGAGGTGACGGGCAAGGCGTCGGGCTCGGCGCTGATGCGCGATCTCGATCATGCCGTGGCGCTGGTGCGGGCCGTCGTGGAGGCGGTCGACGTGCCGGTGACGCTCAAGATGCGGCTCGGCTGGGATCAGGCCTCGCGCAACGCACCTGAGCTTGCCCTGCGTGCCGAGGAGGCCGGCGTGCAACTCGTGACCGTGCACGGCCGTACGCGCCAGCAGTTCTTCAAGGGGGCTGCCGACTGGGCCGAGGTGCGCGCGGTCAAGGCGCGCGTCGGTATTCCCGTGATCGTCAACGGCGACATCCTGAGCGTGGCGGACGCGCGCGCGGCGCTCGCCCAGTCCGGCGCCGATGGCGTCATGATCGGACGTGGGGCCTACGGGGCGCCGTGGCTGCCGGGGCAGGTGGCGCAGGCGCTATCCGGCGATGCGGTGCCCGAGGTGCCGTCGCGCGCCGAGCAAGGGCGCATCGCGCGCGCCCATGTCGAGGCGATGCTCGCCTACTACGGCGCGTTTCTCGGCCTGCGCAACGCGCGCAAGCACATCGGCTGGTATCTCGCCTCGAGCGGCCATCGCGCGGCGCGCCTCAAGGCCTGGCGGCAGCGGATCTGCACCGAGGAGGATCCGGTCCGCGCACTCGCGCTCCTCGACGCCTTCTACAGCGACGCGGACGAGACCGACCTCGATGGGCCCCGGGAGGCCGCGGCATGAGCGGGAAACCGGCAGCACGGGCTCTTGCGCTGCGGCCGCCGGCGGTCGATTGCGAGGGGCTGCTGGGTGCGCTGCCCCATCCCATCCTCGTCGTCGGCGACGATAACCGGATGCACTACGGCAACGCGGCGGCGGAGGTGTTCCTCTCCACCAGCTATGCGATGCTGACGCGCCAGCGGCTCGACGATCTCGTGGCGTTCGGCTGTCCGCTCCTGTCGCTCGTCGCGCAGGTGCGGGCGGACGGCTCGACGCTGAACGAGTACGGGGTCGAGATGGCGAGCCCGAGGTTCGCCAGTCCGAAGCTCGTCGACGTCTACGCCGGGCCGATGATGGACAGCCCGTCCCTCATCGTCGTCATGCTGCAGCAGCGGACGATGGCGCAGATGATCGAGCGCCAGCTCACGCACCGCGCCGCGGCGCGCTCGGTCTCGGGCATGGCGGCGGTGCTGGCGCACGAGATCAAGAATCCGCTGTCCGGCATCAAGGGCGCGGCCCAACTCCTCGAGCAGAACCTCTCCGATGAGGATCGCGTGCTCTCGCAGCTCATCTGCGCGGAGACGGAGCGCATCCGCAATCTCGTCAACCGCATGGAGGTGTTCGGCGACGAGCGGCCGCTGGCGAAGGAGCCCGTCAACATCCATGACGTGCTCGACCACGTGCGCCGCCTCGCGGAGACGGGATTCGCGCGCGGCCTGCGCATCGTCGAGGATTACGATCCGTCGCTGCCGCCCATTCCCGGCAGCCGCGACAAGCTCGTGCAGGCGTTCCTGAACCTCCTCAAGAACGCCGCCGAGGCGATCGGCGACGATGAGGAGGGACACGGCCGCATCGTGATGCAGACTGCATTCCGGCCGGGCGTGCGCCTCTCCGTTCCCGGCAGCGACCAGCGCATCAACCTGCCGCTGATGATCCAGATCGAGGACAACGGCTCGGGCGTGCCGGACGATCTCAAGCCGCATCTGTTCGACCCGTTCGTGACGACCAAGCGCAACGGCACGGGCCTCGGCCTCGCGCTCGTCGCCAAGATCATCCGCGATCACGGCGGCATCATCGAGTGCGAGAGCGAGGGGCGCCGCACGGTGTTCCGCGTGCTGCTGCCGATGCAGGACCGCAAGCGCGGCCAGGCGCCCCGGCGCGTGGCGGGCAAGGAGAGGAAGGGCTGACACATGGCGCGCGGCACCATTCTGATCGCCGATGACGATACGGCCATCCGCACGGTTCTGAACCAGGCGCTGGCGCGGGCCGGCTATGCGCCGCGCGCCACCGGCAACGCCGCGACCCTCTGGCGCTGGGTCAGCCAGGGGGAAGGCGACGTCGTCATCACCGATGTCGTGATGCCCGACGAGAACGCCTTCGACCTCATCCCGCGCATCAAAAAAGTGCGTCCCGAGCTGCCGATCATCGTCATGAGCGCGCAGAATACGCTCATGACCGCGCTGACGGCGGCGGAAAAGGGCGCCTACGAGTACCTGCCGAAGCCGTTCGACCTGTCGGAGGTCGTCGCCGTCGTCGGCCGGGCGCTCGCAGGGCCGGGGCGGCGGCCGCGCCCGCAGACGGCCGATATGGACAGCGAGGAGCTGCCGCTGATCGGCCGCTCGCCCGCCATGCAGGAGATCTATCGCGCGCTGGCGCGCCTCACGCAGACCGATCTCACCGTCATGATCCAGGGCGAGAGCGGCACCGGCAAGGAGCTGGTGGCGCGCGTGCTGCACGATTTCGGCAAGCGCCGGCAGGGTCCGTTCGTGGCGATCAACATGGCCGCGATCCCGCGCGAGCTGATCGAGAGCGAGCTGTTCGGCCACGAGAAGGGCGCCTTCACGGGGGCGCAGACACGTACGCCCGGCCGCTTCGAGCAGGCCGAGGGGGGCACGCTGTTCCTCGACGAGATCGGCGATATGCCGCTCGAGGCGCAGACGCGGCTCCTGCGTGTGCTGCAGCAGGGCGAGTACACGACCGTCGGCGGGCGGACTCCGATCAAGACGAACGTGCGCATCATCGCGGCCACCCACCGCGACCTGCGCAGCCAGATCTCGCAGGGCCTCTTCCGCGAGGACCTCTACTACCGCCTCAACGTCGTGCCGGTGAGGCTGCCGCCGCTGCGGGAGCGAACCGAGGACATCGGCGATCTCGTGCGCCATTTCCTGCGGCAGGCGGCACGCGAGGGGCTCGGGCAGAAGGCGATCGAGACGGCGGCGATCGATCGCCTCAAGGCTCACCCCTGGCCTGGCAACGTGCGCGAGCTGGAGAACTTCGTGCGCCGGCTCGGCGCGCTCTATGCGCAGGACACGCTGACGGCGCCGATCATCGAGCAGGAGCTGGCGGACGCGCGCCCCCGGCACGGCGGAACGACGGAGGAGAGCGAGCCCAGGGATATCTCGGAGCTGATGGAGCGCCATCTCGCCCAATATTTCGCGAGCTTCGGCAATGCGCTGCCGCCGCCGGGTCTCTATGACCGGGTGATCCGGCAGGTCGAGCTGCCGCTATTGTCGGCGGCGCTGGCGGCGACGCGCGGCAACCAGATCCGGGCGGCCGAGTTGCTCGGCCTCAACCGCAACACGCTCCGCAGCCGGATCAAGGAGCTCGACATCCGCGTTCTGCGCACGCCTCTCGGCTAAGGGCTGCGGGCGAGAGGCGGGCGGATGGCCCTTCGGCCTCGCCGCTGAGACCGCGCTGGCTTTGGCGGGAGGCGCAAGCGACGTTGCACGGAAGTCGTCCTGCCACACAAATTCGTCGCAAGAATGTCACAGTTTCGGTGTCCCTTGTGCTCGCTGCACGTCAGCTCAGTTGCGGAAATGGCGATCCGACTCGGCTAGACCTGTCGGTTTGTTGTCGGATTGATACATTGATGCGGGCTTGCGCCCACACCGATGAGGGAAGGGCCCATGGGCGGACCTGATACGGCCGGGAGGACGGTGCTCCCCGACAGCGCAGCCTCTCCGCTGCTCGATCTGACGGACCGCGCCTTCTGGCTGGGCCTCGTGGTGGTCGTGCTGTCGCTGATCTCGGCGCTCGCGACCTACCTCATCCTGACGTGGCTGACGCCGATCGCGCCTACCAACGACGTGGTGCTCGCCGCTCTCTTCATCAACGTCGTCCTGATCGTGGCGATGATCGCCGTGATCGCCTGGCAGTTCTACGGCATGTGGCGGGCCTGGCGGGCGAAGCTGCCGGGTGCGCGGCTGCATGTGCGCATCGTGCTGTTGTTCTCGATTATCGCGGCACTGCCGGCGGCGATTCTTGCAGTTGCGGCCACGACCTCGTTCTCGCGCTCGATCGACAGCTGGTTCTCGGTGCGGAGCCGGGAGATCATCAGCAACTCGGTGCAGGTCGCGCAGGCCTACGTCGAGGAGCACGGCCAGCAGTTGCGCACCGACCTCGCCAACATGGTGCGCGACGTCGATGCGGCGGCCGACCATATCCCGATCGATTCCGCGGCGTTCAAGCAGCACATCATCAGCCAGGCCGGCTTGCGCGATATTCCGACTGCCTACGTCATCGACGGCAAGGGCGATCCGGTAATCGCCGCGCTCGAGGATGGCGCCATGCCGTTCACGCCCGTGCCGCCGTTCTACCTGGGGCAGGCCGGGGCCGGGCAGGTCGCCCTGTTCATGCCGACCGGCACCGCTCAGGTGTCCGCCGTCGCCAAGCTCCCCCACTATGCCGACCGGCTGCTCTACGTGACGCGGCTGCTCGATTCCAAAGTGATGGGGCATCTGCAGCGAACGACGCAAAGCGTCGACGAGTACAACCGGCTGCGCGCCGCGCGCGGCGGGCTCAAGCTGGCGCACGGCCTCATCTACACGATGATCTCCATGACGGCGCTGCTGGCAGCCATCTGGGTCGGCCTGTGGTTCGCGAGCCGGTTCGTGGCGCCCATCCGCCGCCTCATCGCGGCCGCCCAGGAAGTGTCGCACGGCAACCTCGCCGTCGAGCTGCCGGAGCGGCGCGGCGAAGGCGATCTGCGGCGCCTTTCGATCACGTTCAACACCATGACGCGCGAGATCAAGCACCAGCGGGACGCGCTGCTCACCGCCAACGAGCAGCTCACCGATCGGCGCCGCTTCATGGAGGCCGTGCTCTCCGGCGTCTCGGCCGGCGTGATCGGCCTCGACAGCCAGGACCGCATCACGCTCGTCTCGCGCGCGGCCGAGCAGTTGCTCGGCACCACGGAGGCCGAGGTCGTCGGCAAGAGGCTCGTCGATGCGCTGCCCGTGCTCGCGCCCACGCTCGAGCGGCGCGAGGAGCAGGGCATGAAGTCGCGCGGGGCGCAGGATATCTCGATCCTGATCGGCGACGAGGAGCGGACTTTCGCCGTGCGCGTGACGCGCGAGAAGGCGGGGCCGGGTGACGTCGGCTCGGTCGTCACCTTCGACGACATCACCGAGCTGGTCTCGGCGCAGCGCACCTCGGCCTGGGCAGACGTGGCGCGACGCATCGCGCACGAGATCAAGAACCCGCTCACGCCGATCATCCTCTCGGCAGAGCGCATCCGCCGCAAGTACGGGCGCGTCATCGTCGACGACCGCGAGACCTTCGACAAGCTGACCGCGACGATCGAGCGGCAGGCCGGCGACATCAAGACCATGGTGGACGAGTTCGCCTCGTTCGCACGCATCCCGAAGCCCGTGATGGAGACGGCCGACCTGCGCGATGCGGTGACCGATTCCGTCATCCTGTTCCGGGAGAGCCATCGCGCCATCGCCTACAGGCTGTCGCTGCCCGACGCGCCGGTGCTCGCCTCGTTCGACCGCCGCCTGCTGACGCAGGCCGTCACCAATCTCGTCAAGAACGCCACCGAGGCCGTCGAGAGCATGATGGATGGCGAGCCGGACCGCAAAGGCGAGGTCGACGTGCAGCTCGACGTCGGCGAGATGGTGACGATCTCCGTGACCGATAACGGGCCGGGGCTGCCGAAGCAGAACCGCTCGCGCCTGCTCGAGCCCTACGTGACGACGAAGGGGCACAAGGGCACGGGTCTCGGCCTCGCCATCGTGCAGAAGATCACCGAGCAGCATGGCGGCATGCTGCTGTTCGACGACGCGCAAGTGACGGACCAGCGCCCATCGGGCGCCTGCGTCGCCCTGTCGTTCCCGCTCTCTCTCCTGACGCCGCCATCCGGCGAGGGCGCGGAGAGAGCCTACGCGGCGGGAGCTTAGGATGCGCTTAGACAGATCCGCGGAGCCCATCGTTTCCGCCAGACCACGACGAGACCTCGAGGAGTAGAAGATGGCTGCAGACATTCTGATCGTCGATGACGAGGCCGATATCCGAGAGCTGGTTGCGGGCATCCTCGAGGACGAGGGGCACCGCACGCGGCTCGCCCGCGACAGCGACGAGGCGTTGCGCATCATCGAGGAGCGGCGGCCGCATCTCGTGATCCTCGACATCTGGCTGCAGGGCAGCCGCCTCGACGGGCTCGAGGTGCTGTCGGTCATCAAGCGCACCTATCCGGAGCTGCCGGTCGTCATCATCTCCGGTCACGGCAACGTCGAGACGGCGGTGACGGCGATCAAGCGCGGCGCCTACGACTACATCGAGAAGCCGTTCAAGGCGGATCGGCTCGTGCTCGTCACGCTGCGCGCGCTCGAAGCCTCGCAGTTGAAGCGCGAGGTGCGCGAGCTGAAGGAGCGCTCGACGGTCTCGGCCGAGATGATCGGAAAGTCGCCCGCCATCAATCAGCTCAAGGGTGCCATCGACCGGCTCGCGCCGACCAACAGCCGCATTCTCATCCGCGGTGCCTCGGGCGCGGGCAAGGAGCTTGCCGCGCGCCTCCTGCATCAGAAGTCCCACCGCGCGGACGGGCCGTTCATCGTGCTCAATGCCGCCTCGATGGCGCCCGACCGCGTCGAGGAGGAGCTGTTCGGCACGGAGGATCGCACGGGCGGGCCGCGCAAGGTCGGCGCGCTCGAGGAGGCGCACGGCGGCACGCTCTACATCGATGAAGTCGCCGACATGCCGCTCGAGACGCAGGGCAAGGTGCTGCGCGTGCTCGTCGAGCAGAAGTTCCAGCGCCTGGGCGGGGCGCAGAAGGTCTCGGTGGACGTGCGCATCGTCTCCTCGACGAGCCGCGACATCGAGCGCGACATGAGCGAGGGGCGCTTCCGCGAGGATCTCTATCACCGCCTCAACGTGGTTCCGCTGCGCGTGCCGGGCCTTGCCGAGCGGCGCGAGGACATTCCCGATCTCATCCAGTATTTCGTGAGCCAGCTCTCGCAGGCCTCGGGGCTCGCGCCGCGGCGCATCGGCGAGGATGCGATCGCGGTGCTGCAGGCGCATGACTGGCCGGGCAACGTGCGCGAGCTTCGCAACAACATCGAGCGCCTCATGATCCTGGCCGGGGGCGATCCCACGGCCGTCATCACCGCCGACATGCTGCCCGACGAGATCGGCTCCAACGTGCCGCTGCCCGTCAACGGCGGCGCGGAGCACCTGATGAGCCTGCCGCTGCGGGAGGCTCGCGAGATCTTCGAGCGCGAGTATCTGCTGGCGCAGATCAACCGCTTCGGCGGCAACATCTCGCGCACGGCGGAGTTCGTCGGCATGGAGCGCTCGGCGCTGCATCGCAAGCTGCGCGCGCTCGGTGTCTCCTCGGAGCAGCGCGTCGGCGAGAGAGTGGGCTGAGGCGGCAGGGGCTCGCACGCGGGCAAGACGGGAGCGGCGTCGTGCCGTCCAGGGGGAAGCATGACGCGCGTCGTCTACGTCAACGGACGCTATCTGCCGTATGGGCAAGCCGGGGTCCACGTCGAGGATCGCGGCTTCCAGTTCGCGGACTCCATCTACGAGGTGTGCGAGGTCCTGAACGGCCGCCTCGTCGACGAGACGCGCCATATGGAGCGCCTCGAACGCTCGCTCGACGCGCTCTCGATTCCTCCGCCGATGTCGCGCGCCGCGCTCGGGCATGTCCTGCGCGAGGTCGTGCGCCGTAATCGGGTGACGACGGGGCTGGTCTACTTGCAAATCTCCCGCGGGCGGGCGCCGCGCGATTTCGCCATCCCGGCGCGCGGCCTCGAGCCGACGCTCGTCTGCCTCGCGCGCCGGATCGACGGCGCGGCGCGAGAGGCGCGCGCGGCCTCCGGCATCGCCGTGAAGACGCTCCCCGACATCCGCTGGGGCCGTTGCGATATCAAGACGGTGATGCTGCTGCCGGGGGTGCTGGCCAAGGCCGCTGCTGCGCGCGAAGGCGCCCAGGAGGCGTGGCTCGTCGATCCGGACGGATTCGTCACGGAGGGTGCGTCGAGCAACGCCTGGATCGTCGATCGGTCCGGAAACGTGATTACGAGACCCACCGGAAATGCAATCCTGCCGGGCGTTACGCGCAGAACTCTTCTTGATTTATTGAGTCGGGAAAAAGTCCCGGTAATAGAGCGCGCGTTCCGCATCGAGGAGGCACTCACCGCCCAGGAAGCCTTCATCACCTCCGCGTCCGGCACCGTCATGCCGGTCGTGCGCATCGACGGCGCCCCCGTCGGCGATGGTCAACCGGGCCGATTGACGCTTTTGTTGCGCTCAAACTTTCATCGCGCTGCCGAACTTTCCTCCTGAGGGAGGCTTGCTGCCAATCGTCGTATTGCCGCCGGGGGTGCTCATCCCTATTGTCTTGAGATCAAGTTATGTTAGCTGCTGGTTTGTCTTGGGTACTCTGCAAGCCTGGGGCACGCGGCGCGCACGGGGACATGCGTGCGGCGATGACGATCGAGGTCCACCAAGAGTCATAAATAATAAGAGGCAAGTCCATGGCCGCGGATCGCGCTCAGAATCTTCAGGACACCTTTCTCAATCACGTTCGCAAGAGCAAAACGCCCCTCACCATTTTTCTCGTCAATGGCGTGAAGCTGCAGGGCATCGTCACCTGGTTCGACAATTTCTGCGTGCTCTTGCGGCGCGACGGCCATTCGCAGCTCGTCTACAAGCATGCTATCTCGACCATCATGCCGGGCGCTCCCCTGCATCTGATGGAGATCGAGCAGGACGGCCAGCAAGGGTGAGCGCGTCCCATCGGCCATAACGACACGTCGGCGCCCACGCCGGCCAGCTCCAGCCCCGACGACGCAGGCGCCAAGGCTCCGCGCACCCGCAGCGATGCGGCGGCGGACCACCGGGCGGCGCCGATGCGCACGCTCGTGCTCGTCCCCGTGCTGGCGCGTCACGCGCGCGCGGAGGGCGGCGGCGCCGGCAAAGGGGGGCGCACGCTCTCGCTCCATTCTCCAGAGGACCGCCTGATCGAGGCGAAAGGGCTCGCGGAGGCCATCGATCTCGACATTGCGGATGCGCGCCTCGTTCCGGTGCCGACGCCCAAGCCCGGCACGCTGTTCGGCTCGGGCAAGGTGGAGGAGATCCAGGCGCTCGTCGCCGATCTCGAGGTCGGCCTCGTCATCGTCGATCACGCGATCAGCCCCGTGCAGCAGCGCAACCTCGAGCGTGCCTGGAACGCCAAGGTGCTCGACCGGACGGGCCTCATTCTCGAGATCTTCGGCCGTCGCGCGCAGACGCGCGAAGGGCGTCTGCAGGTCGAGCTGGCGCATCTCTCCTATCAGAAGGGACGGCTGGTCCGCGCCTGGACCCATCTCGAGCGTCAGCGCGGCGGACGCGGCTTCCTCGGCGGCCCGGGCGAGGCGCAGATCGAGCTCGACCGGCGCATGCTCGACGAGCGCATCATCGCCATCAAGCGCGAGCTCGAGGGCGTGGTGCGCACCCGGGACCTGCATCGCAAGGGCCGGCGCAAGGTGCCGTATCCCATCGTCGCCATCGTCGGTTATACGAACGCCGGCAAATCGACGCTCTTCAATCGCGTCGCAGGCGCGGGCGTGCTCGCCATGGACCAGGTGTTCGCCACACTCGATCCGACGATGCGCGAGGTGCGCCTGCCGTCGGGCCGGCGCGTCATCCTTTCGGACACGGTGGGCTTCATCTCCGATCTGCCGACACAACTCGTGGCGGCCTTCCGGGCGACGCTCGAAGAGGTCATCGAGGCCGATCTCATTCTGCACGTGCGCGACATCGCGCATGCTGAGACGGAAGCCCAGGCCGGAGACGTCGCAGCGGTGCTGGACGATCTCGGCATCGACGTCCACTCCACCGAGGGCCATATCCTCGAAGTGTGGAACAAGATCGATCTTCTGGCCCCCGCCGAGCGGGAGGCGGCGCTTGCCGCGGCACGTTTCCGCGCCCAGGAGCCGGCCCTCGTCTCGGCCGCGACGGGGGAGGGGCTCGCGCTTCTCCTCGACAGGATCGACGCGCGGCGCGGCCGCGCCGACGACATCCTGACGCTCACGCTGCCCGCACATGAGGGCCGTATCCTCGCCTGGCTTCACGAGCATGCGGATGTGATCGAGAAGAGCACAGCCGACGACGGCGTGATCGCGGTCCGCGTCAGGATCGCCTCGGAGAAGCGCATGCGCCTCGGGCAGCAGCTTCGGCGTGCGGGGCTCTCCATTCCGGAGTAGGCTTCTCCGTCCCTCACGGATCACCGAGGAGGCGCGGATGGCACACGGCTCATCCTTTCAATGCTGTATCGCGGGCGGTGGGCCGGCCGGGCTGATGCTCGGCTATCTGCTGGCGCGGGCGGGCGTGCGCGTCGCCGTTCTCGAGAAGCACGCCGACTTCCTGCGCGATTTCCGCGGCGATACCGTTCATCCCTCGACGCTGGAGGTCATGGCCGAGCTTGGTCTCCTCGATCGCTTCCTGACGCTGCCGCATCAGCGCGTGGAGCGTCTCGGCGGCGTCGTCGGCGACACGCCGGTGACGATCGCGGACTTCCGCAGCTTGCCGGTGCGCGCGCCCTTCATCGCGCTCATGCCGCAGTGGGACTTCCTGAATTTCCTCGCCGAGGAGGGCCGCCGCTATCCCGGCTTCGAGCTCTTTATGCGCACGGAGGCGGTGGATCTCATCGAGGAAGGCGCGCGGGTGACGGGGGTCGTGGCGCGCGGACCGGACGGCCCCGAGGAGATCCGGGCGGACCTCGTCGTCGCGGCGGACGGGCGCCATTCGGTGCTGCGCACGAAGGCGCAGCTTCCGATCGAGGAGCTGGGCGCGCCGATAGACGCGCTCTGGTTCCGCATCCCGGCCGAGCCCGGCGATACGCTGGACACCGTCGGACGCGTCGGCGCCGGCTCCATTCTCGTGATGCTCTATCGCGGTGACTATTGGCAATGCGCCTACGTGATCCCGAAGGGCTCGCTCGACAAGCTGAAAGCCGCGGGCCTGGACGCTTTCCGCGCGCGGGTGGCCGCCGCCGCGGCGCTGGCGCCGGCACGCATGGCCGCAATCGGCTCGTGGGGCGACGTGAAGCTCCTGACGGTGCGCGTCGATCGCCTGCTGCAATGGTTTCGCCCCGGTCTCCTCTGCATCGGCGATGCGGCCCATGCCATGAGCCCGATCGGCGGCGTCGGCATCAACCTCGCCGTGCAGGATGCGGTGGCTGCGGCGAACCGGCTGGCCGGGCCGCTGCGTGCGGGAGGCGTAACGCTTGAGGATCTGCGTGCGGTCCAGAAGCGGCGCATGTTTCCGACGCGGGTGACGCAGGCCATTCAGGTGGTCGCGCAGAACGCCATCGTGGGGCCGGTGCTGGAGCGCCGCGAGCCGCCCAGGCCGCCGTTCGTGCTGCGGCTGATGCAGAGATATCCGCGCCTGCAGCGCCTTCCCGCGCGTCTTGTCGGCCTCGGCGTCCGGCGCGAGCATGTGGCCGATTTTATCCGCGCGGCCGCGCCACCTGCTTCAGTGGGGGCTGTGGCGAGCGAAAACGCCGGAGATCGTAAGACCTCTTTGGAGTGAAGTGCGGTGCAAGCACGCGTCTCTTTCCTCTCCCGGGACGGGAGAGGTGGCCGTCGAGCCGGAGGCTCGCACCAAAAGACAGGTCGGTGAGGGACTTTGCTCTGGCTCTACGGCTGGCGTCGTGCACGCCGAACGCCCCTCATCCGCCGGCTCTTTCGATTGCGAGCCTCCGGCTCGACCGGGGCACCTTCTCCCTATGGGAGAAGGAAGTGCGCGCCAATGGCTGGCTCCACTTCTCTCCCGCGGGAGAGGAGGACCAACTCACTGAAAGCGAGGGCGGTAGGTCAAGGACGTGGAGCATCGCAGGACAGAGACGGAGGACACGAGCCGCCTCCATTTGAACTGGAGAAACACGAACAGGCCCTAAGCTTTTGATTGGCCGTGCTTCTTGTCGGACACTTCCCGCGCATGGCTCCGCCATGACCGGTTCCCACTTTTCCGGAAGCAGTCTAACTCGTGGGCGCGTCGAGCTTGCGCGTGAGGTTCTCGAACTCGCGGCGCAGCTCCTCGTTCTTGAAGATCTGCTCAAATGTCGGTGCTTCGAGCTTCTGGATCGCCTCGAACGACGTCGTGCTGTCGCGCATCAGGTTGCGCAGCTCGAGGCTCGCCTCCACCGTCTCGAACGTATTGTCGGCGATGCGCAGGTCATGCGTCGCGCGCGTGCGGGCCGCCGCGATCTGCTCGCGCTGCTGGGCGAGGTAGCGGCGGTAGCCCTTGGCGGCCTCCTCCGCGAGCTTCTGGCTCTCGCGGTTGGCTTCGAGCGCGCGTTTCTGGTCGGGGCGGTTCTCGGCCCGCATCAGCTCCAGCGTCTTCCCCTTGGCGGCGGCGAGATCCTTCAGGATCGCGTCGAGCTTGGGCATGTACTGCGTATCGATCTTGTGGATCGTCGCGTCCTGCGCATGCACCAGCAGCGCGAAGAGCGCGGCGTGCATGGCGAAGTATTTCCGTGCCGCGCCGGGATTCTCGGCCGTGGCTGTCATCAGCTTGGCGAGCTGGGCGTCGATGACCTTCGCCGCATGGAAGGTCGCGACCATGCGCACGAGATCGCCCGAGAGCACACCGTCGAGCAGGAGATCGAGCTGCTCGGGCGCGAGGTCCACGCCCGACGTCGTCAGCGCGTCGCGGATCTCGGTCTTGGCGGCGGCGATGGCCGTCTCGTTCTCGGCGATGCGCGCCTTGTGATCGGCGATCTTGCCGGAGAGGCTGTCGACGGTCTCGGTCAGCACGCCGGGCAGGAGCGCCTCCTTGGGTGCCGTGATCTGTTTCTCGCGGAACGTGACGATCCCAGCCTCGAGGTCGCGGATGTTGCGCCGGTGCGTCTCGATGCGCTTCTGCACGGAGACGACGGGGGCGTCCGTCACGATGGCGAGCGTCGAGTCGAGCAGCGTGCGGATGCGCGCCTCGCGGTCCTCGCGCGTTTCCGTCCAGAGCGGCGGCACGATGAAATCGTCACGACGCGGGAGCTTCTTCGCTTCTCCACGCTGCTCCGCCACGTCGGCGAGGATGCCGTCGATGGCCCGCATGAGCGCGCGCGCCTGCTCGTAGCCCGGCTCGCCCTCGCGCGGATCGGAGGGAGCCGTGCCGGAGGGGAGCGGTGCGGCTGCGGGCCGCTCGGTGCGGAGCAGGTCGTCGATCCGCTTGGGCGCCGCTTCGCCCGCAAAGACGACGCCGGATGCGGTCCCTGCCACGGCAAGCGCCATCGCCGCAGCGAGGCAGCGGAGCGAGCGGGCGAGCGTGGGATCATGCCTGATCAAGCCGGGACCTCCAGTCTGGACGGATATCAAGGCGGCAAAATCGGGCAAATCGATGTTGCGGCGAGAGATTGTTTTAGAGTCTGATTCACGCTCTCGATGCGAGCTGAAGTGCCCGCATCTCAAACGATCAGACTCTAGGCTCAAGGGTCTGTTGCGGCGTGCGCTACGCCGGCCAGAAGCGCAGGCGTGATCTGGCGGGCATCCGTCAGCACGATCATATGCGTGACGGTGGGGAGCGGACGCAGCGTCAGGCGGGCGGCTTCGAGCGCCACGCCCGGAAGCGGAGCGGCGAGGGCGAGCCCCAGCCTCAAGTCTTTGCCTGAGACGGCGAGGGCCGCGAAATCCCGTGCGCCCGCCGTGAAGATCACGCCGCCGTCCACGAGGCGCAGGGTGACGGCGGGCACCGCCTTGCGGATCTCGGCGATGACGTAGACGGCGAGCGGACGATACGCCTTGGCGCGGGCGAGGAGCGCTTCGAGTGCGGCCGGATCGGGTGTGGCGGTGGAGGAGGTCTGCGACGCCGTAACCGCGGAAAGAGGCGCCACAGGCGGCTGAGGCGCCGCCGGCATCGGTGTGGCCTCCGTGCGGCGCGGGATCGCCTGTCGACGCAGTGTGCGCATCCGGGCCGTGGAGGTGCCCTCGTAGATCGGGCGGCCGCCGTTGTTGTGAATGCGCTCGATCCACGACGCCTTCGAGAACAGGAAGCCCTGCCGGCGCAGCCAGTCGATGATGTCGTTGCGCTCGGTCAGCCCGGCGGCGGCGATGGCGGCCATCCATTCCTCGAGCGAGCGGCCGCTGTCGGCTTTCAGCGTTTCCAGGAATTGCCGCTCCATGGCGCCGTAATCGATGCTCACGACGATCCCTTCCGCATCAAACCCAGCGCCGGGTGGTGGCCTTGTAGACGCGATAGGCCTCGCCGAAGCGCGCTTCGAGGTGCTGCTCCTCGGGCAGGATGGCGAGCCAGGTGACGAGCGCCGCGAACGGCAGGACGACGATGGCGAACCAGATGTTCTGCGTCAGCTCGGCGATGCCGAGCAGGATGAGCGCGTCGGCGAGGTAGATCGGGTTGCGGCGATAGCGGAACGGGCCGTCGGTGACGAGGGCGGTCGCGGGCCGGTCGGGCCGCACCGTCGTTGCGTGACGGCGGAGCGTGATCGCGCTCCACGCGAGCAGCGCGAGTCCCGCCAGGCCCAGGCCGCGGCCGACGAGCCGCGCCATGGCATCCGCCTCGCCCGGCCAGGGCAGAGGAGCGAGTCGGCCGAGCACGATCGCTGCGGCGACGACGGCCACGATCAGGATCGGCGGCCAGGGAACGGAGGAGGGGGCGGCGCTGTCGGTGGTCATGTGCTCGGGCCCGGCGGAAGATGCTTCGGTCGCGCCAAGGGTTAGCGGCCTTGCGTTACGGGTGCAATCGAGGGCGCAGCAACTTTATGGCCACACCGCTATGCGCCTCGAGCGGGCGAGGCCGGCGGTTCAGATGCCGTTCATGCGCGGAAGGCTATCCGGCGCGGGTGTGGGGATCCAACCTCGGGGAGCGCGTCTCCGTCCTGGCGATCGTCGGGGCGAGAATACTACGAAAAATCATAGAGTTGCCTGCGGGGGCAAGAGCTGCCGGATTCCTGCGCTGTGCTCCGCTTGACGGGGCGGGCGTCTCGTTTATCTCGTGCGTGAGATTTTCAGTGGAGGATCAAGAAGCCATGACAATGAAACCGACCCTTCTCGCCGCCGCCGTCGCCGGCCTCGCCCTGCTGACCAGCGCGCCCGTGCCCGCCGCCGCGCACGGCAAGACTTACGGCTGCTTCAAAGTCACGGTCTCGAGCCTCAACATCCGTGCCCGCCCCTACAGCACCTCGGCCATCATCGGCGTCGCCAGGCGCGGCGACATTCTCGAGAAGCGCAAGATGTTCTGCACCCCGCGCGGGTTCTGGTGCGCGATCCGCAAGGGCTCGCTCGAGGGCTATGCGGACAAGGCGAACATGGCGAAGATCGCCTGCCCGTAACCGTCGCGCCGTCCGCCAGGGCGGCGTGCTGAGACCGGGGCGGCCATGCCCTTCACCCTGTCCAAGATCGGAGCGCTCCTCGCGGCGCCGTCCACGCTGCTGGTGCTCTGCGTGCTCGCCGGCTTGTGGCGCGCCCGCCGCGGGGGATCTTCGCGGCTCGCGTGGATCTCGGCGGCGGGGCTGCTCGTCGCCGGGTTCTCTCCGCTCGGCAACGTGCTCATAACCCCGCTGGAGCAGCGCTTCGCGGCGGTCGCTCCGCCGGGCCCCGACGACCGCGTCGACGGCATCATCCTGCTCGGCGGCTTCGAGGATGGGTGGGTGTCGGCCGGGCGCGGCGGCCTCGGCCTCAACGAGGCGGCCGAGCGCGTGACGGAAGGCTTGCGCCTCGCACTCCGCCACCGCGAGGCCAAGGTCGTGTTCACGGGCGGCGTCGGCGGCTTGTTCACCCCGAGGGCCGAAGGCTCAGGCCCGGTTGCGGATTTCCTGGCGGATGCCGGCATCGCGCGCGACCGGATGATCCTCGAAAGCCAGGCGCGCAACACTTACGAGAACGCCATCCGGACGCGAGATCTCGTGAAGCCCCAGCCCGGACAGCGCTGGTATCTCGTGACGAGCGCGTTCCACATGCCGCGCGCCATGGGGCTCTTCCGCAAGGCGGGGTTCGACGTCATCGCCTATCCCGTGGACTACCGGACGCGCGGACCGGAGGACGCCACGCGGGGCTTCGAGCGCATCTCGCAAGGGCTGCCGCGTGTGGATGTCGCGGTCAACGAATGGATCGGGCTCGCCGCCTATCGCGCGATGGGCCGGATCGACGACATCTTTCCCGCGCCCTAAATCGGCTCAGGGCTTCTTCGCCGGGCGCAGGCGCGGCGGGCTCTTGGCGCCGGGCGAGAGCTCGGCCTCAAGATCGTAGCTCGGGCATTGCTTCTCGATGAGCCGCTGATTGTATGCCTCGAGCATCGCCCGATCGCGGGCGTAGCGCCCATCCGGATCGGTGCCTTCGCCCGAGCCTCCGAACATCGGCTTGGCGGCCGTCTGCAGAGACCGCGCGAGCTGGGTCGTCTGCTCGCGGCTCTTGAAGTCGCGCACCTGGACGATGCGGACGGCCATGCGCCCGCTGAGCTTCTTGCAGCCCAGGCCGAGCTCCTCGGCGTTGAGCGTGTAGGCGCCGGGGCTGGGCAGGCGTGAGACGGTCTGGCCGGCCACGGTTTGCACGGGCGGGGGGCCCGCCTGGGCCGTGGCCGGGATCATGGACGGTGCGGCAGATGCGGTGGCGGAGGGCGGCGTGATGGAGCCGATGTCCTGGCCGCCTTGCGACGCGCAGCCGCCGGCTGCCAGCGCCGCCAGGAGGGCGAGGCGTGGCCATCCCCGTCCCCGTTTTGCCGCTTCGCCTGCCGTCATCGTCCCGTTCCGGTGCTCCATCCGCCGCATTTTGCCCTTGGCGATGCGATTCTCGCAGTGGCAATTCTCGCAAATGTCCCCAGGAACGCGGCACGAGCAAGGCCCCTGGCGCCGAATGCGGGCAGGCTGATGCAACCGCGCCGATGTTGACCGGGGTCGTCCGACCGGGCTACGCCGTGAGGCGTGGGGCCGCTTCTTCCGGGGCTGCCAGGGGTTCAGAGGCTGTCATATGCGATCGGGAACGAGGCTTCGGTGTGCGCGCGCTTTCGGGCTGAGCGCTTTCTTTGCTGCTTTTGTGGCGATGACGGGGACGGGCGTCAGCGCGGACGAGGAGCTGCCCAAGAGCCTCGCTTGCGAGTTCACCGCGGGCACGTCCTGGACCTACGAGGCCGGCGCGTTCGCGTCGAAAGCGCCCAATCCCTTGAAATTCAGCATCGATGCGATCGATCTCGAGGCTCAGACGGCCAGTTTGAGTCTGGGTGTCGAAGGGCAGGGCGGCAAGCTCAACGTGGTGCGCGCCATCAATGCCAACCATTTCCTGGAGGTTGTGAACGAGGGGTTCCTCAACCTCACCACGGTCTATGATAAGGATGCCGCGACCGGACGGTATCCGGCCGTTCATTCGCGGCATTTCGGTCTTCTCGGCCAGCCGGTGTTCAGTCAGCACACGGGCTTCTGCGTCGCAGAGTGAGCCGGGGTGGCAGGGCATCCATGGCACTTCACATCGTCAAGCTCTGCGTCGGCGTCGCGAGCATCGAGGAGCTGGCCGCATGGCAGGCCGAGCGCTTCGGGCGCAAGACGGCGTCCGGCAAGCCGCCGCGCATCGTTCATGCCACGCTGCAGACGCCGAAGCGGCAAGCTGAGCTGCTGGACGGCGGCTCGCTCTACTGGGTCATCAAAGGCGTCATCCAGGTGCGCCAGCGCCTGCTCGGCTTCGAGGACGGGTTGAAGGAGGACGGCTCGCCCTGCTGTCACTTCGTGCTCGATGCGGCGCTCGTCCCCGTGCGTCCCGTGCCGCGCCGGGCGTTCCAGGGCTGGCGCTATCTTCCCGGCGACGATGCTCCGCGCGACCTGGGCCGGGAGGCCCGCGGCGAAAGCGCTCTCTCGCCGGAGATGCGCCGCGCGCTTCTCGAGCTGGGTCTCATCTGATCGTCTTTCTGCTCCCGCAACGCATCGGATCCTCTCATGAAACGGCCGCCCCTGACGCGCATCGTCCGAGACCTGCCGAAGCTCGTGCCCTTCGTCGGCCCGGAAGCGCAGGAGCGGGCGCGCGGACGTCCGTTCAAGCTGCGCCTCGGCGCCAACGAGAGCGTGTTCGGGCCGAGCCCGCGCGCGCTCCACGCCATGGCGGAGGCGGTGGGCGAGACGTGGAAATATTCGGATCCCGAGAACCACGATCTCATCGCCGCCATCGCCCGCCATCATGGCGTGGGGGCGGAGCACGTCGTGGTCGGCGAGGGCATCGACGGCCTGCTCGGGCTCGCGGTCAAGATCGCCGCGGAGCCGGGCGCGGCGGTCGTCACCTCGGACGGTGCGTATCCGACGTTCAACTTTCACGTGGCGGCGCAGGGCGCGCGGCTCGTCAAGGTTCCGTTCCGCAACGACAGGGAGGATCTCGACGCCTTGCTCGCCGCCGCCGTCGCCGAGCGGGCGAGCGTGCTCTACGTCTCCAATCCCGATAACCCGATGGGCTCCTGGTGGCCGGCCGATGCGCTCGACCGCCTGATCGCGGCGCTGCCGGACAATTTGCTGCTGCTGCTCGACGAGGCCTATTGCGACACCGCCCCGCCGAGCGCCGTCCCGGCCATCGATGTGCGCAACCCGCAGGTCCTGAGGCTCAGGACGTTCTCGAAAGCCTACGGGCTCGCAGGCGCGCGGATCGGCTATGCGCTGGGTCACGAAGACCTCATCGGCCCGTTCGACAAGGTCCGGAACCACTACGGCATCAACCGCATCGGGCAGATCGGTGCCTGTGCCGCGATCGAGGACCAGGCGTATCTCGCCCGCGTCGTTGCGGAGATCGCGGCTGCGCGGGAGACGATTGCGGCGATCGCGCGGGAGAGCGGCATGACGCCGCTGCCGTCGGGCGCGAACTTCGTCACGATCGACTGCGGCGGCGACGGCGCGTTTGCGACCGCCGTGCTCGAAGCCCTTCTCGCGCGCGATGTTTTCGTCCGCAAGCCGGCCGTTGCGCCGCTCGACCGCTGCATCCGGATCTCGTGCGGCCGCCCCGACGATCTCGCTGAGCTCCGCCGCCTTTTTCCGGAGGCCGTGCGCGCCGCACGGGATGTGCAAGGGCGCCTGTGAGCAAAAAAATAATTGAACCAAACTTGCGCGAGACGACTCACATTCCGAATTATGATGACACGTGTCCAGGCGGGCGCCTTGCCGTGCCGGACCCGCAGACGAGAAGACTGAAAGGAAGTCAGATGCGCAAAGCTTTTTGGAGCCTGTGTCTTTCGCTCGGTCTCGCCGGCATGGCGATGCCGGCAGCGGGTGCGGCCGACCTTGCGGGGTCGTGGAGGGGCGCCGGCACCGTCAAGTTCAGCTCGGGGGCGAGCGAGCACGCCCATTGCCGCGCCACCTTCAGCCCCAGCGGCCGCTCCGCCTACGACGTCAGCGCGACGTGCGCCACGTCGTCCGGCTCGGTCTCGCAGACGGCCTTCGTGCGCGGGTCGGGCAACAGCTACCGCGGGACGTTCTACAACCCCGAGTATGATACGTCGGGCCGCATTCAGATCTCGGTCTCGGGCCGCAGCCAGGTCGTACGGCTGACCAGCACGAAGGGCTCGGCTCTCATCCGACTCTCGCGGCGCTGACGCGCGGAGGGGCGCACCTCGTCCTCCTTGCCGCGTCGCGCGTGATTGTCCTCATGCCTTACGGCCAGCGGCGCAGCATGCTGCGCTCGAATGTCCACTCCGGCGTCACGAGACGGGCGCCGGACGGCGGGATCGCATACCAGGGCGAGCCGTCGGCGGAGGCCGGGTTCTTCAGCACGTGCATGTCCTGGGCGGGCATGTAGCTCTGCACGAGCAGGACGCGCTTCTCGCCCGTGGCCGGATCCTGCGCCATGTCGGCCACCAGCACGGCATGGCCCGGGAAGCCGCCTTTGATGAACACGTCGCCGATGGCGATGTCCTTGGGCGGCACGGGTTTCAGCTCGCGCTCGAGCGAGTAGGTGCCCGCGTAGGCGAACACCAGCGTCATGTACTTGCTCAAGCCGGCGCGGTCCTGGCGCTTGCTGGCGGAGAAGCGCCGGCGCTTGCCGTCCGTATCGTTGAAGGCGATCTCGCGCTCGCGGCGCTGGCTGTAGAGCCACTCGGCGCGCAGCCGCATGATGGCGTCCGCGCATTGCTGGAGATCGCGCGCGCCGACGTCGATGTCGATCACGGCCGCATGCACGTCCTGGCGCCACTTCGGCTTGCCGGTGTGAAGGAGCACGGGGGTTCCCGCGGCCCGCATTGGCAGGCCGCGCAACCAGGCCGCGAAGCTCCCTGCCGGCTCTGTCGTGCGGGTGAAGCCCGCGGGCGGAGCGATGCTCTCGGCGAGAGTCGCGGCGGGTATTGCGTCCGCGGCGAGCCAGCCGTAGGGCGCGCGTGCCTCGGCCGGTGCGGCGACGATGACCGAGGCGAGGGCGATCGCGGCGAGAGCGAAGGCAAGAACGGGACGGGGGACCAGGAGGCTGGGATGTCGAAGCGGCATGCGCGCTCCCTCTCACGCAATCGTGGCGGCGCGAGGACCGTCCGGAGGGGCGCGTCCCAGTCGGTCGTCGGCTTCGGCTCGCGGCGCCTTGGTTAACCCTCCGTTGACGCGGCGCCGGTAGACTTATTCACGCATTTTATGACCGCCCGCATCGTCTGGCGGCCCATTCATTTATCCGTACGCGTCCGACCCGCTCGAGGACGCGTTCTGCCTTGCGAGGCGCCATGAGAACGGCGATCGGCTTTCTCTCTCTGCTGGCGTTCGGCTTTCTGGCGGCCGGCGTGCTCACCGTTGTCGGCTCGGGATCCGGCGAGACGCTCACGGTGGAGGCGGCGCTCGGCATCCTGCCGCTGGGCGAAAGCGGCGGCATTCACCTCGGCTCGCTGACCATCGGCATGATGATGGGCATCGTGCTGTCGGCGCTGTCGCGCGTCGCGTGGTCGGAGCTGCCGCGCCGGGTCGTCGTCTGGATGATCCGCAACGAGCGCAACTTCTATCGCATCGTGATCGCCGGGATCCTCGTGGGCGTGCTGATCTTCTACTGATCTGGTCGACTGCGGACATGGAAAAGGCCCGGCATTGTTGCCGGGCCTCTTTCGTCTCGGGGAGGGCGCTCCGAAAGGGTCTCCGGCGCGCCATCCGATCCTGTCTCGACCTCAGACCGAGTAGTACATGTCGTACTCGACGGGGTGCGGCGTCATCTCGTAGCGCATGTTCTCGCTCATGCGCAGCTCGATGTAAGCATCGATCATGTCGTCGGTCATCACGCCGCCGGCCTTCAGGAAGGCGCGATCCTTGTCGAGAGCGGCCAGCGCCTCGCGCAGGCTGCCCGCGACGGTCGGGATCTGGGCCAGCTCGGCGGGCGGCAGATCGTAGAGGTTCTTGTCCATCGGATCGCCCGGATGGATCCGGTTCTGGATGCCGTCCAGGCCGGCCATGAGGAGGGCTGCGAACGCAAGGTACGGGTTGGCACCCGGATCCGGGAAGCGGACCTCGATGCGCTTCGCCTTCGGGCTCGTGACGACCGGGATGCGGCAGGAGGCCGAGCGGTTGCGCGCCGAGTAGGCGAGCAGGACGGGAGCCTCGTAGCCGGGCACCAGGCGCTTGTAGGAGTTGGTGAGCGGGTTCGTGAAGGCGTTGATCGCCTTCGCGTGCTTCAGGATGCCGCCGATGTAGTAGAGGCACATGTCCGAGAGGTCGGCGTACTTGTTGCCGGCGAACATCGGCTCGTCGCCCTTCCAGATCGACTGATGGACGTGCATGCCCGAGCCGTTGTCGCCGAAGATCGGCTTCGGCATGAAGGTCGCCGTCTTGCCGTAGGCCTGCGAGACCTGGTGGACCACGTACTTGTAGATCTGCATGTGGTCGGCCATCGTGATCATCGGGCCGAACTTGACGCCGAGCTCATGCTGGGCAGCCGCCACCTCGTGGTGATGCTTCTCGACGGCAACGCCCATCTCGCTCAGAACCGACAGCATCTCGGAGCGGATGTCCTGGCAACTGTCGATCGGCGGAACCGGGAAGTAGCCGCCCTTGATGCGCGGACGATGGCCGAGGTTGCCCATCTCGTATTCGGTGTTCGTGTTCGAGGGGAGCTCCGAGCTGTCGACCTTGAAGCCGACGGCGTAGACGTCCGTCGTGAACTTCACGTCGTCGAAGATGAAGAACTCGGCCTCGGGGCCGAAGTACACGCGGTCGCCGATGCCGAGCGAGGCCATGTAGGTCTCGGCCTTCCTGGCGATCGAGCGCGGATCACGCTCGTAAGGCTGACCGGTCATCGGCTCGATGACGTCGCAGAAGATGGCGAGCGTCGTCTGCGCGAAGAAGGGATCGATGTGGGCCGAAGCCGGGTCGGGCTTCAGCAGCATGTCGGAGGACTCGATGCCCTTCCAGCCGGCGATGGACGAGCCGTCGAAGGCGTAGCCCTCGAACATCGACTCGTCGACGCAGGAGACGTCGGCGGTGACGTGCTGCATCTTGCCCTTGGTGTCCGTGAAGCGGAGATCGACGAACTTCACGTCCTTGTCCTTGACCAACTTCAGGACGTCATTGACCGTTTTCATAAAACTTCCCCTTGGATGAGATGTCGCGTGAGAGGGCGAGGCGGGATCAAATCGCGTCCGGTCCGGATTCGCCCGTGCGGATGCGGATGGCGTCCTCGATCGTGGAGATGAAGATCTTGCCGTCGCCGATCCGTCCGGTCTTGGCAGCCTTCTGAATGGCCTCGACGGCCTTGGCAACCATGTCGTCGCTGAGCACGACCTCGATCTTCACCTTGGGCAGGAAATCCACGACGTACTCCGCGCCGCGGTAAAGCTCGGTATGCCCCTTCTGGCGGCCGAACCCTTTCGCCTCGATGACGGTGATGCCTTGCAGGCCGATCTCCTGCAGCGCCTCCTTCACCTCGTCGAGCTTGAAGGGCTTGATAATGGCCTCGATTTTCTTCATGCGCCCGTATCCTCCGCTCGTCCGCACGCGCACACGATGTGCCGGACCCGCGAAAGGATTGCAGGGGTTGTGCCAACTCGGCACGGAGGGATGAAACGGCGTGACCTCAAGCTCTTAGAGACGATCTGCTGCTCGGATGGGCAGTTTCGGGCGCGCTTTCCGCATAAAAAAAGACCAACATGCGCAAAATTTAGGCAATGAGGGTGTGCTCGGCCTGCGCGCGAGGCGTGGCCATTACAGGGCGGGATCGCTAGGCTTTGGCTCATCCATCCTGCGTTCACAGCCTGGGCTGGCCCAAGCCATCCACCGAGGGAGACGACGTTGACGACCGAGACGAAAGGGCAGTCGGGCGGACCCGAGCTGCTGACGCCGCGCGAGATGGCGGTGGCCGACCGGCTGGCGACGGCGCGCGGTGTGGCGAGCCTCGCGCTGATGGAGGCGGCGGGGCTGGCGGTCTCAGAGGCGGCGCGCCGCCTCGTTGCGCCCGGTGCGCGCGTCGCAGTGCTGTGCGGGCCCGGCAACAACGGCGGCGACGGTTTCGTCGCTGCGCGCCACCTCAAGCGGGCGAGCTATGACGTGCGCCTGTTCCTGCTCGGCGAGAAGGCCGCGCTCACGGGCGATGCCGCGGCCATGGCGCGGCGTTTCGACGGACCGGTGCGGCCGTTCGATCCGTTTCAGCTCGAAAGCCTGCATCTCGTGATCGATGCCATGTACGGCGCCGGACTCTCGCGCCCGATCGACGGTATTGCCGCCGAGGTGATCGCGACCGTCGCGGCGCACCGGACGCCGGTGCTGGCGGTCGATGTGCCGAGCGGGCTCGACGGCGCGACGGGCCTCGCCAACGGCCCCGTGCTGCGCGCGACCGAGACGGTGACGTTCTTCCGCCTCAAGCCCGGGCATCTGCTGCTGCCGGGCCGGGAGCTGTGCGGGCGCACGCGCGTGGCCGACATCGGCATCCCGGCGGACGTGCTGCGCGACATCCCGGTGCGGACCTTTGCAAACGGCCCCGATCTGTGGGGCGCGGCGCTGCCGAGGCTCACGGCCGAGGGGCACAAGTATGCGCGCGGCCATGCGGTGGTCGTCTCGGGCCCGGCGCACGCCACCGGCGCGGCGCGGCTGGCGGCGCGGGGCGCCCTGCGCGTCGGCGCGGGCCTCGTCACGCTGGCGAGCCCGCTCGAGGCTGTAACTGTCAACGCCTCCCACGTTACGGCCGTGATGGTGCAGCCGTTCGAAGCGGCGGAAGGCTTGAGCGCGCTGCTCGCGGATACGCGCAAGAATGCCGTGGTGATGGGCCCGGGCCTCGGCGTCGGCGAGGCCACGTGCCGGCTCGTCGAGGCGGCGTTGCGGTCGGAGGCGAGCGTCGTGCTCGATGCCGATGCGCTGACGTCGTTCGCGGGCGCGCTGCCGCGCCTGCAACGCGCGATCGCCGCGCGTGAGGGGCGTCCCGTCGTGTTGACGCCGCATGACGGCGAGTTCGGGCGCCTCTTCGGCGATAGCGCCGGCACGCGGCTCGACCGGGCCCGGCGCGGCGCGGCCGAGAGCGGCGCGGTGGTGCTGCTCAAGGGGGCCGATACCGTCATCGCGGACGCGGCGGGGCGCGCTGCCATCAACGGCAACGCGCCGCCCTGGCTGGCAACGGCGGGCGCGGGCGACGTGCTGGCCGGCCTCGCCGGGGGCCTGCTCGCGCAGGGCATGCGGACGTTCGAGGCGACGTGCGCGGCGGCATGGCTGCATGGGGCGGCGGCGGCCAGCTTCGGCCCGGGACTGATCTCCGAGGACCTGCCGGATGCGCTGCCGCCGGTGCTGGCCTCTGTGCTGCGCGTGTAGGACGCCGCGAGAGCGTCGTCCTTACGACGGGCTCTCGGGGCGCTCATCGCGACTCGCATCGCGGAGCGAGCGGTCCGCGGCGAAAAAGGCTTCGACCTCCTCGGTCGCGGCCGGGCTTTCGGCGACGGTGTTGATCGTCGCCATGAGCTCGGAGATGGGCACGTAGCGGCTGGCCTTGCGGTCGTAGATGGCGCCCTTGATGAGGGCGCGGGCGGCGATCTGGCCCTCGCGGTCGCCGCCGGCGAACACGAACGTCTGTGCCATCACGACCGCCTGCTCGGACCACGTCAGGATCTGCGTCTCGAGGCGGTAGCGCTCGAAGAGGCGCAGCTCGCGGCGGAAGCGGATGACGGCCGCGTTGGCGACCGGCGTCCAGCCGTGCCGCCAGACCTCCCGCGCGAGGCCGCTGCGGAGAAGGAGGTCGATGCGGCCGAGGTCCATGACGGTGAGGTAGCGTCCGTTGTTCATGTGCAGGCTGAGGTCGAGATCGTTGGGCAGCACCCGCAGTGTGAGCGCCGAGCGGTCTCCGGGAAGTGCCAGCCGCGGACGGAACAGGGACGTGAGGAGAAGCCACACCAGTCGAAGCCAGAGGTTCATCGTGCCGTCCTGCTGTCTGCGCCGGGCGAGGGCTGCGGGTCTGTCGTCACTTCGCTCCGTCGCTCTCTCGGTCGTCCTCGCCTCGTAACGCGTCTCAGCCACAATCTGCCACTTTTTGGTCTAAGACTTGAATTGGTCTAAGACTTGAAATCGGAACGAGATTCGTGCGCCCCGGCAGTTTAGCATGGGCGGTGCTCGACGTGGCCGAGAGGTTGAATGATCCGTTTGCGCTCCGTCATTGGCGCCGTGATGGCTGTTGCCGTGCTTCCGGCCGGCGGGGGAGGGACGGCGTTGGCCGCGCCCGAGCAGACTGCGCGCCCGGCCGAGCAGGCGGCAAGTGCGCTCGTGCGCGGCGAGATCGAGCAGGCGGCGCTCAACTACACCGAGGCGCTCAAGGACACCTCTCTCCCGAACGATCGGCGTGCGGCGATCCTCAACGACCGCGGCGTCGCCAACATCAAGCTCGGCCGCACGCGTCAGGCCTTCGAGGATTTCAATCTCGCGGTGCAGCTCTTTCCTGAGTTCGCCGCCGTCTACAACAATCGCGGCAACCTGCTTCTGTCGCTCGGGCTCGCCAGGGAGGCGGTCAAGGACTTCGACCGCTCGATCGTGCTCGCGCCCGGCTATGCCGCCGCTTACAACAATCGCGCGGGCGCCTACGTCCAGCTCGGCGAGCGCGACGAGGCCATTGCCGACTACACCAAAGCGATCGAGCTGATGCCGATGGGCCCTGCGCCGTTGAGCGGGCGCGGGCGCGTGCATCTTTCGCTGCACCGGCCGCACGCGGCGATCCGCGACTTCTCGCGCTCGGTGAAGGCGGATGCGCGCTTCGCGGCGGGCTACCGCAACCGGGCGGAAGCCAAGCTCGAGGTCGAGCACTACGACGAGGCGATCGAGGATCTCTCGCGCGCGATTGCGTTCGATGTCCATCAGCCCGAGAGCTACATCCTGCGCGGCAAGGCCTATCTCGCCGTGCGCAACACGGCCTCCGCCATCAAGGATTTCACCAAGGCGACGGAGGTCGATCCGAAGAGCGCAACGGCCTTCGCCGAGCGCGGCTATGCCTATGCGCTCGTCGGCGCCAACGACGAGGCGTTCGGCGATCTCAACAAGGCGATCGATCTCGATCCGCGCTCGGGGCTGGCGTTCGCTTACCGGGCTTATGCCTACAAGCAGAACGACCAGCGCGACGTGGCGCTGCGCGACATCGAGGTGGCGCACAAGCTCAATCCCGAGACGGCGGAGGTCTATTGGGTGCGAGCCGTGCTCTCGGAAGCCCAAGGGCTGACTGACGAGGCGATCGGCGACCTCCGGACGGCCCAGACACTGAAGCCCGGCTATCGCGATGCGGCGGAGGCCCTGCAGCGTCTCGGCGGCAAGCCGGCGCGCACCGACGACAAGGTCCTGGCGGAGGCCGGCCTCGACGGCTGGCGCGTGGTCGCGCGTGGCGAGCGCTATCTGGCACTCAACGACCAGTATCCGCGCCTGTCCGTTCCTCTCGAGATGATGGGGGCGGGCGAGCCCAAGCTGCTGGACTGGGAGGTGAAGAAGGCGCCGTACCGCGGCCTCGGTCTCTTGCGCTTCTATTCGGGGGCGCTCGTGACCAAGCGGGGCGAGGAGGATCTCGAGCAGGTTGCCGTCGTCGATCTGGACCTGGGGCTCGTGATCGCGATCGAGCCGCATCGGCAAGGCGAGAAGACCGCCACCTGGACGTGGGACGAGAACAAGGTGACGGTGGCGACGGCGGACGGCGTGATCGACGAGTTCGAGCTGCGCGTCGGGCGACCGGAGACGGCCGGGCCTGGCTCGGTCGCGACATCGGGCGGTCGGCGCTATTCGAGCCCGACGCAGGTGGGCGAGGCCTGGGCGCCGTGGGATTCTCCGATGGGCGCCGCGCCTTACTCTCAGGGCCCCTCCAAACGTGTGCCGGTGAAGAAAAAGAAGTCGAAGACGCTGTTCGACCTTCTCTTCAACTGATCGGTCGACCGGATGCGCGATTGGGCGCGGGGGTGAGCCCCGCCCTGTGATCGCGAGCCTCAGCGCGGCTCCGCGGACATGACCGCGGCGTTTACCATGTGGGTGGTTTTGCGGACCCCGGACGTCACGCCGCGCATGGGCAACTAACTTCTAACAGAATTGTGCTTAAGTCTCGGCTGGCGCCCACCGTCGGGCCTCTTTGTTTTGTTCGGAGTTTGAAGAGACCATGCGCCCCATGTTTTTTGCGATCGCGCTCGCGATCGCCTCATTGATTGCGCCTTCGGGCGCCTCCGCCAGCGTTCAGGCCCGTATCAGCAAGAGCACGCAGACCATGCACGTCTATGTGCATGGGACCTATTACGCGAGCTGGCCGGTCTCGACCGGCCGCGGCTCTTACGCGACGCCCTCCGGCACGTTCCGCCCGCAGAGGCTCGAGCGCTACTGGTATTCGCGTAAGTACAACAATGCGCCGATGCACTACGCCGTGTTCTACAGTGGCGGCTATGCCATCCATTCGACCGCCGAAACGGGCCGCCTCGGACGGCCGGCTTCGCACGGCTGCATCCGCCTCGCGCCCAGCCACGCCCGGCAATTCTATTCGCTCGTGCGCAGCTACGGCGCCGCGCGCACGCGGATTTCCATCGGGCGTTAGCCATCTTTTCCCCCTCGCCGCGAAGGGGGCCTTCAATCGCGTTACAATGGCAGGATCGCGGACAAATGAGGTGTCCGCTCAAGGTGTTGGAGTGAGGTGATGAGAGTGTCTCTGTGGGCCGCGCTGGGCCTTCTTGCGGTCGTCTCGACCCCGGCTTTCGCCGAGACCGGGAAAGCGGCAAGCGCCGGCGAGACGCCGACCGTGACGATCATCAACAAGGGGGCGGCGGATGCGGCCGCCCTTCCCGAGCTCGAGATCGTGCCCGCGGCACGGGAGACGGCCGCCGTGCTCCCGCGCGCGGCGGCGGTCGAGACGGACGTTTCGGTCGACGGGACGGAGGCCGGCCCGGCGCCGGAAGTCGTGCCCGCACCGCCGCCTCCGCCGACGCTGTCGATCTCCATCGACCTCACCCGTCAATCGCTGACGGTCTCGGAGAACGGCGCGCGTCGCCACACGTGGGCGATCTCCTCGGCGGCCTACGGCTATCGGACGCCGACGGGAACCTACAGCCCGACCTGGATGGCCAAGATGTGGTACTCGCGCCAGTACGACAACGCGCCCATGCCGCATGCGATCTTCTTTCACAAAGGCGTCGCGATCCACGGCAGCTATGCCATCCGCTCGCTCGGGCGCCCGGCCTCGCACGGGTGCGTGCGGCTTGCGCCGAAGAATGCCGCTGTGCTGTTCGCTCTGGTGAGCCGTCACGGCAAGGAGCGGACGCGGATCGTCGTGCATGGCAAACCCAGCTACGGGTCTCCGCGCGTGGCGGGCCGGGACAACGTTCGGCGTCTGCGCCGCGGCACGGCCCAGCGCTATCTGCCGCCGAGTGCCTACGCGCAGCGGACCGACCGGCAGCAGGGCTACGCCTATGCCCCGCGCCAGCCGCGAGTCTACGCTCAGCGGCGCGGCTACGTCCCTCGCGGCCTCTACAACAGCTCGGCCTACGGCTACGGTTTCTAAAGCCCGTCCCGATTCCGCAGAAGCTGGCTCATCGTAAAAAGAGCCTCTCCCGATCCGACAGCGTCGGCGCGGGAGAGGCTCTACGCTTGTGAGCGCGTTGTCGGGTGTTTACCGCCAGCCGCCGATGCTCCGCGGCGTGGTGCGGCCGCCCGTGCTGTCAACAGGTGTGGGGGTCAGGTCAGGCGGCCGTGCTCGCCGCTCTCGTGTCGATCAGCGTCGGCAGAAGCGCGCGCAGCTCTTCGATCTCGGACTCGTCGATCTTGAAGAACATGTTCCGTGTCAGCCGCCGCCGGAGATCGGCGTCGAGATCGCGGCCGAGCAGCACCACCGGGACGTCGCCGGGCGGATAGAACTGCGGCGGACCCAACGCCTTGAAGCCCATGAGGTGCTGATAGACGGACTGCCACTTCGTCTGCGTGGCGACGAGGAGGTGGCGCGCGTCGAGGGCCATGCACGCCGAAATCCCCGCGCGGAGGACCGCCGCATAAAGACGGGCGCGATAGCGGGTCACGTCGATGTCGGGATCGATCGAAAGGCGCGACAGCTCCACGACAGGACCCTGGGCCCTCTCCTTCACCGCCTGCACCTCGGGATAGACCTTCTCGCAGGGAAGTGTCGGCGCCGTGCTGCCGGGCGTGTGGATGCTCAGCCGCAGCGTGGCGATGCAGGCCCCGCGCCGGAAGAGACCGGCCAGAAGCGTCGTCGGAAGCTCGTCGTACGCATCCGAGTAGATGCCGAACGGAGACGGCTCGATCAGCTTGGCGTCCACGTAGCCGCGGTGGCGCAGCGCGAAGGCCTCCCGCCGATTGTCACCCATCGCATACCAGCGCGTGCTGACGGTGCCGTCGGTTTCGGGCACTTCCAACGGCGTGACATCAAACACGGCTTGCGTTTTCACTGGACCGATCTCGGCTGGATTGAACGGATGTGGGACCCTCTGCCCCTAAACCCTTTGTCAGATAATTGAGTTCCCAAAACCCTTAAAGGGTCTTTGTTGAGACGGAATGTCACGGCACGGAACCTTGGCAAGCCCTTCGCGCGCAAGCCCCGAATCTTATGCTCGGCGCCAGCACACGGATCATCGGTCGGCGGACACACGATGACGTTGCAGTCGTCTGTTGGAACGGCGCGCAGCATGCGCGAGTCGGGCGGCGTGCGAAACAGGCGTTGTGGCCGGCAGCTAAGGCGATGAAAGGGTTCGCGATCGGCGGCTTCACGCGAGTTTAGAGGGCGCGGAGGGGTACGCGACCTGCGATGGCCTGCCCCGCATGCAGCCAGAGATCCCCGTGCAATGTCACGGGCCTCAGCACAATCGCAGGATGCAGCGGTGGCAGATAAACATCCGACTGAGGATTGGAGCGCCCGCTGGCTGGGTGCGGCACTTGGCCGGGTGAGGTTTCTGCCCTGCGGCCCATGTTTTGATCAGTGATAAGATCAAAAATGGCGCACGGGGATAGGAACGACTCAAGCGTGGCGCACTACCGGCCCGGAGGGCCCGGGAGCCACGCGACCCGGCGCGAGCGCCGCCCCTGCGGAGCGCCCATCGGCGCGTGAGCTTAAAATGGTGGGCCCGCCAGGACTCGAACCTGGAACCAGGCGGTTATGAGCCGCCAGCT